>JBKECN010000065.1:0-58148 GCA_047974565.1 Actinomycetales bacterium
CATGCCGTTCTGCACCCCGCACCGACCTGCAGCCGCCTGAGGCTCAAGGCAACGCCCGATCCCATGTGGGCTCCTGAAGCTGCCGCGGGCAAACAGAGCGAACCGGTAGTACCCCCACCACCCTCACCTGGCCGAGCGGCAACGGCATGCCAAGGTCGGCGCATGTGACGACTTCGGCATGCCCGCGACGCATCTCCATGGCCACCCGCAGCCGCCTGAGGCTCAAGGCCACACCCGATCCATGCAGGCCCCTGAACCTGCCGCGGACAAACAGAGCGAACCGGTAGTACCCCTACGCCACCATCTGGCCGAGCGACTACGGCATGCCAAGGTCGGCGCATGTGACGACTTCGGCATGCCCGCGACGCATCTCCGCGGCCACCCGCAGCCGCCTGAGGCTCAAGGCAACGCCCGATCCCATGTGGGCTCCTGAAGCTGCCGCGGGCAAACAGGGCGAGCCGGTAGTACCCCCACCGCCACCATCTGGCCGAGCGGCAACGGCATGCCAAGGTCGGCACATATGACGACTTCGGCATGCCGTTCGCACCCGCATCGACCCGCAACCGCCTGAGGCTCAAGGCAACGCCCGCCGCCACCCCCGGGGCGAACGACCTCGGCATGCTCGCCCTCAGAGTCGCACGTAGCCGCCGTCGGCCATGATCGTCTGCCCGGTGACAAAGTGGGAGTCCTCGCTGGTGAGGAACAGGATGGTCCCCACCACGTCGTCCGCCTCGCCGACCTTCTTGATCGCTTGCCCCGCCGCGACCGCTTCCTGCAGTTCGGGGGCGACCGCCGAGACCACGCCAGGGGTACGGGTGAGGGTCGGGCCGACCGCGTTGACGGTGATGCCGAAGGCCGCGACGTCGTTGGCCAGGGCGCGGGTGAAGCCGATCGCCCCCATCTTGCTGGCCATGTAGTGCGTCAGGCCGGGCACCGGCATCCCGATCGAGTTCGAGGTGAGGTTGACGATACGACCCCACCCGCCGGCCTTCATGGTCGCCAGGACGGCCTTGGTCATCAGGAACTGGGAGTCGAGGTTCACGGTGATCACTCGCCGCCAGGAGTCATAGTCCAGGTCATCGATATCCACAAAGGGGTAGATACCGGCGTTGTTGACCAGGATGTCGCAACGGCCGAACTCCGACTCGACTCGCCGGCCGAGGTCCTGGGTCTGGCCTTGGTCGGCTACGTCGGCGGTATGCGCCACGGCGGTGCCGCCGTCAGCCTGAATCCGCGCCACGGTCTCGTGAGGATCCTGCAGATCGACCGCGACCACAGTGGCCCCGCGCGAGCCGAGTTGTTGAGCGATCGCTTGGCCGATGCCGCGGGCGGCGCCGGTGACCACGGCAACGCGGTTGGTATGGGTGGACATGGGACAACTCCTTTGGAAAGGCGACAAGGTCACCTGACCGTACGAATGCTGCGTCCGGCGCACTATCCGGTGAGCGCGGGGCCCATCCGTTGTGCGCACCCGGCTGGCGGATGGGCGGGGCGGGTGGCGGGTGCCCAGCCGATGCAGCCTGCGCCGACGCCGGAACGGGCACCTTCGCAACCTTGGCCTTGCCCTGGTTCGTCGGGCTCAGTCGCTTGTCACAAAGGTAACCATCGAGTTACCTTTCCCGCATGGACGTTTTCGGCGCACTAGCCGATCCGGTCCGTCGGTCGCTGTTGCTGGAACTCGCCCAGCGCCCGTGCCGGGTGGCCGATCTGGCGCTGGCCCGTCCTATCAGCCGACCTGCGGTGAGCCGGCACTTGCGGGTCTTGTCCGAGAGTCGGCTGGTCACCGTCCAGGTTCGAGGCCGTGAGCACTTCTACCGACTGGAGCCGACC
This sequence comes from Actinomycetales bacterium, assembly GCA_047974565.1. Lineage (GTDB taxonomy): Bacteria > Actinomycetota > Actinomycetes > Actinomycetales > CAWJMD01 > JBDIAG01. The sequence goes on from JBKECN010000065.1 coordinate 1,831, forward strand.
GGCCTGGGCCAGGTCCGGCAACTGCTGGACGATCTCACGCCGGCGGGCGGGGGGCCCGGACGCCAGTCGGGCCTCGCGCCTCATCTGCTCGATGCCCTTGACCTCGAAGTGCGTCGCACGGTTCGCGAGCGGGCCGGGACCCGGCCGGCGGCCAGCCGCGACGTTGGGCCTGCCGGTGACCACCCGAGGGGCCCCGGTACGCGCGGACGACCGGCCGCGGACGGCGAAACGATGCCCGGCTGCGATGCCGGCAATGAGGGTGTGGGTGCATGAGCGACCTGACAGCTGTTCGCGAAAACCGTTCCGGCACGTGGTATCTGGTGTGGCAGCGGAGTTTTCGAGCGAGTATTGGCGAGGTCTGGGCGGCCGTCACCGAGCCGCAGCGGCTGCAGCGCTGGATCGGCACCTGGACGGGCGACCCGGCAAGCGGGCAGGTGCTGTTCACGATGACCGCCGAGGGCGAGGACGTGCCGCCCGAGATCCATCGGATCTGCGAGTGCGAGCCACCTCGTCGGCTCGTGGTGGAGACCGCATCCGGGCCGGACGCCTGGCGGCTCGAACTCGACCTGGTGGAGTTCGACGGCGTCACCACCCTCACCTTCGCACAGCCCATCGACGATCCGGAGCTCGCCGGGCAGGTAGGCCCTGGCTGGGAGTACTACCTGGATCGGCTGGTGGCCGCCGAGAGCGGCGCCGATGATGTCGCGCTGGCCGTGGCCGGGGTGGTGTGGGAGTTCTACTACCCGAGGCTGAGCGGGTCCTTCAGCGCACTGGTGGCTGAGCCGGGCTGAGACCGGATCGAGGCGAGCGCGGGATGACCGGAGTGGAGGTGGGCGCCGGGTGAGCGTCGGCGCGGCGGAGCGGGTGAACGAGGCCCTGGCGGCCATCGACCGGCGGGGGTTCCTGCCGACCTGCGAGTTGGCGCATGCCCAGGAGGATCGCCCACTGTCCATCGGGTGGGAGCAGACCAACTCCCAACCGCGCACCGTCCGCCGGATGCTGGAACTGCTCGACGTGCCGCCGGGGGCACGGGTACTGGACGTCGGAGCTGGTTCCGGGTGGACCACCGCGTTGCTGGCCAGGTTGGTGGGGCCGGCCGGCTCGGTGATCGGCACCGAGATCGTCCCCGAACTGCGCGCGTGGGGCGCGGGGAACCTCGCCTCCACCGGGCAGCCGTGGGCTCGGATCGAGGCCGCCAGGCCCGCCCGGCTCGGTTGGCCGGAGGAGGCCCCGTACGACCGTATCCTCGTCTCGGCCAACGCCTCTGGGTTGCCCGACGAACTGATCGGCCAGCTGGCCGCCGACGGTGTGCTCGTCCTGCCGGTTCAGGGTCGGATGGCACGCGTCACCGACCGAGGTCGGACGGTGCACTGGGCGGGTCGATACCTGTTCGTGCCGCTCATCGAACCGGGGTGATCATTCGGGCAGGTGGCAGGCGCAGGCGATGTCGACCAGCCGCCGGGCGCGTTCGGCGGGCATCCGATCGGTCTCGGCCGCCCTGGCCACAGCGATGCCGTCGACCATCGCCAGCAGGACGCCGGCGGTGTCCTGGACTCTGTCCGGCGACCACTGCGGAGCGATCGCCGCCACCAGGCTGGAGATGAACGCCTCGACCTGGTGCCATTGGGCCACGTGCTGGCTGCGAAGCGCCGGATCGACACAGGCTCCGGCCGCGAAGGCGGTCCAGATCGCTGCCGGGGTGGTGTCCTGGTCCGCGCAGGCGAGTGCGTACAGGCTCTGCCGCAGCGCATCTCGCGAATCCTCGGCCTGCTCGAGCCGGGCCTGCAGATCGGCCCGGAAGCGCTCGGCGACCGTGGACATGGCAGCGGACAGCAGATCGGCCTTGGTCTTGAAGTGGTGCTGGACGGCGCCGATCGAGACCCCCGCCTCGGCCGCGACGCTGCGCACACTGGTGCCTTCGAGGCCTGCGGTTGCCACGACGTGGATCGTCGCCTGCAGGATGCGCGGGCTCGCGCTCACCGGCTGTTCGCCTCCCCAGATACGTGGTGATCCACATCAGGTGCCGTGTGGTTCACGGCGCCGATGGTCCCACGCCGCGCCCTTCGAGCGGACGAGCATCGCCAACCGGCCACCGGAACAATACGAGCGTATGGTACGGTCGAACCGTGGCAAATACAGTCGTATTGGAACAGTCCGCGCAGACGGTCGGACCCACCCGCGTGCACGCCCTCGACCTGGCCCGTGGACTCGCCATCCTCGGGACCCTCGGCACGAACATCTGGCTGTTCACCCACCCGTACGGTCTCGCCGGTTACCTGCTCGACCCGGTGACGGCGGCCACACCGCCCGCGCATCAACTCGTGCAGGGAGCGGCGATGGCCCTCAGCCAGGGCAAGTCACTGGCGCTGCTGTGCATGCTCTTCGGAATGGGCTTGGCCCTCCAGCACGCCTCGGCGGTGCGCGGAGGGCACCGGTGGCCGGGGCGCTATCTGTGGCGAGCCGCCCTGCTGTTCCTGGACGGGGCCCTCAACTACCTGCTCATCGCGGAGTTCGACGTGCTCATGGGGTACGCCGTCACCGCGGCCTTGGTGTCCTGGATGCTGCTGACGAGCCGGCGGATGCAGCGCCTGCTCTGTGCCGGTTTCGCGGCTGCGCACGTGCTTGTGGTCGTCGTGGCATCCGGGCTGGCCTTCGCCTCCGGTGCGGGCGACACCCAGCGTGCCTGGTCCGGAGCCAACCCATACGCGGACGGCTCCTTCGTCGACCTGGTGGGTTTCCGGCTGGCCAACATCGTCATCTTCCGGGCCGAGCCGGTGTTCATCGCCTTCGGCTCGGTGGCCCTGTTCCTGCTCGGGGTCCGGCTATTGCGCGCGGGCATCTTCACCGAGCAGGGAGCCGGCCTGCGGCGGATCCTGCTGGTGCTGGGCGGCGTCGCTCTTCCGGTCGACCTAGCCCTGGGCACTGCGGCCGGGTTGGCCGGAGTGCTTCTGGAGCGGTATCTGGTGGCGCCACTGGTCGCACTCGGCGTGCTGGCGCTTGTTGCGGAGTACTCCCTACGCCGGGGCGCCCACGGGTGGGCGGCCCGCCGGCTACGCGAGGTGGGCCGTGCCGCGCTGAGTTGCTATCTGCTGCAGAACCTTCTGGCCGGAGCCGTCTTCTACGGCTGGGGACTTGGCCTGGCCGATCAGCTCGGTGCCTACCGGGTTCCGGTCACGCTCGTGGCCTACGCAGGTGTGGCTGGCCTGGTCGTGGCCAGCGCGCACGTCTGGCTACGGCACTTCCGGCTTGGACCGGTCGAATGGCTCTGGCGGCGGCTCGGGAACGTCGGGGCTACCCGGTGACATCCCCGGTCGCGCCTGTTGACCGTCCGGTCACCAGATGGTGACCCGCTGCTCCGGTGCCAGCCACAACTCGTCGCCCTCGGTGACCTCGAATGCCTCATAGAACTCGTCGATGTTGCGCACGATCTGGTTGCAGCGGAACTCCGCAGGAGAGTGCGGGTCGGTGGCCAGTCGAGTCAGCACGATCTCGTCACGGGCCTTGGTCTGCCAGACCATCGCCCAGTTGAGGAAGAGCCGCTGTTGCGGGGTCAACCCGTCGGCGGGATCGTCGTCGGCGCCCCCGGCCAACAGCCACGCCTTGTAGGCGATGCCCAGGCCGCCCAGATCTCCGATGTTCTCCCCGATCGTCAACTCGCCGTTGACCTGATGGCCGGGAGTCTGGCGTGGCTCGAGGGTGGAGAACTGATCAATGAGCACGCTGGTGCGCTCCTCGAAGGCGGCCCTGTCGGTGTCGCTCCACCAGTTGACCAGGCGGCCGTCCCCGTCGCAGGTGGACCCCTGGTCGTCGAAGCCATGCCCGATCTCGTGCCCGATCACCGCTCCGATGCCGCCGTAGTTCACCGCGTCGTCGGCGTGCTCGTTGAAGAACGGTGGCCGCAGAATCGCTGCGGGGAAGACGATCTCGTTTCGCAGCGGGTGGTAATAGGCGTTGACGGTCTGCGGTGTCATCAGCCACTCGTCCGGGTCCACCGGCTTGCCGACCTTGCCGAGCATCCAGTCGGTGGCGAACTCGCTCACCGCCATGACATTGGCCACCAGGCTCTCCGGTGAGACCTGCAGCGCCGAGTAGTCCCGCCACACAGCGGGGTAGCCGATCTTCGGTTTGAACTTGCTCAGCTTGTCCAGGGCCTTGACCTTGGTGGGCTCGGTCATCCACTCCAGGCTCGAGATCGAACTGCGGTAGGCCTCGATGAGGTTGGCCACGAGCTCATCCATCCGCTGCTTCGCCAGCGGGGAGAAGTGCCGCTCCACGTAGATCTTGCCGACGGCCTCGCCCATCGAGCCCTCGACGAACCCCACCCCACGCTTCCACCGCTCGCGAATCTCGGTGGCTCCGGTCAGTACGGTGCCGTAGAAGGCGAAACTCGCATCGACGAAGGCGCTGGACAGGTAGGCGGAGAACGACCGGACGATCTGCCACCGAAGCCACGACTGCCAGGCGGAAAGTGGCTCCTCGGCGAGGCCGTTGGCGTCGGAGAAGAAACTCGGCTGGGCGTTGACCACCTCTGCCAGCGCGGCCTCGTTCACTCCCGCTGCGGCGAAGAAGCGAGGCAGTTCCAGCGCCGGTGCGGACTCCTCGACCTGGCTGAAGGGCATCAGGTTGTACATGGCGACCATGTCGCGGCGCCGCACCCGATCCCAGTGGCAGGCCGCGATCTTGGTCTCCAGCGCCATGATGGCTGCGGCCTGCCCGGCCGCGTCGTCGGCCCCGATCAGCCGCAGGGTCGCTTCCAGATGGGCCAGGTACTTCTCGCGCACGTCGGCGTGAGCGTCGTCGCGGTAGTACGCCTCGTCGGGCAGACCCAGGCCCGATTGGCCCACGAAGAGGAGCACCCGGGTGGGATCGCCCGGGTCGGACTCGGCGTCGGCATCCACCAGCGAGCCCACCCCCAGCCGGCTGAGCTCGCCGCTGACCTGCATGAATTCGGCGAAGGAGGTGACCGCGTCGACCCGCGCCAGCAGCGGGGCGATGGGCTCGCTCCCTGCGGCCTCGACGGCGTCGGTGTCCATGAAACTGGCATACAAGGCGGCGACCTTGGCCACATCGGGATCGTCGGACTCGGTGGGCAGCGAGGTGATGATGTCGCGCACCGCCGCCTCGGCCTCGTCCGCCAGATCGCGGAAGGCGCCGATGATCGGCTTGTCGGCAGGGATGTCGGTCTCGCGGAGCCAGGGGCCGTGCACATGGCGGAACAGATCGTCCTGGGGGCGCACGCTGGGGTCGAAGGTGGCGGGATCCAGCGCTGGGCTGGCGGGGGTCGGCGTGCTCACCGAGCCCCGAGGATTGGCATTCTCGGTCACAGGAAGCAGCCTACGTCCCGTCCCTGACAGTCGCCCCACGCCGGTTGGCCAGAGTCGTCCAGGTCGAGCTCACGATGGCGCCGACAGCGCGCCGTCGGTGTGGACCGGACAGCGATCGTTACGGTGACCGGATGCACGTGCCCCGCACCCGGACCGGTTCCGCGTGCGCACTGGCACTGATGACCGGATTCAGCCTTGTAGGCGCTTTCCTGGTTGGCTGCACCCAGGATCCACCGCCGCCCGACATCAGCCAGAAGACCCTCGATGACGGAGCCCGTCCACCCGGTGCGTCCGGGCCGTCGTTGTCATCCGGTTTCGACGTCTCGCCCAACGAGATGTCCGCTGTGCTCCCGCTGGGCACGCTGCGGTCGGAGTTCACCGAGGTCACCACGATGGGCGCGGAGAACCTCATCCCGTCCGAGGCCAGCGGTTGTCAGCCGGACGCGGTCACCACCCCCAGCCTGCCGGCCACCGAGGCACTGGCCACCAAGCCGCCCGCGGCGGGCTCGCATCAGGCTGACGAGGCGAGCATCGTCGCGGCCAGGGCACCCACCGAAGGGGAGGCCGAGGAGTTGATGTCGGCGGTCGAGGAGGCCGCCGGGGGATGCGCGGACTTCTCCACCCCCTTGCGGGACTTGGGAGAGGGGTCGGCGGTGCCGGCCGAGGAGGGGGCCAGCACGGTCAGCCCCTACGTCGAGGGCGCCTGGGACGGACTGCGGGTGAGCACCGAGGTCACCCTGTCCGGATCGTCGTGGAAGCAACCGGTCTCTCGCGAGTCCCTGGTGCTGCGGCGGGGCCAGGTGGTGGTGCACGTGCGGGTGTATTCGGCGCAGGAGTCGCGGGCCCGCACGCTCGCCGAGAGCCTGGCCACCGAGACCATCGACGGTATCGACACCCTGGACTGACCGGGGGAGGCGGCGACGGCCTGGCTTTCCACAGCCCCCGGCCCGGGGCCTGGTCTGTCCACAGGACGTGCGTCAGCCCCTGTCGTGGCGGTGCCACCTGCCTAGCCTGCCGCCCATGAGCCTCGTCACAGCCGGTTCGGCCTCGCATTCTGTCCTCGGCAGTTCCCATGGATAGCCCTGTGGGCGCCCTGGGGCCACCGGGCGCAGCCATCGCGGACGTCGGGGCGACGGTTCTGGCGTTGAGTGGCCAGGTCGGCGGCCTGGCCGACCAGGTGCGTCAGGTCGCCGCGCGCGTCGCAGGTAGTGCCGGGGCCACCGAGTGGCGCTCATCCGCCGGCGATCTGATGCGCGAGCGAGCCCACGATCAGGTCGATCGGATCTGTCGGGCGGCCGCCGATCTCGACGAACTGGCCACGTCCCTGCGCGAGCACGGGTACCGGGCCGAGGCCCGGGCTGCGGAGGCGGTCGCCCTGGTGTCGTCCGCCACCCAGGTCCTTGGCGCCGGACTGTCATGACTACCGCGACTGAGGTGCGGGGCAATGCGTGGCGTCCGGGGTGGGCGGCCGTCGGGAGGCACTGTCATGACTGCTGCGACCGACGTGCAGGTGAGTGGCGGGCCGTACGGGGTCGGCGGACGTCGGAAGGCACTGCGATGACTATTGCGACCGAGGTGCGGGGCAATGGCCGGGCGTCCGGGGTCGGCGGCCGTCGGGAGGCACTGTCATGACTACCGCGACTGACGTGCAGGTCAGTGGCGGGGCGTACGGGGTGGGCGCTCGTCTGGAGGCATTGGACGAGTTGGCCGCGGTGCTGTCCGGATGCGGCTCGGAGCTGGCCGCCGATCTGCTGCGGCTGCGGGGCATCCTCGCCGATCCGGCGCTCGTGGCAGCCGGCGCCCTCGATCCGGTCGGTTCGGCGCGCGTCTACGGCCGGGTCCCGGGCATCGTGGCTGAGCTGTTGGCCGCCGCTGCGGGCTGCCAGACCCTGGCGGGTTCGGTCGACAAGGCCGCCTGGGGTTACCGGCTGGCCGAGCGCGACGTGCTCGACTGGGTGAGCGCGCTGTGGCATCACCTCGGCCCGGTCGTCGCGGCGCCGCTGCTTCTCGGGGTGGCGGCCACCGCCGTGGGGTGGGCGGCAGGCCGGATGAGCCTCAACTCGGCCGAGCACCTCGGCCATCTGCTCACCGGGCAGGGTGCAGGCCCGCTGTACGGGCGAGTGCAACGCGAGATCCGCGAGGCGCTCGACGACACCGTCGATGATCTGTCCGGTGACGCCGACGCCGGGCTGACCTACCTGGTCAGCCATCCCGATCTTGCCCGGGAGGCGCTGGCCACCCTGCCGATGGTGGTGCCCTTCTTGCCGGCCGATCCCCAACAGGCCCGGCACAGCAGCGGCGCCGCCGGCTTCGCCACGCTGTTGACCACCGCCGGGCGTCCTTTCGGTCTCTTCGTCAACGGCTCGGTCACGCTCACTCCCACTCCCACCCGCACCATTGCGGCGGCCGACTCCACCCAGCAGATGATGCTGCGGCTCAGCGGCCTGACCCATCCTCGCGGGTCTCTCGAAGGCGGCCAGCACGTCAAGGGCGGGGTGATCGTCGAGCGGGTCCCCCAGCAGGACGGGACCAACCGCTGGGTGGTGTACCTGCCGCCGACGAACGACTGGGGTGTCGACGGCGGGCCCTACCCCAGTGACCTGACCTCCAACGTCGAGATGGTGGCCAAGCAGGGCATGCGCCCGGGCGGGAGCCAGCCGGATGCCGTCGAAGCCGGTCTGTCCGCGATGCGCCAGGCGGGGATCGGCGCGGACGAGCCGGTGATGCTGGTCGGTTTCAGCCAGGGCGGCATCACCGCGGCCACCTTGGCCAGCGATCCGCAGATCCGCCGCCGCTACCAGGTGGCCGGCGTGCTCACCGCGGGTGCACCGATCTCGGAGTTCGAGTTCCCCGACGACGTCCAGGTACTCACCCTGGAGAACAGCACCGACCCCATCCCCGAACTGGATGGGCTGAACAACCCCGATCGCCCTTCCTGGGTGAGCGTGGAGCGGGACGTGCTCGCTGCGGACAGTGCATCCCCGGTCGCCGCTCGGATGGCCGACGGGGAGACCTTTGCCGGCCACTATCTCGACGGCTATGTCGAGTTGGCCGGCATGGTCGACGCCAGTGACGACCCGTCGGTGCAGGCGTGGCGGACGTCGATGGCCGACTTCATGCCGGCGGACGCCACGGTGGAATCCACCCTGTACCTGGCGCGTCGAGATCCACCGGGCGAGCACCCGTGACGATCGAGACCCGAGCCCCCACCGTCCTGGCCCCCACCGTCCTGGGCCCCCGGGTCGCGGATCACTCGCCGCCGGGGTCGTTGCCACCCGACGCGCGCCGGGGCGACGATCCGGTCACCGACGCCGACTACCCTGCCAGTCGTGGACCGCCCTCAGGCTCCTCGGCGACGCCCGCCCTGGCAGGTGCGGGCCCGAGCTCGACTGTCGGCGCTGGTAGACCGCATCTGGCCCGACCGTCCCAGCACCTGGGCCGGGATCTGGACCCAGGCGCAGCCTCATCTGGCCACGATCCTGCGGCTGACCGCCGCCACGGTGAGCAGTTACCTCATCATCCAGGTGCTCTTCCCGCAGGAGCGGGATCTCACCGGGGCCCTGACCGCGCTGCTCGTCGTGCAGGCGTCCAGCAAAGGCACGATGAAGATGGGCCTGGTCCGGGTGGGCGCGGTGCTGACCGGCGTCTTCGTGGCGGTGGGTGTGGCCAGCGTCGTCGGACTGACCTGGTACAGCCTGGCCATCGTGGTCTTCCTCGCGCTCAGCGTGGCGACCCTGCTGCGCCTGCACGACCAACTACTCGAGGCGCCCATCTCGGCGATGCTCATCCTCGGCGCGTCCTCGGTGGACCAGGCTGCCGAGGTGCGGTCGCTGCTCACGCTGATCGGGGCGGGAGTCGGGGTCGCCTTCGGTCTGCTGTTGCCGCCCAGCCTGCCGATCTCCCTGGCCGCCAGCCGGGTTCGCCAGGTGGCCGACCTGCTCGCGGACGAGCTGAGCACCGCGGGGGAGCAGATGGCCGGGCAGTCCGTGACCAGGGAGGTGGTCGATGAGTGGATCTCCCGGATGCGGACCATCTCCCCGCACGTGGACCAGGCCTCCGAGCTGGTCACGCAGGTCAGCGAGGGCCGGGCCTTCAACACCCGGGCGATCGCCGCCGCAGACCTGGGTCCGCTGATGCGCTCCGGCCTGGACACGCTCGAGAACTGCCTGTTGTCGGTACGGGCGCTGTTCGTCCAGATCCGGTCGGAGGTACCCGCGCAGTCGTCCGGCCCGGGCCCTGACGACGACCTCAGGGTCGTCTTCGCCGTGGTCATGCAGCATGCGGCCGAGTCGATCCGCGGCTTCGGCGCGCTCGTGGACGCCGAGGTGCACGACCGCGAGGACGAGGCCCAGGCCTCCTTCGCGATCAGCCTCGAGATGCTGCGCGAGGCCCAGGCGATCCTCACCGAGCTCATGCTCACCGACGCCGGCTCCACCACCTGGCTGCTGCGCGGCTCGACCCTGTCCGCGGTGGAGAACCTGCTGCGTCAGCTGGACGTGGAGTCTCGGTCGCAGGTGCGGGCCGAATGGGCCGAGTCCCAGTCCCGGCGGTTCGCCGCGCACCTGCCGGTGCTGGTGCGCGAGGCGCTGCCGCAGGCCGAAAGCCCCCTGCCGAAGATCGTCGAGCGGGGCCTGGAGCAGGTGGCCAGCAAACGGGTCGGGCAACGGGTGCTGCGTCGCAGCCAACGGTTCCTGCGCGACTTCCTCGTTCCCTCACCGCAGGATCTGGACGAGGCAATGGCGTGGAACGCCGACACGGTCGACGCCCTTGCCCGCCGCGCGCACGGCCTACCGACCGGGCCGGTCCGCACCGTGGGGCGGGCCGAACGCCGCCGCCGGGTCTTCGGCCTGGGCGCCAGACGCCCCGACCGTTCAAGCACACCGCCCACCGCCGCCGGAGCCACCCCTGCGGACGCCAGAGGCGAGTCCACGGCACCCGAGACAGGCCCCGTCTCAGCCGCTGTCGAACCCGCCGCCCGAACCGGCGACCCGAACGCTGCCCCCAGCAGCACCACGAACCCGGCCCGCACCACGAACCCGGCCCACACCACGAACCCGGCCCGCACCACGAACCCGGCCCGCGCCACCACCCCCGGTGCCGCGCCGGAGTCTGGTGCCGTCGAATCCGCCAACCTGCCCGAGCGGCTCGATCCGCGCGAGCCGGCCCTGGACGAGGTAGATCTGACCAGCGCGGATGAACCTCAACCAGCCGCCGCCCAGCCTCGTCCCGCCCAGCCTCGTCCCACCCAGCCTCGTCCCACCCAGGCTCGCTCCACCCGGCCCGAGCCCGACCGGGACGAGCCCGACCAGCCGGCCCGGGCCGCGCCCCGGTTCTTCTCCCGGGAGGCCCTGCGAGATGGGGCCGACGACTCTCCCCAAGGAAGCGGCGGCGAGCACTAGGGTCTGTCTGGTGAGCCTGCTCGTGACCAGCCGACCCCGGCGCAGGGCACGATCCGGAGCAGGAGCGACGGCGTGGTCGGCCCCAGGCGGGTGCCGCCGCACGAGCGGGGGTCGCGCCCCGCAGCCACACCCACGAGACCGACGCACGCTCGGCAGTCCGCCGGCTGCGTCCAGCCCGGGACACCGCACCCAACCGACGGAGGAACAACCTGATGAGCGCACCCGTGGATCCCGTAGAGACCGAGGCCTGGTCCGCGCTGGAGGAGATCGCCGACGACTTCGAGCCCGACCTGCGCACCTGGTTCGCCAAGGATCCTGAGCGCGCCGCCCAGTGGACCTTCCCGCTGGCCGACCTGCACGTGGACCTGTCCAAGAACCTCATCGACACCGAGATCCTCGGCCAGCTGTTGGCGCTCGCCGACGCCGTCGGCGTCACCGCCCGGCGAGACCAGATGTTCGCCGGGGAGCGCATCAACGTCACCGAGAACCGGTCGGTCCTGCACACCGCGCTGCGTCGTCCGCAGGGCAGCCCACTCACCGTCGACGGCCAGGACATCGACCACGACGTGCACGAGGTGCTGGCCCGGGTGTACGAGTTCGCCGACAAGGTGCGCTCGGGCGAGTGGACCGGGGTCACCGGCAAGCGGATCGAGACAGTGGTCAACATCGGGATCGGCGGCTCCGATCTCGGCCCGGCGATGGCCTATGACGCGCTCAAGCCCTATGTCCCCGAGGGCCTGCAGTGCCGGTTCGTCTCCAACATCGACCCCACCGACGTGGCTCAGAAGACGGGCGACCTCGACCCCGAGACCACCCTGTTCATCGTCGCCTCCAAGACCTTCGGCACCCTGGAGACGCTCACCAACGCCCGGCTCGCCCGGCAGTGGCTGCTCGGTGAACTCCGCTCGCGCGGGGTGATCGGTGACGACGACGAGGCCGGCCGGGACGCGGTCGCCAAGCACTTCGTGGCCGTGTCGACCAACCTGCAGCGAGTCGCCGACTTCGGTATCGACCCGGCCAACGCCTTCGGTTTCTGGGACTGGGTCGGCGGACGGTATTCCATGGATTCGGCCATCGGTACCTCCCTGGCCGTGGCGATCGGCCCGCAGAACTTCGCCGACCTGCTCGCCGGTTTCCACGCCGTCGACGAGCACTTCAAGAACACCGAGGCCGCCCGCAACGTCCCGCTGCTGATGGGCCTGCTGAACATCTGGTACGTGAACTTCCTTGGTGCCGAGACCCACGCGGTGCTGCCCTACTCCCAGCTGATGCACCGCTTCCCCGCCTACCTGCAGCAGCTGACGATGGAATCCAACGGCAAGGGTGTGCGCTACGACGGCACCCCGGTCACCTGCGAGACCGGGGAGGTCTTCTGGGGTGAACCCGGCACCAACGGCCAGCACGCCTTCTACCAATTGATCCACCAGGGCACCAGGCTCATCCCCAGCGACTTCATCGCCTTCGCCAACCCGGCCTACCCGCTCAAGGACGGCGACACCGACGTCCACGAGTTGTTCCTGGCCAACTTCTTCGCCCAGACCGCCGCCCTCGCCTTCGGCAAGACCGAGGACGAGGTGCGTGCCGAAGGCACCGCCGAGAGTGTCGTTCCGGCGCGGGTGTTCACCGGCAACCGGCCCACGACGTCGATCATGGCGGCCTCGTTGACCCCGTCCGTGCTCGGCCAGCTCATCGCCCTCTACGAGCACATCACCTTCGTCGAAGGCGCCGTGTGGGGTATCGACTCCTTCGACCAGTGGGGTGTCGAGCTGGGCAAGCAGCTGGCCACCGCGCTCACCCCGGCGGTGGCGGGCGACTCCTCCGCCCTGGCGGGGCAGGACTCCTCGACGGTGGCGCTGGTGGAGTACTACCGGGCCAATCGCAGCGTCTGACCCGGCGTCGCCGAGGCAGAGGCTGCCGCAACTGAAGACTCTGCCGCAGTTGAAGACCTGCCGCAGTTGACCAGACCCCGTCGCCGCTCACCCCATCACGGGTGATCGGCGGCGGGGTTCTGCGCGTGAGCCACTGGTCGGCAGCGGCGGTCAGCCGCCACCGCTGCGGACCCATTCAGTGAGCGACCTGGCCGCCTGCCCGAGCGCGCGTTCCGTTCAGTGACAGCGGTGATGAGGTCGTTACTTTGCCTTGCTGGCAGGTGAAAGTTGTTGTCGCAGAGTGAGTGTGGTGTGGTCTAGAGCACCCAGGGGGTAGGCGGCTGCCAGTGCCGTGGCCGCGGCCGCCTCGTTAAGAAGGCCCAAGTCCGACATGCCCGCCTAGCATGGGCGCCTCATAGTCGAGATGCGGAGGACCGTGATGCCCCTTGCTCCTCGCCGCCGGTTGGCGGCGATCACGGGAGTCCTGTTGTCCGCGGCCCTGATCGCCGGGTGTGCCGGCGAGGCCGAGTCGGCGGACGACTCCGGGACCTTCCCCTCCCGCCCGATCAACCTCATCGTTCCCTTCGCGGCCGGCGGCAGCGCCGACGGCACCGCACGCCAGTTGGCCGCCGCCGCCCAGGACAGTTGCGGCGTCCCGATCATCGTGCGCAACGAGACCGGCGGCTCGGGCGCGGTGGGCTTCAACGCCACCATGGCCGCGGATCCGGACGGCTACACCGTCGGCGTCGCCACCATCGAACTATCCATCCTGCCCCACCTGGGCGTCGTGGAGATCACCCCGGACGACTACTCCGGGATCATGCAGTACAGCGAGCAGCCGGTTGCCTACGCGGTTCCCGCCAACTCGCCGATCGAGTCCTTCGCCGACCTGCAGACCGCGACCGAGCAGATCAACGTGGCCACCAGTGGCACCGGGTCGATCTACCACCTGGGATTCGCTGGAATGGCGGAGGCGATCGGCAAGACCGACGTGCTGGTCAACGTCCCCTTCGACGGGGCCTCCTCGGCGCTGCAGGCGGCCCTGGGCCACCACACCGACATGGTCACCGTGGGGGCGGCCGAGATGCGCTCCTTCGTCGAGGGCGGCGAGTTGCGGCCACTCGCACTCGCCGGAGACCCGGTGCCCTACATGGCCGACGTGCCGACCCTGGAATCCCTCGGGGTGGACTGGCAGTCCACCGCCATCCTCGGGCTGTTCGCACCCGCCGGCGGTCCCGAGGAGCGCCTCACCACGCTAAACGAGTGCTTCAACCAGGCCCGCGAGACCGAGACCTTCACCGACTTCATGACGGCACTGGGGCTCAACCAGGTCTACCGGGATCACACCGAATTCGACGCGTTCATGGCGCAGGAGTATGACCGCTACGCCCAGGTGGTCGACTCCGTGGGACTGGGAACGGACAACTGAGATGACCGACACCACCGCAGACACCCACCTCCCGCAGGAGACCCCGAGCACCACCGCAGACCGGGTCATCGGCATCGTGGTGCTGATTCTCGCCGTGCTGCTCGTCGTGGCCACGCTCTCCTTCCCCAGCGCCCTCGGCGAGGATCCCGGGACGGCGGCGCTGCCGCGGCTGGTGGCCGGCGCGCTGCTGATCCTGGGCGTCCTCCTGCTGGTCAAACCCACTCCGGCCTCAGTGCTGCCCGCCAAGGACAGCCGGGGCCGACTGGCCATCATCGTCACCGCCACCCTGATCGCCGGCCTCGTCGTCGAGCCGCTGGGCTTCCCGGTGACGATGACCGCCTTCCTCATCGTCGGCATGCTCGTGATGGGGGTCCGCAATCCCATCGGCCTGGTGGTCTTCCCGCTCGCCTTGTCATTCGGTCTCTATTTCCTCTTCACCGGGCCGCTGTCGGTCTATCTGCCGGCCGGGATCCTGACGGGAGTTCTGCCATGAGCCAATGGATGGCCGGGTTCGAGGCCGTGATGGCCTTCCAGCCACTGCTGCTGATCGTCATCGGGGTGGTCATCGGCATCGTCATCGGTGCCCTGCCCGGGTTGTCGGCCACCGTCGGGGTGGCCATCCTGCTGCCCTTCACCTTCGTGATGGAGCCGATCGAGGGGATGATGCTGCTCCTGGGCATCTACGGCGGTGCCGTCTACGCCGGGTCCATCCCCGCCGTGCTGGTGCGCGCCCCGGGCACACCGGCCTCCGCGGCGTCGGTGGCCGACGGCAACGGCCTGGCTCGCAAGGGCCAGGCCGATCAGGCCCTGAAGATCTCGGTGCTGGGCTCCTGCATCGGCGGCATCCTCGGCGTCATCGCCCTGGCCCTGCTGGCGCCGCTGCTGGCCAGCGTCGCCCTCGGCTTCGGGCCCGCCGCCTACTTCATGCTGGCCCTGCTGGCACTCACCGTGGTCGCCTCGGTCTCCGAGGGCAACATGGTCAAGGGACTCATCGCCGGTTTCATCGGCATCGGCATCGCGATGATCGGCCTGGACACGATCCAGGGCTACCCGCGGCTGACCTTCGGCTCGGCCAACCTCACCGCCGGGATCAGCTACATCCCGGTGATGATCGGCATGTTCGCCGTGGCCGAGGCCTTCACCCAGTTCGAGAAGCACGTCGGCCTGCACCTGAAGACCCAGAGCGAACGATTCCGAGCCAGTTTCGGTTGGTTGCGAAGGCTCGCCCCGTCCTCGCTGCTGGGCTCGCTGATCGGCTTCATCATCGGCGTGATCCCCGGTACCGGCGGCGACATCGGCTCCTTCGTCGCCTACAACGAGGCCAAGCGGTTCGCCCGCGGCAGCAAGAAGGACTTCGGGCACGGCGACATCCGCGGTCTGGTGGCCGCGGAGAGCGCGAAGAACGCCGGGACGGCCGGTGCGCTGGTGCCGACGCTGACCCTGGGTATCCCGGGAGATGTCACTTCGGCGGTGCTGATCGGCGCGATCACGGTGCACGGCCTGCAGCCGGGACCCAGGCTGTTCTCCGGACGACCGGATCTGGTCTACGGCATCTTCGTCGGCTTCATCGTCGTGTACCTGGTGCTGCTGGTGCTCGGCTGGCTGGGCACCACCGCGTGGACCCGGCTGATCGAGAACGTCCCGAACGCGTATCTGTGGCCCAGCGTCATCGTGCTGGCGATCATCGGCTGCTACTCGTTGCGGTCGAACGCCTTTGACATCCTCATCATGCTGGTCTCCGCCGTGGTCGGGTACATCATGATCAAGGCAGGCTTCCCGTTGGCCCCGCTGATCATCGGGATGATCCTCGGCCCGATGGCCGAGGCCGGTTACCGCCGGGCGATGATCATCAGCGGCGGTGACTACTCCTGGCTGATGGAGCCGTTGCCGCTGGTGCTGGCCGCGCTCACCGTGGCGTCAATCGTCTTCGCCTTCTGGCGCGAGATCACCCATGCCCGGATGCCGGGGGAGACGCCCGCCGACAGCCAGGTGGACGAGGCTGCGACCTCGGGCCAGCGGGACTGACCCCGGCCAGCGCGACTGACCCTGGCCAGCGGAACTGACCGGCGGCGAGTCGACCCGGTGGCCTCGGCACCTGGCAGCCATGCGAACGAATAGCTGCCCGCCGCGGACGTGGGGTTGGACGTCGACTGACCATTGCTCCTGACCCTCGGTTGCTCCTGAGCCCGGGTTGCTCCTGAGCCTCGGTTGCTGCTCCTGAACCGGGGTTGTCCCTGAGGCTGGGTGTCCCTGAGGCTGGGCTGCTCCTGAGGCTGGGCGCGCGCGCCGGCCGGGCGGTAGGCTGACCCGCGGCGCCACAAGCGCCGGGCGCCGACGACGGCGCCGCCTGGCAACCGTGTCGCAGGTCTACCCACCTGGACGCATGACGACAGGAGTACTCGTGAGTGACACCGCTGTCACATCGGCGGGAGTGTTCGGGGCCCAGCCACCCCCGGGCCCGGCCGATCTCGTTCAACTGCTGACCCCCGAGGGTGAGCGGGTGCATCACCCGGTGTATTCGCCGCTGGTGGAGCACCTGAGCCCGGACGACCTGCGCGGCCTGTACCGCGATCTGGTCTGTGTACGGGCCATCGACCTGGAGGCCACCGCCCTGCAGCGTCAGGGGGAACTCGGCCTGTGGGTGAGCCTGCTCGGCCAGGAAGCGGCCCAGATCGGCTCCGGCCGCGCATTGCGCCACCAGGACATGGCCTTTCCCGGGTACCGCGAACACGGCGTCGCCTGGTGCCGCGGGCTCGACCTGGTAGAGGTGCTGCGGATGTTCCGGGGGAACACCCATGGCGGCTGGGATCCGCGCGAGCACAACTTCCACCTGTACACGATCGTCATCGGCAACCAGAACCTGCACGCCACCGGGTACGCGATGGGGGTGCAACGCGACGGCGCGGTCGGCACCGGCGACCCGCAGCGCGACACCGCGGTGATCGCCTACTTCGGCGACGGAGCCACCGCCCAGGGCGACGTGAACGAGGGCTTCGTCTTCGCCTCCGTGGCCAACGCCCCGGTGGTCTTCTTCTGTCAGAACAACCAGTGGGCGATCTCCGAGCCGAACGACCGCCAGACGCGAATTCCCTTGTACCGCAGAGCATCCGGCTTCGGGTTCCCAGGTATCAGGGTGGACGGCAATGATGTGCTGGCCACCCTTGCGGTCACCACCGAGGCACTGGACCGGGCGCGGGCCGGAGAGGGCCCCACGCTTATCGAGGCATTCACCTACCGGATGGCCGCCCACACCACCTCGGACGACCCGAGCCGCTACCGCTTCGAGGCCGAGGTGGAGGAGTGGCGCTTCAAGGATCCGATCGCCCGGTTCAAGGCCTATCTCGCCCGCACCGGTGCGGCCGACACCCCGTGGTTCGACCAGATCGACACCGAGGCAAGGGAATTGGCCGCGCGGGTGCGCGCCGAACTGCTGGCCACGCCCGACCCGCACCCGGATTCGATGTTCGAGCACGTTTATCACGAACCCCATCCCCTGGTGGCCGAGGAGCGCGCCTGGTTCGCCGCCTACCGCGAGCAGTTCGAAGACGTCCGGACGGGATCGCGGGGCGGTTCGCCAGGGGCCGCGAACCCCGACCTGCCAGCGCCGGGGAACGGCGACCCGCGATGAGTGCCTCGACCACCACGATCGCCAAGGCCCTCAATCTCGGCCTGCGCGCGGCCATGGACGCCGAGCCCAAGGTGCTCATCATGGGCGAGGACGTGGGTCGCCTGGGTGGCGTCTTCCGGATCACCGATTCGCTGCAGAAGGACTTCGGCGAGGACCGGGTGATCGACACCCCGTTGGCCGAGTCGGGCATCGTCGGCACCGCGATCGGCCTGGCCCTGCGCGGATATCGCCCGGTCGTGGAGATCCAGTTCGACGGCTTCGTCTACCCGGCCTACGACCAGATCGTCTCCCAGTTGGCCAAGATGGTGGCCCGGTCCGCCGGGACGGTGAAACTCCCCGTCGTCGTGCGAATCCCGTACGGCGGGGGAATCGGCGCGGTGGAACACCACTCCGAAAGCCCGGAGGCCTACTTCGCGCACACCGCCGGTCTGCGGGTGGTCTCCTGCGCCAACCCGCACGACGCGTACTGGATGATCCAGCAGGCGATCGCCAGCGACGACCCGGTGATCTTCTTCGAGCCCAAGCGCCGCTACTGGGAGAAGGGCGAACTCGACCCGGACGTGGTGCCGATGCCATTGCATCAGGCCCGGGTGGCCCGCCACGGCAGCCAGATCACCATCGCCGCCTACGGTCCGATGGTCAAGGCAGCCCTGGTCGCGGCCGAGGCCGGGGTGGACGACGGCATCGACATCGAGGTCATCGACCTGCGCAGCATCTCCCCGCTCGACATCGCCACCGTCGAGGCCTCGGTGCTCAAGACCGGCCGACTCGTCGTGGTGCACGAGGCATCGGTCTTCGCCGGGATCGGCGCGGAGGTCGCCGCCCGGATCACCGAGCGCTGCTTCTACCACCTGGAGGCGCCGGTCCTGCGGGTCGGAGCCTTCCACCTGCCCTACCCGCCGAGCCGCTACGAGGAGGACTTCCTGCCCGACCTCGACCGTGTGCTCGATGCCGTCGACCGCAGTCTCGCCTTCTGAGCGCCCGGACAGGAAAGACCGATGCCAACCATCAAGCAGTTCCTCCTTCCCGACCCCGCCGAAGGACTCACCGAAGCCGAGATCGTCTCCTGGCTGGTGGCCGTCGGCGACACCGTCACCATCAACCAGCCCATCGTCGAGATCGAGACCGCCAAGTCCGTCGTCGAACTGCCCACCCCGTACGCCGGGGTCGTCGTGGACATCCACGTGCCGGCCGGCCAGGTCGCCGAGGTCGGCACCCCGATCATCAGCATCGACGTGGACCCGGACGGCCCGGCGCCGGCCGCTGACCCGGGCGCTGACCCAGCCGCTGCCCCAGCCGCTGAGACCGCAGGCTCGGTCGCCCCGGCTGATTCCCAAGGCGCGACCACCCCATCGGGTACCGCGGACGAAAACTCCCCGGCACCCGGAACCTCCACCGCTACCGACGCCTCCGAGGGGGCAGGTCGCCAACCCATGCTGGTCGGCTATGGACCGAAGTCGACCACCCCCAAGCGTCGTCCACGCCGCGCCTGGCCCAATGCCTTCGGCCCCGGCAGCGGCGTCGCGGCCTCGGCCGCGTCCGTCCTGGCCGACGAGTTCTCCGCCTCTCGGCCGGTGAGCACGCCGGTCGCCCCGCCGCGGCCCCCACGCCCGGTCCAGCCCGTCGGGGGTGCGGGCACGCGTGCCCTGCCACCCACCGGCGAGGTCACCGTCCCCAAGCCTGTGCCGCAGGACAAGGCCCGGGCCAAGCCACCGGTGCGCCGGCTGGCGCGCGAGCTGGGGGTCGAACTGGGCGCCGTCGCCGGCACCGGGCCCGGCGGGCTGGTGACCCGCGAGGACGTCCTGGCGGCGGCGAATCTCACCGCGGTGCAGCCGGCTCAGCCGATCGGTGCGTCCGGCCTGGACGGCGGGGAGGAACGGATCCCGATCGCCGGAGTGCGCAAACTCACCGCCGACGCCATGGTGCGCAGCGCCTTCACCGCTCCGCACGTCACCGAGTGGGTGGACGTCGACGTCACGCGCAGCCTCGAACTCGTCGAAACGCTGCGTAGTTCAAAGGATTTCGCCGACACGAAACCATCGATTCTGGTACTGGTGGCTCGGGCGTTGTGCCTGGCGGTGCGCCGTCATCCCGGCATCAACGCCACCTGGGACGGTGAGGCCGGGCAGATCGTCGTCAAGCATTACGTCAACCTCGGGATCGCCGCCGCCACCCCGCGCGGGCTGCTGGTGCCCACCATCGAGGGCGCGCACCGGATGGACGCAGCCGGCCTGGCCCAGGCGATCTCCGACCTGACCCGCACCGCGCGGGAGGGCCGGACCCCGCCGGAAGCGATGGCCGGCGGCACCATCACGATCACCAATGTCGGAGTCTTCGGGGTCGACGGTGGCACGCCCATCATCAACCCGCCGCAGGCGGCGATCCTGGCCATGGGGCAGGTGCGCAAGAAGCCCTGGGTGGTCCCCGGCCCCGACGGCGAGGACGTCATCGCGGTGCGCCGGGTCATGCAACTCACCCTGAGTTTCGATCACCGCCTGGTGGACGGCGATCTCGGCTCCAAGGTGCTGGCCGACGTGGCCGCGGTGCTGCACGACCCGGCACTGGCGCTGGCCTGGGCCTGAGCCCGGGCTCAGCCCGTGGGTTCACCAGCCGAGCCCGAAGCACACCAATGGTGCGACGTGCTCATCGGAGACCGCGGCCAGCGCCCCGGCGAGGGCATCGGCCGGGGCGTCCCCGCGACGCAGTCGCTCGTGGTGGGCGACCCCGGCCAGCTCGGCCACCTCGTCATTCACCGCGGCCACGGACGACACCACACTGCGGCAGCCGCCCTGCAGCAGCGCGGAGGTGAGCCCGAGCGCCTCGTCCCCGGGCCGGATGCTCGCCATGCCTGCCTCGCAGGCCGAGAGCAGGGCATGTTCGGGCAGGGTGGGCACCAGGTCCAGATCGTGCCCGTACAGCCATCCGTCGGCCAGCAGCAGCCGGGAGAACTGGGGGTTGTCCGGCTCGTGGCGGCCGTGCGCCGCGACATGCAACACCCCGGCACCATCCATGGCTGCCAGCGCGTTGCCGACGGTAGCCTGATCCCCGATGAGAACGGTTGGATGAGAGGTATTTTCGGCGCTGGCCAGAATCTCGGGGACTCCTCGGGTCAGCTCCGGCCCGGCGATCAGCACCTCCCGGCCCCGCACCGACAACGGGCCTTGCGCGCGGGCCCGGACCCACCAGGTCAGCGAGGGCACCACACACACCCGGCGATGGCGCAGCCTGGGCACCAGGTTCCAGGGCAACAGCGCGGCCTGCCCGGTGGGCACCACCAGCACCGGTCCGCCGGTGTCGACTCCCTCCAGTGCCTGGGCGAGCAGGTGGTCGACGTGTCGCAGGGTCTCCTGCGCGCTGGCGGTGACCCGGTCCCGCATCCGGGCGGGCAGCCGGTCCCGGGCCAGTTGGTCGAGGTCGGCCCGCAGTTCCAGGGTCAGCTCGCGCAGCGGCCCCGAAGCACCGGAGACGGTGTGCCGGGTGGCGTCGGCGCTGATCGCCAGCGTGTGCAGCAGGCCGTCCACCAGCATCAGCGAGACCGCCACCGCATCGCCGAGTTCGGCGCGCAGCCGGGGCAGGTCCACCGGCCGGACGACTTCGCGGGTGGCCGCGGCACCCCAGTCCCGTGACCTGATGGCCCGGCGCAACTGGGCCACCTCATGGGCGCGGGCCGGGTTCCGCGGCTGCCCCTCCAACTGCTCGTCCCGCTCGTTCGCCTGCGCGTGACGCAGCGCGGCGAGTAACCGCGCCGTCTCCGGATCGCGCGGGGGCCGCATCCGGATCATCCGCGCACTCGTGGCTCGCAGCAACTCGGACCACTCCAGCACGGCCGTCGTGCGACCGCCGGAGAGTGCGTGACGCAGCCCGTCGGTGGCCAGGCTGGTGCCGATCCGGGTGGCGGCGGTGAGCAGATCGACACTGCCGAACCGGGCCTGACGGGCGTGCAGGTCGGCCAGGCCGTGCCGGCGGATGCGCTGGGCGCCGCCCACCCGGCCGGTGGCCACCGCGAGGTTCGAGCGCACCTCGTAGCCGAGCATCCGGGTGGACATCCGCGAGCCGTTCACCCCCCGCCGGGTCCGGGCCAGCGCCTCGGCCTGTTCGGTGTCGCCGGTGGACAGCAGGGCCCGGATGCGCAGCAGCCTCGCCTGAGCGGCCTCCTCCCGCAACCCTTGGGCCAGCAGGCGTGGCTCGAGGGCGGCGGCGAGCGCGACGGCGGTGGACGGACGGGTCAGCGCCTCGGTCCAGGCGAGTTCGAGCTCGGCGAGCAGCGCCCAGCCCGCCGCGCCCCGGGCCGTGAAGGTCGCCAGCGCCCGCCGGGCCCATCTGCGGGCGCCGGCGTACCGACCCTGCAGCCGGTGGATCTCGGCCAGGCCGAGGGCTGCCTGACCGCGCTCTTGACGGTGCCCGGCCCGGGTGAGGGTGGACACCGCGGTGCGGTACTCCTGCTCGGCGTCGTCAAGCAGGCCGGCCGCCAGCAGCACGTCGGCCCGCCCCCGGGCGCAGACCCCGGCCAGCCAGGCCGACTGCGGCGCCAGGATCTCCTCCGCCGCCCCGGTCCGGCGCAGCGCCTCGGGCAGATCCCCGCGCAGGAAGGACAGGTACCCGAGGTTGGTGACCGAGACGGCCTCCTCGAAGCTCAGCCCGGCTTCCTGCGAGCCCTGCAGGGACTGGGTGAAGTCACGGTCGGCCTCGGCCAGGTCCGCCATCCGCAGCGCCACCACCCCCCGGTTGATGAGGACCTTGATCCGCTCCGGGTCGTCGTCGGCCAGCTGGCCGGCGGCCGCGTCCAGCGCCGAGCGGGCCGAGCGGTAGTTGCCCGCCCGCAGCCACAGCACCCCTCGCTGGCCGTTGATGAGCGCCTCGGGCAGGTGATGGGCCCGGGCGTGCTGCTCGGCCTCGACCAGCAGATCGAGCCCGGCCGCGACCCCGTGCAGCTCCGACTCCGCCAGGGACAGACTGATCAGCAGCCGGATCCGGTCGTCCGCGGTCAGCGTCGTGCCGTTGCGCTCCAGGGCCCGGCGCAGCATTCGCTGGGCGCGCACATGCTGACCTCGCGCCGACGCAGCCTGGGCACGCTGCTGAACCTGCGACACGCGGAGCACAGCGGCCATTGTGCCGGGTGGGTCGGGCCGCGTGCGCCCGGGTGGGTCGGTAGTCGACCGGCGAGGGGTCCGGCGGGCCGGGGTCGCGCACGTTCGGTCGGGCTTTCCTCGCTCGAGGACGCGTGCCACGGCGTCACCGGTGCGACGAGTGCCACCGCGGGGTCACGTGAGTGTCACGGCGTCATTGGTCATCGGACGGGGTGGTCGGGAGGGGATGTTTGGCGATCAGCTTGGCAACCTCTCGGCTCACGTCGTCGGGGCCGAAGCCGGGAGTGCTCAGCCGTCCGGTGTCCAGCAGAGCCTGGGCCAGCAGGCCGGCGAAGACCGGTGCGGCGAAGCTCGTTCCGCTCCACACTCCGAAGCCGCCGGTGAAGTCGTCCAGGTCGAGGTTGGCGTGTTGGGCGTGGTCGCTGCCCCGGTAGGAGACCGACGGCGTGGTCCCGCCTTCGAGGCGGGGCATCGTCGAGACCAGGGCGGCGCCCTTCATCCACGCCTTCACCCAGTCGCCGGTGCTGCTGAACAGGGCCACGGTGCCGTTCGGGTTGAGAGAGCCGACGCTGGTCACCGGGACCACGCCGGGCTTCGGCTTGGGGATGCGCCCACCCTTGTGGGGTGCGAAGGCCGCCGGGTAGACGGGCGCCGTGCTGGCGTTGTTGCCTGCGGCCACCACGACCGCCACCCCCAGTTTCCCGAGGCTCTTGAGGATCGGAAGCATGAACTCGTCGTAGCGACGGTCGGCCGAGGTCTCGTGGGCGTAGCCGAGCGAGAGCACGAGCACGTCCACCTCGAGGCTGTTCCCGGTCTGGGTGCTCCGGCCTCGGGCCCGGGCCACGAGTTCGTCGATGACGAGCAGGCAGCGCAGCAACTCGTACTCGTTGGCGATGCCATTGGAGCCCATCACCCGCACGGCGCGGATGTCCGCGTCCGGGCAGGTCTGGCGGATCAGCCCGGCGATGAAGGTCCCGTGGCCGGCGTGTGAGTCGAGCATGCCGCCGAGCCAGCTCTGCGGTGCGGCGCTGCTCTCCGGATCGGTAAGTTTGTCCGTATAACCGACCTGGACGCCGTCGATCTCGAGTCCCGTACTGACGCCCTCATCGAGCCACGGATGCTTGCCGACGCCGGTGTCCAGGGTGAGGACGACGGGACGCCTGCCCTTGATCGCCTGGTTCGCCCGCCGATGGGGTGGGACCCCCACCCAGGCCACGGGCTGTCTGGCCCCGGCGCCGACGTACCCGTACTGCTCGGTGCCCACGGTGGAGACCACTTCGGCCGGCGTGTTCGGAGCGCAGGGCAGGAACTCGCCGTGCCCGACCGAGATGGGCGAGTGTCCGATCGAGATGGGCGAGTGTCCGATCGAGATGGGGGAGTGTCCGATGGAGATCGGCGAGTGCCCCACCGAGATCGGCGAGTGCCCCACCGAGATCGGGGAATGGCCGATGGAGATCGGGGACTTGCCCAGCATGGCGTTGGCGCTGATCACCCGGTTGAGGCCGATCATGTCCGCGATTCGGGCTGTCCGCGCGCGCAGTCCCGCACGCTTGACGAGGGTGGGCGCGTCGTCCGGGCCGAGTACCCGGGAGTCTCCGGGCTTGTCGTGCAAGGTGAAGGAGCGCGGGGTCCGATGGTAGTGCTTGTCGTGCAGCACCCGGGCCAAGTCTTTGGACTCCTTGGTCTCCTTGAGCTTGATCCCCATCTCGTTGGCCACCTCATGAAGGACCTGGTAGGCCTCGTGGTGTTTCTTGCCTGGCGAGACCACGACCTCGTTCACCATGAATGGAACGGCCACAATGACTCCTTCGCCTCGAATCGCCCAGATGGGCGCGTGCGGATTCGGAGCCAGGAGTGGGTTGCCCCGAGCTTGATACATATCAAAATGAGGCAAAGTGGCGCAGGCAGAGAGGCAAAGGGGCGCAGGCAAATGGGATGCTCGTCCGGCTCCCGGCTCCCGGCTCCCGGCTCCCGGCTCCCGGCTCCCGGCTCCCGGCTCCCGGCCTCCCGGCCTCCCGGGCTCGCGGCTCGCCGCTCAGCTCAGTTCAGCTCAGGTCAGCTCAGGTCAGCTCAGGTCAGCTCAGTTCAACTCAGTTCAGCTCAGCAGGGCGGGCAGCGTGCTGATCGCCATGTACCCGGCCACCAGGGCCAGCAGCACGGCGAAGGCCCGGGTGAGCATCCGGGCCGGCACCTTCGAGGCAACGCGGGTGCCGAGCACACTGCCGGCCATCGCCACCACGGTGATCATGGCGATCACCGCCCAGTCGATCTCCACGCCGTGGCTCAGCCGGGCTGCCAGCGCGGTGAGGCTGTTCACCACGATCACCAGCAGCGAGGTGCCCACCGCGACCGGCATCGAGAAGCCCAGCGCCAGGGATAAAGCCGGCACCACGACGAAGCCGCCACCGACCCCGAAGAATCCGGTGAGCAGCCCCACCCCGGTCCCGGTGACCAGAACCTTGAGCGCTCGCGGGCAGTCACAGACGAAGGACGGCGTCCAGGTCAGGATGGGGTGCTCCTCGCCCTCGGCGCCGGGTGAGCGGCCGGCCCGCGAGCGCAGGAACATCACCACGCTCACCGCGATGAGCAGCAGGGAGAAGGCGCCCAACAGCACCTGCGCGGGGACGCCCGCGGCGGCCTTGGCGCCGAGCCAGGTTCCCCCGGTGCCCACCACGCCGAAGAGCAACCCCTGCCCCCAGCGGACCCGGCCGGCCCGGGCATGGCTGATGGCCCCGGTCAGGGCGCTGACGCCGACCACGACGAGCGATCCGGTGGTGGCCGCCTGCGGGTCCTGGCCGAGGAGATAGATGAGCACCGGCACCGTGAGGATGGAGCCGCCTCCGCCCAGGGCGCCCAGGCTCAGTCCGATCACGAGTCCGGCGATGGCGGCGATCACGAGGTTCATCGGTGCGTGGTTCCCCCGGGGTTGAGGTCGCCACACAGTGCCGGTGGGCGTGGGAGTCCACCGGCACTGCGCGGCTGGAGTTGACAGATGGTGGGTCAGATCGTCTGGGGTGCAGCCGATTCGACTCGGTGGTGGATCAGCTGGTGGCGGCTGCCGCCTGAGCGCGGCGGGTGGCCTCGCAGACGCCCTGCTCCACGCCGTTCACCGAACTCCACGCGCCGTAGCCGCCGAGGATGTCCGAGACATCGGCGAATCCCCTGGACCGCAGCAGGCTGGCCCCGACGCTGCTTCGCCAGCCGCCGGCGCAGTAGGCCAGCACCGGCTTGCCCGGGTCGAGTTCGTCGGTGCGGCGGGCCAACTCGGCGAGCGGGATGTGCCGGGCGCCCTCGATCATCCCGTTGGCCACCTCGCCAGGGTTGCGCACGTCCACCAGCTGAAGCTCGGTGACGTTGGCGCGGGCGGCGTCGGCCTGTTCGACGGTGAGCCGGCTGGAGCGGGTCACCTCGTCCTGGTGAGTGAGGAAGTACTCCTCGGGCTCGGCGAGATAGCCCAGGACATGGTCGAAGCCGATCCGCGCGAAGCGCACCGCGGTCTCCTGCTCGGACCCAGGCGGAGCGACGATGACGATCCGCTGCTGCGGGGTGAAGACCATGCCGGCGGTCTCGGCCATCCGTCCGTCGGCCGGGACGTTGATCGCTCCCCGCAGGTGCGCCGTGGCGAACTCCTGCGGCGGGCGGGCGTCGTGGATCACCGCTCCGTCGGCCACCGCAGCGGCGAACTCGTCCGCACTCAGCGCAGGCACCCGGGCGTCGGTCTCGCGGATCTCCCGCTCATGCCGGTTCAGCGAGGCGTTGTAGCCGAAGTAGGCGGGTGCCGAGGGCTGGCCCTCGGTGACCACGTCGAGGAACTCCTGCTCGCTCATCGGCTGGCAGGCGTAGTTCGTGGTGCGCTGGGCCCCGATGGTCGATTGCCGTTCGGTGGACAGGTTCTTGCCGCACGCGCTGCCGGCGCCGTGGGCCGGGAAGACCTTCACGTCGTCGTCCAGGCCCATCAGCTTGTGGTGCACCGAGTCGTAGAGCATCTTGCCGAGCTCGTCGGCGGTGACACCCACCGAGGCCAGCAGGTCGGGGCGGCCGACATCGCCGATGAAGAGCGCGTCGCCGGTGAGCACCGCGTGAGCGACCTCGTCGTCGGCGTGCTCGTACACCAGCACCGAGATGGACTCGGGGGTGTGGCCGGGGGTGCTCATGATCTCCAGTTGCACGTCGCCGAGGCTGATCCGCTCGCCGTCGCGCAGCGAGCGGATCTCGAAGTCCGCCTCGGCTGCTTCGCCATAGCCGATCCAGGCGCCGGTCTCCCTGGCCAGCTCGAGGTGACCGGAGACGAAGTCGGCGTGGAAGTGGGTGTTGAGGATGCCGACGATGGTGAGTTGAGAGTCTGCGGCGTCCGCCAGGTACTCCGCGATGTCGCGGCGGGGGTCGACGATGACCGCCTGTCGCGATCCCTCGTCGGCGATGAGGTACGAGGCCTGGGAGAGGCAGTCGAGGTAGTACTGGGTGAAGATCATGAGGTTCTCCATACGATGCCCGGTAGGGTATCTACGAGTTGTGGAACTGGAACGTCGGATGGTCTGGTGGTGCTTCCTGCGCGGCGTCGGCGACGCGACCGGTCGGGGTTGCTGAGTCTGGCTCGCAGTGCTGAGTCCGGCTCGGGCGATGGCGCCGCCCGAGGGCTTGGCGCCATCGCCACGTGGACGACCGGCTCGGGTCAGCTACGGCCGAGGAGTTTGCCGAACAGTCCGCCGGACGGCTTCTCCGAGGCCGCGTGCCCCTGGCACCGGTCGCCCTTGGGCACCGAGGCCATCACCTGGTCGACGTGCTGGCCGCTGCCGGCCCAGGTCGTCTTGCCGCAGGTCTTGCATCGGACTGCTCGACACATGTGTGAACTCCTCGAGTGGTGTCAGGCGGTCGCTCCGCCAGGTTCCATCAATATACCCCCGGGGGTATCCATTTGCAAACGAAGGCACGGAGCTGGATACCCAAGGGGGTATATTGGACCGGTGCCGGCGAACGGTCGCCGGCTGATGGACCCAAGGAGGTCATGATGGAACTGGACCCCCAGGAGATGACGGCGATCATCAGCCGGCTCAAGCGCGCCCAGGGACAGTTGGGCGGTGTGCTGCGGATGATCGACGAAGGGCGTGACTGCCGCGAGATCGTCACCCAGCTGGCGGCGGTCAGCAAGGCGGTCGACCGGGCCGGCTTCGCGGTGATCGCGATGGGGCTGCGCCAGTGCCTGGTCGAGCCCGAGGGCGAGGAGATGGACGTGCAGTCGCTGGAGAAGCTCTTCCTCTCCCTGGCCTGATCCGCATCAGTAGTCGTATGACACATGCACGTGGTCGCGATGCCCCTTGGTGTCGTCCGGATTCGGCCCGTAGACGGTGTAGGGCTGCCATCCGAGCTCGGGAGCGCGGGCGCTCCAGGTCTTCATGTCGAAGATGATGTATTCCACGTCGAGGGCATCGGCGTTGGTGCGCGTCCACTCGGCTATCTGCCATCCCAGGGCTTTGCCCGCGGGCTGGCGATAGTCGGGGATCATCGCGTCCACCGCGCCTCCACGGGGATGATCGGAGGTGCGCAGGCTCCGCTCGCCGACCCCGTGGTACTTGGTGATCTGCGGGAAAGCCGCTGACATGCATCGCAACCCGCGCAGCGCGGCGGGTTTGAGGCCTGGTTCGCTGCGAGCGGTCAGCTCGGTTCCCGGGCACTGCGCCGGGGGAGCCGGTGGCAGTGGACCCACCGGCGCATCGGTGCAGACGCTGGTCGCCCCGTCGGCCGGCAACGAGTCGAGCAGCCCGGGATTCGCCGTCAGTGCTGCCACCACGGCCACCGCATCGGGCCAAAACCTCTGGTAATGGTATGGATTCGCATTCCTTTGGGTCCGGTGAGCGGCGATCGTCGGCGCCAGGTCGTGATAGCCGGGTACCGCGATCAGCGCCTTGAAGAAGTTGGTCGCCGCGGTCCGCGGGTTCATCCGGTCCGCATAGCTGCCCCAGGCACCGTTGGCTCGTTGCTGGAACAGTCCCCGGCTGTCCGGGCCGACCGCGTCCCCCCGGTCGACATTGATCAACGATGACTCCCCCATCGCCGTCATCACTCCCACGGTGATCGTCCAGGCGTCCAGTCCGAGCGCCTGTCCCGCGGCGATGATGTGACCCGCGTTGATGAGCTGATCACCTTTCCAACGCCCCACCGACGAGGGCAACTGCGTTGCGGACGAGGATGTGTCGCCGCCTTGCAGTGCGGCCGGAGCGGCGCCGGAGGAGACCGGGGGACCGTTGCCGTCCAGGGCCAGCCCCTGTTGAGCCGCCCACCCGGCGGGGTCCACGCTCTTGCCGCCGATGAGCACCTCCCAGTGCAGATGCGGCCCGGTGACGCGTCCGGTCGCCCCCTCCGTTCCCAACTGCTGCCCGGCCCGCACCTGCTGACCGACCCGCACCGAGATGGTGGCCAGATGCAGGTACCGGCTGCCCAGCCCGTTGCCGTGATCGAGGGCCACCAGGTTCCCGGCATTGCCCCCGGCCCCGGCGCGTACCACCTGGCCGTCGGCCATCGCCAGCACCGGCCCGCCGTGCGGCTGGAGGGACAGGTCCAGCCCGGCGTGGAGTCGGCGCTGACCGGTGACCGGGTGAGTGCGCATGCCATAACCGCTGGTCAGCCGATAGCGCCCGGCCACCGGCACCCGCACCTGCCCGGGAACGCCGGTCGCGCCGAGCGAGCCCGCCCCGCCGGCACACGAGTTGACGGCCGACATCTCCACGACCCCTGCGCCCAGCACGCTGACCACGAAGACCACCAAGGCGATCAGGGCCGCGAAGACGCCGGCCACGGCGATCAGAAAGTACGTCGCCCCACCGCCGCCGTCACCACGGACCTGCCCCGCGGCCCAACCCCGGACGCCGGTCTGGCGACGTCGGACCTGGCCGCTCACGCGGTACCCGCCACGTACTCGGAGGGGTCGGTGAGCGGGTCGAGCGGGGTAATGCCGGCGGCCAACCACTCTCCTGCAGGGCCTGGGGTCAGATTCACCACGTAGATCCCGGCATCGGTCACCACACCCACGCTCACGATGCCCGCCTCCGCGGACGGTACGTCGGGAATCGGGGAGCCCGGCGCCAGAGTGACCACGTCACGGCCGTCGGGTCCGCCCACCAGGCCGAGCACCGCGGTGTAGCCGACCAGCGCCGGGTCGGTGCCGAGATAGTCGTGCCTGCCCTGGGAGGTGAGCAGCGGCGCGACGCCGGCCCACCAGAGCTCATCGGAGACCGGGGCCGACGGACGGGCGAAGGCCTCGGCGAAAGCGGCTGCGGCCCAACCAGGTGCATCCGGATCGGTGGTCATGGCGATCTGGCCCGCCCCTGCACCCGGGCCGTCCGGCTCGGGATCGCCGGGTCCGCTCGCGCCCTCCTCGGCGTCGGTGGGGCCGGCTTCGCCCTCGCGCCCGCTGGACGGGGATGGTGGCCAGAACACGTCGGTGTTCGGGGGGCCTGGTGTGTCGAGGCCTGGGTTGTCGAGGTCTGGTGTGTCGGGGTCCGGTGTGTGTGGGTCGGTGCTCGGGCCTTCGCGAGCGACGTCGCGGCGGCGATCGGAGCCCGACCCGACGGACGCGTGGGTGAGCGGGCCGTCGAGAACCGGGGTCAGCAGAATCGTGCCGCCGAGCACGAGGAGCGCCAGGGCGGCGAGGGTGGCGAGGCGAGTGGGTGTGAGCACCAGGTCATCTTCAGTCCTGGAGAACCTCGAATGATGTCGTTTGATGCTGCCTGTGGATAAGTAACAGCGATCAGCGATGTTGGATGCATGATCGTGTCATGTCCGTGGCTGTCGTTGCGGGCCACCCACCACTGCTCGGAGGCAATTCCATGTCATTCGTCGTCGCACTCGCCACAGCTCTGGCGCCCACTCTCGCATCCGCCAGTCTCCCCGCTCCACAGCCGACCCGGCCCGACTGGGCGGGCGGCTTCCAGACGCTGATCAACTGGGGGGCCTGGTTCGCCCTGGGCGTCTGCGTGATCGGGGTGATCGTCACCGGCGGCGTGATGGCCATCGCCAGCCGGCGCGGCGAGGGAGGCGAACATGCCACCCGGTTGGCCTGGGTGCTGATGGGCTGCATCGTCATCGGGTCGGCATCCGGCATCGTCAGCGGCATTCTCTGAGGTGTTCGGCGACCTCGGTGCTCGGCTGCTCGCCGAGGCCATCACCCGATTGGTCGAGCTGGCGAACGCCGGCCTGGTGCTGGCCTGCTCGACCTGGCTCCTCGCCTGGTTTCCCCAGCAGCCGGTCAGCTGGACTCCGGAGAGCCTCTTCCTCGATACCGTCACCGGCACGCAGGCTGATCTGCGGCCTTTCATGCTGGTGCTGGTGGTCGCCTCGTTGCTCGTCGGGGGAGCCCGGATGGCGTGGGAGCGTCGGGCCCAGCCGGGCCTCGACCTCATCCGTTCGCTGCTGATCGCCTCGTGTGTCGCCGGCGGCAGCGTGGCGATCGTGGCCGCCGCCATGGTGAGCTCGCAGGGCCTGGCCATGGCCATCCTGGACGAAGCGGTCGTCAGGCAGGGCGTGACGACCCTGCAGGAGGTGGGGTCCACCCCGGGCTCGGCACCGCTGCTGACCAGTCTGCTGATCCTCATCGCCATGATCGCGACCGTCACCCAGATCATCGTTCTGGTGCTCCGCTCGGCCGTGCTGGCGATCATGATGGTGGTGCTGCCGTGCTCGGCTGCCTTCACCAACCTGGAGTTGGGCCGGGTCTGGTTCACCCGGTGCTGCTCCTGGACGCTGGCCTTCGTCCTCTACAAACCGGTGGCAGCCGTCGTCTACATGATCTCCTTCCGGATGCTCGCCCAATGGGGAGGCTCCGAGGAAGGCGGCATCTACACCTTGCTGATCGGGATCACCCTGATGGCGTTGAGCGTGCTGGCCTTGCCGGCACTGATGCGGGCCTGCACTCCGCTGGTCGGCGCCGTGGCGGGCGGCACCGGATCGGGTCAGCCGCTGCCCCCGCTGCCGTCGGTTCCCCAGGGTGCCCTCAAGACACCGTCCGGGGCCGGATCGGCACCGGGTGGCGGCGCGGGCGGCGGCGGTGGTGGCGGTTCGGCTCCCTCTGCCAAGGGTGCGGCCTCCACCGGGTCCGGTGGCGGGTCCTCGTCCACCGGCGCACCCGGCAACTCGCCCAAGGGCTCGGCCACGCCCGGTGGCACCTCTGCCAAGGGCGGCTCACCCGGGCCGCAGCCCGGTGGCTCGCCCGGCATGAAGCCCGGCTCGCCCGGCATGGGCGGCGTTCCCTCCGGCGTGGGCGGTTCAAGTGCCGCGGGTGCCGGGTCCGCAGCAACCGGTGCCGCCTCGGCAATCCCGGTGGCGGGAGCGGTGATGGCAGTGGCCGTCACCGGGGTCAAGACGGCAGCCGCGGTCTATCGCGGCGCGAAGCAGGTCGCCGGTGCGGCGGCCGCAGACAGTACAGGAGAGGGTCCACGTGGCAGTCAATGAACGCGCGACGGCGCGCACCTACGGCAATTGGCGCCGCCCGGGTAGCGCAGGTCTCGGCCAGCTCGGATTGATCGGAACCGGGGTGCTCCTGGTCGGACTGCTGTGCATCGTGCTGACCACGATGTTCGCCGGTCTGTTCGCCGCGGCCGGCGTGGGCGCGATCGTCGGTGCGGCACTCCTGCTGCTCTTGGTACGAGACCACCACCACCGCAACGGATTGCAACGTATCGGGGCTCGGATCGGTTTTCGCGGAGCTCGGCTGCGTGGCCACCCCGTCTACCGTGGCGGGCCGCTCAGCCCGCGAGGCTTGGGGCGGTTCCAACTGCCTGGGTTGGCGGCCTCGTCTGAGCTGTACGAGGGGCAGGACGCCCACGGACGGCCCTTCGCGCTGGTGCACCTGCCCCGCACCGGCCAGGTCAGCGTCGTCTTCGGCGCCGAACCCGACGGGGCGTCCCTGGTGGACAGCGACCAACAGGACGCCTGGGTGGCGCACTGGGGGCAGTGGCTGGCCAGACTGTCCGGCGAACCCGGTCTGGTGGCCGCCTCGGTCACCGTGGAGACCGCACCCGACAGCGGCTCCCGGTTGCGTCGGGAGGTGCTGACGAACCTCGACCCGTCGGCGCCGCTGGCCGCCCGGGCGATGCTCGCCGAGGTGGTGGACACCTACCCGGTCGGGTCGGCGTCGATCCAGGCGTGGGTCGGCCTCACCTTCAGCACCGCCACCCGCAGTGGCGGTCGCCGCCGCTCGATAGAGGAGGTCGCCCGGGACCTGGCCTCGCGGCTGCCCGCGCTGGGCCAGGGGCTGGCGGCCGCGGGTGCCGGGGCTGCCCGCCCGGTCTCGGCCCAGGAACTCTGCGAACTGGTGCGCTGCGCCTACGACCCCGACGCGGCGGCCGTCATCGAAGAGGCCCGCGAACTCGGCGAGGTACTCGACCTCACCTGGGCGGACGTGGGACCGGCTGCCGCGCAAGCCAATTGGGGAAGCTATCGGCATGACAATGCGGTCTCGGTGACCTGGTCGATGAGCCAGCCGCCCCGCGGGGAGGTGTTCTCCTCGGTGCTGTCCGGGCTGCTCGCTCCGCACCCGGATGTCGACCGCAAACGGGTCAGCCTGCTCTACCGGGTGCTCGACCCGGGGACCGCCGCCCGGATCGTCGAGGTGGACAAGCGCAACGCCCTGTTCCGCGCGACGAGCAGCCAGCGGCCCTCCGCGCGCTCGCTGACCGAGGTGGCCGCGGCCGAGGCGACCGCCCGGGAGGAGGCCACCGGTGCCGGCCTGGTGAACTTCGCCATGCTGGTCACCGCCACAGTCGCCGACCCTGCCGGGCTGGCCGACGCCAGAGCCGCGGTGGACGCCCTGTCCGCCGGTGCCCGGGTCCAGTTACGGCCGGTGTACGGCTCGCAGGACTCGGCCTTCGCCGCCTGCCTGCCGCTGGGCCTGGTCCTCTCCTCGCACCTACGGGTCCCCGCCGAACTCCGGGAGGCGTTGTGAGCAGCGCAGTTTCACCAAGGCGTCGGCAGCAGGGCGGCCGCGGTGCGCAAGGCCAGGCGATCCCCCGGCCCGGGCCTCGTGGCTGGGCCGGGCGTGGCGGCGGAAGCAGCAGTTACCTGCAGGCGCCGCAGGAGTTTCGCGGCACCAGCGTGCAGGTCTGCGGGCTGTGGCCGTTCTCGGTCGGCGCCGGCTCCCCGATGGTCGGCGTGCCGGTCGGACGCAACCTGCTCACCGGGGCGACCTTGTGTTGCGACCCGATCTCCTGGTTCCAGCGGGCCCGGCTGATCTCCAATCCGTCCGCCTTCGTGCTCGGCAAGCCGGGCCTGGGCAAGTCCACGATCGTGCGCCGGATGGCCTTGGGCCTGGCCGGGTACGGCGTCATCCCCTTCGTGCTGGGCGATCTCAAGCCCGACTATGTCGACCTCGTCGAGGCGATGGACGGGCAGGTGGTGCGCCTGGGCAGCGGCCGTGGCCACCTCAATGTGCTCGACCCGGGTGCCGCCGGCACGGTCGCCGACCGGCTCACCGGCGACGCCCGTCGAGCCCTGCTCGCCGACGCGCACGGCCGACGGGCCACCATCGTCTCCGCGCTGATCACCATCCTGCGATCCAGCCCACCCACCGACCGCGAGGAGACCATCCTGGACCGGGCGCTGCGAGTGCTGGACGAGCGGCACGTGGGGGTGCCGGTGCTCGGCGACCTGCTGCAGGTGATCCGGGAGGCGCCCGAATCGGTCCGCGAGGTCACGCTCGATCGAGGCAACCTCGACCGCTACCGGGATCTGACCGAGGGGCTGGAGGCGAGCCTGGTCTCGATGATCTCCGGGGGACGCTTCGGCGGGCTGTTCTCCCGGCCCACCACCACCCCGATGCGCCGCGACCGGCCGGTGGTCTTCGACGTCTCGAGCATCGATGACGGCCAGACCGACCTGCAGGCGGCCGTCCTGCTGGCCTGCTGGTCCGCGGGTTTCGGCACCGTCGCCGCCGCGCACGCCCTGGCCGATGCCGGGCTGGAACCCCGCCGGCACTACTTCGTCGTCCTGGACGAGTTGTGGCGGGCGCTGCGCGCCGGACGCGGCATGGTCGACCGGGTGGATGCCCTGACCCGGCTGAACCGGCAGCGTGGGGTGGGGATGGCGATGATCTCGCACACGATGAGCGACCTGCTGTCCCTTCCCGCGGAGGAGGATCGGATGAAGGCCCGTGGCTTCGTGGAGCGCTCGGGGATGGTCATCTGCGGCGGCCTGCCGGCCGCGGAGATGCCGATGCTGCGCTCGGCCGTGGCGGTCTCCGGGGCGGAGGAGTCGATGCTGGTCGGCTGGCAGGATCCCCCGGCCTGGGACAGCCGGACCGGACGCGAGTGCGAGCCACCCGGTCGGGGTCACTTCCTCATCAAGGTCGGCGGCAAACCCGGTATCCCCGTGCGGGTCTGGCTCACCGACGTGGAGTCCGCGGTGAACGACACGAACAAGTTGTGGCACACCCGCTCCCGGATGGCCGATGCCGGCGAGACTGCCGGTGGAGTTCTCGGTGATCCCGCCGGTGAGGTCGGCCGGCCGGTCGCCACCCTTCCCGCGCAAGGCGCGCCGATGACCCCGCAGGCCGAGCAATGACCGCCACCAGCCCGGCCCGCCACCCCGGCCCCGACCTGGGCACGCACGCGATCCGGGTGGGAGTGCTCGGGTTGTGTGCCGTCCTGGCCGGGATCTGGGGCGCCTACCGGATAGCGGCGGTCGCCACCGGCGATCTGCCGGTCCAGGCGGCGAACCCGGTGGTGCTGGCACTCGGCGTCGTCACCGGTGACGTCGGATGGGGCCGCGCGCAGTGGATCGCGGTGGCCGTCGAGCTTGCCGTCGGCCTCCTGCTGGCCTGGTTCGTGCTGGCGCTTGTGCGTCGGTGCAGGCCGGCACACGCCATCGACCGCGCCGCACCCCATCTGGCTCGAGGACGTGAACTGGCCACCTTCGCCGAGCCGGGAGCCCGGGCGATCGGGCAACGGCTGGGCGCGGCCACGGATCAGCCCGGCCTGCCGATCGGGCGCAGCGTTGTCGGCGATCGCGCGCTCTTCTCCTCCTGGGAGGACGTGACGGTGGACATCTGGGGTCCGCGAACCGGCAAGACCACCACTCGAGCGATCCCGGCGGTGCTGGCTGCTCCCGGTGCCCTGGTGGTCACCTCAAACAAACGGGACATCGTCGACGAGACCCGGCAGCACCGGGCGGCCCGCGGCGAGGTCTGGGTGTTCGACCCGCAGCAGGTCATCGGCGAGCCACCCGCCTGGTGGTGGAACCCGCTGGACTACGTCACCGACGAGGTGAAGGCCCGGGTGCTGGCAGATCTGTTCGCCGCCGGCAGCCGTGGCGAGCAGGCCCGCACCGACGCCTTCTTCGACACCGCCGGGCGGGATCTGCTGGCCGGTCTGCTGTTGGCCGCAGCCGGTGCCCACCGTCCGCTCACTCAGGTGTACGAATGGCTGTGCGAGCCCGGCAACGACGAGCCGGTCGACCTGCTCACCGACCTCGGCCACCCGTTGACCGCAGCCTCGGTGGCGGCCGCGGTGACCGCGCCGGACAAGCAACGGGCCGGGGTGTACGCCACCGCCCAGCAGGCCGTCGGCTTCCTCACCAATGTCGAGGCGGCCCAGTGGTTCACCGCAGGGGCCGGATCCCCCAGGCGGCAGCTGAACGTGCGAGATCTGGTGCGCTCCGGGCAGACCCTCTACGCGATCTCCCGGGAGGGCCGCGGCACCCTCGGCCCCCTGGTGGCCGCGCTGACCGTCGCCGTCACCGAAGCCGCCGAGAAGCAGGCCGCCAACGATCCGGGTGGACGGCTGCGGGTGCCGATGGTGGCCGTGCTGGACGAGGCTGCGAACGTGTGCCGCTGGCCCGACCTACCCGACCTGTACAGCCATTACGGGTCGCGTGGCATCGTCATCATGACGCTGCTGCAATCCTGGTCACAAGGTGAATCGGTCTGGGGCCGTGAGGGAATGCGCAAACTCTGGTCGGCTGCCAATATCCGGGTGTACGGCGGCGGGGTGGCCGAGGCCGAGTTCCTCGGCGAGCTCGCCCAGCTCACCGGGGAGTACCACCGGGATGAGCGTTCGCGCACCCGAGCCCGCGGTGGCGACTCGCGCACCCATGCGATTCGGGTGGAGAAGGTCCTCGACGTCGCCGACCTGGCGGCCATGCCGCGCGGCCGGGCGTTGGTGATCCCCAGCGGCTCTCGGCCCTTCCTGGTGCGGACCCGGCCGTGGACGAGCGATCCGGCCTACGCCCAGCCGGCCGCTGCGGTGGGCAGGCAGCCGGTGGGCCGGGGGCGGGCGCCCGGCTCGGACCCGGCGAGGCGGGTGGCGCCCCGGTCCGGGCACTCGGCGCCGTCGGGTGCCGCGGATGACGCGACGGCGGGGCCGTGGTGATCGGTGGCGGCAGGGCCGGCGAGCATGACCCGTTCGACGGCGGACGGGTGCCGGCACCCGACCAGCGCAGAGTGCACGCCGCTGTCACCGACCACCGCCCACCCGTCGGTCCGGCCCTGGCCGACTTCGTCCGGCACGTCGTGGTGGGGGTCTTGGTGCGCCGGATCGACGGGCGGGCACGCACCTGGTGCTCGCAGTGGTGGGAGCATCCGGACGCGGTGCTGCGTCTGGAGGGCCTACGACAGTCGTGGGAGATGTGCCGCGCCGAACCGGATCTGGGGATGTCGGTGTGGCTGCGGGACCATGCCGACTATCACCTGCCCATCCTGTGCGAGGTGGACGGACCCTTCCGGGGCTGCTCGCCCGAGCGCGGTCATGCTCCTCGTGGTAACCCTCCGCGCTGGGATGAGCCCCCGGCACGGTGAGCAGGCAACCGCACTCTCCGGCAGGGTGAGCCGGAGGGGGAGCCGGTCCGCGTGTAAGCCGAATGCAAGGTCCGGCATGTCAGAATTTTTCTTGATGTCGCAGCAAGGTGGTGTGGTGCGTCATGAAGGCATTCGCCGTGGTCAATGCCGTCCTTCTGGGTGGGCGGCACCGAAGGCTGGCCGGGTTGACTGACATGGGATCGGCCGCCAACCCGGGATCGGCAGCCAACCCGGGGTCGACAGATGATCCGGGGTCGACCGCTGCCTCGAGGCCGACCGCACAAGGGTCGGCGCACTCCGTGGACCCCGCGCGGTCAGATTCGTCCGCCGCCGATCCCACCGCCCCGACGGATCAGGACGCGGCGAGATCGGGCCCGCCCCGCACCGACGGTGCCGTTCGGTTCCAGCACGATCAGCGCTGTGCCCTGGTGTTGCAGGTCGCGGCAGCGGCCCTGTGTGAGGTGGTCCAGACCGCCCACGACCGGGAGCGACACCTCGTGCACGATCTGCGTTCACCGCTGACGGGCGTGCTCGGGCAACTTTCCCTGGCCGAGCAACCACACACCGACCCGATGCCTCATCTCCACAAGGCGATGGTCGCCGCCGAGATGCTGCAAAGCCGACTCAGTCAGCCGAGCCCACCCTGGGACGGACTCCCGGCCGGCGCCTGCACCGAACAGCTCGATCTCGCCAGACTGCTCGCCGGCCTGCATCCCGAGCAGGAAGCCCGTCCCGAGTTACTCCTCGCCGCGGACACCGCTGTGCGGATCGCGCTCATGCTCGCGCTGTCGGCTCCCGAGGCGATCGAGATCGATCCGGTGGAACGGCGTATCCGTGCCACGGCCCCGGACACCGGGAGCCAGCGCACGATGAGATACCTGGCCCCAGGTGGCGGGACCGACACCACCTGGAACGGCCGGACGTGTGAGATCCGGTTGGCGGCCCAGTGAGGCAGGCTCGCACACCTGCGCCCTGGCTCACACCACCGCGGTCGCGCCCGTGGGTGGCATCGGTGGGAACCGGTGGACCGGGCGGGCACCCACCTGTCATCCTCACTGTCATGGGGGCCCAGGCACAGGGGCGACCCGTCGACGAGAACCCAGTACATCTCGAGGAACACCTCGAACCCCGCCTGGGTGAGCGTGCGACCTGCCCCGACCCGGCCGGGATCGGTGACCCATCGGTCGGTGATCCTGCACGCGATGAGCCGCACCATCTCGAGGGGGATGGCGAGGCGTACGCGGTCCTGCTCGGGCCGAGGGGTCAGCGACCCACTGCCGAGTCCGCATCGGGCTTCCAGGTGGCCTGGAGCGCCGGCGACGCTGTGGCGGTGCACTGCCTGCGCACGTGGCACCTGGCCCCGGACGACGAATTGGTCGAGCTCGCCGCCGAGGAGCCGAACACCTCACAGAGCGCCTGGATCGTGGTCCGGCGGCGACGGTCGGCCTCGACCGGACGGATCCTGGTCGTCGATGACGACGACGCCGTGCGCGATTACTACACCGAGGCGCTGCAGAGCGTGGGTCACATCGTGGCCGGGGCTGCCACCGCGGGCCAGGCGGTGGACCTGCTCAACGCCTCGGCCTTCGATGTCGTCCTGCTGGATATCCGACTCCCCGATGCCAACGGCTTCGAGCTGTGTCGGCAGGTGATCGGGCTGCCCAGTGGACGGAACACCCGGATCCTGCTGATGAGCGCCGATCCCGAGCTCGCGGACAACACCCGGGTGTTGGCGGCCGGCGCGGACGGCTTCCTCCTCAATCCGGTACTGCCGCCACGGCTGCGCCAGGCCGTCGACCGGGCGCTACAGCGCAAGGTCTCCGATCTGGGCACCGCGGTGCAGTCCACCGCCGGACGCTCCACCGGCGTCCAACTCCGGTTCTTCGGCACCGCGGCCATCAAGGTCGGCGACGGGCACTGGACCGAACTGCCAGCGGGCCGCAGCAGCGACCTGCTCGCCACCCTCAGCGCCGCCTGCCCGCTGGCCGTCACACCGGCGCGGCTCACCCGGTTCGTCTGGCTCGAGGGCTCGGAGGTATCGCACAACGCCGTGTACACCGCCGTGTCCCGGCTGCGGACCTTCCTCACCGATGTGGGCGCCGGTGACCTGGTCACCAGCGATCCGCACGGTTACGGACTGGCTCTGGACCCGGCTCAGATCGACCTGGTCGCCTTCGAACTGGCGACGAAGGCGGTGCTGCGGGACCCCGACCGGTCCTCACCCGATGCGGTGCGCGCGGTGCTGGATCTGTGGAGGAACGAACCCTTCGAGGGGACCAACAACACGCTGCTGGAGCGTTGGCGGAGCCGGCTGGTGGAGACCCGGGCCCGCCTACTGGAGATCCTGGCCTTGAACGAGTTGCGGTGGGGCGACCCGGAGGCCGCGGCGCAGACCTGTGCCGGGCTGCTCGCCGACGAGCCGTGGCGCGAATCCATCTGGGCGCTGCGAATCGTCGCCCTCTACCGGTGCGGGCGCTCCAACGACGCGCTCGGGGTGCTCTCCGAGTCGCGCCGCCGGCTGCGGGACGAACTCGGCCTGGACCAGGGGCCGGCGTTGGCTGGGCTGGCCGAGCAGGTCCTCGCCCATGCTCCAGACCTGGTGAACGATGAGTGGCTGGTGGCCCGGTTGCGTGGAAGCCATCGTGGTGGCCTCGGCGGGTGAGCCCGCATCGCGATTCGGGTCGTCGCAGTCCGGATGGCGGGATTCGTTTCGGGAGTTGACTGTATGACTCAACTCGGTTATTTAGGCGATATGGCGCTGAATCTTGCCGGATCGCTGCCGATGCCGGCGCGCCGGATTGCCGGCCCGCAGGACCACGACCTGGCCCGGGTCGACGCGCTGCTGCTCGACCTGGCAACCCCGGCCGACCTGGGCACTCTGCGTGCTGTGTTGGCCAGCCGGCCGGAGTTGCTCGTCGTCACCATCTCGGCGACCGGCGGCGACGAACTGGCCGACGCCGCACTTGTCAACGGCACCTCGGCACATCTGGAGTTGCCCCTCGATATCGCCCAGGTACAGCACGTCTTGGACACCCTCGGCGTGGGCGACACCGGCCGCCGCCACCCGCCCACCGACGATCGTGCCGATCCCTCGGCGACGCACGATCCTCAGCCCGCCGTGACGGCGAGCGCGACCCTCGACCTGGGCGGCAGCGCACCGGACCTGCCGCGGGCGCTGATCGTCGACGACGATGCGATCGTGGCCGAGACGCTCGCGGCCATGGTGCGCACCTTTGGCCTGGCCGCCACCCTGGCCACCACCCGCAAGGGCGCGATCGAACAACTCGCCTCCGGCACCTTCGACCTCGTGCTCTGCGATTCCCGGATGCCCGACGCCACCGAGGACGCGCTGCTCGATGCAGTCGCGGGGTACGCCCCCGAGGCGCTACTGGTGGTGATGAGCGGCGTGGCGCGCAGACCTCCCCGCGGTGCGCTGTTCTTCCTCAAGCCGCTGGTCATGACGGATGTGCAGACCCTGGCCGAGAGCGTCAAGGAGCAGCGGCGTCAAGCGCCGCCGGGATGAGCTGAGATGAGACCCGGGCGGTTGGTCGCGGTGGCGTCCTTCACGCTGGCCGGGGTGCTGGTCGCGATGCTGCTGGCCTGGCTCGGGGCAGCACCCGCGGCTGCCGTCGAGTCGCCAGGGCGCCCCGCGGACCCGACCAACTGGTTCCGTCATGTGGACGTCAAGGACGGAGTCGCCGGCGACTCCGGACGGGTTCTTCACCAAGGCCCGGACGGGGCGATGTGGATCGGAACCTCCAGCGGCCTGAGCAGGTACCAGCCCTCCGGGTCGCGCAACTTCTTCCGCGATCCGGCCGACCCGGAGTCGCTGCACGACAATGTCATCTCCGCGTTGACCAGCGACGCCACCTACCTGTGGATCGGGACCGTCGCCGGCGGGCTCTCCCGACTCTCCTTCGAGACCGGGACCCTGGAGACCTTCGCCGGGGATGGCTCGGATCGCCGGCCCGGCCCGGACGTGGTGGTGTATGCCCTGGAACGCACCGACGCTGCGCTCTTCGCAGGACTGTCCTCCGGCCTGGCCCGGGTCGACCCGGCCACCGGGTCGTTCACCTTCGTCGAGGGCATCGACCAGGAGGTCGTCGACCTGGCCGTGGACCGCGAGCGCGGACTGTTGTGGGCGGCCACCCCCGCCGGTCTGTATCGAGTCGATCTGGCCGACGACCGATCGACCGTGCTGACCGCGGCCACGTCGGGATTGTCCTCAGACGAGCTCACCTGCGTCGCGCTCGCCCCCGACGGCACGGTCTGGGTGGGCACCGCCACCGCCGGCGTCAATGCCCTGGCACCCGGCGCCGCCGGGTTCCGGCAGTACCGCCGCTACCCAGGCGAGGAGTTCGACTACTACACGGCCTCGATCCTGGTCGGGTCCGACGGCGCGGTCTGGACGACGTCGGGGAGCCGGCTGTACCGGATCGACCCCGGCAGCGGGGCGGTGATCCGGTTCGTCCATGACTCCGCGGACCTGCTCTCGCTCGGCCCGGGTGCGGTGGTCGACATCGTCGAGGCCCGGGACCGCACCGTGTGGGTTGCTTCCCAGGATTCCGGGGTGGCATACCTGGACCCCAAGCCGAAGGTCGCCCAGTGGTTGCGGGTGCCACCGTCGGAGCCGCAGGCCACACTG
The DNA here is from genome assembly GCA_047974565.1 of Actinomycetales bacterium. Taxonomy (GTDB): domain Bacteria; phylum Actinomycetota; class Actinomycetes; order Actinomycetales; family CAWJMD01; genus JBDIAG01. The sequence continues at coordinate 43,990 of JBKECN010000065.1, forward strand.
CTGAACCGGATCTACGAGGTGACCCCGGTGCGGATGGGCGGACGGGACGGGGTGGCGGTGCTGACCCGCGATGATCCGCGCTGGTTCGATCTCGGCACCGGCGACAGCCATCCGTTGCCGATCGACCCGATGGGCTGCGCCACTCTGACGGCCCGTCCCGAGGGCTCGCGGATCTGGTGTGCGGGAACTGATCTCGCCGTCGTCGAGCTCGACTCCGGGGACCGCACACTGCTGGCCGCCGACCTGGCATCCGAGGTCGGCGACGCGCTCGACGTGGTGGTGGACGAGGCAGACCGGGTCTGGGTGGCCGGCACAGCAGGCCTGGTGCGCATCGGTCCCGAGGGCACCGAGCGCTACACCCTGGACGACCTGGCTCCACTGGCGGGGGTGTCTGCCATGGCGCTGCTGGCCGACGGCCGGCTGGCGCTGGGGCACTGGGGCTCGGGTGCCGGCGTGCTGGACCCGGTCTCCAGGCAGTTGCTCGCCCTGGGGTCGGTGCCGATCCAGGGGCGCCCGGCGCTGAGCGACCCCACGGTCCACGACATCTTCGCCACGGACAGTGGCGAACTCATCGTTGCCACCAACGGCGGGCTGGACGTCTATGCGCCCGGATTGGACCGGGTCAGCCGCCTCTACCCGCTCACGGAGTCGCGCGGCCCCCGAGAGGTCAGGGCTGCGGTCGCGGATGATCAGGGCGTCATCTGGGCGGCGACCGCGGTCGGGCTGGCGGCGATCGACCGGTCATCGGGTGACCCGGTCGAGCTCAGCCTGGCGGACGGCCTGCAACCGGGTGGTTTCAGCGTCGGTGCCATGGAGTTGGCCAACTCGGGCCAGGTGGTGGTGGGTGGGTCGAATGGGATCAACCTGGTCTCGACCGACCGGCTGCGCTCGACCCCACGCAGCCGCTGCACCGCACCACCGGCGGTGCACTCGGTCCTGGTCGACGGGGTCGAGGTCTCGGCGCGGACCACGATCCACCTCGAGCCGGGCACTCATGCGGTCCGCCTGATCATCGACCAGGCCTGCTACCTGCGTGAAAGTCAGGCCGCGCTGCGATATCGCGGCACGTCGAACACGTGGATCGACCTGCCGCCGGAGCACCTGAGCCTGGAGTTGCCCTCCCTCGACAGCGGCACCCACGAACTCACGGTCCAGGCTTCGGACCGGGTGGGCGGGTGGCTTCCCACACCGGTCGAGGTTGCGATCGAGATCGACCGGTCCTGGTGGCAGCGACCCCTGGTACGAGGATCCCTGGCGGCCGTCCTCGTCCTGCTGGTCTTCGGGGTGGCGGCGTGGCGGGTGCACCGGGTCCGGCTGGTCAACCGGCAGCTGGCCTCGCTCGTCGACGAACGCACCCGCGAACTCAGGCTTTCCAAGGCCGAGGTCGAGCAGGCACTCACCGAACAGCGGGATCTCCTGGACGTGGTGATCCACGATCTGCGCGCTCCGGTGATCCGGCAGATGGCGCACCTGGGCATGCTGCACGACCGGCCGGTGGTGGCCGATCAGCGGCTGCTGCGACGTCAGGTGGAACAGATGGACCGGCTGCTGCGGCGGGTCATGCGAGCGCGGGAGATCGAGTCCGACCTCGGCTTGGAACTGGTCGCGGTGAACCTGTCGACGGCGGTGCGGCGCGCGATCGACCAGGTCGCGGCGGCAGCCACGGACAAGCGGATCACGGTACGTGCCGCGCTCGACCGCGATCTGGTCGTCGCCAGCGACGATCTGGTGCTGGCGGAGATCCTGGACAATCTGCTCACCAATGCGATCAAGTACACCCCGCCTGGCGGCATCGTCCTGGTGACCGCCGGCCTCACCGATGACAACCCCGACACGGTCGAGTTGCTCGTCGCTGACGACGGCGTCGGGATCGCCGCTGACGAGATCGGTCTGCTCTTCAAGAAGTTCTCCCGGGCCCAAGCCCGGCCGACCGCCCAGGAGGACTCGGTCGGCCTCGGTCTCTACGCGGTGTCCGTGTTGTGCGCCCAGGTGGGGGCACGATGCTCGATCAGTTCCCCCGGCCTGGGACGGGGGACGACCGCGCGAGTGCTGCTGCCGCGGCCGGCATTGGTGGGGCAGGGGGCACGTTCCTGACTGGCCGAGCCGAATCGTCGCCGCTCTGGCGGCCGGTTCACGTCCACGACCACCCGACAGACCCCGGTCAGCGCAGGAAGGCCCCGCGTTCCAACGCGGCGAGCGCATCGTCCAGGGGCTGGGCCCGGCTGAAGTAGAAGCCCTGGACGTAGTCGCAGCCCAGGTGCCGCAGCGAGGCCAGGGCCTGGGCGTCCTCCACGCCCTCGGCGACGACTCGCAGCCCCAGGGACCGCGCCAGATCGATGGTCGACCGCACGAGGATCTCATCCATCGGGCGGGTGACCACGCCCTGGACGAAGGACTGATCGATCTTGAGTTCGCTGATCGGCAGGGTCTTGATCTGCGACAAGGTGCTGTTCCCGGTGCCGTAGTCGTCCAGGGAGATGTCCACACCGATGGCCTGCAGGTCGGTCAGGGTTCGCACTGCGCGCTCGGCGTCCGGCGGCACGTCCCGCTCGGAGACCTCCACGGTGAGCCGGCTGGGTGACACGCCCGCGCTCTCGCAGGCCGCTTGCAGGAACTCGGCGAAGGTCAGATCGCCGAGGCTGCGTTGGCTGACGTTGACCGCGAATCGCACCTCCGAACGCAACTGCCCCCTCGACCGGGCGATGTCGCGCAGCACCGCCTGGACGACATGCCGGTCGAAGCGGATGCCCAGCCCGAAGGACTCCACCACATCGAGCACCGCGGCGATGCCTCGTGGTTCGCCGTCCACCACCTGCCGGGACAGCGCCTCGAAGGCGACCACTTCCCCGGTGAGCAGTTCCTGGATCGGCTGGTACCAGACCTGGACCTCCGCTTCGAGGTTGGACGCGGTGCGGCGCGCTTCCAGGGCCGCCGAGTGCCGGCCCTGTGGAGCGCACCGCCCGGTCCGGAGCCTGAGCTGGAAGGCGGCCGACTCCAGCAGTTCTGCGGCCGTCATCGCCGGGCCGGCTTCGAGCACGATGAAGGCCAGGTCGGGGTCCACGGAGGTTCCGTCCGCAGTGACGAAGGGTGTCGTGGTGATGCCCTCGAGGGTCTGTTCGACCCTGGCGATCCCTTCCCCGCCAAGGGGTGCGATCACGCCGAAGTCGTCGTAGGCGAGGCGTCCCACCAGCACCGCGTCCGGCAAGGCGCGGATGGTTCGAGCCAGCACCTCCTGCACGGCCCGCTCGCCTTCGGCCAGCCCCCACAGATCGCGGATCCCGGCCAGGTGGCGAATCCGCACGACCGCGAGGATGAAGGTGTTGTTGCCTACCGGCGCGGTACTGGTCGCGCCGCTGGGCAGGCTGGATGACTGCTCCGTCAGGATCGCCGGCGGGCGACCTGGTGGGGGTCGTGGGCCGGGAACCAGTCGGGTATCGGCCAGGAGCGAGTCAAGGGCGGTCTCGAAGGCGGGCCGGCTGGCGACGCCGGTTCCGTCCCCGCCGCTCGGCCGGCCCGCCACCTCCGATGTCGGGACGCAGGGTGCTTCGGTCGGGTGGGCCGGCGAGAGTCTTCCTGCCACCCGGCTCGGCTCTGCGGCTGCGACCGGGGGCGACGCACTGCCCCGCGCAGACCTGACCTGGTTCGCCAGGAAGCGGACCGGCAGGGTCACCAGGGTCACCAGCGCCACCTCCGCAGACCAGTCGTCTCCGTGCGCGATGCCGGTCAAAGCCAGACTGGCCAGCAGGCTCGCGAGGCCGGCGAGGAAGGGCTGCGAGCCCAGCGAGACCGCGTATCCGGCCGCGACGGCGATCACCACCAGAACGATCAGCCATCGCGGGGCGAGCCCGGCCGCGGCTACCAGAGTGATCGCCGAGAGGTCGATTCCGGCCAGAGCCAGGCAGCGCAGTGCCGGCGTCGTGGTGGACCGCCCGACAACGAGGTACCCGAAGGCGGCACCGATCAGGACGAGCGCAAAGGGCCATCGCGAACCAGATGGGTTCGCGACGAGGTTCACCACGAGCAGCACGAGGACTCCGGCGAGCCGAGGAATGCTCCGGGCCGGTGGCGGCGCGCCGGGTCGCGGCGATCGGTCCATGGAGCGGGCAAGGGGGTGCACTGCTGTGATTTTTCGCTGGTCCGACAAGTATCGGCCGTCGACCGCCCAGGCGACGGCACAACAACGGGATATCCCGATATGCCTAGATAAGGGCGTGTCTCGTCATCCCCGTCCTGCTGCGCAGGACCCTGACGGGCGTCCGGCGGCGTTGTCCTCGACTCGACGTGGCTCTGCCACACCCTCGCTCGTCCGCCGTGCCGCACACTCCGCCTGAGCCTGCTCGCGACGGGGCTTGCATGACGAGACACGCCCTAGTTCGAGCGTTATTGTCGCGGTGCCTGCCGGGCAACGGGGGCCCGGCGCCCCTAGATCTCGAAGGTGGGGGCGGCGACCATGTGGCCCGCGGGGTCGGTGTACTCCAACCGCACCATCCCACGGGCCAAATCGTCCAGGGAGAAGCGGCCGCTCTTGTTGACCTCGGTCTTGACAACGGCGTTGCTGGGGTATCGCAGTCGCACCTGTCCGCCGCCGGCCGGGTCCACCCAGCCGTCCAGCCGGACTCGCCCACCGGGCCGGGCGCTGAGTGCGACCATCACCGAGACCCGTCCGTTGGAGAAGGTCAGCGACGGGTTGTCGTTGTACCCCAGGGAAAGCCCGCGGGTTCCGCTGACGTGAGACTCGGCCTCCACCAGGGTGAGGAGTTCGAAGTCGATCTGGTCCATCGCCACCGAGAGGATGACCCGCTCGGCGAGGTCGTCGGGTGCTGGATCGAGGTCATCCCACATCTGGGCCAGCGCCACCACCAGGCGCAGGTCGTCGAGGTCGTCGGAGATCATGGCCTGCTCCAGTGCGGGTCGGCGAGGCATGCCTCGCGGAGTTTGTTCAGGCATCGGGCGCGGGTGGGCCCGATGCTGCCGATCGGCATCTTCAGATCGGCGGAAAGGCGCTTGTAGTCGGGTCGCTCGGAGAAGGCGAGCACTCGGAGCAGATGCTGACACCGCTCGTTGAGCTTGGACACGTGCCTCCATAGGACGTCGTACATCGCGGTGTCCACCACGTTGGCATCCGGGGCCGAGACCAGCGGAAGCCGGACGTCGATGTCCATGGACTCAGTGGGCTCGGTGCGCGCGGCCCCTTTGGCCAGCCGGGCCGCCTCGCGGCGTACGGTGACTGACAACCATCGGACCAGGGCCTGCGGATCGCTGATCGAATCGGCGCGGCGGACCAAGGCGAACCACGTCGCCTGCACCGCATCCTCGGCGGACTGGGCGTCGATCCGGTAGGCGCGGGCGAGGTGCCACAGCATAGGTGTGAGTACTCGCACAAGTTGGTCGAAGGCGGAGGAGTCACCGTCGCGCCAGGAGTCGAACAGGGCGCGAGCCTCGTCGACTGTGACGGTGCCGGCCGAGCGGGTCATCATGTCCACCCGACCTCGCTGCCGTGTACTCCCAGGGTGATGACCCTGCCATCGGTGAGGACCTCGCCGTTCGCGATGACCTCACCATCCGTGATGATCGACACGCCCGCCTCCTATCTCCACCCGAGTCTTGCGCTACCAGGAGCCGGAACCTCGTCGCCTGATACGCAGGCCACTGGCATCTGCCGAGCGGATTTCCGGCACCCCAGTATCGAGGTGCGTACGGCTCGGCGACACGATCGGCAGCGACGATGTGCTGGAGTCGTCCCGCCGGTTCGCCAGATGGTGGTGGACGAGCTTCCCGAGCCCAGTCGCGAACCACCTGGGTCTGACGAACTGGCTGGGTCTGACGAACTGGCTGGGCCTGACGAACTACCTGGTATCGCCATACCTCGATGATGCGCCTCAACGGGCTCGCTGCGTGGTCGCTTCCTGACCAGTGGTGCACTCCGGCCTGGTGCACTGCGGCCGGGTGGCCCGCTCGCGTGGTTCGCCGATACCGGGTTCTTGTCGATGTCGGGCTTTCGTCGGTACCGGTTCTTGTCGATACCGGGGCTTTCTCGTCGACACCGGGGCTTCGTCGATGCCGGCGTGTCGCCGGGTCGAGGCCAGTGCTGTTCCACGGATCGAGACATCTTTTCGTGACATGTATCAGAGGCACGGATACCAACTCTTGGGGGTGACGCCGGTCGCCCACCCCGGAGGGGAGGGTGGGCAGACCGCGCGAAGACCGGATTACCCTGCGGGTATGCATGTGCGACTGCTGCAGGTCGGCTATGACGACGACGAGTCGGCGGACCTGCGTCGCCGGCGGGTAGCCGATCAGGTGCGCGAACAGCGCGGCGCGGACCTCGTGGTGCTTCCTGAGCTCTGGGCCCCCACCGGCTTCGGCTACCGGGGCTGGACGGAACTCGCCGAAGACCTGCACACCCCTGGGGCCAGCCCGACAATCGCCGCGATCGCGGAAGCGGCCCGCCAGATCGAGGCTCACGTGCACGCCGGCTCGGTGATCGAGCGGGCCCGGGACGGATCCCTGTACAACACCTCGGTGTTGCTCGGCCCGGACGGCAGCGTGCTGGCCCGGTACCGCAAGATCCACCGATTCGGTTTCGGCGCCGGCGAGCCCAAGCTGCTGGAGGCTGGCGAGGAGATCGTCACCGCGGACATCGAGGTGGACGGACGGCGGGTCGTGCTCGGCCTGGCCACGTGTTACGACCTGCGCTTCCCCGAGCAGTTCCGCCGACTCCTGGACGCCGGTGCCGAGGTGGTCCTGGTGCCCGCCGCGTGGCCTCGGGCCCGGGTGCGTCATTGGAGTCTGCTCGGGCGCGCTCGCGCGGTGGAGAACCAGCAGGTGCTGGTGGCGGTGAACACCTCCGGCACCCACGCCCGGCACGAGATGGGCGGGCACAGCCAGGTGGTGGACCCCTCCGGGGACGTGCTCGCCGAGGCCGGGCTCGACCCGGAGGTCCTCGACGTCACGATCGACCTGGACGTCATCGACCAGACCCGTACCGCCTTCCCCGTGCTCTCCGACCGCCGACTGTGAGTCCGCTCGAGCGACCCGCGACCGCGGCCGGTCCCGCCCGCGGCGAGAACCGGGACAGCCGCACCGCCGGCGTCCTGGGCATCATGGCCGGGGTCCTCGTCGTGGTCTCGGTGCTGGCCGCCGACATCGGAGCCGCGAGCGCACCCCTGCTCATCGCCGATCCAGGGGCGGTGGTGCGGTGGAGCCTGCCGGTGGTCACCGGCCTGGCCGACCTGGCCGCAGCGCTGGTGCTCGGCGGCGCGCTGCTCGGCGCCACCGGCTATCCGCCGGATTCGCAGGCGTTCGGCAAACTGCTGCGGCTGGTCGCCGCCGCGGCCGGTGCGTGGACCGTGCTGGCCAGCCTGGTGCTCGTGCTGTCGGGGGCGATGATCGCCGGAATGCCGTTGTGGCACGCCAGCCTCGGCACCGCCCTGATGCAGTACGCGACGTCGGTGGAAACGGGGCGGTTGGCCCTGATGGTGGTGCTGTTCGCTGCCGGGACCGCGGTGGTCGCCGCCGGGGTGTCGACGCCGTCGGGAATGGCCTGGCTGACCGCGGCGGCGGCCGTCAGTCTCGTCCCGCGCGCACTGGCCGGTCACGCCGCCGGGCCTGGACACGAGGTGGTCTCGTCCGCGTGGTGGTTGCATGCACTGGGAGCGGGTGCATGGGTGGGAGGGCTGGCGGCGCTGGTGCTGGTCCGGCCGCCGGCGCGCGCACAGGTCACCGTCGTCGGCCGGTATTCGGTGATCGCCGGGTGGGCCTTCGCGCTCGTCGCCTTCAGCGGGGTCGCCGGAGCCATCCCGAGGATGGACGGGTGGCAGAGCCTGCTGTCCGGCTATGGACTGCTGCTGGCTGCCAAGACCGTGCTGCTCGGTGTCCTGGGTGCCTTCGGCTGGTGGCACCGGCACCACACCCTGGCGGGCCTGGCTCGACGTCCCGCAGATTTCTGGCGTCTGGCCGGAGTGGAACTGGCCGTGATGGCCGCCGCCTTCGGCGTGGCTGCCGCACTGTCGCTGAGCCCGCCACCGGTGGATGAGACGCTGTCGGCGAACCCCACCCCGGCCGAGGTGATCACCGGCGTGCCCCTGCCCCCGCCGCTGACGCCCGAGCGGCTGATCACCGCGTGGACCCCTGACGTGCTGTGGATGGCGATCGTGGCCGTACTCGTGGTCGCCTACCTGAGACCGCTGGCACGGTTGCGACGCCGCGGAGACCACTGGCCGGTGGGGCGCACCATCAGCTGGCTGGTCGGCTGCGCACTGCTGGCTTATGTCACCTGCGGCGGAATCGCCGTCTACGGACGGGTGCTGTTCAGCGTGCACATGGTCGACCACATGGCGTTGAGCATGGTGGCGCCGCCCTTCCTCGTCTTCGGCGCACCGGTGACCCTGTGGCTGCGGGCGGTGCCCGCACGCTCCGACGGCACCCGCGGGGCCCGGGAGTACCTGTTGGCGCTGCTGCACTCGCGCTACTTGGCGATCGTCGCCCATCCGGTGGTGGCCGCGGCCATCTTCACCCTCTCGCTGGTGGCCTTCTACTACACGCCACTGTTCGGGCTCGCGCTGCGCACCCACCTCGGGCACGAACTCATGATGGTGCACTTCGTACTGGCCGGGTACCTGTTCGTCTTCTCCCTGGTCGGGGTGGATCCGGCCCCGGGACGGATCTCCTATCCGCTGCGACTGCTCGTGCTGTTCATCACCATGGCCTTCCACGCCTTCTTCTCGGTGGCGTTGATGTCCCAGACCACGTTGCTGCAGGCGACCTTCTTCTCGTCCCTGGGGTGGGGCATCGATCTGCTCGCCGATCAGCAGGATGGTGGGGCCATCGCCTGGGGGGTCGGAGACGGTCCGACGCTGCTCATCGCCATCGTCGTGGCGGTGCAGTGGGCCCGGGAGGACTCGCGCCTGGCCCGGCGACTGGACCGGGCTGCGGACCGGGACGACGACGCCGAACTCAACGCCTACAACGAGATGCTCGCCCGGCTTCGGGAGCGGGACGGAGGATAGGTCTGCACGACCTGAACTCGACACACCCCGAGTGGCAGCGGGCCGGAACCGCCCTGCTGGACGTCACGAACCCGTGTCATCGGCCTCTACCCTTGCTGGGGTGCGCACGATGACTCGACCGCTCCTGGTAGCCGCGTCCGCCTTGGCCGCCGTGGTCCTGACCGGCTGCAATGGCCAGACCTCCGACCCGTACCAACTCTCCGTGGGCCAGTGTCTGCTCAACGCAGACACCACCGGCCTCGTGGACGAGGTGGACTCGGTCGAGTGTTCCGAACCGCATGCCGCCGAGGTCTTCGCCTCCATCACGGCGCAAAGCACCGCCGACAGCCCGGACACCTATCCGGGCAAGGACGACCTCGAACGCCAGGCCGGTGCCTGCGCAGCCAGGTTCGCCGACTTCATCGGCAAGCCCTATGAGGAGTCCGATCTGGAGATCACGTACTTCCACCCCACCGAGGATTCCTGGGACCGCGGGGACCGGCAGATCCTGTGCATCGTCTCGGTGCCCACCGGCACCGTCACCGGTTCCCTCGAGGGGTCCACCCGCTGAGCAGTTGAGCAGCGGGATCAGAACCCGGCTTCGCTGAGCTCCATGATGGTGTTGTCGGTGGACACCGCGATCAGCCGCTCGGCCCGGATCTTCGGCAGCACCGTCTGGGCGTAGAAGCGGGCGGCGGCAACCTTGCCGGAGTAGAAGGCCTCTTCCGATGCCGAGAGCCCGCCGCCGGCCTGGGCGGCCAGGGCCACCTCGGCGGAGCGGATCAGCAGCCAGCCAACCACCAGGTCACCGGCGGCGAGCAGCAGTCGTGAGGTGTTCTGGCCCACCGCGTAGACCGCAGCCGCGGCCTCGGGGGTGGTGGCCCCGGCCTCGCCGAGCTTGCCGACCAGATAGCCGACGATGCCCTGCACGTCGTCCAGGGCCTGGCCCAGCAGTTCGCGCTCTGCGGCCAGGGTCTCGGTGCCGGACTCGCCCTTGACCGTCTCGAGGATCTGCCCGGCCAGGAAGGACAGCGCCTCACCCTTGTCCCGCACGATCTTGCGGAAGAAGAAGTCCATCCCCTGGATGGCGGTGGTGCCCTCGTAGAGGGTGTCGATCTTGGCGTCGCGGACGTACTGCTCCATCGGGTAGTCCTGGAGGAAGCCCGAGCCGCCGAGGGTCTGCAGGCTCTCGGTGCCCAGCAGCACCCAGGCCCGCTCCGAGCCGACTCCCTTGACCAGGGGCAGCAGCAGGTCGTTGACCTTGGCCGCCAGTTCCTCGGCCGGGCCGAGTTCGCCGTCGGCCCGGACCACCGCGTCCACCGCGTCCTGCTGGGAGGCGGTGAAGAGCACCAGGGCCCGTAGCCCCTCGGCGTAGGCCTTCTGCAGCATCAGCGACCTGCGTACATCGGGGTGGTTGATGATGGTGACGCGCGGCGCGGTCTTGTCCATCATCCGGGTCAGGTCGGGGCCCTGCACCCGCGTCTTGGCGTACTCCAGCGCGTTGAGGTACCCCGCCGAGAGGGTGGCGATGGCCTTGGTGCCGACCATCATCCGGGCGAACTCGATGATCGTGAACATCTGGGCGATGCCGTCGTGGGTGTCGCCGAGCAGGGTGCCCACCGCCGGGGCGTCGGCACCGAAGGTGAGTTCGCAGGTGGTGGAGACCTTCAAGCCCATCTTCTTCTCGACGTTGGTGGCGTAGACGCCGTTGCGCTCGCCGAGGTCACCGGTGGCCAGATCGACGTGGTACTTGGGGACGATGAACAGGGACAGGCCCTTCGTCCCGGGGCCTGCACCCTTGGGGCGGGCCAGGACGAAGTGCACGATGTTCTCCTGCATGTCCGACTCGCCCGAGGTGATGAACCGCTTTACCCCGCTGATGTGCCAGGTGCCGTCGGGCTGCTGCTCCGCGGTGGCCCGGCCCGCGCCCACATCCGAGCCTGCGTCCGGCTCGGTGAGCACCATGGTGGCAGCCCAGTGCCGGTCGATGATGAGCTGGGCGAGCCGACGCTGGTCAGGGGTGCCGTACCGGTACATGATCCGGGCGAAGGCGAAGCCCGCGGAGAACATGTGCACCGCGGGGTTGGAGCCGAGCACCATCTCGGCCACCGCCCAGCGCAGGGACGGAGGCACCGGGATGCCGCCGAGCTCGGCGGGGATGTCCATCTGCCACCACTGCGAGTCCAGATACGCCTGGTAACTGCGCTTGAACGACTCGGGCATCGTCACGGTGCGGGTCGCCGGGTCATAGACCGGGGGGTTGCGGTCGGAGTCGAGCAGGGAGTCGGCCAGTTCGTTCTCGGCCAGTCGGGCCACCTGGGCAAGGATGTCGCGAGCGGTCTCCTCGTCGACGTCCGAGTAGGCGCCGGTGCCCAGCAGCTCACGGCGGCCGAGCACTTCGAAGAGGAGGAACTCCAAGTCCCGAGTGTTCGCCTTGTAGTGGCCCATGGCGGCGTCTCCTTGTTCGGGGCCGTCGTCGGCCCGGGGTTACTCGTCGGTAACAAGTAGTCTCCTACTATCGAGTAACTTATGCAAGGAGTTTTCCGAGAATGCTCTTGACAGGGGTGCCGGTCACCTTGGGTGACCTGTCGGGGGTCGGGCCTGGCGGGTCGGGCCCAGCGGGTAGGGCCTGGCGGGCCGGGACGTTCTGGCGTGGACTGGCTACCTCGGGCATCAGCCGGTACCGGGCACCGACGCCGCCTCCAGGAAACGGGCGTCCAGCCAGGACTGCAGCAGCACCGGCCCGTCCTCGTCGTCGGCCGACCACACCACCAGACCCTGCCACCCGCGCTCGGAGTGCCGTCGCCACTGCACGAGCAGGCCCGGCCAGCGCCCGGGACTCATCGGCGCGTCCTGCACCCAGCAATGCCGACGGGCCGGCGGCGGCACGGCCGAAGCCGCCGGCTCGCTGGCAACAACCCCTTGCCCCGCAACAACCCCCTGCCCCGCAACAGCCCCCTGCCCAGCGGTCGACGGTTCACCGCCGTGACCGGGACCAGCCCCGATGCCGGACCGGCGCGAACGCTCGGCCAGACTCATTCCCGCCCGGGAGTTCATGCCGCCAGCCATCTCTCCATGATGCGCCGATCGAACGAGCGTTCGCAATCATCGGGCAGAACGTTCACCCCGCTGGAGTCGCGGCTACGGAGTCGCCGTCACGGTGTCGCGGTCACGCACGGCACAACGCGCCCCGCCCCTACCCCGGGGCGGCCCGCCGACACTGGCTCAGGTGCTCCAGGAGCGCTCAGGTGTGGCCGCCCGCCGGGGCCGGACATGCCACAAGGGCCCGCGAACGATCGCGGGCCCTTGTGGGCTGGAGCGGGCTGCCCGGAGCGTCCGTGGGCATCGCGCCGGGTGGGCGCGAGGTGTGCTCCGGCCGGCGCCCGCAGGCAGATCAGGCCCTGGCCGGGCGCCTGATCTTGGCGTAGATCTCGCCGGTCGAGACGTCCTCTTCGAGGGCCTCGAGCGAGCGACCACGGGTCTCCGGCACCTGGGTGTAGATGAAGCCCAGGGCGACCACGCCGATGGCGGCGAACATGAAGAACACCCCGGTGATGCCGATGCCCTCGATGAGCGTGGGGACGAAGAGCGCGAGCAGACCGTTCGTCGTCCAGCCGAAGAAGACCGCGATGCCGATGCCCAGGCCGCGCATGTGCAGCGGGAAGATCTCGGCCAGCCACACCCACACGGCGATGTTGAGGAAGGTCTGCATCGAGAAGACGAAGGCGACTACCAGCACGAGGATGACGTAGGGCCGGGCTGGGTTCCCCTCCGGGAGCAGGATGGAGGCGACGCCGACCAGGCAGTGGCACACGGTGGTGAGCGACAAACCGATCATGAACGTGGTGCGGCGGTCGAGCCGGTCCATGTTGTACAGCGCGATGATGCCGCCGATCACGGCGACCACACCGAAGGCGATATTCGCCAGGACGGCCTGCTGCTCGGACATCCCTGACTCTTCGAGCACCCGGGTGCCGTAGTACATGATCGAGTTGATGCCGGTGAGCTGCTGGGTCATGCTCACCCCGATGCCGACGAGGATGATGCGCAGCAGCCACTTGTTGTGCAGGACGGCGCTCAGGCCGATCTGGTGGCTCTGCTCTTCCTCTTCCGCGACATGCTCCACCTCGCCGAGTTCGGCGACGGCCCGTTCGTGCGGCCGGACGGTCTTGAGCACCGCGAGGGCCTCGTCGTGTCGTCCCTTCTCCACCAGCCAGCGCGGTGACTCGGGCATCCGCAGCATGCCGAAGAAGAGCGCGACCGCCGGCAGGGCGCAGACGGCGAACATGTACCGCCAGATGCCCTCGACGTGCTCGCCGAAGGTGGCCGCGATGATCGCGTTGACGACGAAGGCGGCGAGCTGGCCGGAGACGATCGCCAGGTCGTTGCGGCCGGTGATCGATCCGCGGATCTCGTAGGGGGCGAGCTCGGCCAGGTAGACCGGTACAACCGTCGAGGCACCCCCGACCGCCAGCCCCAGCATGATCCGTCCGGTGACCAGGATCGAGAAGCCCAGGGTGGTGTGGGTCCCGGGCTCGGGTCCGCCCGGGGAGAAGATCACGAAAGCCGTTCCGAAGAAGAACAGCACGGCCAGCAGGATGATCGTCTTGCGCCGACCGATCGCATCGGAGATGTTGCCGCCGATCAACGCGCCGAAGGCGGCGGCGAAGACCAGCGACGAGATGACCAGGCCGAGTTGCAGCAGGCTCAGTCCGAGTTCTTGGGCCATCGGCCCTTCGGCGCCGTTGGCGACGCCGGTGTCATAGCCGAAGAGCAGGCCGCCGAAGCAGGCGATGATCGAGATACGCCCGAGATGCTTGCGGTACGGCCCAGGGGTGAGTGGCGGCAGGGTAGAGGTGGCCGCTTCTCCATGGGTGGCCATCAGGGGGACTCCTTGTGTCTCGCCGGTGGCCTCCTCGCCTCCGGCTGGGCCCGTTCAGGTTGTCAGAGGTAAGGATGTCAGGTCAATAGCAAATGCGGACAAACTGGTTTAAAACGCTTTAGATACGATGATGTGGGATTCGTGAATCTGGTTCTGGGTCAGCAGGTTTCACGGGCGCTTCACGAGAGTAGCTCTCATCCGCTGGTGTTCGCGGACGGCGGGGCTGCCGAATGTCACCCGGGTGACGATGTGCCGGCCTTGGTGGCGTCCGTGGGTGGCAGGGGGCTGCC
>JBKECN010000096.1:0-163634 GCA_047974565.1 Actinomycetales bacterium
GGCACCTTGGCCGAGGGTTCCTTGTCGGTGGGCGCCCAGGTGGAGGTCGACGGCCGCCTGCGGCGGGTCCGCGGACTCCAGTCACTGGACACCCCGCACGACCGGATATCCGCGGTGGCCCGGGTGGCCGTCAATCTCGCCGACCTGCCGGCCCGTGAGGTGGGCCGGGGCAGTGTGCTGCTGGCACCGGGCGCCTGGCCCAGCACCAGCCTCGTTGACGTGCGGATCCTGGCGGGCGTGGCCGAAGCCGGCTCGCACTCCGGCGGCCCGGTCGGGCGGGCCGGTATCTGCGAGGAGGCAGCCGCCGGTGACCTGCCCGCCGAGTTGATGATGCATGTGGGCACCCGGGCGGTCCAGGTGCGGGTGCGCCCCCTGGGCGGGGACGTCGCGCGCCTCGGCTGGGCAGATCCACTGCCGCTGGCGGCGGGCGATCGTGTCATCCTGCGAAACCCGGGTACCCAGCAGATCCTCTGCGGCGCGGTCGTTCTCGACGCCGAGCCGCCCGCGCTGCGGCGGCGCGGCGCGGCCCGAGCCCGGGCCGGCGAACTACGCGACGCGACAGGGACTTTCGACCTCGCCGCCGAGGTCGGCCGGCGCGGCATGCTCTCCACCGCGGACGTGTACCGGCTCACCGGGCAACGATCCGCCGGCGACCAGTCGGACGGTGTGCACTCGGACGGTGCGCAATCCGACAGTGTGCAGCCGGACGGTGTGCACTCGGACGGTGTGCTACGGCACGGGGACTATCTCGTCTCGACGACCCAATGGCAGCGCTGGTCGGCGGCGTTGCTGGCGGCGGTGGACCAGGCGAGCGCTCGTCGTCCGCTCGAACCCGGCCTGCCGCAGCGGGTTGCGGCGAGCACGCTGGCTCTGCCGGACCCGGGCCTGCTGATCCCGCTGTCCGCGGATGCGGGTCTGCAGATCGTCGCGGGGCAGGTGCTGCGACCCGGTGCCGCCCCCGATCTGGGGCCTGCCGAGCAGGGTCTACGGGCGATCGAGGACGACCTGCGGGCACGTCCGTTCGCGGCTCCCGAGCGCGATGCCCTGGACGCCGCCGGCCTGGGGGCTCGCGAGCTGGCGGCCGCCGCACGCCTGGGCCGGGTGGTGCGCCTGCCCGGCGACATCGTCCTGCTGCCCGACGCCCCGGCCCGAGCGATGCGTGAACTGGCCGCGCTCCCACAGCCTTTCACCCTCAGCGACGCCCGGCAGGCGTTGGATTCGACCCGCCGGGTGGTGATCCCACTGCTGGAGCACCTGGACGGGCGTGGCTGGACCCGCCGGGTGGACAGCCAGCATCGTCAGGTGGTGCGCGGGTAGCACTCGGGCAGCGCGTCGGACCCGCCGGGTGGAGAGGCCAGCCTCGTCGGTTGCAGAGCGAGCCTCGTCACGGTCCAGCGCGAGCCGGCTGCCACCGCACATCGTCAGTCGCCCCGACCTCCGCGTCGGGTGATCGGATGCGACCGAGCCGTCAACCCACGGGTGCGCGCAACCGCGCCTGCAAATCGAAGGTGGCCTGCTGGGCCGGGACGTCCAGATCGCCGAGCATCTCGAAGCAGCGATCCAGGGAGCGCATGGCCGAAGCCCGGTCGCCCAGGGCCATCTCCGCGCGCACCAGCACGTGGTATGCCTCCTCTGACCAGCGCTCGTGACTCAGCGCCGTGTGCGCCAAGGCCTGCGCCTCGCCCGGCTCTCCGGTGGCCAGCAGGAGGTTCCCGGCACGCACCAAGGCCGCGATCACCCGGGTGCGGACCCGGTCCTGCTCGGTGACGATCCAGGGCTCGGGGGTGAGGTCCGCGCACAGGTCGCCCCGGTACCAGCCGGCCGCTTGCCGATACTCGCTGAGGGCCAGGGTCGGGGTGCCCTGCTGCTCGGCGTGGTCGGCCCGGTCCAACTGCTCCTCCAGCCGCCACAGGTCGATGGTCAACCGGGCCGTGGGATGCAGTTCGAGCATCGTGCCGCGGGCCCGCAGGAAGTACGGCGGGTCGCGTTCGTCCCGGTCCGGCTCGAGCACCTGCTGCAGGTAGTTCAACGTCACCCGAAGGTTGCGGGCGGCGACCGTCTCGTCGACGTCCGGCCACAACATCCCGGCCGCGGTGTGCCGGGGGACAGCCCGGCGCACGGCCAGCAGACCGAGTAGTTGGCGGACCCGCTCGCGCCGCAGATGGGGATGGTCGACGTCCACCCCGTCTCGGGTCACGCTCAAGGGCCCCAGGACGCGAATGGTCAGGCTGTGGGTCGGCACCGCCGGCACCATGGTGAGCATCTTGCGGGCCGCCTTGCCCAGCCGGGTGTCGTCGTCCGCGCCGAGCCGGTGCAGCAACGGACGGGCCCGAGAACCGATCTGCCGGACCACCTGGACCCCCTCGGTGCGCCCGGCGGCGAGCAGGCCGACGCCCACCAGCACGGTCCACCCGATCGGCAGTTGCCCAGGGCTGGGCAGGTCCGCCTGGTCCAGAGCCTTGACTGCGTCCAGCCTGGTCCCCTCGCGCAGTGCGACCACCGCGCGGGCCTGGACTCGGCTTCGGGCCAGTTCGCCGGTGATCTCGTAGCCGTCCCAGCGGTCCCGGCTGGCCGGATCCAGGACGTACTGCAGTATCAGTGTTGCCGGGCAGATCCGCAGCAGGGCAAGGGGATTGGCCATCCGGTGGGTACCCACCCCGCCCACCAGCCGAGCGGCCAGCAGATCGTCGTCGCCAGCGGCCACCGCGGCCTCGGCGAAGGCCCCGGCAAGCGGGGCCCAGGGCAGGTGCGACACGGTGACCAGATGCCGGATCCGCTGAAGCAGGGTGTCCGCCTCGCCGGTGGCTCCGGTGAACTGGGCCAGGATCAGGGCGGTCAGCAGGTGTCGCGGCGAGCGGACCACCGAGTCGTCGGTCTCGTCCAGCAGCAGGCCCGCATGCTCGCGGGCGACGGGGATCTCGCCGAGCAGTCGGTGCGCCTCGACCAGTTCGCAGCGCACCGAACTGCGCAGTGCCGGGGCTGCGTCGTCCACGACCTCACGGGCGAAGGTCGCCGCCTGGGCGGCCTCACCCATGGTCAGCAGCAGATGAGCCTGCAGCCAGCCGACCAGCACGGCATTCGGCCCCGGCGGGACCGGGCCGACGTGGGCCAACTCCGCCTTGGCGGCGGCGGGCGAGGGGGCCAGCAGCGCCCGGCCCAGGGTCGCGAACACCGACGCCCGGTGCGCCTGGGCGGCCAGTTCCTGCCAACGTGCAACGATCTCCAGCACTTCAGGCCGGTTCTGCCAGAAGTAGACGTGGAAAAGACTGACCAGGGCAGCGAGTTCGCCGTCGACGTTGCCGTCCTGGCGAAAACCGCGGGCGGCCAGGTCGAAGTGGTCTCCCGCCGTCGCCGGGTCCTCCCCCTTGAGGGCGCTGCCCAGAAGCAACTGCCCGACCGGCGCGGACTGCAGGGCCGCGGGCAGTCGGGCGTACCACCGCATCAGGACGTCGGCGGACACCTCCGCCGCGATCCCCGAGCAGGCCCGGATCACCACGGGTTCCAGCCCCTGCCAGTCGGCCAGGTCGATGGTGAGACGAACCGCCTGACGAATCATGCCGCGGTCGGCGAGCGCCGCGGGGGCGCTGGTCAGGGCGGCACGCACGTGAGGATCCAGCGGCAGGGCGGCCAGGGCCTGCTGCCACAACGGGTGCACCGACCACCAGCCGCCGGCGGTGACGGTGGTCAGTGGCAGGTCGGCGAGCACCGCGGTGAGGGTGACCGGGCGTTGCAGCAGGTCGGTGAGCAGGGCGTCGTCCGCGGCATGTACTCGCGCCAGCAGTTGCAGGACGCAAAGCTGATCCTCGCGCAGGCCCGCCAACACCTCCTGCCACAGGTAGTCGACCAGCTCACGCCGTCCGGTGCTGGCCACCAATTCGGCCAGTGCCGGCCAGCCGTCCAAGTCGTGGACGAGATTGGTTGGTACCCGGCGACTGTCGGCGAAAGAGGCCAGTTCGGCGGCTGCGAAGGCCAAGGTGTCCTCGCGCACGATGAGGGCGCGGCCGGCGGCCACGTCGCGCATCATCGGAACCCGCAGGGGTGGTCTTGTCGACAAGACCAGATGTCCGGTGGCGGGCAGGTGTTCGGGCAGGGCATGCACCAGCCGGGCGCCGGGGCTGTTCGGGGTCAGGGTGTGCACGTCGTCGAGCAGCAAGGCGATCTGCTGCGGCGCCAGGGACACCACGGCCTCAGCGACCAGGCGGGCGGCCTGCACCGGATCGGTGGGCAGGTCTGCCGGCGTGGCGGCATCGAGACCGGCGAGCAGGTCGGTGAGCAGCACCGACAGCGCGTCGTGGTCGCTGGTGCATCCCACCCACACGTCGAGGCCGCGGGGGGACAGCCGGTTCTCGGTGAACGCCTGCGCCAGCAGGGTGCTCTTGCCGAATCCGGCGGAGGCGACGACGGCAAGGGCACGCACCTCGAATCGCCGCTGCATGAGGCTGAGGAGGCGCGGGCGGGTGATCGGGGGTCGGCTCGGTGCCGGGGGCCCAGGGGCAAACGCCACGCTTGCCATCTTATGCCCGGTATGGCGTCGGGGTGCGCCGGCCACTCCCGAGCCTGCGTGACCTCCCGGACTGCGATACGGCCCTACCACGTGGATAGGAGGACGACGAGGCGATCTGGAGCCGAACCCGACATCACCAGATCGCCCTGCGGGCTCGGCGCCCGGCGCAGGCCTGGTTCGCGCCACAGGGCCTGCAGGGCGGGCACGATGACCTGACGCGCCAGGTGCTCACCCAGACACCGGTGCGGTCCCAGGCCGAAGTGCAGGTATGTGTCGACGGGACGATCGGTACGGAAATCCTTCGGTGCGGGTACTCGGGCCGGATCGTGCTGTGCGGCCATCGTGCTGACCAGCAGGGTTCGGGAGTTGTCGTGGGTGTCTGCCCGGACCAGCCCGGGGTTCTGCGGCCGAAATCGCAGCGCCTCCTGGGCATAGGCCCAGATCCGGTCGGCGTCGCCGGCTCGGGCGGCGTCCGCGATGCCTCGGCGCGGGTCGTCGGAGGCGGCGCGGGGGTCGAGCAGGCAGTAGTCGACGATGCGCGCCAGCGACTCGGTGATGGTGGGTACGGTGGCGACGATGAGTCCCACGCGGGCGATCACCTCGTGCCGGGGGTCTGGCGCATCGTCGCCGGTCGGGTTCGCGGCGGTGTGCGGCGGGGGTTGGCTGCCCCCCTGCCCGCCGTCCTGCTCGCCGTTCTGATCCGCTCCCATCGATGCGTCTACCGGGGCGGGGTTCTGATCGAGCAGTCGCCCGGCCAGCCCCTGGGCGGCCCGGCGGCCGCGCGCACGGATCGCCGGGTCGCCGATGATGTTGAGGAAGCACCCCTCGAAGATCGCGATCGTCTCCTCGGCGATGGTGTCGGGGTCGGACTCCGCCAGCCCCAGGTAGCGGGTGGCGAAGGCACCGGTCAGCGGTCTGGCGTACTCGCGCACCACGTCCAGTCGTCCGTCCACCCGGGCCCGCTCGAGCAGGAGCTGGCAGGCGCGCCCGGCCCAGTCGGCGACCTCAGCCGGGTCCAGGTCCTGCACCACCTCGGCCAGGTCGGCCCGAGCCAGGGAGTGCTCGGCACCATCCAGCCCGAGGGCGAACGGGCCCAGCAGCCGGCTCATCTCGGTTCCGTAGGGGGTCACTCGGTATCGGTCGTCGTCCTGGAGAACGTGGATCACGTCCGCCGATTCGGTCACCAGCGTCACCGGGCCGAGCTTGAGCCGGCGTCGGAGCCGACGCAGCAAGCCCAGTGCCCCTACCGCAGGATCGGTGATCAGTTGCTCCAGGCGGACGTGGAACACCTGCCGGCCGCAGCGTGCCAGGTCGGTCGGCAGGGCCAGGACGGCTCGTCCTGCGGCGGGAGCCACCAAGTGTGGCTTCAGCTCCTTCAGCAGCGACAGCCCTTGATGCGCGGCCAATCTCGACGAGGCTGCCTGACCCGTGGATTCTTGCTGATTCGACACCTGCGGTTCCTCCCGTCGTGTCGGACCCGTGTGCGGTGGACAGAGTCTTGGTGTCCGGCCTGCCGTGGGGTGGGCGCTGCCGGGGTTCGATCGCCACCGACCTGGCGACTCAGATGGCGCTGAGGTGAGTACGGTACAGATCGGCGACCCGGGCGATGGAGCGCAGCGCCGCGATGCCCGGCACGAGGAAGTACTCACCGCCCCGGCTGGTGACGCAGGCGCCCGCGTCGAGCCAGCCCTGAGTCGGCTCGGCGTCGACACTCGGCAGTTGCACGTGCATCGGGCTTGTGCCGGGCGACAACACCGGATCCCGGCTGGTGCCGAGGGCGAAGACGTTCCCATCCATCAACCACTGGGTCTGGACGAACTCGAACTGGGACTCGATGCTGGCCTGGTAACAGGCGAAGAGCAAGCCGGGACGATCCTGGTCACCGCGGCCGGAACCGTCCTGGGCGGGGCTCCCGTACGGAATGCCGCGCCGCATGATCCGATGCCGCTGCTCGAGTCTGCCCTCGAAGTTCAGTGACCCTCGCGGGTTGGCGCGACGCACATGGGAGCCGACCGGGCAGAAGGTTCCGGGATCGTCGGCGAAGTCGAAGGCGACCGCTGCGGGGTCCGTGGACGTCGTCACCGCGCCGCCCGGGGAGGCGGGCCGGTCCGCAGGTGACGACCAGCCGGGCGCCAGACCCGGGTGACCGTCCCGAGTCAGCGGGGTGCCGTCCCGCCACCGGCCCATCAGTTTGGCGCGCACCACCTCCGGGTCCAGACCGGTACGTTG
Organism: Actinomycetales bacterium; assembly: GCA_047974565.1. Classification (GTDB taxonomy): domain Bacteria; phylum Actinomycetota; class Actinomycetes; order Actinomycetales; family CAWJMD01; genus JBDIAG01. The sequence goes on from JBKECN010000096.1 coordinate 6,734, forward strand.
GCACGCCCGGTCGACCATCGATTCGAAGGCAGGCACGTTCTGCTCGAGTTTCCGGATCACCAGGTACGACCCGTTCCTGGTCAGGCCCTGCGCCTGGCGCATCCGGGTGCCGTCCCGACCGGGCAGGCCGAGGACGAACTCTCCGGCCGGCACCGGGTCAGCCGGGCGCCGGCTGGTACGGGGCGCACACTCGGGCACCTGGGGGTTGGACAGCCCGTCCACGAACCCGAAGTGTTCCTTGCCACCGGGGAGTCGTCGTCCCTGGACGCTGCCGTCCAGTTCTCGCAAGCCGAACTGCCATGCCTGGCAGCGGAGTTCGGCCACCCGCTCGTCCACGTCGGCGGCCGGACCACTCACCATGAGAACCAGATGCAGGTCCCTGTCGGTGCCGAAGGGCGCATGCCAGTCGCTGGGCACCTCACGTCCCTCCGCCGGGTCAAGGGTGACCGGATCGCCGAGCATCCGAGCCCGGCCGGCCATGCCCTGGCGGAAGGCCGGGGACAACTGCGCCAGGGCGCGCTGAGGGACACCGAGCACCGCCAGGCCGGTGCAACTGAAGCCGATGTTGAGCGCCACCCCGCTGGGGGCAGCGTCAGCCGTGGTCACCGAGGCGGCCAGGTCGTGCAGCCACTCGCGGGCCGCCTCCTGGTCGCAGATCGTCCAGAACAGATAGGTGGTGGCCTCGCACCGGTAACCGCGCAGGATGTTCCCCTGGATGTCGTCCAGGTCGGGTCGGGCGGGATTCGGGGTCACGGGCAGCAGGGTCATCGGCCGAACTCCTCGGTGAAGGCGGGCAGCAGAGCCTCGGGTGCGTCCAGGGCGTGGGCGCGGGCGAAGTCGGTCAGGCGGATGGCCTGCGCCAGGGCGCTGCGGACCGTCGCCACGTCGGCCTCGGGGTATCCGCAATAGAAGCGGCTGGTCGGGATGCGTTGTGGGCTCAGGTACCAGAGGAACTCGTCCTCCCCGGCCTGGACCGGGTAACCCAGACAGTGCTCGAAGACGCGCTCGCGGGCTGCGCCCAGACCGCGGTACAGCGCCCGGATCGCGGCCTCCGCCTGGTCGCCGGCTCCCGCGATGGTGTCGCTGGTGGTGGTGGTGAGCAGGTAGGGATGGCGCCACCGGTCAGGCTCCCGGCACGGCGGGTCCAGGACGACCCACCGGGCGAAGTGCACGCCCGGCATCCGGGCGAACGGGCTGTGGGTGCCCGACCCGAGATCGGCCAGCACCTGCCGCAACTGGCTCACCCGCCCGTCGCGGATCGGGGACATCAGGGTCAGGGCGTACTTCCCGCCGCTGACGTCCGGATCGGTGCCACCGGGCTGCTTGGCCGGCACGGGGCGGCAGGACAGCGCGTGGACCGCGGACCTCCAGGCGGCTCGCACCGCGTCGGGATCTGGCGAGTCACCCAGGTCGGCGATACCGCTCAGTGCATCCCGGACGGCGAGTGCCTGGAGGATCTCGGTGTTCGATGCGTGCGGCAAGGCTGCGTAGTAGTGGTCTGCCTCGACGCTGGCCGCGCCCACGAAGTTCACGAAGTCCCGGCCCGGGATGGGACGCGTCAGCCGGCACATCCGGCTGCGGCGGGCATCCTCGGGGTAGTTGGGGAAGTTCGGCGTGCTGTTCCAGATCAGCCGCATCCGGGTGGTGAGGATGTCGGCGAAGGCCTCGAGGTAGGCATCCAGCGGTCCGTTGTAATTGGACTCGAACAGCAGGTAGTCGTGTCGCAGTCTCTCGCCGGGCAGGCCGGGGATGACCGCCCACCGGGCCGCCTGGATGAACGACAGGTCCTGCAATTCCTGCGACTTACCCCAGGGGGTTTGCGGCACGACCGTCAGCACCGCCCGGACGAAGGGCGTCCAGCCGTGGCTGATCTGGCTGATCACGGTCAGCGGCGTGGTCCGCGCCAGGCCGGGGGCCGGGTCCGGGCTCGGTGCTCGGCCCGGGCGCGCGCGTACCTTGACGCTCACACCGCCACCGCCATGGCCCGCGACCGGCCGACACCGGCATGCGTGGGCTGGCTAGCCTCGATCAGCGTGCGCAACTTGGCCAGTGCGCGCGCGCGGGTCGGCCCGATCGAACCGATCGGCATCCCGGTGCGCCGGGATATCTCCTCATAGCTCGGAGGGACGTCGGTGACCAGCATCCGCATCAGGTCGCGCTGACGCGCCGGCAACCTGCTGATCGCCGTGTGCACGGCTTCGGCCTGGTCCTGTCGCACCACGGTGTCCTCCACAGGCTCGACCACAGGTTTGTCATGCCCCTCCAGCATGGCGTCCTCGGTGCTCACCTCACGCAGTTGCGCCTGCCGCGTCCGCCAGGCCTCTCGCTGGGCGACCGTCATCAGCCACCCGCCGAGGTGCTCGGGCTCACGAATCGCCCAGGCACGTTCGGAGAAGCGCAGCCAGGTGGTCTGGACCACGTCCGCTCCCGTGGTGGGTGGCAGGCCGCAGCGCCGGGTCACCGCCCAGATCATCGTCTCGTACCGGCGCACGATCTCGGTCCAGGCGGTCTCGTCGCCGTCCACCGCGCGCTGGACGAGTGTGGTCACCGACTCCTCGGCGAGACCCCGATGCTGGACGTTCCCGTGCTGGACGTTCCCGTGCTGGACGGTGGGCCCGGACCTGCGCCAGCGTCCCTGGCTGGGCGATGTGGTTGCCGGGTGAGGTCGCGCGGCGATGCTCGCTGTCGTTGACATGTCCTATCCCCTGCTCCTGTGCATATGTGACCCCGAGCCGTCATGGCGTGTCGTCCCGGCCCCGACGCGGGGTGGGGCGCTGTGGTGTGATGCCATGGATTCAGCCTTCAATCACCGCGTCAGCCAGGCGTCATCGGGGCGCTCAGGGGCGGGTGAGGTCCGGTCCACCCGTTCCTCCTGCGCACGCGGGTGCCAGGTTGACCGCACGCCGGATCGCCTTGAGCATCTCGGCGACGTCCCCACGTGACGGTGAAGTCCCCACGCGATGGCGGGGGTGCACCGACGCGCTCGCCCCCTCCCGACAGGTCACGTCCCGGACTCATCAAGCCCGCCGGGGCGTGTGATGGACGAGAATGTCCGCGCCTGCGGTTAGCCTGCCGAACATGGCGACCGGTACGACTTCCCCCGTACGCCGGTCCGACCAGCCAGCCGACAGTGGCCCGATCCGGGCTTCTGCGCGCTCTCGGTCGGGTCCGGCCACCTCCCGTGCCAGCACAGCGGGCAAAACCAAGAGCGGCGGTGCGCGTGCCGGCACGAAGGCCACCTCCACAGGCCGGGCGAAGTCCGGTGGCAAGGCCGGCTCGCGCGCCGGGGCTGCCCGGTCGCAAGGCCCCGGCCCGGTTGCCCGGGCACTCAGGGGGCTCTATCTCGGGGTGGCACGGCTGATCGGTGGCGGGGCCCGCAGCGTCGGCAGCGGGGTGGCCGACGTCGACCCCGCGCTGCGACGCGACGGCGTCGGCTTCGCACTCATCGCCGCCGCCATCGTCGTGGCAGCCGTCGAGTGGTGGGGAGTCTCCGGACGGTTCGGGCAGGTCGTGCATGCCATCGTCGCCGGCACCTTCGGGCTCGTGGGCTTCGCCTTGCCCATCGTGCTGCTCGCGTTCGGCCTGCGGGTGATGCGCCATCCCGACGCCCAGCAGGCCACCAACCGGATGATGATCGGCACCGCCGGTCTCACCCTGTCGGCCACCGGACTCACCCACATCTGGTACGGATCGGCGTCGCCGAGCGATGGCGCGAGCGCCATGCAGTCCGGTGGCGGAGTGATCGGGTGGCTCGTCTCGGCACCGCTGGTCACCGGGGTCACGGTGTGGGCAGCGATGCCGATCCTGTTGCTGCTCGGCTTCTTCTCGGTGCTGGTGATCACCGCCACCCCCGTGCACGCCATTCCGGACCGGGTGATCGGTGGGTTCCGCCGGCTGACCGGGCACGTCGAGCCCGCCGAGGACAAGGCCGCCGAGGCCGGATCCGGCAAGGGCGCCTCGGGCGCGGCCGGTCGGGGTGGATCGGGCACGTCATCCCGGGGTGCTGCCGCGCGCGTCGGCGAGCCCAGCGGCCGTCGGGGCCGGGCATCCGGCACCCGAACCGGCGATCCGAGCGAGCCGCTGGACGGGGATGAGGCCTTCGAACAATCCGTGGACGTCGAGCCCCGACACCGCCTGCGAGAACTGTTCAACAAACGCAAGGACCAGGCCAAGGCCACCGGTGCCGGGGCGGATGCTCGGGCAGAGTCGGACAAGCCCGACGCCGCCGGGGCGTCCGCGCGACCGGCTGGCTCGGCCCCCGGTGCCGCCGGCAGCCGACCTGCGGGGGCAGTCGCCGCCGGCCGGGCGGTCACCGGGCCGGACACCGCCCGCACCTCGTCCTCCCAGAGCTCCCCCGTGGGGGAGCCGACAGGTCCGGGGGCAGCGGCGGGGTCCGATCAGGGGCGGGCCGGTAAGAGCGCGGCGGCGTCCGCAGCCCGCCCCGGTGAGAAGGCCGAGTTGGTTGCGCCGCCGACTCAACCGTTGCCCGCTCGGGTGGAGCAACTGGAGTTGGCCGGCGACGTCGTGTACTCGCTGCCGGCCAACGACGTGCTGGTGGAGGGCCCACCGCATCGCACCCGGTCGGCCGCCAACGACCGCGTCGTCGAGGCCCTGACGGGCGTCCTGGACTCCTTCGTCATCGTCGCCCAGGTCACCGGATTCACCCGGGGTCCCACGGTCACCCGCTACGAGGTCGAACTCGGGGTGGGCGTCAAGGTCGAGCGGGTCACTGCACTGAGCAAGAACATCGCCTACGCGGTGGCCAGCGCGGACGTACGCATCCTGTCGCCCATTCCCGGCAAGTCCGCGATCGGAATCGAGATCCCGAACACCGACCGGGAGACGGTGTCTCTCGGTGACGTGCTGCGCAGCCAGACGGCCCGTCGTAACGATCACCCGATGCTGATGGGCGTCGGCAAGGACGTCGAGGGCGGGTACGTGGTGGCCAACCTGGCCAAGATGCCGCACCTGCTCGTCGCCGGCGCCACCGGTGCCGGTAAATCGAGTTTCGTCAACTCGATGATCGTGTCCATCCTGATGCGGGCCACCCCCGATCAGGTGCGGATGGTGCTCGTGGACCCCAAGCGGGTCGAACTCACCGCGTACGACGGTATCCCGCACCTCATCACGCCGATCATCACCAACCCCAAGAAGGCTGCCGAGGCCCTGCAATGGGTGGTCAAGGAGATGGACCAGCGGTACGACGACCTGGCCACCTTCGGTTTCAAGCACCTGGACGACTTCAACAAGGCGGTGCGGGCGGGCAAGGTCAAGCCGCTGCCGGGGTCGGAGCGGGTGATCGCGCCGTACCCGTATCTGCTCGTCATCGTCGACGAGCTCGCCGACCTGATGATGGTGGCGCCACGAGACGTCGAGGACTCCATCGTCCGGATCACCCAGCTGGCCCGCGCGGCGGGCATCCATCTCGTGCTGGCCACCCAGCGTCCGTCGGTGGACGTGGTCACCGGTCTGATCAAGGCCAATGTCCCGTCCCGGATGGCCTTTGCCACATCCTCACTCGCGGACTCCCGAGTTGTCCTGGACCAGCCCGGCGCGGAGAAGCTCATCGGGCAGGGCGACGCCCTCTTCCTGCCGATGGGCGCGTCCAAGACGATGCGCGTGCAGGGTGCCTGGGTCACCGAGTCCGAGGTGCACGACGTCGTCTCCCACGTCAAGAGCCAGCTCGAACCGACGTACCGCGAGGACGTGACGGCCACCGCCGCCAAGCGTCAGATCGACGACGACATCGGCGACGACCTCGACCTGCTCATGCAGGCAACCGAACTCGTGGTCACCACCCAGTTCGGCTCGACCTCGATGTTGCAGCGCAAACTGCGGGTCGGCTTCGCCAAGGCCGGCCGGCTGATGGACCTGCTCGAGTCGCGCGGCGTAGTCGGCCCATCCGAGGGCTCCAAGGCCCGCGACGTGCTGGTCAAGCCCGACGACCTGGCCGGGACTCTGGCCTTGCTCCGAGGAGACCCGGCCCCCGAGTCGCCGGACGTGGACGCTCCCGTAGAGGTGGATGACCTGTATGCCGACGATCCGGTGGAACAGGCGTACGCCGGTGCCGAGGAGGGCGAGGGCGACGAGGACGCCTGGCAGTTGACCGACCGGTAATCCCCGGGTTGCGAGGTCAGTAGCTGCGGGTTCGAGGTCAGCCAGGCCGCTGCGGCCGGTGGCGGCGGGGGAGCCCGGTGGGATATCCACCCGCCGCCAGGCCGGCCTGCCGCTCGAACACGTTTGCCGTGCCCAGGTTTCCGGTTCGGTACCACGACCAGGCGAGCGCGAGCAGGTAGCTGGGCAGGAAGGCCGGGCCCAGCGCGGCCCACTGCCACGCGTGAACGTCCTCGTGGTCCAGCATCTGGTCCGGTAGCGGCACCCCGCCTCGCTGCCCGGGCCCGGCGCGGTCGGCGCCGACGAACTGACGCCGGGTGAGCACGACATTGCCGACCGTGAACGCCACTCCCGTGGGAAAGGGCCACCGATAGCCCTCGGCAAGGAGAAGCCTGCGGGGGCCGCGACGGATCGTCGCCCCGCCGATCGCCGCGAGCAGCAGACCCACCGGAGTGGACAGGTTCGTCGTGTTGACCAGGGCACGCAGGCGACTCCTGGCGCGGGCACCGGGGGACGGCCTCATCGTCCTATTCTCCGGTGCCAGCGGTAGGCTCGCCAACCATGAGCAAGCGCGCATCTCGCACCGGTTCTCGGCGCGAATCCGGCCACAACACGGCCGACTCTGACAGTGAGATCGAGGCGACCGGAGCAGGCGCGAAGGCCGGTGGTCGAGCCCCTGACGAGCCGGCAGCCGCCGGCTCGGGGAACACCCGCGGCCCAAGCGCGAAATCGGGAGCCGCAGTGGCCGCCAAGACTGGTGACGGCGGGCGATCCCAGGCGCCTCGACCCGTCCTGTCGTCCACCATGGCGACCGCCTTGGGCGTCGCCGCGGTGTGCATCATCCTGGCCGGGGTCAAGGAGATCTCCTCGCTGCTCGGGCCGGTGATCCTGGCCGTCATCCTGGTCATCACGGTCTTCCCGGTGAACACCTGGCTGCGGTCCAAGGGTGTTCCCGGTTGGCTGGCAAGCGGATTCACCGTGCTGTCGCTGGTTCTGGTGCTCACCGTGATAAGCGGTGCGCTTGCGCTGGCCCTCGCCCAGCTCATCAACACGCTGCCGTCCTATGCGGGAACCTGGGAGAACCTCTACCAGCAAGGCATCCAGCTGCTGGCCAGGGCCGGCGTGACCCCAGACCAGATTCAGACCGCGCTGCGCAGCATCGACCCGCAGTCGCTGTTCAGTTACGGCCAGCGCTTTCTTTCCAGTCTGTCGGGCTTCGGTTCGTTCATCACCGTGCTGCTGGTGTCCATGCTCTTCATGGCCCTGGACGCCGCGGACATGCCGCGGCGCTTCGAGAAGATGCGTTCGACCAAGCCGAATCTCGTGGAATCGCTGCGTGCCTTCGCCTTCCGGGTACGCAGGTACTGGGTGGTGTCGACGGTGTTCGGTCTCATCGTGGCGGTGATCGACGGGATCGCCCTGTACTGGCTCAGCGTCCCGATGGCGGTGACCTTCGCGATCCTCGCCTTCGTCACCAACTACATCCCGAACGTGGGCTTCGTCATCGGCTTGGTGCCGGCCGCGTTGATGGCCTTGCTGGACGAGGGCCCGGGCACGGCACTGTGGGTGGTGGTCTGGTACTGCGTCATCAATTTTGTCGTTCAGACCCTCATTCAGCCGCGGTACACCGGGGACGCGGTCGGGTTGTCGCCGACCCTGACCTTCCTGTCATTGCTGTTCTGGGCGTGGGTGCTGGGCCCGCTGGGTGCTCTGCTCGCCGTCCCGATGACCCTGTTCCTCAAAGCGATCTTCGTCGACGGGGATCCCCAGGCCCGATGGTTCAACGCCTTCATCTCCGACACCGGCGAGTGAGCAGCCCGAGCGGGGTCGAGACGGCGAAGGGGTAGTCCCGCTGGGCACCGGCTCCCGGTGGGTCGGCGCACCCCCGCGACCGATGCGCCGTGGGGTTGCCCGGCGGACACCCCGCGGTCTCACGGCAGTGATCGGCGGATGGGAGAATGGGCGAATGCGACGTGTCCGCCCCGCCGAGGTGCTGAAGTGGGCCGGAATGGCGGTGGGGGGAGTGGCGGCCACCCAGGCCGGCGTCGCCAGCGCCGTCCTGGCGATCGACTCGATGCGCAAGAAGCGTGAGGTCGACGTCGCCCAGCTGTCGTACACGCCGCCGTGGTCCACCACCGCCGCCAACAGCGTCCTGACCACGTACACCTACGGTGCCGACCTCTACGCCGACATGCTGGCGTCCATCGACGAGGCTCGCGAGGAGATCTTCCTTGAGACGTTCATCTGGAAGGACGATCTCATCGGGCAGCAGTTCAAGGCTGCGATCACCGCGGCCGCGGACCGGGGCGTCAGGGTGTTCGTGGTGTACGACGGCTGGGCCAATCTCGTCGTGCCCCGACGGTTCAAGCGGTTCGCCCAGCCCATCCATGTGCTGCGCTTCCCAGTGGTCCGCCCGGGAATCGTCACGCTCAACCTGCGGGACTCCGGTCGGGATCACCGCAAACTGCTCGTCGTGGACCGCCAGGTCGGGTATGTCGGTGGCTATAACATCGGCTCGCTGTATGCCACCCAATGGCGAGACACCCACCTGCGGCTGGAAGGGCCTGCGGTGTGGGAGTTGTCGAATGCCTTCGTCGATTTCTGGAACCACTACCGAAAGCCGCACCAGCCGACCCTGGACGACTACGGCACTCCGCAGTGGGATCCGCGGATCGAGGCTCACCTCAACGCGCCCAGCCACCTGCTCTACCCGGTCCGGGGCATGTACCTGGACGCGATAAACCGGGCCAGCAAGCGGATCTGGATCACCCAGGGTTATTTCATCCCGGACGGCGACCTGCTCACCGCCTTGAAGACCTCGGCGTTACGTGGCATCGACGTGCGGGTGATCATGCCCGCCGATTCCAACCACGTCATCGCCGACTGGTTGGCCCGGGGCTACTTCACCGAGTTGCTCACCGCGGGCGTCCGGCTCTTCCGCTATCGCGACGCGATGGTGCACGCCAAGACCATCACCGTTGATGGTCAATGGTGTTCGGTGGGGACGGCGAACATCGACCGGCTCTCGCTTCGGGGCAACTTCGAGGTGAACCTCGGCATCTACGACGCCGCGCAGGCAGAACACCTCGAACGGGTCTTCACGGCCGATCTGGAGAACTGTCACGAGCTGACCCTGGACCAGTGGCGCACTCGCGGCCCGATCATGCGGCTCACCGAGCGGGTCCTGGCCCCGTTGCACCCACTCTTCTGAGCGCTGCCGGCCCGGTCGGTGAGGGGTTCTCGAGTCAGCGGACCGCCGATCGCCAGTCCGGGGGCCTGGCAGCCATGGCTCGATCAGGCCAGGGTGTCTGGCAGTCCTGGGGTGATGACCAGGTGTCGGCCACTAGGGTTGAGGGGTGACAGCCACGCGCCGCCGGGTAGCCCTCGTGACCTTGGGTTGTGCCCGTAACGAGGTCGACTCCTCAGAACTGGCCGGGCGGCTGGCCGAGGTCGGCTGGGAGTTGGTCGATGACGCGGCCGCCGCCGAGGTGGCCGTGGTCAACACGTGTGGCTTCGTCGAGCAGGCCAAGAAGGACTCGGTCGACGCCTTGCTCGAGGCGGCCGATCTGAAGTCGGCCGGATCGCGCACCCAAGCCGTGGTCGCGGTGGGCTGTCTTGCCGAGAGATACGGTGTCGAGCTGGCCGAGTCGCTCCCGGAAGCGGACGCGGTGCTGGGCTTCGACTCCTACCCCGACCTCGCCCGGCACCTGGACGCAATCCTGGCCGGTGATCGCCCTGCCAGTCACGTGCCCAGGGATCGGCGCAGCCTGCTGCCCCTGTCGCCGGCCGCCCGGCCCAGCGCGTCACACCTGCCCACCCCCGGACACGGAGACCCGCGCGACCCGTACCGGTCGTGGCAGGCAGAGTCCGGTGCCGGAGTGTCCGATCGCCTGGCGCCGAGCCAGACCGCGCCGAGCCAGACCCCGCCCAGCCAGGGCGCTGCCGGATCGGCCCCCGACCTGGCTGCTGGCCTGGCCCCCGCTACCGGACCTCGGGTGGTTCGCCGGCTCCTGGACGGTCGGCCCTGGGCACCTCTCAAACTGGCCAGTGGGTGCGACCGTCGGTGCGCGTTCTGCGCAATCCCGGCCTTTCGGGGTTCCTTCCTCTCCCGGCCGCCGCAGGACGTGCTGGCCGAGGCCCGGTGGCTGGCGGATCAGGGCATCTCGGAGTTGCTCCTGGTGAGCGAGAACTCCACCTCGTACGGCAAGGACCTGGGCGACCTGCGGGCGTTGGAGGGGCTGTTGGGTCGCCTGTCGGGAGTGGACGGTATCGAGCGAATCCGCGTGTCCTACCTGCAGCCCGCGGAGATCCGGCCCGGTCTCATCGAGGCGATCGCGGAGACCGACCGGGTGGCCGCCTACTTCGACATCTCCTTCCAGCACGCCTCCGCCGGGGTGCTGCGGCGGATGCGTCGCTTCGGCGACCGTCGGTCCTTCGCCGATCTCGTCGCCCGGGTCCGCGCGGCCGCACCACAGGCCGGTATTCGCTCGAATGTCATCGTCGGGTTCCCGGGCGAGACCGAGGCCGACCTGGCCGAGCTGCACGCCTTCCTGGAGGAAGCCCTGCTCGACGTGGTGGGAGTGTTCGGATACTCCGATGAGGACGGTACCGAGGCAGCCACCCTGGATGGGCACCTACCGCCAGAGGTGATCGCCCAACGGGTTCAGGCCACAACGGACCTCGTCGAGGCGCTGACCGATGAACGGGCCGCGGACCGCGTGGGCGAGCAGGTCACCGTGTTGGTGGAGGGCGCTGAGGACGGCAGGGCGGTGGGCCGCGCCGAGCACCAGGGCCCGGACGTCGATGGCGTCACCTATCTGCCCGGGGAGGTGCCGACCGGGCGGTTCGTCACCGCCGAGGTGACCGGCTCCGACGGGGTCGATCTGGAGGCGGTGCCGCGATGAGTTGCGCCAGGTCGGCATCGGGGTGGCAGGGGCTGCCGGATCGACACGCGATGCGCGTGTGCACCACTGAGGGGCGGTACCTCGCGTGAGCACCACTGCCAGCAATGTCAACCTGCCGAATGCCCTGACCTTGGCGCGGATCCTGGCGGTGCCGCCGTTCGCCTGGCTGTTGTTGCACGACGGCGGCACGAACCCGGGTTGGCGATGGGCCGCTCTCGTGGTCTTCCTCGCGGCGATCTTCACCGATCGGCTGGACGGCCAGATCGCCCGGTCCCGCAATCTCATCACCGACTTCGGCAAGATCGCGGACCCGATCGCGGACAAGGCGCTGATCGGTACTGCCCTGGTGGGGTTGTCGCTGAACGGCGCGTTGTGGTGGTGGGTGACGATCCTCATTCTGGTCCGGGAACTGGGCATCACCTTGATGAGGTTCGTGGTGATCCGCTACGGAGTGATGGCGGCGTCTCGAGGTGGCAAACTCAAGACCGTCCTGCAGTCGGTGGCGATCGGCATGTACATCGCCCCGATCGAGTACTACGTGTCGGCTTGGACCTACCTGGCGGCACTGGTGATGGCCGCTGCGCTCGTCGTGACGCTGGTCACCGGCGCAGACTACGTGGCCAAGGCAGTCCAGTTGCGGCGGTCAGCCCAGCGCCCGCGCCGGGTGGAGTAGCCGGCTGGCGGGGCTGGGTAGTTCGCTGTCCCCGGAGCCAGGACACTGAAGCTTTGTTTCGTGGTCCGGAGGAGATCGGCAGCCAGGATCAGCGCAGCCGCCGGATGACCGCAGGCACCGGATGAGTACAGGCACCGGATCAGCGCAGCCGCCGGATGAGCGCAGGCACCGGATGAGTACAGCCGCCGGATGAGCGCAGCCGCCGGATGAGTACAGGCACCGGATCAGCGCAGGCTGGTGCCGGGTTCGTTCTCACGTTCGCAGGCTCCGATGAGGAGTCGGATCATCGCCCAGGCTCGAAGGTAGCCATCTGTTCCGCGGTGAGTGTCCCGTCGCCGGCAGCCGCCGCCCGGAACATGGGCAGGTGCTCCTCCTGGCTGGCCCGACGCAGGTTGGCGAACACCCGCTGCAGTCGGCTGTCCTGGGCGGAGTCGGCCATCAGCGCGTCATACAGCGCGATATTGGCTACCTCGCCGTCCGCCCATGCTTGAGCGGCCGTGGGAAGGTCGGCGGGAGCGCTCACCTGATCGGTCCACGGGTTCTGCGGTACCGACACGCCCAATCGCTCCAGCTGGCGAGTCAGGGCCTGGACATGCCTGAGTTCGGCCGCGTGGATACTCACGTACGGCTCCACGGGTCCATATCGGTCGATGACCGCCTGGTACGAGGCGGCTGCCGCGTACTCGCCTTCGGGATCCATCAGCGCCACCCAGGCTGCGGCCGCCACCGGATCCTGTGGCGGGTCCAGACTCGGCTCGGGCATCGGAACCTCCGCAGACGGGACGCCTGGGTCTGTGCTGTCGGCAGAGCCGGTGCCCTGGTCGCCGCCGAGGCTGGCGTCGGCCGTGGACCGTCCGGACCCGTCGGAGGCGTCGGGCGGGTCTGTCGTGGTGGAACAGCCCGCAATCCCCAGGCTGGCGGTCAGCACCATCAGGAGGGCGGCCCCGGCCCAGCGGCGACGGCCGGAAGCGCGGGTGATGGCTGGGTCGATGGTGGTCACGAATCCTCCAGAGAGCGCATCTTTGTATACCCCCCAGGGTATAACCACGCTCTGTGCCAGCTGGTTCCGGGTGTCACGACCGGGATCGCGATGCCAGATTCGCCGGTTGGTATCTGCCTCACGGCTTCTCCCGAGCAGCCGTCGTCGGCTACCAGGGCCGGCCCCTGCGCTCCTCGATCTTGGCGGCGGGCAGGAGGTGCGTGCAGGCATCGGGAGCGTGGCGTGGGAACATCCGGACGGCGGGCGAAGTTATCGTCACGGATGGCCCAGTGTGCAAGGAGTTTGCCGCTCCCGGCCATGCGATTCGACCGCACGCGGTACCGTGTGGCGATGGACTATTCGCAACTCTGCGGAGGGAGGCTTGACGATGGTCGTTCTACGGCGTGAGATCGGTGATGTGCTACGCGGCAACCGTCACCGCCAGGGCCGCACCCTGCGTGAGGTCTCCAAGGAGGCGCGAGTGTCCTTGGGCTACCTGTCCGAGGTCGAGCGCGGCCAGAAGGAAGCCTCGTCAGAGTTGCTCAACTCGATCTGCGCAGCGCTCGAAGTGCCACTGTCCGTGGTGCTTCGCGAGGTGAGCGACAGAGTCGCCATCGCCGAGGGCGTCACCGTGCCTGACACCATCCCGCCGGAGATCAGCGACCAGGTCAGCGACCTGGTTGGGGTCGCCTGAGCGCATGCGGTGGTTCAGGCGTCGCGGCCCTCGCGACGACTTCGTCGAGCCTCGGCAAGGCTCCGATCCCCATCTGCGTCACCTCCAGTGGCACGACGCCAGCGACCTCATCGCCCTCGTCGTGGATGCCTGCGTGGCCCAGGGACGCGACTGCCGCTACGACGGGGCCGGGGGTTTGGTACTAGGCCGTCACGTCTACAGCCTGGACGGGCTCGCCCGCGTCGCTGGGACGACCGCCCGCTCCGCGTGGCCAGCACTGGTGGACCGTCATGTACGCGCCCTCCTGCTGGCGGACGCGGTCAGCGATCCGGCCACCCTCGACGAGGCCGCCGACCTGTTGCGTGCCCAGCTGCGCCCTCTGTCGTCGCTGCCCGAGTTGCCCGAGGCGGCCGTCACGGTCCTGCCTGGCGTCGCCATGATCTGCGTGCTGGACCACCCGAGCCACATCACCGAACTCGTCTCGATGGATCTGGTCAGCGACTACGGGGGCCTGGACGCGGTGTACGAGGTCGCTCTCGAGAACCTTCGGGCACTGCCGGCGCCGACAATCTCTGACATCTGCGCCAACATGGATCGTCCGGACGCCACCGTCCACGTGCTGCAGTCGGAGGACTTCTACGGCGCGGCCCGCGCGCTCATCCTGCCGCAGATGCTGGCGCAGATCGGCGTGGAGCGACCTCCCTACGGTGTGCTCTTCGCGGTCCCGACCCGGCATCTGCTCGTGCTGCACGTGGTGCGCGGCGAGGGGGCCGTCCCCGCATTGAAATCCCTGGCGCGTCTGGCCCAGGTGCAGTTCGGTGAGGGGCCGGGAGCCATCTCCCCGCACGTGTTCTATGCCGGTCCAGATGACACCGATGAGGTGCGGATGCCTCAGCGAGTCACCTCCTTCGACCCTCGCGGAGAGTTGACGGTCACCGTCGACGGGCCACTGCACGCGGCCTTCGGGGCGCTTGGTCTCGTCCAGCCCGGGCCCGGATGGTCGGCCGACGCCGACGACCACTGAGACGAACTCGGGTAGGGCCGGCCGGCGGGGGCGATGCCGGTAGCGCCAGGTCGAGCCCGGCTTGCCATCGTGCGGCCCAGGACCTCCCAGCTCTGGTGGTACCCCGCAGAGCACTATCGGGGTCTACCGACGCATCCGCATACCCCGAGGGGTGGCATGAAAACCATTGTCGGCCAGCGCTTTCTCCAGCGGATGTCGTGAGCCCAAGAGTGCAGACCCGTCCACCGTGGTGATCGTCAGACTGGCCACTCGACCGGACTGGACCACCTCCGCCAGGGCTCGGGCGATGCGCTCCTGGTCGTCGGGATCAGTGGTGAAGGTCAGCACGGTGCGAGCTCCGCGCTCGGCGTAGGCCAGCAGCCGGCCGTCGGCCAGGACCACGAGAGCGCCGGCCCGCCTGGCCGGGCGGTGGCTCTGGTCGGTGACCGCAGGCCAGGGCAGCGCCGCCCCATAGACATTCCCGGGATCGCAGGCGGCCAGCACCAGATCCCGCTTCCACTCTCCGGCCGCGCGGAGTCGATCCACCGCCGTGGTGGTGGCGAACTGGCTCGCCCCGAGGCCTTCGACGAAGTAGCCGCGTCGGATCCGGCCCGCCTCCTCCAGCGCGGACAGCACCTTGTACGCCCGGGCGAAGCCTCCGGGAGCGTCCTCGGCGACGACGCTGCCGCGGGTCACCACCCCGTACCGGTCCAACAGGTATTCGGCCCCACGGGCTGCGCGTTCGGTGGCGCTGGCCCGCACGCCGGGCAGGATCGACCATCGTCCCGACAGCGACGGGGGAGTGGCGATCGAGGAAGAGCGGGCGCCCAGGCGTGATGGTCTGCCATATCGGGACCGGGGCGTCCGGCGCCGGGGATGTGCACCCTTGCCCCCCGACAGCAAGCCTCGCACCGGGGCGAACGTGTCCCCGGTGACCCGCCCTTGCCACACTAGATCCCACAGGGCGTCGGCGATGTCACCCGCGGGTGGGGGCCACAGACGTGTCGAGGTCGGGTGGGTCGCACCCCCGTCCGTCGGCCGGGTGCCCTCGGGTGAAGCCCGACCATCGGCGGGCAGAGCGCGGCCAGCGCCGACCTCGGTGCTGCCGACGAGGGCCGCAACGCCGTCCGACGGGTCGGGGCAGGCGCGAACGTGGTCGACGATCTGCCGGTAGAAAAAGCCACCACCCCCGGCCAGCAGTGCCTCGATCGCCTCATGAACGGGGCGCTGGTCGGTGACCGGCTCAGGCAGGGCGAGGGTGAACGCGGCGTCCTCGCCCACGTGCAGGCTCAGGCGCCCATCGTCACTGCCCAGACGCGACTCACCGGCCCAGCACACCTCACCGGAGGCGGTCAGCTCGTCGAGCATTCCCGGGTGGTAATCGGCGACTCGCTGGGGGAGCACCAAGGTCTCCCAGGCACTGGCCGGCAATGCGACACCGCTCAACTGCTCCACCGCCCGCAGCACTCCGTCAACCCCTCGAAGCGGGCGGGTCAGGTTCTGCCAGGCCGGCACCAGGGCCGCCAGGCGATTCGTCGGGACCGGCTCTACTTCGGTGCGCAGGGCGGCCAGCGACCGGCGGCGCAGCCTGCGCAGCACCTCCTCGTGTACATAGGTCACTGGATGCTGCGCCACGTCCTCGGCCGATGGCCCCGCCGGGGCCTCGCCGGGGACCCCATCGCTCACCGCCGGCCCGACCGGTGGGACACCCTCCATCAGCAGGTCGTGGGTCTGCTCGGGCAGGAGTTCTCCGCGCACCAGCGCTCCGGCCTCGGTGAGTCGTTGGAGGACCTGCCCGACGACCGCGACTCCCAGGCCGAAACGGGCTGAGAGTTGGGCGAGGGTGAAACCGGCTCGGGTGCGGGCATACCGGCGCACCAGCTCGTCGAGCGGATCCACGCTCACCTCGGTGAACGAGACCGGCAACCCCACCGGGAGCGCGGTGCCCAACGCGTCCCGGAGACGTCCGGCGTCCTCAGCAGCGGCCAGCATCCTCTGGCCACCGATCCGCACGTCGATAAGGCGCCGGGAACTGATCAGCCGGTCAAGCCACGCGGGCACCTGCTCCGGCTCGCGGCATCGCGCGGCGATCTCGTCCGGGGTCAACGGCCCCAGGATGCGCGCAAGATCGGCCACCTCGTCCAGGGAGCGGGCCTGCCGATCTGAGCTGGTGCGCTGCAGTTCGGCGTGCACGCCGTGCACCACATCCGGATCGAGCAGATCGGCAAGCCTGGTGACCTGATCGGTTCCGAGCAACTCGGCCAGCAGTTGAGGATCCAGGGCCAGCGCCGCGGCCCGGCGTTCGGCCAGCGGACTGTCGCCCTCGTAGAGGAACTGCGCCACGTAGCCGAACAGCAGTGAGCGGGCGAAGGGGGAGGGCTGATCGGTCTCCACCTCCACCATCCGGATCCGTCCCTGGGCCAGATCACCGAGCAGGCCGGCCAGGCCGGGCACGTCGAAGACCTCACGGAGGCACTCGCGCACGGTCTCCAGGATGATCGGGAAACTCGGATACTTCGCGGCAACCTCGAGCAGCTGGGCGGCCCGCTGACGTTGCTGCCACAGGGGGGAGCGACGGTCGGGTCGGCGCCTGGGCAGCAGGAGCGCGCGGGCCGCGCATTCGCGGAACCGGGACGCGAACAACGCCGATCCGCCCAGTTCGGCGGTCACCTTCTCGGTGAGGTTGTCCGGCTCGGTGAGCAGGGCCGCCGACAGCCCCGGGGAGGCGCGCCGTCCCTGCTCGTCCAGATCGAGATCCGTGTCGGGCAACCGGAGCACGATGCCGTCGTCGGCCGGCATCGCCTGCACATCGACCCCGTGCTCGGCCCGCATCGCCGCCGAGATCGTCATCGCCCACGGCGCATGCACGGCGCGGCCGAACGGAGAATGGATGACGACCCGCCAGTCGCCCAACTCGTCCCGGAACCGCTCGACGACGATCGTCCGGTCGTCGCTGAGCTGCCCGGTCGCCTCCCGTTGCTCGCGCAGATAGGCAAGCAGATTGTCGCTGGCCCACTCGTCCAAGCCGGCCGCCGTCAGCCTGGCTCTGGCCTCTTCCGGGGTCGCGCCGGCCACCTGCCGGGTGAAGGCGCCCACCGCTTGGCCCAACTCGTAGGGCCGTCCGGGTTGATCCCCGTGCCAGAACGGCAGCCGGCCGGCATGCCCGGGCGCCGGGACCACGAGTACCTGGTCATGCGTGATGTCGACGATCTGCCAGGTGGAGGCTCCGAGGGTGAAGTAGTCACCCACCCGGGACTCGTACACCATCTCCTCGTCCAACTCGCCGACCCGGCGCCCACCCACCCGACGGGAGCCGGCGTCGCCCTCGGGCACCGACTCCCCGGCCAGGAAGACCCCGAACAATCCCCGATCGGGGATCGTTCCGCCGCTGGTGACCGCGAGCCGTTGAGCCCCCGGGCGGGCGGACAGCGTCCCGGCCAATCGGTCCCAGACGAGCCGGGGCCGCAGTTCGGCGAACTCCTCGCTCGGGTACCGACCAGCGAGCATGTCCAGTACCGACTCCAGGACTGGGCGGGTCAGGGTGGCGAAAGGGGTCGCTCGCCGGACCAGGGTCAGCACCTCGTCCACCGACCAGTCCCGCATCGCCACCATGGCAACCACCTGCTGGGCTAGGACGTCCAGCGGGTTCGCCGGCACCTGCAGGGACTCGATGGCGCCCTCACGGACCCGCTCGGCGATCACCGCGCTGGTGAGCAAATCGGCCCGGAACTTGGGAAAGATCACCGCCCGGCTGACCGCGCCCACTTGGTGCCCGGCCCGGCCGATGCGCTGCAAGGCGGCCGAGACACTCGGCGGCGATTCCACCTGCACGACGAGGTCGACCAGCCCCATGTCGATGCCCAACTCCAGCGAACTCGTCGCCACGACGGTGGGCAGGCGACCGGACTTGAGGTCCTCCTCGATCAACTGGCGTTGCTCCTTGGACACCGAGCCGTGGTGGGCTCGGGCCAGCAGCGCGGGCACTGCGCGGGCGATACCGGAGGCGCCGGAGACCTGGCTGGGCATCTCGGGCCTGCGGTGCCCACCGACCGTCTCGTCCAGATGGTCAGCGGCCAGGTCGGGGCTGTCGGGAGGGTTCGCGTCGTCCGGGGCGTCCAGGGCCGCCAGGCGCTCGTACCATTCCTCATTCAGACGGGCCGTCAGGCGTTCGGCCAGGCGTCGCGAGTTGGTGAAGACGAGGCTCGAGGACACCTCACCCTTCGCGGGGACGAGGGAGCCCTGCGCAGCGGCAGGTGAGCGGGCCGGCTGCTGGGCACCGGGGGAGCCGGGGTCCACGGCGTCCAGGTGTGGTGCGACGAGATCCACGACACGGGCCTCGACGTGGGGCCAGATCGATGCCGGCGCCGCAGCCCCCGATTCGCTTGGGGCTGCCGCCATCTCGGCTAGATCGGGCACCGGGACCTCGACCCGGACGTCGAAGACCTTGGTGGACGGCGGAGCCACCACCCTGATCTCGCGCGCACCTCGACGTCCCGCCACGAAATCCGCCACGTGCTCGGCCGGCCGGACCGTGGCGGACAGGCCGATCCGCTGGGTGGGCTCGGGGACCAGTTCGTCCAGCCGCTCCAAGGACAAGGCCAAGTGGGCACCGCGCTTGGTGCCGGCCACGG
The DNA here is from genome assembly GCA_047974565.1 of Actinomycetales bacterium. Classification (GTDB taxonomy): domain Bacteria; phylum Actinomycetota; class Actinomycetes; order Actinomycetales; family CAWJMD01; genus JBDIAG01. Next base: position 25,711 of record JBKECN010000096.1, read on the forward strand.
CATGCACCTCGTCGACGATGACCGTGCTCACACCCGCCAGGCGGGACCCGGCCGCCGAGGTGAGCAGGAGGAACAGGGACTCGGGCGTGGTGATGAGGATGTCCGCCGAATGACGGGCGAAGTCTCGCCTTTCCCGCTGCGAGGTGTCACCTGAGCGCACCACGACCTGCGGTAAGTGCACCTCCACGCCTGCGCGGGAGGCTTCCTGACCGATGCCGATGATCGGGGTACGCAGGTTCCGCTGTACGTCGCTGGCCAGGGCCTTGAGCGGGGAGACATAGACGATCCGACAGCGCTGCTCGGGTGAGGGCGCCTCCGTGCCCGTGATCACCTGGTCGATCGCGGTGAGGAAGGCCGCCAGCGTCTTTCCTGAGCCGGTTGGGGCCACCACCAGCGTGTGCGCGCCGCTTTGGATCGCCGACCAGGCCGCTGCCTGCGCCGCGGTGGGAGCGCTGAACGCGTGCGTGAACCACGAACGGGTGAGCGCGGAGAAGCCGGCCAGGGGCTCGCCCTCGGGAGGGCCCTGCGGCTGTCTCGGCTGCGGTGTGCTCAACGTCAGTCCAGTCGTCGTGGGTGGGGTGGGGCGCTCGCTCACCCGTGCTTTCGGTACTCGCCCGATTGTGGACCCTGCCACTGACATCGGCTCCGCCCAGGACCCTCGGGGACCTCGCCCGCAGGGGGATCCACTCCGTGGCAGAGTGCAAAAGCGCGGTGTCTGCGTGCGAGGGCAGCGTCCCGGCGTGCCGGCGGGCTGACCTGACTGGCATCCGGTGTCCCCGGCTTGCTCATGGCCTGGTGCTGGCTCGGTGGTCGGCCCACTTGTCGTGGCACCCTGTCCGGATGCGACTGTCCCACTTTCGTCGGTTGATGGATGACGAGTTCGGTGTCGGCTACGCCGGTTCGGTGGCCCACGACCAGGTACTAACCGAGTTGGCCGGGCGTACCGCGAACGAGGCGCTCGCCGACGGTGTGGACCCGGCCGAGGTGTGGGAGGCCATCTGCGCCGCGATGGATATCCCGCCAGCTCGCAGGCTCGGTGCGGATCCCAAGCTTCCACCGTCCGGCTCCCAGCGCGGCGGTGCCGCTCGGCGGGTCTGATCGCCATTGATTCTGCGGCCGCCAAGGAAGGCGCCGCTGGACGGCAAGACATCGTGACCGAGACGGTGCGCCCGCCCGAAGATGGCCGAGCGCGGCCGGCAACGTGTCGCGGGCCACAGTTCCGGTTGTCCTGGCTGCGTTACCCGCGGGTTTCGGCCGGGTATCGTGACTGAGGTCTACGTCCCTGGGAGGAGATCATCCCCATGACTGCTGAGCCCAAGACATCGAAGTCTGGTCTGCTGAATGTGCCGAATGTGCCTGCGATGGGAGGCCTGCGCGAGCGCGTCGACCCGGCCGGCCTGTTCGCGGCTACGTCGCAGGTAGCCCGCAAAGCGGCTGCCAACCCGGTCAAGGTCGCCAAGGCGACCAGCCGATTCGCCACCACCGCCGCAATGATGCCGTTGGCGACGTTTGACCGGATGCTCAACCCGCAGTCGGTGCCACCGATCCCGGTGAACCCCAAGGACCGTCGCTTCGTCGACCCGGCCTGGGAGGGCAACCCGGGCTACTTCGCCCTGCGCCAGCTCTACCTGGCGCTGGGTATCTACGTGGAGGAGTTGCTCGCCGCCGGCAAGGGCGAGGGCGACGGGGACATGTCTGACCAGAAGGCAGCCATGACCATGCGGCTCGCGGTCGACGCGCTGTCACCGACGAACTTCCTCGTCACCAACCCAGGTGCCCTGGTCAAGGCCTTCCAGTCCGGCGGGCGCAGCGTCGTCGACGGTGCCGCGATGGCTCTGGAGGACGTGGTGGAGCGCGGCGGTCGCCCGAAGAAGGTCGACGCGGACGCCTTCACCGTCGGGCAGGACCTCGCCGCCACCAAGGGCAAGGTGGTCTTCCGCAACAACCTCGTGGAGATCATCCAGTACTCACCCGAGACCGAGCAGGTGCACGAGGTGCCGATGCTGGTCAGCCCACCCTGGATCAACAAGTACTACATCATGGACCTGGCCCCGGGGCGCTCGCTCTTCGAGTGGGCCATCCAGCACAACCGCACCCTCTTCACCCTCTCCTACCGCAACCCCGATGCGGCGATGCGCGACTACACGTTCGACAATTACCTGCGCGAGGGTCCGCTCACCGGGCTGGACGTGGTCGAGAGCATCACGGGGGCCAAGAAGATCGACATCCTCGCCCTGTGCCTCGGCGGTGCGATGGCCTCGATGACGGCCGCCTACCTCAGCGCGACCGGGGACGACCGGATCAACACCATCACCCTGACCAACACCCTTCTCGACTACACCAAGCCGGGCGAACTCGGCACCATGGTGGACCCGGCCACGCTCAAGGGCCTGGAGAAGAAGATGGACCAGGCCGGCTTCCTCGACGGAGCCGAGATGGCCGGCACCTTCGACATGCTCCGCGCGAACGACCTGATCTTCAACTACGTCGTCTCCCGGTGGCTGCAGGGCGAGAAACCGTCCGCCTTCGACATCCTCGCCTGGAACGAGGACTCGACCCGGATGCCGGCCGCGATGCACTCGATGTACCTCAAGTCGCTCTACCAGCAGAACGCGCTGGCCAAGGGCGAGATGGAGTTGGCCGGAGTCCAGCTCGACCTGAGCAAGGTGACCTGCGATGTGTATGTGGTCGGGACGATCAACGACCACATCGTGCCGTGGGACTCCTCCTATCAGGCGGTGAACCTGTTCGGCGGCGACGTGCGGTACGTGCTGTCCTCCGGCGGGCACATCGCCGGTGTGGTGAACCCGCCGAGCCCCAAGTCCTGGTATCAGGCGGACGACACGGGTGAACCCATGCCCACCGACCCCAAGGCGTGGCGCGAGAAGACGACCAAGCACTCCGGTTCGTGGTGGGAGGACTGGACGTCCTGGTACTCCAGCCGCGCGGGCAAGATGGTCGCCCCGCCCCCGTTGGGCAACTCCGAGTACGCCCCGATCATGGACGCCCCAGGCACGTACATCTTCGGCTGAGGCCGATCGCACCACGACAGCGCCCGGGCCAGTGGTCCGGGCGCTGTGGTATCCGGTCCTCGGGCATCCGTGGCCGCTGATCCAGGGTCCATGCGTGTGGGCGCCCGGGAGGCACCGGCCCTGGGCGCACCAGCCTTGGGCGGCACCGGACCTGAATGGCACCGGACCCGGGGCAGCGGACCTGAATGGCACCGGACTGGACGGCATCGGATCAAGGGCGGTACCGGACCAGGGCGGCAGCCTGCCCACGATGCCTTCGGGTCGTAGGCTGTCCGGGTGAGCGATGACCTGACCCTGCTGCACAACCCCCGCTGCTCCACCTCACGGTTCGCCGCGGACACCGTTGCCGCCGCCGAGGTACCGGTCAAGGTGGTGGAGTATCTCAAGCACCCGCTCACCGCCCAGCAGTTGCATGACCTCATTTCCGTCCTCGAGGACGAGCCCGGCGATCTGGTGCGTCGCGATGCCACTTTTTCCCAGCTGGGCCTGACCGAGAACGATGTCAGCGACACGGACAAGATCGTTGCGCTCCTGGTCGAGCATCCTCGCCTCATGCAGCGTCCGGTCCTGATCCGCAGCGGCCGGGCCATCATCGGGCGACCGAAGAGCAGGGTGCAGCCTTTCCTGCAGGCGTGATCCCGTCGGGTCTGTCGCGTCTGTGACGCGCGTGCCCTGATGCTGCGAGAGCCCGGCGATCGGAGATCGACCGACACGCGAGGGCGCCTGCACGTTCTCGAACGATTGTTCGCTAATCTTGTCCACAAGGACGGCGACGACCCACCAGCCATCCACAGGCACGTCGGTGGGGAGGCGTTGTCGGTGGTGGCGTCTAGCGTTCCCACCACGAACGACAACCCGATACCAGCACACACCCGGGCCAGGCCCGGCCAGTAGACGAGGTGACGTCATGCCTGCACCAGCAGACCGCGAGAAGGCGCTGGAGAACGCGCTTGTTCAGATCGACCGCCAGTTTGGCAAGGGCTCGGTGATGCGGCTCGGTGACGATGTCCGCCCGCCGGTGGAGGTGATCCCCACCGGCGCGATCGCCCTGGACGTGGCCCTGGGCATCGGGGGCCTGCCCCGCGGCCGGGTGGTCGAGATCTATGGTCCGGAGTCGTCCGGTAAGACGACCGTCGCTCTGCACGCGGTGGCCAATGCCCAGCGCGCGGGTGGCATCGCCGCCTTCATCGACGCCGAGCATGCGCTCGACCCGGAATACGCCAAGAAGCTCGGTGTCGACACCGATGCTCTCCTGGTCTCTCAGCCGGATACCGGTGAGCAGGCGCTGGAGATCGCCGACATGCTCATTCGCTCCGGTGCGCTGGACATCATCGTCATCGACTCCGTGGCCGCACTGGTGCCCAAGGCCGAGATCGAGGGCGAGATGGGCGACAGCCATGTCGGTCTGCAAGCCCGCTTGATGTCCCAGGCGCTGCGCAAGATCACCGGTGCGCTCAACCACTCGGGTACCACGGCCATCTTCATCAACCAGTTGCGCGAGAAGATCGGCGTCATGTTCGGTTCGCCGGAGACGACGACGGGCGGGCGGGCGCTGAAGTTCTACTCCTCGGTGCGCCTGGACGTGCGCCGGATCGAGACCCTGAAGGACGGGTCCGAGCCGGTCGGCAACCGCACCAGGGTGAAGGTGGTCAAGAACAAGGTGAGCCCGCCGTTCAAGCAGGCGGAGTTCGACATCCTCTACGGCCTGGGTATCTCCCGCGAGGGTGGACTCATCGACATGGGGGTCGAGCACGGCTTCGTGCGTAAGTCCGGTGCCTGGTACACGTACGAGTCCGATCAACTCGGTCAGGGCAAGGAGAATGCTCGCTCCTTCCTGCGCGATAACCCCGATTTGGCTGACGAGATCGAGAAGCGCATCAAGGAGAAGTTGGGCGTCGGTCCGCGCATCGACGCTCCGGCCGATGCCGACGACGTAGCTGTCACCTTCTGAGTGCTCTGGGCTCCGCGTCGATCCGACGCGGGGCCCACGTCCCTCGTGAGCTGGGGGTGCTGGACACACTCTTCGCTCCGGAGGTTGCCTTCCGGTAGACATCCCTCTCACCCTGGAGCCCGCATGGCCATCAGCCCGGACGCCCGCGACCCCGCACACGCCCGCCGGCAACGTTCTCGACGTGAGGGCACCCCACGAGACGACATCGTCGCCGATCCCGAACCCGATCATCACTCGGTAGCCCGGCGCATCGTGTTGGATCAACTCACCAGGGCCGCACGCAGCAGAGCTGAGTTGGAGGCGTCCCTGGCTCGGCGTAACGTGCCTGCGGCGGTGGCCCGCGACGTGCTCGATCGGATGGAGCAGGTCGAACTCGTCGACGACGCCGCGTTTGCCCAGCAGTGGGTCGAGTCCCGGCACCGATCCCGAGGCCTGGCCCGACGCTCGCTGGCTGCCGAACTTCACCGGAAGGGGATCGACGCCGAGGTAGCCCAGCAGGCATTGGGCACCCTCGACCCAGATCGCGAGATCCAGACTGCCCGCGACCTTGTCGCCCGCAAACTCCGGGCCACCCGGGGGCAGGATCCCGCTGCGCGGATGCGCAAGCTCGCCAGCATGCTGGCGCGCAAGGGCTACTCGGCGGGAGTCAGCTACACGGTGGTGCGCGAAGCGCTTGCCCGCGAGGGCGTGGACGCCGACGAGTTCGAACCAACTGACCTCTCCTAAGGCCTCCTAAGGCCGCGACAGCATGTCGCCAACCGTGCGGTCAGGCCCCTGAACACGTTGATCCGGGTCAGCGGTTCGACTCGTCCAGCCCCGGCCAGGCGAACCGCCGGAACCACTCGGCTGGCCCGATACTGTGGCCTACGGGCGCACCGACTGGAAGGAGAAGCGATGCCACCGACTATCGGACTCGTCATCCTCGTCGTCGGCGTGGCTCTCGGTGTCGGGATCGTGCTCATGAGCCGACGCGAAGCCGGCGTGTTACGGCAGCGAGCCCTCGATGACGCGGCAGCCACCCGGCAACGCGCCGGACAGGATGCCGAAGAGGTCCGGGCAGGCGCCGCGGCCATTCTCGCCGAGGCTCGCCAGACCCGGCGGGAAGCCAGCCAGGAGCGCGACGAGGCCCTGGCTGACCTGCGCGCGCGCGAGGCCCGGCTCGACAAGCGTGAACACCGGGCCGCAGACAGGGCCCAGACGCTGGATGCCGAGGAGCAGCACCTGGACGCCCGCCAGAACGACCTGCGCGAGAGCCAGGAGAAGCTCCGCACCTCCGAACAAGACCTACTCGTGCGGGTGGCCAAGCACGATGCGGAGGTCGCCCGGCAGCGCGCCCAACTCGCCGAGGACCGTCGCACCTTTGACGACGAGATGAGCAAGGTGCAGGCCGCCGCCCAGGTGGCGTCCGAGTTCGAGCAGACCCGACTGGCAGCCGAACTCGAGCGAGTCGCCAGTCTGTCGCGCGATCAAGCCCGCCAGGAGGTGATCGATGGGGAGGTGGCCACCGCTCGTCGGCAGGCCCTGGGCACGGTCCGTCAGATCGAAGAGGAGGCTCGCACCGACGGGGAGCGGCTGGCCCGCAAGATCGTCTCAGACACGATTCAACGGGTGGCGGCGGAGCAGACCGCCGAATCGGTGGTCAGCGTGGTCACCCTGCCCAGCGATGACATGAAGGGCCGGATCATCGGCCGAGAAGGCCGCAATATCCGGACCTTCGAAGCCGTCACGGGTGTCAATCTGGTCATTGATGACACCCCGGGTGCGGTGCTGTTGTCGTGTTTCGACCCGGTGCGTCGAGAACGGGCCCGGGTGGCTCTCGATGCCCTGATCACCGATGGCCGCATCCATCCGCAACGCATCGAGGCCGCCTACGCCCAGGCCAGTGAGGATGTGGAGCGGCTCATCGAGCGAGCCGGAGCGGACGCGGTGGAGCGGGTCGGGATCACCGATCTGGCCCCTGAACTCGTCCACACCCTGGGCTCATTGCGATATCGCACCTCGTACGGGCAGAACGTGCTGGGTCACCTCATCGAGACCGCACACGTGGCCGCGCTGATGGCCGCCGAACTGGGTACCAATGTGGCCCAGTCCAAGCGTGGTGCGATCCTGCACGACCTCGGCAAGGCTCACACCCACGAGGGGGAGGGCTCTCACGCGCTGGTCGGGGCGGACCTGGCCAAGCGTTACGGCGAATCCGACGAGGTCGTGCACGCCATCGCCGCTCACCACAACGAGGTGCACCCCGAGACGGTCGAGGCGGTGCTCACGCAGGCGTCCGATGCGTGCTCCGGTGGCCGGCCCGGTGCCCGCCGGGAGGCCTTGGAGTCGTACGTGGAGCGGCTTGACCGGATCGAGGCGATCGCGAACTCACGCGAGGGTGTGGAGAAGGTCTACGCCATGTCGGCGGGGCGCGAATTGCGGGTGATGGTGCAACCCGACGTGGTCGACGATGTCGCCGCCGATCTGCTGGCGCGTGACATCGCGACGCAGATCTCCGACGAGTTGACCTATCCGGGCCAGATCAAAGTCACCGTCGTGCGGGAGTCCCGGTCCAGCGCCACCGCGAACTGACTCTCGGCCAGCAGTATCGGCTTCTCGGCCAGCACCATCGGCTGTCGGGGGTCGATCAGATGGAGGTTCGACCGCAGCGGGTCCTGGGCGCCAGGTCGACGCAGGAGCGCGGGTTACCAGCCGAGCCAGCTACCGACGGTGCCTGGCGGACACTCACGCTGATTGAGGTGGCCTTGCCACCGTCGTGGGTTACCCACACACCCGTCCTGGAGTGAGGACGGGTGTGTGGCTGTGCCTCAGGCGTCTTCGATCTGGGCGGCCTTGTCGAGGGCGTGTGCATCCCCGGACGTCCGGCGGGACACCCGGCCCTCCAACCAGACGGCCAGGCGGCTGAGCAGGTAGTTGATGGTGATGAAGATGATGCCCACGACGAAGTAGACCTGGATCGGGTTGCCGAGGTTCTGGTAGATCGGCTTGGCCTGGTTCAACGCCTCGGCGAAGCCGGCCATCGTCACCGCGGCCAGGGTGGTGTCCTTCAAGGCAACCACGGCCTGGGAGATCAGCGCAGGCAGCATGATCCGGAACGCTTGCGGCAGTTGGATGAGCCACAGGGTGCGCACCGGGGTCAGGCCGATAGCCAAGCCCGCTTCACGTTGCCCATTGGGCAGGGAGTTGACACCGGCCCGCAGGATCTCGGCGATGATCACCGAGTTGTACACGGTCAGCGCCAGCACCAGGTACCACAGCAGGGGCCAGCGCAATCCGACCGACGGAAGCACCACGTAGGCGAAGAAGATCGCCATGACGACGGGGGTGCCCCGCGCCAGCTCGATGAAGAGCACCACCGGCCACCGGAAGGCCGGGGGCAGCGACAGCCGCAGAATGCCCAGCAGCACGCCCACCGCGACCGAGAACACGATGGACAGCGCGGCCGCTTCCAGGGTGAGCCGGAAACCACTGAGCAGCAGGTTCCAGACCTGTCGGAAGAACTCGTTGTTCGGGTTGAGCAGTGGCCCCCATAGTTCCGGGGCGAACTGGCCGGCAGCGTTGAGTCGGTAGATGACGTAGCCCAGCAGAGCCAGGATGACGCCACCACCGATGACGCTGCCGATCAGGGTGTTCCGCCGAGCCCGTGGGCCGGGTGCGTCATACAGAACGCTGCTCATCGGGCGATCTCCAACTTCTTCTCGTACCAGCCGAGCAGGCCGGCGGCCGGCAGCGTGATGAGCCACCAGCCGATGAGCGCGATGAGCATCACCGGCAGGGCGTTGTATCCCTGCCCGACGATCAGGCTGTCTGCGGTGTTACTCAGGTCTCCCGGGACGCCGAAGAAGCCGGCGGTCGCGGAGTTCTTCATCATCGCGATGAGCACGGATCCCAGCGGGGGGATGATGGCGCGAAAGGCCTGCGGCAGGATCACCAGACTCAGTGTCTGGGTGAACGTCAGCCCGATTGCCCGAGCCGCTTCGGCCTGCCCCGGTTGCACCGAGTTGATGCCCGAACGGATCGCCTCGCAGACGACGGCCGAGGTGTAGATCCACAGGGCGACCAGCGCGAAGACGAAGTAGCTGCCATTGACCCCGATGGTGGGCAGACCGAAGGCGATGAAGAAGAACACCAGGGTCAGCGGCATGTTCCGGAAGGTGGTGACCCACCACGTACCGAACCAGCGCAGGGGCGGCGTGGGGGAGACCCGGCAGACCGCGATGAGCGTGCCGAGGATGAGAGAACCGATGATTCCCCAGAAGCAGATCACGACGGTTCGCCACCAGGCATTGAGCCAGATGTCGCGGTTCTCCCAGAAGATGTCGAACATCGCGATCTCCTCGCGGGCAGGGAAAGTGGGCGTGGGTACTGCCCGCGGGGCGGTGCGCCGGTGGACGCTCCGCCCCGCGAGAGTGCTATGTCAGCTCAGGAGCAGGCGTCCGGCTCGGGCAGCGTCGGGGTCTCGGTGCCCTCCACGGCCCCGGCGGTGGAGGTCCAGGCCGCCTCGTACGCGTCCGGGTTCTCCTGCAGCGTGGTGTTGATGAACTCGCAGAAGGCCACGTCGCCCTTCTTGATGCCGATGCCGTAGGGCTCCTCGGTGAACTGCTCTCCGACCAGCTTGAAGTCGTCCGGGCTCTTGGACACAAAGCCCAAGAGGATGACGTTGTCGGTGGTCACCACCTGGACCTGACCGGTCTTGAGCGCGTCGGCGCACTTGTCGTACACGTCGAACGTGACGAGCTGGCTGTCCTCGGCGAGGTACTGCTTGATGTTCTCCGCAGGCGTCGAGCCGGCGACGGAACAGACCTTCTGGTCCGGGTTGGCCTTCAGGTCGTCCGGGGAGGTGATCGTGGAGTTGTCCTTAGCCACCATGAGCTGCTGGCCGGCCACGTAGTACGGACCGGCAAAGGAGACGAGTTCCTTGCGGTTGTCGTTGATGGTGTAGGTCGCCACCACCATGTCGACCTCGTCGTTCTGGATCACCTGCTCACGGACCTTCGACGGCGTCTCCACCCAGGTGATGTTCTCCGGGCTGATGCCCAGCTGACCGGCGATGATCTTGCCGATCTCCACATCGAAGCCCTCGGGGTTGCCGTCCAAGCCCTTGAGCCCGAATCCCGGCTGGTCGAACTTCGTGCCGATGGTGATGGAGCCCGCGTCGGCGAGCGTGGCCATCGTGGTGCCCGCCTCGAAGGTCGGTGCGTCCGCCACCGACGCCTCCGTCGTGGACGAACCACCGTCGTCGCTGCCGCCGCATGCGGCCAGGGTGAGAACGGCAACTGCCAGGGCGGCGCCGAATCCGGTGCGTCGCATCTTCATGGTGTGTCTTCTCCTCGGGGTTGGGTTGGAACCATTGCGTTGTTCGTCAGCGCTGTGCACTGTCGGGTGGACTGAGGATCTGCTCGACCCCGACGGCCGCCTCGCGACGGACGCACTGACGGCAGGTCCGTCGGTCTGTTGGGTCGGGGTCAATGGGTCAGGAGCTTGGACAGGAAATCCTTGGCTCGATCGGACTGGGGGTTCGTGTAGAACTCTTCGGGAGTGTTCTCCTCGACGATCTCGCCGTCCGCCATGAAGACGACCCGGTCGGCCACCTTACGGGCGAAGCCCATTTCGTGGGTAACGACGATCATCGTCATTCCGGAACGGGCGAGTTCGGTCATCGCGTCGAGGACCTCGTTGATCATCTCCGGGTCGAGCGCGGAGGTCGGCTCGTCGAAGAGCATCACTTTCGGGTCCATCGCCAGCGCCCGGGCGATCGCCACCCGCTGCTGTTGCCCGCCCGAGAGTTGAGCCGGGTACTTGGGGGCCTGATGCGCCACGCCGACCCGGTCCAGCAACTCCAGCGCGCGCTTCTTGGCCGCGTCCGGCTTCTGCTTTCGCACCTTGATCGGGCCGAGGGTGACGTTCTCCAGGATCGTCTTGTGCGCGAAGAGGTTGAAGGACTGGAAGACCATGCCCACCTCGGCCCGCAGGGTCGCCAGCGCCTTGCCCTCCTCGGGCAGCGGGTCACCGTCGAGGGTGATGGTGCCCGATTCGAAGGTCTCCAACCGGTTGATGGTCCGGCAAAGCGTCGACTTGCCCGAGCCCGACGGCCCGATGACGACGACCACCTCGCCCTTGCGCACCGTGAGATTGACCTTCTTGAGAACGTGTAGCGAACCGAAGTGCTTGTCCACGCTCTCCAACACCACCAGAGGCCCACCGAGGTGGCTGGTGTCCTTACTCGCAGCGCCCTGACCGGTGGGCTCTTTGGCGAGCATGTCGTCTGCCGTCATGGGCGCACGGTAATCGGTGGAATCTGCTTTGGGTATCGCGTCCGGCCGACATTCGGCAGTCGTGACCGCACCGATACCTAACGTCTGTGCGCGATACGGCATCAGTGACGGCAACAACCGTTCTAATCGGGCAGGTCGGTTCTCGGGCGGGCGACGACCGTTGGGCCCGTACCCTGGTGGGTGCGATGAGAACCTACGACGTGCGCACCTTCGGGTGCCAGATGAACGTTCATGATTCCGAGCGCCTGCGGGGGCTCTTGGAGGACGCCGGGCTGGTACCACTGCCCGAGGGCGTCGACCGCGATAACGCCGACGTGGTGGTCTTCAACACCTGCGCGGTGCGCGAGAACGCGGACAACAAGCTCTACGGCAACCTCGGGCATCTCGCCCCGAAGAAGCGCGCCAACCCGAACATGCAGATCGCGGTCGGCGGATGTCTGGCTCAGAAGGACCGCGAGACCATCGTCGCCAAGGCACCCTGGGTGGACGTGGTCTTCGGAACCCACAACCTCGGCTCGTTACCGGCACTGCTCGACCGGGCCCGGCACAACGCCCGGGCCCAGGTGGAGATCCTGGAGGCGCTGGAGGTCTTCCCGTCGACATTGCCGACTCGGCGGGAGTCCGCCTATGCGGGGTGGGTGTCGATCAGCGTGGGTTGCAACAACACGTGCACCTTCTGCATCGTGCCGAGCCTGCGAGGCAAGGAGAAGGACCGGCGCCCCGGCAACATCCTGGCCGAGGTGCAGGCACTCGTCGAGGACGGGGCCATCGAGGTCACCTTGCTGGGGCAGAACGTCAACACCTATGGCGTGGAGTTCGGCGATCGCGGAGCCTTCGCCAAGTTGCTGCGGGCCTGCGGGCAGATCACCGGATTGGAGCGCGTGCGGTTCACCAGTCCGCATCCGGCCGCGTTCACCAGCGACGTGATCGAGGCCATGGCGCAGACCCCCAACGTCATGCCTCAACTCCACATGCCACTGCAGTCGGGGTCAGATCGGGTACTCAAAGCCATGCGGCGCTCCTACCGGAGTTCGCGTTTCCTCGACATTCTCGACGAGGTCCGCGGGCAGATCCCGCACGCGGCGATCAGCACCGACATCATCGTGGGTTTCCCCGGCGAGGGCGAGGACGACTTCGAGGCGACCCTCGATGTTGTCCGCCGTGCCAGGTTCGCCCAGGCCTTCACCTTCCAGTACTCCCCGCGGCCGGGCACGCCGGCCGCGTCGATGGCCGACCAGGTGCCCAAGGACGTGGTCCAGCGCCGCTATGAACGACTGGTCGAGCTTCAGGAGGAGATCTCCTGGGACGAGAACAAGACCCAGGTGGGCTCCCTGGTCGAAGTGCTGGTCGCCGAAGGCGAGGGCCGCAAGGACGACGCGACCGCCCGATTGTCGGGCCGTTCCCGAGACAACCGGCTGGTGCACTTCGCCCTGCCGCCCGACATCGCAGACGACCGACGTCCCCGGCCCGGCGACCTGGTCCAGGTGCGGGTGGACTACGCTGCCCCGCACCACCTGGTAGCGGACTCTGCCTCCCGCACAGGGGAGTTCACCGTCCGACGGACCCGAGCCGGGGACGCGTGGGAACAACGCCGACGCGCCCGCGAGCCGATCGGGACCGGCTCGCGACCGGCCGTGACGCTGGGCATACCGACCCGGCGAGGGTGAGTTTTTCCGGCTGGCCGCGGCGCGTGAGCCACAGCCCGCCCCGCGATGGCGCGACCGCCTGGGCGCTCCAGCCGATCACCGGCGTCGCGGGCCGACCGGCTCCGCGGTCTCACCCCGCGGGTCGGTGGGGTGCCGACGGTGGCGTCGGCTACTCGCCGATGCGCTCGTCGACCTGACGCTCCGCACTGTCGATCTGGCTGGTGAACTTGCCACCGGTGGCCTTGTCCGCAGCGTCGCCGGCGCGCTCGATCACCTGGTCCGAGACCTCTTCGACCTTGTCGGGATTGTTGGCCATGGCCTCGCTCGCCTTGTCGCGAATGTTGTCGAACATGCCACTCATGAGGGACTCCCTTCCCCGCCGGACGATCCGGCGAGCCTGTCCACCAAACCTCACCGACGGCCGTGATGCCAATCCGTCGGGCGACACGCCTCCACGACACGCACCCTCAGGTCTCTCCCGCCGGTCACCCGTCCGGCGGATGCCTGCTGACCGGCGTTGAGCCCTGCGGCACACTTTCGGGGTGCCCGTCCCGCTCATCACCATCGTCGGCCCCACCGCCACGGGCAAGTCCGATCTGGGCGTGGAACTGGCTCTGCGTCTGAACGGGGAGGTGGTCAACGCGGACGCCAGCCAGCTCTATCGCGGCATGGACGTCGGCACAGCCAAATTGCCGTTGGCCGAACGCCGAGGGGTCGTCCACCATCAACTGGACGTGCTGACGGTTACCCAGACCGCGAGCGTGGCGGCCTACCAGGCGGCTGCGCGGGCTGACATCGAGTCGATCATGGCCCGCGGGCACACCCCGATTCTGGTCGGTGGGTCCGGGTTGTACATCAAGGCGGTGATCGACCCGCTGGAGTTTCCCGGCACCGATCCTCGAGTGCGCGCCGCCGTGGAGTCCCGGGCCGCCCAGATCGGCCCGAGGGCCCTGCACGCGGAACTGGCGGCGGTGGATCCGGATGCCGCCCGGTCGATCGAACCGTCGAACCTTCGTCGGGTGGTCCGGGCACTGGAGGTGGTCGAGCTGACCGGCCGACCGTTCAGCGCGACTCTGCCGGGCCCGGATTACCTACGTCCCACCGTCCAGGTGGGGCTGAGCCGGCCGCGCGAGGACCTGGACGAGAGCATCGCCACCCGCGTCCACACCATGATGGAGGCCGGCTTTCTCGCCGAGGTCGAGTCGCTGATCGATGCCGGGCTGCGTGAGGGCAGGACCGCGTCCCGAGCGCTGGGCTACGCCCAGCTACTGGAGGTGCTCGCCGGGGGCATGACCGTCGACGAAGCCGTGAGGCGCACCATCGCGGCGACGCGGGCCTTCGCACGGCGCCAGGTGAAGTGGTTCCGGCGGGACCCCCGGATCACCTGGCTGGATGTGGATGCCGCGGGGGGTGTCGGCCCGCTGGCCGATTCCGCCGAGCAGGTTCTGCGTGGATCATGACCGGCCGGCGGGGCCTCTATCCTGGGCGCGTGTCGCTGAGCTTGCCGTTCGCCAAGGGCCACGGAACCGAGAATGACTTCGTCATCGTGCCCGACCCGGACGGTGACCTCGAACTGACCCCGGGGGATGTGCAGCGGATCTGCGAACGGCGCGCCGGCATCGGGGCGGACGGCCTGATTCGGGTCGTGCGCACCGAGGCCATGGTGGCTGCCGGCGAGTTGCGCGCTTCGGCCGCGCCCGCCCAGGCCGAGTGGTTCATGGACTATCGCAACGCCGACGGGTCCGTCGCCGAGATGTGCGGCAACGGCGTGCGCGTGTTCGCGGAGTACCTCTTGCGAGAGGGCTACCTGCGGGAGCGGTCGGCGCGTGGCGGCTCCGGAGTGCCGCTGGCCACTCGAGGTGGGCTCAAGCGGGTCCGCTTGCGCACCGACGGGTGGTGGGCCGTCGACATGGGCGAGTGGGACCTGCCGGGCGGAGCCCAAGCACTTGAACGGGGTTTCGACGCCGAGGTGCATCTGGGTGGGCTGGACGTTTCTCATCCCGCGCTGAGTCTGGACCTGGGCAATCCGCACACCGTGGTGATGCTGGCGGAGAACGAGGACCTCGACGACGTCGACCTCACCCGTGCACCGGTGGTGGAGCCGGTTCCGGCAACCGGCACCAATGTCGAGGTCCTGCACACCCTCGAACCTGAGGAGCGCGACCAGGTTCCGGTGGGCAGACTCCGAATGCGGGTGCACGAGCGCGGGGTCGGGGAGACCAGGTCCTGCGGCACGGGAGCGTGCGCAGCTGCGGCGGCTGCCGCGCTGTGGGCGGGGTCGCTGGCGCCGGCCCGCTGGCTCATCGACGTTCCGGGTGGGCAGGTCGAGGTGCGGCTGGGCCCCGGCATGAGGGTCGAACTGGCCGGTCCGGCAGTGCTCGTGGCCGACGGCTACGTCAGCCTCGACTGGTGAGGGGCTCGAGTGCTCTGTGGCCGGCCTGCTTGAGGCCCGAGTGGACTCGACCCGTGGCAGGCTGAAAGGGCTCGACTGGCAGGACCGGCCGCGTACTCGGGCGTGCTGGCGGTCAGCGGCGGTGGGCGGCGTGGCTGGGATGGTCAGTGACGGATCCGCTGCGAGACACCTCGATGACCCGAAAACCCTTGGAACTGGAGACTTTGCGCGCGCTGAGGCCGTCGATGGCGTCGATCCACGCGGTCAGGGAGTCCGCACCGAGGTGCCGCTGCACGACCAGGTAGGCAACCCCGGCCGCAGAGAGCCTGGCCAGCCATCCACCGAGCAACTCGTGCAAGGCCTGCTTACCTATCCGAATGGGTGGGTTCGACCAGATCACGTCGAACTCGAGCCCATCCGGAACGTCGTCGGGCAGGCAGGCACGCAGGCCGGGTAGGCCGATGTCCCTGGCCGAGGCCGTCACCAACGACACCGCTCTGGGGTTCACGTCCACCGCCCACACGTGGGCAGCCGGACTGTGCAGCGCCAGACTGAGCGCGATCGGGCCCCAGCCGCAGCCGAGATCCAGGAATGTGCCCTGGGCCGGAGGTGCCGGGGCCTGACGGAGCAGCACCCGGGTCCCCAGATCGATCCGGGACTGGCTGAACACCCCGGGCGCGGTGCGGACCTGGACCGCACGTCCCGACAAGGTGACGTCCAGGGTGGTGATGACGTCAGGGTCGGCCGCTGTGGGCGAGAAGTAGTGGCTGGCTGTCTCGAGCGCAGTCGCGGGCACGTCGTCCGGGTCGGTCGCGGGGTTCACAGCACCCTCTTACGCACCTGCGGGGGCTGGGCGCAAGTCGTGACACGGGTGTCGACGGGCGTGCACCTGGAGGTGAGTCACGCTGCAGCGACATGAGTGTTCCCCAGATAGACGCGGGTGTTGCAGTGGTAGCAGCCAGACCGGTGCGCGGCTGGCCTGGCGGGGTGGACCGGGGCCGATCGGGGTGGCGATTCGTGCAAGCGCGATATTCGTTGGCCGGGTGCGGGGGGTGTCCGGTTAGGGTGTGTCTCGTAATGCAATCCCGTCATGCAGTCCCGTCGCGAGCAGGCTCTCGCGGAGTGTGCAGCCAGGCGGACGAGCGAGGGCGTGACAGAGCCGCGTCGAGTCGTGGACGACGCTCGTCAGGGTCCTGCGCAGCAGGGCGGGGATTACGAGAGACGCCCTAGCCTGGGTGTGTGCGGCTCGCCGACAGCGGGCCGCGCGGACACAGTTCGTCGAACCGTGGGAGGAATGCGCAGGATGTCAGTTCAGCACGACGACTACGTCGAGGACGGGGTCGGGTCGGCTGAGGACGCCGTCTCCCGCATTCTCTCCCGCCACGGCACAGCGGTCTCCCAGGGTGAGACCGAGCATCATGATCGGGACGGGGAGCAACTCGACCTGCAGGAGCGTCAAGCTCTGCGCCGGGTCGGGGGATTGTCCACCGAACTCGAGGACATCACCGAGGTCGAATACCGCCAACTGCGGCTGGAGCGCATCGTGTTGGCCGGGTTGTGGACCTCGGGTACCGCGGACGAGGCGGAGAACTCCCTGCGCGAACTCGCGGCGTTGGCAGAGACGGCCGGTTCGGTGGTCCTGGACGGGGTGCTACAGCGCAGGCAGGCTCCCGACCCCGGCACCTTCCTAGGCTCGGGCAAGGCTCGAGAACTGGCCGACCTGGTCACCGAGGTCGGTGCGGACACCGTGGTCTGCGACGGTGAACTTGCCCCCTCGCAGCGGCGAGCGCTCGAGGACATCGTCAAGGTGAAGGTGGTGGACCGGACCGCGCTGATCCTGGACATCTTCGCCCAGCACGCCAAGAGCCGCGAAGGCAAGGCCCAGGTGGAGTTGGCGCAGTTGGAGTATCTGCTGCCCCGGCTGCGCGGTTGGGGTGAGTCCATGTCCCGTCAGGCCGGTGGCCGGGTCGCGGGCGGGGCCGGGATCGGTTCGCGGGGTCCCGGTGAGACGAAGATCGAGCTCGACCGCCGCCGGATCCGATCTCGGATGGCCAAGTTGCGCCGCCAGATCAAGGGTTTCGCGCCCGCCCGAGAGGCCAAGAGGTCCACCCGCACCAGGCACGCGGTGCCCTCGGTGGCGATCGCCGGATACACCAACGCCGGCAAGTCATCGCTGCTCAACCGCCTCACCGGGGCCGGGGTCTTGGTGGAGAACGCGCTGTTCGCGACGCTCGATCCGACCGTGCGCCGGGCTGAGTCGCCCGACGGGCGGCTCTACACCCTGGTCGACACGGTCGGTTTCGTACGCCAACTTCCGCACGAACTGGTCGAGGCCTTCCGCTCGACGCTGGAAGAGGTAGCCGACGCGGACGTCGTCCTGCACGTGGTGGATGCCTCACACCCCGACCCGGAGGGACAGATCTCCACGGTGCGAGGGGTGCTGGCCGACGTGGGTGCCCAGGACGTACCCGAGATCATCGTGGCGAACAAAGCCGATGCCGCACCGTCGGAGGTGCTGGATCGGCTGCGACGTAACTACCGGGACGTGGTGGTTGTCTCGGCCCGGACCGGGCAGGGCATGCCCGAACTCAACGACGCCATTGCGGCCAGGCTGCCCCGACCGGGAGTCGAGGTCGACGTGCTTGTGCCCTTCTCTCGGGGCGACTTGGTCTCCAGAGCGCACGACACCGGTCAGGTGCTGCTGAGCGAGGCCACCGAGCACGGGATCAGGCTCAAGGCTCTCGTCGCCGCCGACCTGGGCGCTCAGCTCCACCAGGTGAACCAGGCTCGGTGAGGTTCCGCGCTGGCCTGCTGGGTGCCCGGGATGACCGGCTCTGACCGGTGACTCATATCGATCGTGTGGCCTCGCCGGCCGGGAGCGATGAGCCTGCGCAGGGGTGGCTGTCACCCCGGTGCCGCTGCGGGTCGGCCAGGTCTGCGGACGGCATCACACCGCCGGGTCCAGGACGGGATCGATGTCAGCGACGCCACGTACCCTGCGGACGTGAGTAGCGACGAGGCGAGCGTTCCCGAGGTCACGCAGTTGCTGGCCACGGCCGTGGCAGCGCTCGACGGACGGCCCCGGCCGGGGCAGATTGAGATGGCGGAGGCGGTCGAGACCGCCTTCGACTCGGGATCGGCGCTGCTCGTGCAGGCGGGCACCGGCACGGGTAAGTCGCTGGGTTATCTGGTCCCGGCAGCTCGCCACGCGGTGACCACCGCGGGTCGGGTGGTGGTCTCGACCGCCACGCTGGCCCTGCAGGCCCAGATCGTCGCCCGAGACCTCCCGCTGCTGTCGCAGAGTCTGCGCTCCGGTCTGGGCCGGGCTCTGACCTTCGAGATGGTCAAGGGCCGGTCCAACTATGTCTGCGTGCACAAGCTCGCCGGGGCGATGCCCGCCGACGAGGACGATGCACTCTTCGATGACCCCCTGCCTGGCCGGGTGATCACCGGTGCGGCGAGCACCAGTCTGGGCAAAGAGGTTGTGCGGTTGCGGGAGTGGGCTCACGAGACCAGCACCGGCGATCGGGACGACCTGGTCCCCGGGGTGAGTGAACGGGCCTGGCGACAGGTGTCGGTGTCGGCCTTGGAGTGCTTGGGCGGGCAACGCTGCCCGATGGCCGAGGAGTGCTTCTCCGAACAGTCCCGAGCCCGGGCACGAGACGCGGACGTCGTGGTGACCAATCACGCCTTGCTGGCGATCGACACCTTCGAAGGCCTGGGCATCCTCCCTCAGCACGATGCGCTCGTGGTGGACGAGGCTCACGAGTTGGCCGAGCGCGTACGCGCAGCCGTGTCCGCCCAGTTGGGCAGCGGCGCCATCGAGGCGGCCGCAGGCCGGGCCCGGCGCCAGGCCGGTGTGGATGCCGGGCCGTTGCTGGATGCCAGCGACGCACTGTCCGAGGCATTGGAGTCGCATGAGCCGGGTCGCTTTCCCGGAGAACTTCCCGGGCAGATCGGTGCCGCACTTGCTCTGGTGCGAGACGCCGCCCGCAGCGCCCTGAGCGAGCTGAGATCCGCCTCGCAAGGGGCTCGAGGTGATGCAGAGTCCGCAGGCGCCCTGCAGGTGGTCCGGGCCGGGCTGACCGAGGTCTTCGATGTGGCCGAGCGGCTCGTGGAGCAGTCGGCGGACGATGTCCGGTGGCTGTCGGTCACCCCGGGGCGCGGTACCGCCCGGCGGCTCCTGCACGTCGCCCCGCTCGACGTGTCGGGGCGGCTGCGCGCTCGTCTCTACGACGACCGAGCTGTCGTGCTCACCTCTGCCACCCTCACCATCGGGGGCGACTTCGCAGCCGCGGAACGCGAGATCGGCCTATATTCACGCCGGACAGATGCCGACCACGCGGACGACACCAGGCGAATCCCGGGCCCAGCCCACCGATGCCTCGATGTGGGCTCGCCCTTCGACTATCCACGCCAGGGGATCCTGTACATCGCGCGGCATCTGCCGCCCCCCGGCCGTGAGGGGCCCAGCGCCCAGTTGCTCGATGAACTCGAGGCGCTGATCATCGCCAGCGGCGGCCGAACGTTGGGACTCTTCTCGTCCCGGTCCGCCGCCGAGGTGGCAGCCGCTTCGATGCGGGATCGGCTGGACCTGCCGGTGCTGTGCCAGGGGGAGGACACGATGAAGGCCCTGGTGGGGGCCTTCGCCGCCGATCAGCAGACCTGCCTGTTCGGCACGATGTCCTTGTGGCAGGGGGTGGACGTACCGGGCCAGGCCTGCCAACTTGTCGTGCTGGACCGCATTCCGTTTCCGCGCCCGGACGATCCCGTGGCCTCGGCCCGGACCGAAGCGGTGGCCGCTGCGGGCGGGAACGGCTTCATGCGCGTTTCCGCCCAGCATGCGGCCCTGCGATTGGCTCAGGGGGCGGGTCGGCTGATTCGCAGCGTCGACGACCGTGGCGTGGTCGCGGTGCTGGATCCGCGGCTGGTAACTGCCAGGTACGGCGGCTACCTGTCGGCCTCGTTGCCACCGATGTGGCGCACTACTGATCGTTCGGTCGTCCTGGCCGCACTGGCCCGACTCCGCCAACGGGAGGAAGCCTCCACCAGGGTCTGAAGCGTTCCTTTCCGACTTGCCGGAACGCGGCTAGGCAGAACGGGTTACGCGCGTGGGGCAAGCGCGTGACGTTCTGCTGCGGGCCGTGATCGGCGAACGAGGTCATGGCACCGTGGTGCGGCGTTGTCGAACATCGATGATGCCATTTGCCGAGTTTGAGCGCGGCTTGCTCTGGATCGTGTACCGGTGCGTCGAATCATGGGCCGGTGCGTCGATCGGATCCGAGGAGTGCTCGCTCGCTGACGCCACGCCGGTAGGAGGAGTTGAGTGGGTAGCTGGGGGGCCGTGGGAATGCTCGCTCGAGGATCCCGGTGGGCGGCCGCGGTGACCGCGGTCGTCGCAATGGGGGGATGCGGATGGGGTGGGGATGACCTGGGCGCGCAGGCTCCGGTGTCCACCTCGACATCGAGGGACGATGCGGCCGCGGCATCCCCGCGCGACACCGACGCGGTCGAGGTGGGGGCCGTCGAGGGGGCGGGCCAGGTGGGCTGCGGCGTGGCCAGACCAGCGGGAGCAGGCGAGGTCGATCCGGGGTCGCTTCCGGCGACCGATGACGGCGCCTGCGCCTTCGTTGCCGTCTGGTTCGACCTCCTCGACCTGGGCTACCGCACGGGTGACCGTGCCGCGGTAGAGGCGGCCTCCGAACCTGACTGCACGGCATGCGCGGACCTGATGAGCAGGCATGCGGATGTCACCGGTGACGGGTCGCGCGCCCAGGAGCAGATGTTCCGGATCTCCCGGCTATACGCCGATTCCAGCGAGTCCGGAGTCGTCACGGTGAGTTTCGACTACGAGGTGGTAGCGGTGCCCTTTGCGGCGGGTCCCAAGACCGGCCAGAGCGTCGAACCCGTGCCGAGGCGACCGCTTCGGGCCGTTGTCGTGCATGGCGAGGATGGGTGGCGAATGGGGGAGATGGGACTGTGACGACCGATCCGGAGGGTCGTTGCCGGCTGGGAACGACGGTGTGGCTGGCATCCGTTGGCGAACCGGCGCAGGGGAACGGGTCGCAACGACGGCGGTGGCCGGTACTCGGGCGCGTGGTGGCAGGGCGCCGTTGGTCGGTATTCGGGCGTGGGACGGGACTGTCGGGTCAGGTGGGAGGGCGGTGTCAGGTGGGAGGGCGGCGTCAGGTGGGACGATCGCGAACGGTGCGATCGGGGCACGCGCGTGAGGCGGGAGCGAGACGCACGAATGTGCTGGGCCGGTGGCCTCAGGTGGACGAGTGGATCCGGGTGGCGCCTGGTGGCCTGGGCGAGCGGAGTTGGCGAGCGTTGGCGGCGATGAGCCTGGGTGTCGTTGCCCTGCTGACCTGCTGGGGTGGGGTGTCGGCGGCCCCGGCGCATGCGGCCGGCGTGCAGGTGAGCGCGGGATTCGGATCGGGCACCGTCGACGCTTATGCCAAGAGTTCGTCGTCGAAGAAGTCGGGGTCGTCCCGCTCAGGCAGTTCGAAGAAGGAGCCGCCGCCGCCGCGGCTGCAGTACGTGACCCTCATCGACTGCGAACCGAACTCGCCCAGCCAGAACAGTGTCTCGGACTGTGCAGAGATCGCCGGACTGTGCTCACCGGGGCTGCTTCGGGTGCGGGTGTTCGAAGCCCCGTTGGGAACGGCTCTGGGTGGGGACTGGACCCGGACCTCCAGTGCCTGTGTCTCTCCCGCCGAGGCGCACCTGGGCGAGGTCGTCATCCCGCAGTTGAGCGGGCGCGAACTTCGCCGTCTGCCCATCCCGGCGGGTGAGACCGTGCTCGAGCCCGGCAACGGCTATGCGCTGGTCAATCTGCCGACCAACGTGTACCGACGAGACACCGGCGTCACGGTCATCCGCACCACCGTCATGGGCCTGCCCCTGGTGGTGCGTGCCACTCCCATCGCGTACACGTGGGATTACGGAGACGGGGCATCGCGTGGCCCGACACAGGATCCCGGCGCTCCCTACCCGAATCTCACCACAGCCCACACCTACTCTCGACCTGGCAGCTACGAGGTTCGGCTCAGTACGACCTACTCAGCCGAGTTCTCCGTCAACAACGGCGCCTTCCAACCGGTTCCGGGCACAACGCAGGTGACCAGCCCGCCAGTTGCCGTTGAGGTACTGTCCGGACGCGCGCACCTGCGCGACCAAGTGGAGTGACTCGGCTGAACGCCCACCCATCGGGCGTGCCGCGTCAGACGCTGCGCAGAACGGCCACCACGCGCCCGAGAACTGTGGCGAAACGCCCGTCGATAGGTTCGTAGGCAGAGTTTGCCGGAAGAAGCCAGAGATGGTTGTTGGTGCGCTTGTACGTCTTGACCGTGGCCTCGCCGTCGATCATGGCGGCCACGATCTCACCATTCTCGGCGACGTACTGCTTGCGTACGACCACCCAGTCACCGTCACAGATCGCCACGTCGATCATCGAGTCGCCGACGACCTTGAGTAGGAACAACTCACCCTCTCCGACGAGTTGGCGCGGCAACGCGAAGACATCCTCCACCGCCTGCTGAGCCAGGATCGGCCCACCCGCGGCGATCCGCCCGAGAACCGGGACATATGACGGCTCCGGGTAGTAGTCGTGCACGCCCGAGGTGTCGACGTTGTCGTCAGGGTTTACCAACTCAATGGCTCTGGGCCGGTTCGGGTCTCGACGCAGGTATCCCTTGCGTTCCAGGGTGCTCAGCTGATGCGAGACGCTGGACGGGCTCGTGAGCCCGACCGCCTGGCCGATCTCTCGCATGCTGGGCGGATAGCCGCGGCTGGCCACGGAGCGTCGGATGTAGTCGAGAACGCGACGCTGACGCATGGTCAGTCCATCGACGCGGGCGTTGTCGGACATCTCGAGGACTTCGCCCTCGGGCTCGGTGAGATCGTCGGACATGAGTGCCTCCTGGGGTTGGGCGACTTCCGATGGGCCGACGCGGCCACTCCGGTGGCGCCACGGCCGGCAGGTGGACAGGTCAGCCGTGGCCGCGCCTGGCGTGGCCGTACTCGGAATCGAAAGCGTGATCGGATTCTGGCCACAGACTACGCAGATCTCCGCACGCTTGTCCAACACCTGTTCGAGCGTGTCGTGTGCCGGAACTGACGCTGCTCGTGCCAGGACGGCCGGTGCTCGACCACTTCCCCGCTGCTCGCGTGATGCCTCTCCCATGGGCCATCGTGCCTGGTCAGGGGCCATTGTCAGTGGTCTGTGGTGAGGTCTCGACATGAACTCATCACCTAGTGGCCAGTCCGGTGTGCGGGCTTGCCATGGCCGGTTCGAGTCATCGACTTGCGTGGTTCGCCGGGGTGGCTCAGTAATGTCACGGGTCGATAACGCGAGTGGACAAGCGTTCCGTCCGCCTGTTTCACTCGAACACACGTCAGAGAACAGATGTTCGTCACCCGGTGGGCGGCGTGCGAACGAAGACAGGAGTGCGCGATGAGTATGGCAGCTTCAGCCATCGGGCGAACGGCCGCCCGCCAGGCAGGCAAGAGCGTGGGGGAGTGCTCGGTGCCCGGGCGTCTGACCACGACGCGGTGCGAGGCCGGTCTGCTGGCTCGCCGGGTGTCCGTTGCGTGCGATCGTTCTCATCACGGTGCTGGGGAAGGTGCCGCAGGATGGTCCTTGCCTCAGGGTCTGGTCCAGCCGCGAGTCGCGCGTCAGTCTCCTCCAGTCGAGGAATCCGGCATCCCTGTCGGCGCGGGTACCGCCGTCTCGGGCAATCCTGGGAGTGAGGCCAGGACGGCAGGTCTCGCAGCTGAGTGGCTCGCCCGCGAAGTGGTCGGCGACGAGCCGAGCGTGCGACGTGGCGCTGCCGGTGCCACGGCCTTTGTTGGGGACGTCGGCATTCCGGGCCCGGGCCAGGAATGGGGTCTCGCCCGTCCCGAGCGGGTCGCCCCGGGGCAGGCGCGTTCGGTGGCAGCCCTGCGCGCCGAAATTGCCGGCAGAACGCGGGCGAGCAGGCCTACGCCGCGCGTGCCTCAGCGGGCGCGGCTACGGATCACCAGGCGTGGCAGGCTCTGCCTGACGATGGCCGTCATGGTGTGTGCGGTGGGCCTGGCGATCGGTCTCGGCGGGGCCGCTGCTGTGCAGGCCCAGTTGTCGACCCTGACGGCCGCTGTGGTCAACGGCGATGGAGCTGGCTCTGTCTCGGCCCCTGCGCAGCGGGTTCGTGTACTCCCCGGTCAGACGCTCTGGCAGATCGCTGTGGAGCGGCGTCCCGAGCGGGATCCGCGCGACGTCGTCGTCGAGCTCCGCGAGCTCAACGGCTTGCAGACCTCGCAGGTCCGGGCCGGTCAGGAGCTCGTCCTGCCCGACTGAGGTGCCGACAGCGATCGGTAGAAGGCGAGTCGGCAGGCCTGCCTCATGCGCCGGGGCGACGCGCCGTGACCTGGTCTCGTCCTCGTCCTGGGTGGGTCACTCTGCGTTGTCGCGACGTGCTGCTTCACCGCGGGAGGCCGCGGATGCCAGGCCGCTCATTGTGACGCCTCGTTACCGCGCCGTGACACGCCGAAAGTCAACACGCCCCGCGTTGTTGCGCAACATGTCGTGGGTCTCATAGATTTCACCCCAACATCTGGTAGTAACACTGATGTAATTATCAACAGGGTGTGGGCCGAGTTATCCACCGGATGTGGACGACGAGCGGTCTCACGCACGGACCGGACCAGGTGGGCTGGGGATATCCCAGTGGATGGCGAGTCAGGAAGGCAGGAGGAGGAACGATGCACTGTCCGTTCTGCCGACACCACGACTCCCGGGTCATCGATTCGCGGACCACCGATGACGGCCAGGCGATCCGCCGACGCCGGACCTGTCCGGAGTGTGGGCGTAGGTTCTCGACCTTGGAGACCACGAGTCTGACCGTGCTCAAGCGATCAGGCGTGGCCGAGCCATTCAGCCGCGACAAGGTGATCGCGGGGGTCGCCAAGGCATGTCAGGGTCGACCGGTGAGTCAGGACGAGGTAGCTCTCCTGGCACAGGCGGTCGAGGAGCAGATCCGGGCGAGCGGGTCGGCTCAGGTGGCCGCCCACGACATCGGCGTCGCCGTGCTCCAGCCTCTGCGCACTCTCGACGAGGTGGCCTACCTGCGGTACGCCTCGGTCTACCAAGCCTTCGACAGCCTCGACGATTTCGAGGCGGCGATCGCCGTGTTGCGCGCTGATCGCCAGACGGCGGATGGGCAGTTGCGGGTGGGGGAGGCCACCCTGGCGCCCAGTCCGCCCTGAGTCTCCGGTGGCGGCATCGGAGGGGAAGCCGATGCCGCCACCGGACGTTGGACTGTCTTGAGTCTCAACGTGACGGGTTCGGCCGTGCCGGATCCCTCGACCAGCCCGGCGCGCTTCCCTGCATCGAGGGGCCCGCTCGTGAACGGCCGACTCGGTTGACACGCCGGTACGCATCACCAGACAGACGCACACCCGACAACCCGATCGGGCTCACGCCAAGAGGCACCGCACTCCGGTGGCAGAGCCCATGGAGCAGAGCACCGTTCAGCACGGCACAGGTGCGGAACAGACGACTACACATTCACCGTCAACACGATGAACTTGGCCGGGGTGACCACTCCGGTTGGCACGCCAGGCTTCGGCCGACAACGACAGCACACGATCGCGCCGAGGCCGATCCACAGGAGAGGGGACCCATGACCCAGACCGCCAACACCCGCGCGCGCACCACCAAGGAGCGTCAGGGCCTGACCATCGAGCGGGTCTTCACCACGGCGGGCCGTCACCCCTATGACGAGGTCACCTGGGAGAAGCGCGACATCGTCCAGACGAACTGGAAGACGGGCGAGACGATCTTCGCGCAGGAGCAGGTGGAGTTCCCGGCCTTCTGGAGCGCGAACGCCTCGACGATCGTCACCACGAAGTACTTCCGCGGAGCCCTGGGCAGCGACCAGCGCGAGAGCAGCCTGCGCCAGCTCATCGACCGCGTCGTCGGCCGGTACACCGAGGCGGGGCGCGAGAATGGGTACTTCGCCACCGAGGACGACGCCGAGGTCTTCGGTCAGGAGTTGACCTGGATGCTCGTCAACCAGATCTTCTCGTTCAACTCCCCGGTCTGGTTCAACGTCGGTACCACCAGTCCGCAACAGGTGTCGGCCTGCTTCATCCTCGCGGTCGACGACTCGATGGACTCGATCCTCAACTGGTACCGCGAGGAGGGGCTGATCTTCAAGGGTGGGTCGGGCGCAGGCCTCAACCTGTCCCGGATCCGCTCATCGAAGGAGCTCTTGCGCTCCTCGGGCGGCACTGCATCCGGGCCGGTCTCCTTCATGCGCGGCGCCGACGCGTCTGCGGGCACCATCAAGTCCGGGGGCGCCACCCGGCGGGCGGCCAAGATGGTTGTCCTCGATGTCGACCACCCGGACATTGAGGAGTTCGTGGAGACCAAGGCGCGCGAGGAGGAGAAGATCCGGGTCCTGCGTGACGCCGGCTTCGACATGGACCTGGGTGGGCGCGACATCACCTCGGTGCAGTACCAGAATGCGAACAACTCGGTGCGGGTCAGCGACAAGTTCATGCGTGCCGTCGAGGACCAGGCAGCATTCGATCTGCGCGCTCGGATCGACGGTTCGGTCGTCGACACCGTCGACGCCAAGACCCTCTTCGACAAGATCGCCAAGGCTGCGTGGGACTGCGCCGACCCCGGCATCCAGTACGACGACACGATCAACGACTGGCACACCACTCCCGAGAGCGGCCGGATCACCGCGTCCAACCCTTGCTCGGAGTACATGCACCTGGACAACTCCTCGTGCAACCTCGCCTCGCTCAACCTGCTGAAGTTCCTTGACGACGATGGGGACTTCAACACACAGGCATTCCTGCGCACCGTCGAGTTGGTCATCACCGCGATGGACATCTCGATCTGCTTCGCGGACTTCCCGACCGAGGCGATCGGGGACACCACCCGACGGTTCCGCCAGCTCGGTATCGGATACGCGAACTTGGGGGCCCTGCTGATGGCATGCGGGCTTGCCTATGACAGCGATGGGGGCCGGGCACTGGCCGCGTCGATCACCTCGCTGATGACCGGTACCGCCTACGCGCGCTCTGCCGAATTGGCCCAGGCTGTGGGCCCGTACGAAGGATTCGCGCGCAACGCCAAGGCTCACGCGCGGGTCATGCGCAAGCACGCCGCCGCCAACGACGCCATTCGCACCTTGCACGGGCTCGATTCGGCCGTGCACGCGGCGGCCACCCGGGCATGGGAGCGGTGCCTGGAGGTGGGATCGGCAGCCGGCTGGCGCAATGCGCAGGCCAGCGTGCTCGCGCCCACCGGCACCATCGGCTTCATGATGGACTGCGACACCACGGGGATCGAGCCGGACTTCGCGCT
The DNA here is from genome assembly GCA_047974565.1 of Actinomycetales bacterium. Lineage (GTDB taxonomy): Bacteria > Actinomycetota > Actinomycetes > Actinomycetales > CAWJMD01 > JBDIAG01. The sequence continues at coordinate 53,368 of JBKECN010000096.1, forward strand.
GGTGAAGTTCAAGAAGCTCGTGGGCGGCGGCTCGATGCAGATCGTCAACCAGACCATCCCGCGGGCCCTTGGCCGGTTGGGCTACACCGCGGAGACCGCGGAGGCGATCGTCGAGCACATCGGCGAGCACGGGCACGTGATCGACGCCCCCGGCCTCAAGCCGGAGCACTACGAGGTCTTCGACTGCGCCATCGGTGAGCGAGCCATCAAGCCGATGGGTCACGTGCGGATGATGGCCGCCGCGCAACCGTTCCTGTCCGGGGCCATCTCCAAGACGGTGAACATGCCCGAGTCGGCCTCGGTGGAGGAGATCGCCGACATCTACCTGCAGGGGTGGAAGCTCGGGCTCAAGGCGATCGCCATCTACCGGGACAACTGCAAGGTCGGTCAGCCCCTGGGCGACGGCAAGAAGAAGGCCGAGGCCGCCCCGACGGAGAAGGTCGTCGAGGTCCACCGGCCCAAGCGGACCAGGCTGCCCAAGTCCCGTCCCTCGATCACCACCTCGTTCTCCGTGGGCGGTGCCGAGGGCTACATGACCGCCGGGTCCTACCCCGACGACGGTCTGGGTGAGGTCTTCCTCAAGCTCGGTAAGCAAGGGTCCACCCTCGCCGGGGTGATGGATGCCTTCTCGATCGCGCTGTCCATCGCGCTCCAGTACGGCGTGCCCCTGGAGACGTACGTGGAGAAGTTCACCAACATGAGGTTTGAGCCGGCCGGCATGACCGACGACCCGGACGTGCGGATGTCCTCCTCGCTGATGGACTACGTCTTCCGTCGGCTCGCCCTGGACTACCTCGACTTCGACACGCGCGCGGCCTACGGCATCTACACCGCCGCCGAGCGCACCCGTCAGGTCGAGACGGGTTCCTACCTGCCTGCGGACGAGGAGACCCCCGAGGAAAGCGCCGACTCGGTGCGCTCCGGCCACGGCGACGACCCGGCGCCAGCCGGCCGACAGCAGACCCAGTCGCCGGCCGAGCCGAAGGAGCCGGCCCGGCAGGTGCACTCCTCGGCGGAACTGCTCGAGGTCATCCAGGGGCGCGAGTCGGACGCTCCGATGTGCTTCACCTGCGGGACGAAGATGCGCCCGGCGGGTAGTTGCCACGTCTGCGAGGGCTGCGGCAGCACCAGCGGCTGCAGCTGATGCAAGTTCTCACTGAAATGTCGCTAGATTCTCACGAAATGTCAGTGCTTTCTCACTGAAATGTCAGTGGGTTCTCACGTCGCGACGGGGTGAAACCCGTTGCGGGAGAACGGTTCGGTGCGTCCGTCAACTCGTGAGAACCGGAACGACAACTGTATGACGACTTCCCCGGTCCGCACCATTCGGGCCGGGGTTGTCGTCGTCTATGGGGTCAGTCGATCGTGAGGCAGTAGAGGGTGTCTGCCGACAGGGGTGTTCGGTTGGTACTGCGCGGCGGGTCGAGCGCGCCGCGGTTGGTGAGAGCGGCCACCTGTACCTGGTCGTTGTTGCCGAGTTCGCGCGTGGACAGGGTGCCCTTGTACGCGCGGTAGAGGGTGAGGGCTGCGCTGAGGTTGAGGTCCTTATGCGCGTCGCGGAGGCGGGCGAGGCGTGCTTGCGCGTCGTCGTAGTTCGTGTCCGTGCCGCGGGCCAGCAGGACAGAGGCGTTCTGACCTTGGACGATCGTGAAGCCGAGCGCGGCGAACGTGGGACGAAGGGCATCGATGTCCGCGCGGAGCTCGTGCAGGGCGACGCCGAGCACCGCGCACAGTGATCCTCGGAGATGTGGCGGTCGCTGGTGGTGAGATCCTTTCGTCTGCCCGCCCGACGAGTTCGGCGGCAACAAGGTCCAGTTCGGGTTTATGGCCGATCCGGTCACGCCGCTCTACATGGCGACCCGCCTGTGGACGCGGGTTCTCCCCACCGCGTTCTGGGGTCGCGAGGTCACTGTCGCGCTCGATGAGCTCGTGGAAGCCGTACGCGAGCAGCACGAGGGCTACGGCAAGACCGCCGAAGTGCGGCGCGGCATGGAGGTCCTCGTCGCCGCCGGCCTCGCCAAACAGGCAGACGGGAAGGACGCGTGGACCGTCACCCGCCAGAGCCTGCGCCGCAGCGACAAGGACGTGGCCTCCGCCATCGCCGAACGAATCCGCAGGAACGCCGCGCCGCCCCCAGCTCTGCCGGCGCGCCGGCCACGGAAGACGACCCCCGGCGACGGCCAAGCAACCCTGTTCTAGCCCCCTGCGGCGGTAGTCGCTGCCCAGCCTGCGATCTATCCAGGTTGTGTTGGGTGTTGGCCTCGAACGTGTACCACGCGGTCCGGTTCGCCCAGTCCTTCGGTCTGTATCCATCCCTTGCCTCGTTCAAACCCCGCCGCCTTCAGTCGGGCTTCCTGTCCGCGGGGTGCCCAGTCGCTGCGGTACATCTGGGCCAGGCGTTCGCCTGTGTCTTGGAAGAGGTAGCAGTCGGCGTAGACGCGACCGCGGTGTAGCCATTCATGTCTCACGACCGGTCGGTCTGCGTATCGCTTGAGGAGGGCGGCTCCGTGCTCAGCCATCGCAGCGGGAGTCCCAGTCACCCGGAAGCCGTCCGCTGTGGGGCTGGGAGGAAAACTGCGGTCGTGAACGCTGATGCGATCACCGATCAAGTCGCTCCGTGTGAGTTTCAGTCCAACGTTGGCGAGAGCTACTTCCGGCGCGTCGACGTCGAGCACCACGGTCAGCTCGTCCTCGCTCCACTCGACGACGTAGGGGCGAAGTCGATCACCGAGACGCATCCTTAGCGCCGCCAGGAACTCCGTCTGCTGTCCCGAGAGGGGCTCGTCCTCCAGTTCGAAGTAGGTGCGGTCGTCCACCCGCCCACGGTATCCGCCACGATGGACGGCTGCTCGCCGTTTCCCCTCCGTGCCCGCTCGACACGGTGCGCTCGGCGGGACCCCTCGGTGACAGCGAAGTGAGACCTGGAACGACAACTGGATGAGAACTGACAGTTGATCGCACCCGTCGACGATCCCGCGCGACATCCAGCGGGCGGTCGATCCCGGGTGTGGGATGGGCTGATGCCCCGCACCGGGTTCAAAGCGTGACAAGATCACGGCTCGCGCACGATTCCTGCTCGACACCGATTGAGGAGCCGCCTGGATGGATGTCGCCGAGTTCGACCTCGACCGGAGTGTGCAACGGGCGTGGTCCAGCTTCCGCCGACGCCTGGCCGACGTGCTCGACGGCCTGGGCGTAGACGAGGTACTGCACATCGAGGCGAGCGCGCTCGAGGAGAACCCCGGAGCGGCGCCATACCTCGAAGCGGTCGCCACGCCCGACGCGGTGCACGCCGAGATCTCCGGCAACGGCGAACTCGATGAGCGCGATCAACTCAGCGACACGATGACTGCGGCGTTGGTGCGGCTCGGTTGGCAGGTTCCCGACGGCAACGCCGTCAACTTCAGTTGTGACATGCCGCGAGACGACGTCGACCGCTTGGCGGCGATGGGTGCGGCAGCCTTCCGGGATGTCTGGTCCGTGCCGCACCCGACATTCCTCGAGGCAGGGTCCTTCAACAGCGCGCTGGGCATCACACGGGACAGCCCGTCCAGCCAGCGGAGCCTGCGCGGGTCCGGCGACCGGGAGCACATCCAGCAGTTGGTGGACGAGGCCCTCGCGCGGTACCTGGGCCAGCCTCCGCACAAAGACAGTGACGGCGACATCCCGATCCGCTCGGGCAGTGCCCTGGTCTTCATCCGCGTCCTGGAGGACGAACCCCTCGTGGAGTTGAAGTCTCCCTTGGTGGTCGATATCGCCGGACGCACCCGGGCCGCCGAGGTGGTGGCCGATCTGAACGCCACCTGGCGGCAGGCGAAGTTCGTCCTGGTGCGGGACGTGGTGGTGCTCTTGCTGGAGCTGCCCACGACCCCCTTCATCGCCGAACATCTCATCGAGTCACTGGCCCTGGTGTCCCGGCTCGCTGACGATCTGGACAACGAACTCGCTGAACGGCTCGGTGGACGGTTGCCCTTCGCCGAACCCGGCTCCGCACTCGACCTCCCGGCAGTCGCCACCGAACGCACCAACACCGATGACCTGCCTGCGGAATTGGTGAGTCTGCTGCACCTGGGCGGTGCCGATTCCACCCTCACCGCCGAGGAGGTCGCACGCATCTGCGGCACCGACCGCGACCGCATCCTCGACTTGCTGCGGATCGCCTCGGCCCAGGAGGTCGCCTGGCGCCACGGAGCCGAGATGGCGCGGCTGGATGGCGAAGCCGAGCGGGCGCTGCGCAACGACGCGGAAGCTCTCACCTGGCAGGACACGGTCGAGCGGCTGCGTGCCGCGCTGCGGTTCGTGCTCACCTCGCGGTAGCCGCGGTAGCCCGCGGCATGGTGTTGGCTCGGCGCGTGCCCGGGGTGTGCAAGCCGCCGCGAGCAGGTGCTGGCGGGGTGGGCGAAGGGGGACGTGCGAACCGTGACCTCGTTCGGCAAGTCCGCGTCGGGTCGAGGACGACGCAGCCGGACGCCCGGCCGGGGCTTTGCGGAGGAGTGCGAGGCTCCAGGGACCCGCGCGCTATTCGCCGGGCAGGTCGACCAGCACGACGGTGACGTTGTCGCTGCCGCCCGCGTCCAACGCCGCAGCCACGAGCGCATCGGCTGCCTCGGACAAGTCCGGCAAGGCCAGGAGCGTGGCGATCTCGGCGTCGTCGATCTCGGCATTGAGCCCGTCCGAGCACAGCAGCAGCCTGGCAGGCCCCGATGCCGAGGCCACGTGCGGCAACCCCTCGAAGGGTTGGTCGGCCAGGATCGCTCTGGTCAGCATGAACTGGCCGGGGTGCGTGCGCGCCTGCTCCGCGGTCAACTCACCGGCAGCCAACAGTTCCTCGGCGAAATTGTCGTCGCGTACCAGTGGTCGAAGTCCGTCGGCGTCAAGCAGGTAGGCACGAGAGTCTCCGACGCTGCCCACATGAACGACGTTGGCCGGCGCGTCTCGATAGGCCGCCACGAGGGTGGTACCCATCGACCGCAGGCCACGGCGTTGCCCGCCGTGCTCGCTGACGGCGAGTTGGGCCAAGGCGAAGGCCCGGACGATGACCTGGACCGCAGAGGCGCCTGCCTGACGGGCACGCATCGACTCTGCGGCGGCCTCGACGGCGATCCTGGCAGCCACCTCTCCACCGGGGTGCCCACCCAGTCCGTCAGCCACGAGCCAGGTGTCGGGGAAGACCGCGTAGGCGTCCTCGTTGCCCGAGCGTTGCAGGCCCGTGTCAGTGCGGGCCTGCGAGGGCCAGGCGTCATCCTGGGGGCCGTTGTCCATCGCACTATTGTGTCTGCCCGGCCACCCGCGAGGCCAACTCGTCGCGTGGCCCATGCGACACCGCGGTTCGACAGGGCGCGTCCCTTCGAGTGAGTGGTCCCGCCAGGACGACCGTGCGGCGTCGCTCGCAAGTCCGGATGGCCCTCTCCCGCCGCTCCAGTGCCCACCGGGACTCCTCGACGGTCAACAAATATGTCCCGTCGACTCAAGTCCGGACAACGGATTCCGAGGGTATCTGCGGCAGGCGCAGAGGGAATCTGCCTGGGTCGGGGGACCAGGCAGATTCCCGCGCCGCCACTCCTCTGCTTCCCGCGCCCCTCGGCTTCCCGCGCCCCCTCCTTCGCCTTGCGCCGCTGCTGCGCTCCTTGCCGCGCCGCCATGCTTCCCCGCGCCACTCTGCTTCCCCGCGCCACGCTGCTTCCCCGCGCCACTCTGCTTCCCCGCGCCTCTGCTTGCCCGCGCCTCTGCTTGCCGCGGTCCCCTCCCTCTCCCTGCGCCGCTGCGCTCCATCCCGCGCCGCCATGCTCCCTCCCAGGCTGCCCAACCGCCGCGGACGACGAGCCGAAAGAGACATTCCTCGCGTCGAAGGCATCCGCATGCGACCCTGGTAGGACCCACCACGCCGGTGGGACGCCGGACGGGAGGGCTGAGATGTCATGGATCAGTGAGAACGCCGCCCTGGCATGGCTGGCGGCCGCCTTGGTTCTCGGAGTTCTCGAGGTGCTCACCCTCGACCTGTTCTTCGTCATGCTGGCCGGCGGCGCGCTCGCCGGGGCACTGGCCTCGGCCCTCAACGCGCCGATCGCCGTCAGCGTGGGCGTGGCGGTCGTCGTCGCGCTCCTGCTGGTCGTCGCACTGCGGCCGATGCTGTTGCGCAGTCTGCGCTCCAGCCAGGCCCGGCCGAGTGGAACCGCAGCCCTCGTCGGGCGCACCGCCGAAGTGATCGAGACCGTCGACGACCGCTCCGGACTGGTCAAACTGGCAGGGGAGACCTGGACCGCCCGGGTCGCCGATGACGGGGTGCTCCCGGCCGGCACCCAAGCGGTCGTCGTGCGGATCGACGGGGCCACGGCCGTGGTCGAGGGGGCGCCGAACCAGGCACCGACCCGGCACCCCTATGGCCCCTGACACCCGCCGCCCCGACGCACACAGCCCCCTGACGGCACCGACACACCGCCCAGCCGTCCCCGCCACTCATCGAAACGCCGATTAGGGTCGGAACCGGAACTCCGACGCGAAGGAGCATGAAATGGATGTCCGCGGAATCTTCATGGCCGTCGTACTACTGCTCATCGTGCTCTTCGCCGTGGTGGTCGTCATCCGGACCATCCGCATCGTCCATCAGGCTGAGGCGGTCCTGGTGGAGCGACTCGGGAAGTACTCGCGCACGCTCGACGCCGGACTGCATTTCCTCGTGCCGTTCATCGACCGGGCCCGGGTGTCGGTCGATCTGCGGGAACAGGTGGTCAGCTTCCCGCCACAGCCGGTGATCACCTCCGACAACCTCGTGGTGAGCATCGACACGGTCATCTACTTCCAGGTGACCAACCCCCAGGACGCCGTCTACGAGATCGCCGACTACATCAAGGCCATCGAGCAGCTCACCGTCACTACGCTGCGCAACGTCATCGGCTCCCTCGATCTCGAGGAGACCCTCACCAGCCGCGACCAGATCAACGCCCGGCTGCGCGGCGGCCTGGACGAGGCGACCGGCAAGTGGGGGATCCGGGTCAACCGAGTCGAGCTCAAGGCGATCGATCCACCCGCGTCCGTGCAGGACTCGATGGAGAAGCAGATGCGCGCCGAGCGGGACAAGCGTGCCGCCATCCTCACCGCCGAGGGTGTCAAGCAGTCCCAGATCCTGACCGCCGAGGGCGAGAAGCAGTCCTCCATCCTGCGGGCCGAAGGCCAGGCCCAGGGAATGGTGCTGAAGTCCCAGGGCGAGGCCCGGGCCATCCAGCAGGTCTTCGAGGCCATCCACGCGGGCAACCCCGACCAGGGGCTGCTGGCCTATCAGTACCTGCAGATGCTCCCCGAGATCGCCAAGGGCAACGCCAACAAGCTGTGGGTGGTGCCCAGCGAGATCGGTGACGCTCTCAAGGGTCTGGGGCGGATCGTGGAGAACGGCACCCGCCCGAGCACTCCATCGGGCTCGGGGGCTTCTGCGCCACCTCCTCCTGCGTTCGAGCCGCCCAAGCTCACCGATCCGGCAGAGGCACTGGCCGAAGCCCGGCGCGCGGCCGGGGGTGCCACCGAGGAGGCCGAGCGCGCCGAGACCGGAGCCCGATTCCCCGGCCGCCGCTCGACCTGAATCGGTCCCGCTGCGACGTCGCCCTCGCGGAGCCGATGCGTGACAGGGCGTGCTCTGCCCGGCTCCCGCCGCCCGCCAGGTCGGCTTCTCACGGCGAGGCGGGTGGCTTCCCAAACATCGGGACCGCAGACGGACATGCGATCCATGGTCAGTCGCCGCCTACCCGTGCTCGGCTTGGTTCTGATTCGCGCTGGTACGCATGTCCGTCTGCAGGTACGGACGGGGGAACGGGTTTGGCATCCCGATCGCAGCCGCGGGCCGACCGCCGCGCACCCCAGCCAGATGCCCGATGTGGCGCAAGCCGGGCGGATTGACACTCGAGCGGGACGGCTGCAGCTGATCCCATCGGCGCAGCCGGCCGATGCCCTACCTCAGACGCGCTCGATGAAGCGGCTGATGTCTCCGGCGCCCTCGCGTTCGACGATCGGCTCAGGGCCGGACAGGTCGATGACGGTGGTCGGTTCGGTACTGACCCCGACCCCGTCGGGCGCCGAGTCGATCACCACGTCCACGAGGTGCTCAAGAGTTTCGGCCACCTCCCAGCCCACCCCCATGGCATCGCTGTGCCCGGGCATGATGAGCGTGGAGGACTGCAGCGGCTCACCGAGCGCGTTCAGCATCGACTCCACCAGGGGAGTACCCGGGATCCGGACCCCGACCGTGCGCTTCTTCGGGTGCTGCATGCGGCGGGGAACCTCGTGAGTGGCGGGCAGGATGAACGTGTACGGCCCCGGGGTCAGCGACTTGACCAGGCGGAAGTACGCATTGGACACGATGACGAAGTGGCCGAGCTGGGAGAAGTTGCTGCATACCAGCGTGAAGTGGTGCCGGTCGTCAAGGTGCCGGATGCGGCGAATCCGGTCCAAGCCCTCACGGTTGCCCAACTTGCAGCCCAGTGCGTACCCCGAGTCGGTGGGATACGCGATCAGCTGACCCTCGTCGAGCCGCGTGGCCACCTGGGAGACCAGCCGGTGCTGCGGATCCACCGGATGAATGTCGTAATACACCGCCATGCGCCTCACTGTAGGGCCTGGCCCGCACCGCCCCCGCGGGTGCGCCAGCGGATGTGCCTGGCACCGGGTGATGAGTCCCGTTGCAGGCGAGGTGTGCCACAGTGGCGGCCATGGCAGATGAACGACAGGTGAGCGTGACGCGGATCGACACCGGCGTCTACGAAGCCCGCAACGCGCGCGGCGGAACTCTGCGCTTCGGCAGCAAGGCCGGTGACGACTTCACACCCGTCGAACTGCTGCTGGCCGCCCTGGCCGGTTGCAGCGCCGTCGACATCGACGTCGTCACCTCACGACGCGCCGAACCGACCCGGTTCGACATCGATGCCACCGGTGAGGTGATCCGTGACGAGGCGGGAAACCACCTGAAAGACCTCGCCCTCACCTTCCACCTGGGTTTTCCCGCCGGCGCCGATGGCGACCGGGCGCGGATGCTCGCTCCGGCGGCCGCGCGGGCGAGTCACGACCGATCGTGCACCGTCTCGCGCACCGTCGAGCTGGGGACTCCGGTGGCCATGCAGGTGCAGGTGGACGAGACCTAGGCACCACGCGCGCAGCAACCACGCGAGCCGTGCCGCGTGCTCCCGGTTTCGTGCACCGGGTTGACCTAGGGTGGGTCCGCACGAATCCGATCTGGAGGAGGATCACGGTGTTCGACCGCGTGGCGATCGTGAATCGTGGCGAGGCTGCCATGCGGCTCATCCACGCCGTACGTGAGTTGTCAGCCGAATCGGGCAAGCACATCACGGTGATCGCCCTGCACGTTGAGTCCGAGCAGACCGCACGGTTCGTGCGCGAGGCCGACGTGGCCTACAACCTCGGCCCCGCCTCGGCCCGGCCCTACCTCGATCACGCCGTCCTGGAGCAGGCACTCGTCCAGACCCAGGCTCAGGCCGCGTGGGTAGGGTGGGGCTTCGTCGCCGAAGACCCTGCCTTCGCCGACCTGTGCGAGCGGATCGGGGTCACCTTCGTCGGCCCGAGCGCGGCGGCCATGCGTCAACTCGGCGACAAGGTCGGCGCCAAGCTGCTGGCCGAGGAGACCGGCGTACCGGTCGCACCCTGGAGCGGGGGAGAGGTCGATTCCCTCGACGAGGCTCTCGCCGCGGGGGAGCGGCTCGGATACCCGCTGATGCTCAAAGCCTCCGCTGGTGGCGGCGGGCGCGGCATCCGCAAGGTGGCCGGCCCGGACGAGATCCGCGCGGTCTATCAGCTCACCCGGGACGAGGCCGAGCGCGCCTTCGGCAACCCGGCCGTCTTCCTGGAGAGCCTGGTCACCGGCGCCCGGCACGTCGAGGTCCAGGTGATCGCCGACAGCCACGGCACCGCCTGGGCGCTCGGGGTCCGCGACTGCACCGTGCAACGCCGCAACCAGAAGGTCATCGAGGAGTCCGCCTCCGCGGTGCTGGACGAGGAGTCCCGCCAGCGGCTGCTCGCCTCGGCCGAGCGGCTCGCGGTCCGGGTCGGCTACTGCGGTGCGGCGACGGTGGAGTTCCTCTTCGACCCCGCGACCGGCGCGGCGGCCTTTCTCGAGGTGAACACCCGGCTGCAGGTCGAGCATCCGGTCACCGAACTGGTCACCGGCTTCGACCTGGTCAAGGCACAACTGCACGTCGCCTCGGGTGGCCGACTCACCGGCGACAAACCCACGGAGATCGGCCACGCGGTCGAGGCCCGGCTCAACGCGGAGGACCCGGACCGCGACTTCGCCCCGGCGCCCGGGCAGGTGCTGGTTTTCGACCTGCCCGCCGGGCCAGGAATCCGGGTCGACACAGGCCTGTCCGAGGCGGACACCGTCCCGGCCGACTTCGACTCGATGATCGCCAAGATCATCGGCTACGGGCGCAACCGGGGCGAGGCCTTCGCTCGGCTGCGCCGAGCCCTGTCGGACACGCACGTCGTCATCGACGGCGGCGCCACGAACAAGAGTTTCGTCATCCACCTGCTCGACCAGCCCGAGGTGCTGCACGCGACGGCCGACACCGGGTGGATCGACCGGGTCCGCGCCGAGGGCGCCCTGGTCGACCACGACCACTCGGGGATCGCGCTGATCGCCGCCGCGATCGCCTCGTACGAGGACGCCGAACGCGCGGACCTGCAGCGTTTCCTGGCGACCGCGTACGGCGGCCGTCCGCAGGCCAGCCACACCCTCAGCCGGACCTTCGACCTCCGGCTCCGGCAGCGAGGCCACAAAGTCCAGATCGCCCAGGTCGGGCCGGACCGGTATCGGGTCCGGGTGGCCGAGGCACCCGCGGTGGACGCCGTGGTCGAACGCCAGGACGCCTACCGGGCCCGGCTGTCGGTGAACGGTCACTCGTACCGCGTGCTGGTCGCCGTCCACCTGCCGCAGATGTTCGTCGAGGTGGACGACACCACCCACCGGGTCTCCCAGGACGAGGGTGGCGTGGTGCGAGCGCACGCCCCGGCCCTGGTGGTCGCCCTGCCGGTGGCCGAGGGCGACGAGGTCGCCGTCGGTGACCCACTGGTGGTGGTCGAGTCGATGAAGATGGAGACGAGCATCCCCAGCGTGACCGCCGGGCGGGTGCGTGAGGTGCTCGTCGCGATCGGTCACCAGGTCGAGGCGGGGGCACCGCTGGTGCGGGTCGAACCCATCGCCGAGGACGAGAACAACGCGGCGGCCGAGCCTGCCGACGACACCCCGGTGGACCTTCCCGAGCCCTTCGCAGCCCGCACCGACGCCGAGAAGGTGATCGACTTCCTCTCGGATCTGGAGGGGCTCATCCTCGGCTTCGACCTGCCGGGTGCGCTCGAGGCCGAGACGGTGTCGGGTTACCGCCGAGCCAGGTCCGAGTTGGCCGCCCCCGACGATGCGGTGCTGGCCTCCGAGATCAACCTCGTGACGACCTTCACCGACCTCACCGAACTGTCACGGAACAAGCCCGGCGGGGACGAGGTCGCCGAAGAGCGCGTGCACTCCACCCGAGAGCACTTCCACAGCTACCTGCGCAGCCTCGACACCCGTCGCGAGAGCGTCCCGGAGTCGTTCTCCCGCAAGCTTTCCCGGGCCCTGGACCACTACGGAGTGACCGAGCTGGACCGCACCCCCGAGTTGGAGGAGGCGGTCTTCAGGATCTTCCTGGCCTTGCAGCAGGGGGCCTCGCATCAACGAGCGGTCACCGCGGTGCTCCAGCACTGGCTGGCCCACCCGGCCCCGGTCGGTCCGCTCGCCGACGGTGCCCGCCGCGCCTTGGAGGAGTTGGCGGTCGCTGCCCAGGTGCGCTATCCCGCCCTGGGCGATCTGGCGCGCAGCGTCCGCTTCACCTGGTTCGATGAGCCGGAGCTGGCCGCCCATCGCGCCCAGGTGCTGTCTACGGCTGAGGCCGACCTGGCCGCACTCTCGGCGGATCCGCAGGCCGCCGACCGGGCCGAGCGGGTCGAACGTCTGGTCAACATTCCCGAGCAGCTGGTCTCGTTCCTGGCCGGACGGCTGGAGGACGGCATCGTCGGGTACGACCCGATGCTCGAGGTGTTGCTGGGCAGGCACTATCGCGACCACGGCCTGGGCCCGGTGGAGACCAGCACCCACGCCGGTCATCCCTTCGCCATGGGCGACTATGTCCTGGACGGTGACCCGTGCCGGGTGATCAGCACCGAGGCCACCATCGCGGACCTACAGCCAGACTCCCCCTTCGTCCAGGCACTCAGCGAACAGGTCGGCGACGGCGTGCTCGCCGGACGAGACGTCGTCATCGACTTCTACCTGTACTGGCCGGACGCCCCGGACACGATGCCCACCCTTGCCCAGGAGGTGATCGCCGTCCTGGATGCCATCGACTGCACCCGGCACGTTCGCCGCCTCATGGTCGGCGTGGTTCGCGACCCCCAGGCCCAGGTCAGCTACCTCACGCTGCGCCCGGAGCGGCATAACGACGAAGTCCCCGACCCCACGGCGGCACTCGTCGAGGACGAACTCGTGCGCGGGGTTCACCCGATGGTGGCGCGACGTCTGGACCTGTGGCGGCTACGCAACTTCGACATCACCCGGCTCGACGCCACCGACGACGTCCTGCTCTACCACTGCGTGGCCCGGGGCAATCCGGACGATCAGCGGCTCGTCGCGCTCGCCCAGATCCGCGAGCTCGCGGTGGTCCGCGATGCGGCTGGCGGGGTCATCGGGCTGCCCCACGTGCAGCGCGCGGTGTCGGCGTGCAGTGAGTCCATCCGCCGGGCCAGGGCTGCGATGGGCTCGGCGGGGCAACGCCTGGATCACAACCACATCTGGCTGCACCTGTGGCCCATCGTGGAGGTCCCGGTCAGCGAGCTCACCGGATTGCGGCACACGATCAGCCCGCTGACCGCCGGCCGGGGTCTGCAGGAGGTCGTCGCGCAAGGGGACGTCCGTGGACCCGACGGCCGGGTACATCCGGCGGCCGTGCGTTTCACCAACCAGGCCGGCCACGGGGTCGTCGCCCAGGTCCGCGGACCGATGACCGAGCGGCTCGAGCCGCTGGACGGGTACGCCCAGCGGGTGCTGCGTTCCGGGCGTCGAGGCAACACCTACCCGTACGAATTGGTCCGTGAGATCGCCGGTGAGGCAGGAACATTCACCGAGTACGAGCTGGACGAGGCGGGCCGGCTGGCCCCGGTCCTGCGTCCGCCGGGCAGCAACACCGCAGGAATCGTGGTCGGGATCGCGTCCACTCCCACCGCGCGGCACCCCCAGGGTGTGCAGCGCGTGGTCCTGCTGGGAGACCCGACCAAGGCGCTCGGTGCGGTTGCCGAACCCGAGTGCGCGCGGGTGGTGGCCGCCCTCGACCTGGCCACCGAGCAACGGCTGCCAGTGGATTGGTATGCGCTGTCGGCCGGAGCCCGGATCTCCATGGATTCGGGTACCGAGAACATGGACTGGGTGGCCAAGGCGTTGCGCCGGATCGTCGAGTTCACCCAGTCCGGTGGCGAGATAAACGTCGTGGTGGCCGGGATCAACGTCGGCGCCCAGCCGTACTGGAACGCCGAGGCCACCATGCTCATGCACACCCGCGGGGTGCTGGTGATGACCCCGGACTCGGCGATGGTGCTCACGGGTAAACAGTCCCTGGACTTCTCCGGTGGAGTCTCCGCCGAGGACAACTTCGGGATCGGCGGGTACGACCGGGTGATGGGCCCGAACGGGCAGGCTCAGTACTGGGCGCCCGATCTGCCCTCGGCGGTCGAGATCCTGCGTCAGCACCATGAACACAGTTACGTCGCGCCTGGAGACGCCGGCCCGCGGGCCACCGGCACCACCGACCCCTTCGAGCGGGACGTACGCGACTATCCGCATGCCGTGCCGGACAGCGAGTTCACCACTGTCGGCGACATCTTCTCGGCGACGAGGAATCCGGACCGCAAGAAGCCCTTCGACATGCGCACGTTGATGCGCTCGGTCGCGGACGCCGACCACCCGGTCCTGGAGAGATGGTCGGCGATGGCGGACGCCGACACCAGCATCGTGCTGGACGCCCACCTCGGCGGACAACCGGTCTGCCTCATCGGTATCGAATCCAAACCTGTTGGCAGACGTGGCTTCCCGCCGAGCGACGGGCCGGACGTGTGGACCGCGGGGACGCTCTTCCCCAGGTCCTCGAAGAAGACCGCCCGGGCGATCAACGCCGCCAGCGGCAACCGGCCACTCGTCGTGCTGGCCAACCTCTCCGGCTTCGACGGGTCCCCCGAGTCGATGCGCAGTCTGCAGTTGGAGTACGGCGCCGAAATCGGCAGGGCCGTCGTCAATTTCGCGGGACCGATCGTCTTCTGTGTCGTATCCCGTTACCACGGTGGCGCCTTCGTGGTGTTCTCCAAGCAACTCAACGACTCCATGCGAGTGCTGGCGGTGGAGGGCTCATTTGCCTCGGTGATCGGGGGTGCGCCCGCAGCCGCAGTGGTCTTCGCCGGTGAGGTGGACGCGCGCACCCAGTCGGATCCGCGAGTGCGGGCCCTGGAGGCCAGGGTGGGGGCCGCGCAGGGTGGTGAGCGGGCACAACTGTCTGCCGAGCTCTCCGAACTGAGCGCCCAGGTGCGCACCGAACATCTATCGGCGGTGGCCGCCGAGTTCGATGGCGTGCACGACATCGACCGGGCGGTGGCGATGGGCTCGGTCGATGCGGTGATCCCGGCCCGCGAACTGCGCCCGCGGCTGATCAGTGAGGTGGCTGAAGGCTTGCGGAAGGGGCGTCCCGGTCGCTGAGAACCGGGTACCTCCGCAGGGGCTGCGGGGGGCGTTGTCAGTGGTGTGGTCCACCATGATTCTCACGTCGGGTCCGTGCCCGGGCGGCCCCCGCGCACGGTTCCGCACGAGCAAGGTGGCGCGGCCCCGGAGACCACGCACCCGAACAGTCGGCAACCAAGGGAGGGCCTGTGGCTATTCACCTGCACCGCGGTGAACGCACCGATGCCCTCGTGCTGGCGCTGGGGCGGGAACTATTGACGGCGCCGGCGGATGTCTTCGCCCCCGACATCGTGGCCGTGCCCACCGCCGGGATCGAGCGCTGGCTGCGGCAACGGCTCTCTCATCTGCTGGGCGCCGAGGCGGGCGACGACGGAGTGTGCGCCGGGGTGATGATGCCGTCCCCCGGCGGGCTGGTGGCTGATCTGCTGGGCGAGTTGGACGGCACCGACCCGAAGGACGATCCGTGGCGTCCCGCAGCGTTGCCGATGCGAGTCCTGGAGATCGTCCAGACCCACGCAGAGCAGCCCTGGTGTGCGCACCTGGCCCGTCGCCTCGCCCGCGCCCCCGCTGATCCGGACGGGGTCCACGCGGGCACCGCCCGGGAGGCGGCCGATCAGGGTGGCCGGCACGATCCCGGTCAGCTGCCACGATCAACCCCGCCCTCGTCGCCTGCGCACCCACCCGCGGCGGCGCCGGTCGGCCCGGGTATCGGAGCCGGGGGATCCTCGGCGGGAGCGCCGCTGCTCATCGCCGGCCGGATCGCCGAGAGATTCGCCAGCTACGCCGTGCAGCGTCCGAACCTGCTGCGCCACTGGGCGCGTGGGGTGGACGACGACGGCTACGGCCACCGGCTGGGTGCCCAGCACGAATGGCAACCCCACGTGTTCCGGGCCTTGACGGCCGCGCTGGACATGCCACCGCCGGTACTTCGCGCCGACGAGGCCAGGCGCCGACTCAGCAGCGATCCTGGCGCCAGCTCGTTGCCCACCCGGATCAGTGTCTTCGGGATCACCCGCCTGCCCGAGGCCGACCTGGAGTTGCTCGTCGCGCTCGCCGAACACCGGCAGGTGCATCTGTGGTTGCCACATCCCAGCGACGTGCTCTGGCGGCGGCTGGCGACCACCCGACATGTGGCCGACACCAGGGCCAGTGAGGTGAGCGGGCGGGACGTGGCCAACCCACTGCTGCGCAGCCTGGGGCGGGACAGCCGGGAGTTGCAGATCCGACTCTCGAATCTGCCGCCGTCGGCGCTCGGGTCGGACACCTTCCACCCGTTACCTGGCCCGCCCGCGGTGGAACCCTCCGCGGACCCGGCGCCGTCCACCACCCTGCTGGCGGCTGTGCAGGGCGCGTTGCGCGACGATCTACCCCCTGCGCAGGACCTGTCCCGGCGCAGCATCGTGCGGGCCGACGACCGCACCCTCCAGGTGCACTCCTGCCACGGGCGGGCGCGACAGGTGGAGGTGCTTCGCGAGATCCTGTTGGGTCTGCTTGCCGACGACCCCTCCCTCCAGCCGCGGGACCTACTGGTGATGTGCCCGGACGTGGAGAGCTTCGCCCCCCTCATCCTGGCCGCCTTCGGGGCCGAGCGCTCAGCGGCCGATCCGGGGGGCGGCGGTCATCGGGAGCCCGGCGAGCACCCAGCCCAGCGCCTTCGGGTACGGCTCGCCGACCGGTCACTGCGCCAGACGAACTCGCTGCTGGACGTGGTGTCCCGGTTGCTGGCCATGGCCGACGCCCAGGTCACCTCGGCCGATGTGCTCGATCTCGCGGCCTTGGCGTGCGTGCGCAAGCGTTTCGGCCTGGACGACGACGACCTCGAGCAACTCCGAGACTGGGTGCAACGCAGCAACATCCGCTGGGGGCTGACCCGGGCCGACCGTGCCCCGTACGGACTCGAAGGAGTCGCGGAGAACACGTGGCACCACGGGACCGACCAGTGGCTGCACGGCGTGACGATGAACCCCGGCGACCAACCCGCGGACCTGGGTGGCTGGCCCCTGGCGGGTATCGAGTCCACTCACGTGGCCCTGGTGGGGCGGGCGGTCGAGCTCGTGCACCGACTCGCTCGCACCCTGCGTGCGCTGGCGGCGGTGGACACGGTCACTGGTGCGGTGGCTGCCCTGACCACCGGCTTGGACACCCTCACCAGCACCGACCGGACCACCGACTGGCAGCGGGTGCAGGCCGACCGGCTGCTCGCGGATCTCGAGGCCGGCGCGGCCGGCACGAGTACCGCGGTCACGGTGGCAGACATCCGCGCCTACCTGGCCGACAGTCTGGCCGGACGTCCCACCCCGACATCGTTCCGGACCGGTGACCTGACCGTCTGCTCCCTGGTGCCGATGCG
Organism: Actinomycetales bacterium; assembly: GCA_047974565.1. GTDB lineage: Bacteria > Actinomycetota > Actinomycetes > Actinomycetales > CAWJMD01 > JBDIAG01. The sequence continues at coordinate 70,467 of JBKECN010000096.1, forward strand.
TTCGGTGCCACACCGCGCGGTGATCGTGCTCGGCGCCGATGATGCGGATCTGCCCCGCAGCCAGCAGGTCGACGGCGACGATGTCCTGGCCGTTCGGTCCCGGGTTGGTGAACGCGACCAGGCTGGTGAGGACCGGCAACTGCTGCTGGACGCCGTGCTGGCCGCCCAGGAATCCCTGGTGTTCCTGTATTCCGGCGCGGACGAACGCACCGGTTCGGCGTTGCCGCCGGCCGTACCACTGGGAGAGATCCTGGACGACCTGCAAGGCCGGGTGATGACCAGCCAGGGCGTGGGTGGCGGCGACCTGGCCAGGCACACCCACCCGCCACAGGCCTTTGATCCACAGAACTTCCGCCGTGGCGCCGTCCCTGGGTCCTTCGACCGGGCCAGCGCCGCCGGGGCCGGCTCCTGGCTGAGCCCCCGGGTCGGTGAGCCGCCCTTCCTCGATCCCGGCTCGCTGCTGCGCCTGCCCGAGGCCACGCCGGCGGGGGAGACCATCGAGCTCGACGAGTTGGTGCGTTTCTACGAGCATCCGGTTCGGTACATCGCTCGCGCGGTGCTCGGCCTGTCGCTGGCCGACTTCTCCACCGAGTTGGAGACCGAACTGCCGCTCGAACTCGATGGGCTGCATCGGTGGGCGGTCGGAGACCGGATCCTCACCGCCGCGCTCAATGGTGCGGACGCGGACCAAGCTCGCGCCGGTGAACGGCGCCGAGGCACCCTGCCACCCGGCAGGCTCGGGGAGGAGGTGGCCGACCAAGCGTGCACGGCGGTCGCGCGGATCATGTCCGCAGCCCATCCCTATCTCGCAGAGCCGGTGGGCGTGGTCGATGCCTCGGTGCACCTCGACGGTGCCTGGCTGCGGGGCGCCGTGGCGATGCGGGGTAACACGCTGACCACCATCACCTACTCAGGACTCAAGGCCCGGACCCGAATCGCCAGCTGGATCCGGTTGCTGGCGGCCACCGCAGCCGGCGCAGCCCCGGCACCGCGCGCCGTCGTGATCGCCGGACGCCGTGCCCAGACCTTCCGGCTCAGGGCACCCGAGCCCGGGCCCGCGCACCGGCTGCTCAGCGAGTTGGTGCGCGGCTACCGGATCGGGCGCTGCGAGGTATTGCCGCTGCCGGTGGAGTCCGCGCTGCGGTTTGCCCAAGCCTGGCGCAGCAACGACCAACGACACCCCGGCTACTACATCAACCAGGTGGCGCGGGTGTGGTCCCACGACCGCTTCGCCGAGAACCAGGACGAATACCACCGTCTGCTGCTGCCGATCTCAGCCGAGGAACTGTTCGAACGGGAGAGCCTGCTGGAACCGCAATGGCCCCCCGGGCCCGACCGACTGTCCTGGTTCGCCCGGCTTGCCCTGACCACCTTCGGTTCCCTCCTGGAGTTCGAGGCCCGCCCATGACGGTTCCCGTCCCACCGATCACGTCCCTGGGTGAGACCGCGCCCGCCGAGCCCTTCTCGCTGGACCGCCCGATCCCCGAGGGCACCACGGTGCTGGAGGCGAGTGCCGGCACCGGCAAGACCTGGACGATCGCCGCGGTCACCACCTGGCTGCTCGCGCAGGGGCAGGCCACGCTGGACGATCTGCTGCTGGTCACCTTCGGGCGGGCCGCCACCAAGGAGTTGCGAGACCGGGTCCGGGGCCAACTCGTGTCGGCGCACGCGTGGCTCAGTGGCCACCCCGCGCCCCCGCACGACGCCGTGGCCACGGCACTGGCCACACCAGACCCGCACGAGCGCGCCCTGCGCCGCGAGCGACTGGGGGACGCCCTGGCCGGTTTCGACGCGGCCACCATCGCGACCACGCACACCTTTTGCGCGCGCATGCTCACCGGCCTGGGCCTGCTCAGCGCGCACGACCCGGCAGCCGAGATCGCCGACGACTTGACCGATCTAACCCGCCAGGCCTGGCAGGAGACCTATCTGGCCCGGTACGCAGGCGGAGACCACGGTCCGCTCACACCAGGCCAGGCCCGCGAGATCGCTGCGGCGGTGGCAGACCGGTCGCAGGCACGGCTGGAGCCGCGCAACCCGACCCGGGTCGAAGACGTCCAACGCCTGGCCTACGCCCGAGACGTTCTGCACAGCCTGGCCGCACGCACCCGCCGAGCGGGACTGCTCAGCTTCGACGACCTGCAGACCGAACTGCTGGCCGCCGTGCAGGATCCATCCACCGGGGCGGTCGCCCGCTCGCTGCTGCGCGAGCGGTACCGAGTGGTGATGGTCGACGAGTTCCAGGACACCGACGAGGTGCAGTGGGAGATCCTGCGCTTGGCCTTCCACGGGCACGTCCGCCTGGTCCTCATCGGAGACCCGAAGCAGGCGATCTACGCGTTCCGGGGTGGTGATGTGCAGACCTACCTGCGCGCAGTGGGCTCTGCGGACACCCGGTACACCCTGCGCCAGAATCACCGGTCCGACGAGAGCCTCGTGCGTGCCCTGGCACACCTGCTGGGAGACCTCCCCCTCGGCGATCCCCGGATCCGCCCGTACCCGGTGACCGCGATCCGCCAGGGGAGCCGACTTTCCGGAGCCGGGGCCCCGGTGCGGATCCGTCGACTCCCCAAGGACGCCGGGCAGGCCGCTGCCAACGGTCGGCTCACCATTGCCGGTGTGCGGACGCTGGTGGCGCGGGACCTGGCCCGGGACGTCGCGCACACGCTGGCTCACGCACGCCTGGCCGACGGCCAAGGCGGTACCCGTGCGGTGGTTGCCGCCGACATCGCGGTACTCGTGGCCACGAACCGGGCGGCCCCGATGCTGCGCGAGGCCCTGCACGCCGCGGGCGTGCCCGCTGTCGTCCTCGGCGCCAGCAGTGTCTTCGACACGCCCGCCGCCCTGGACTGGCGACGTCTGCTGGAGGCGATCGAGTCCCCGCACCTGTTGTCCGCCGCCCGCTCGGCCGCGATCACGGACTTCTTCGGCTGGGACGCCACCAGGCTCGCCGCCGCGGACGACACGGCACTCGATGCGCTCATGGTCCGGATCGGCGAGCTTGCGGACCTGCTGCGCACCCGCGGTGTGGCAGCAGTCACCGAATCCCTCTGCGCGCACAACGATCTGGCCCAGCGACTGCTTGCCAGACCAGGAGGAGAGCGGCGATACACCGACCTGCGGCACATCGGCGAGTGCTTGCACGATGAAGCCAGGCGCAGCGGTCTGGGAGTCAGTGGTCTGCTGGTGTGGCTGCGCGAACGCATCGCCCACTCGGCCACCGACCAGGCCGTCGAACGCAGCCGTCGGCTGGTGGACGACGCCGCCGCCGTGCACATCGTCACCGTCCACAAGGCCAAGGGCCTGGAGTACCCGATCGTCTACCTTCCCTCGCTCGCCGACCGTCACGTTGGCCGGGACCCCTTCCCGCTGGAGTACCACGACGACTCCGACCAGCCGGTGATCAACCTCAGCGAATCACCCGAGCCCGACGACCGGGCCCGGCACCAGCGTGAGGAGTCGGGGGAGGACCTACGCAAGCTCTACGTCTCGCTGACCCGCGCCGCCTCCCAGGTCGTCACCTGGTGGTACCCGGCCACGACCACCCAGGCCTCGGCGCTGCACCGGCTGCTGTTCGCCAGCCCCGACCTGGCTGGGGTGCTTCCCCCCTACGCGGACATCCCCGACGATCCACAGGTGCAGGCCAGACTCGACCAGCTGAGCCGGGACTCCGACGGCCTCGTCGCCGCCGAGGTCGTGACCCCCGCGGACGTGACCGTTCCGGGTGGGCTGCCCGATCCTCATTCCCCCGCCGCGGCACCCCGTCCGGATGATCTGGAGGTCCGCTCGTTCAGCCGTGGCCTGGACACCGCGTGGCGCCGCACCTCGTACACCGGGCTGACATCCGCCGCGCACGAGCCCGCCCCAACCAGCGAACCGGACGTGGACCTGGTCTCCGACGAACCCGAAGACCCCACCTCGCTCGTGCTCGGCGACCCGGAATCCGGTGCATCCCAGGCCGCTACCGACGAGTCCGACCAGGCTCGGGCAATGACCTCGCCGTTGGCCGCTCTGCCGGGCGGAGCCGCCTTCGGCACCATCGTCCACGAGGTGCTCGAGCACACCGACCCGACCGCCGCCGACCTGGCGGGCGAGCTCGCTCGACGGTGCCGGCAGGTGCTGCTGCGGCACCCGCACGCGGTCCATCCGCTAACCCTGGCGAGCGCTCTCGAACCAAGTCTGCGCACCCCTTTGTCTGCGGACGGGGCCAGCGCCGACGCGGACCCCTTCGCGCGCATCACCCTGGCCGATACCCCGGTCAGCAATCGACTCACCGAGGTTCCCTTCGAGCTTCCGCTGGCCGGGGGCGATCACCCCCGCGAGGTCGCGGCCACGCTCGCAGATCTCGCCGAACTCCTGGCCGAGCACCTGGATCCCGGGCATCCGCTGGCGGCCTACCCACAGCGGCTACGCGCGATCGAGGCCGATGCCACGGTGTTGCGCGGATACCTGACCGGCAGCATCGACGCGGTGCTGCGTGTCGACCCGGACGGCGACGAACCCCGTTACCTGGTCGTGGACTACAAGACCAACCGGTTGGCAGCCGCCGAGCCTGGGAAACTGACCGCCTACGACTATCGGGCCGATGCGATGGCCACAGCGATGATGTCGTCTCACTATCCGCTGCAGGCTCTGCTCTATTCCGTTGCGCTACATAGATTTCTGCGCTGGCGGCATCCGGGGTACGACCCCTCGCGGCAACTGGCAGGCACCGCCTACCTCTTCCTGCGAGGCATGTGCGGGCCCCAGACCCCCACCTTGCAGGGCCAACGGTGCGGTGTGTTCCGATGGCAACCGGGTGCCGAACTCGTCTCGGCCGCCAGCAGCCTGCTGGCCGCCACATCGGGGCCGCAGCGATGAGCGGCCCGGCGGGTGCACCCGCGCACGACCCGGCCACCACCCAGTCTGGATGGTCGGGGTGGTCGAGCGTGGACTCGGACTTCCTGGCCGCCCCCGAAGACCCATTCGATCCCACCCTGGCCCTGGGCGCGGATGGGCTGCTGGCCCGGTTCAACGAGGCCGGGGTGCTCGAATCAGCCGACGTTCACGTGGCCACCCGGCTGGCCGGGCTCGTCGCCGAGCGCCGGGATTCGGTGAAACTCGCACTCGCATTGACGGTTCGGGCTCTGCGCCAAGGCTCGGTATGCCTGGACGTCTCCGCCGTGCAGGCACAGCTGAGCGGTGCCGATCAGGTACGCGCCCTGGCCTGGCCAGACCCGACCAGCTGGCTGGAGGACCTGGCGACGAGCCCGGCGATCAGTCTGGACGACTCTCGAGCCCGGCCGGGCCGGCTGGTGGGGACGCTGTTGTACCTCGACAAGTACCACCGGCAGGAGCGGCGGCTCGCGGAGAGTCTGGACGACCGGCTGGTCTCACAGGTGACGGTGGACGAGTCGGTTCTGGCCACGTGCCTTGATGAGCTCTTCGCCGGCGGAGCCCACACCGAACGCCAGCGACTGGCCGCCACGGTGGCCACAGCGAGCCGGATGTGCGTGCTCGTGGGCGGGCCGGGGACCGGTAAGACCACCACGGTGGCAAGGGTTCTGGCGGTGCTGGCAGCCCAACCGGGCCGGAGCCCGCGGGTGGCCCTGTCTGCGCCCACCGGCAAAGCGGCGGCCCGTTTGGCCGAGGCCGTCGGGGCGGAATTCGACGTGGGAAGCATCGACTCGCAGGTCCGGCACCGGCTTGGTGGCTTACGTCCGATGACCCTGCATCGGCTGCTCGGGTACCGCCCTGGGACGGGCACCTTCGTCCACGGCATGAACAATCCGGTGCCCTATGACGTGGTGGTGGTCGATGAGACCTCCATGGTTTCCCTGTCGCTCATGTCGGCACTGTTGGAAGCGCTTTCACCGAACACGCGGCTCATCCTGGTCGGCGACCCGGACCAGTTGGCCTCCGTCGAGGCAGGCGCGGTGCTGGCCGACCTGGTGGTCCGTGCGGGTCGGCTTGCCCGCGAGCCCGTCGGTCTCGTGCGTCGGGCCGCCACGCAGCTCGTCGAGGGTCTCGACGAGGGGGACCAGGCCCGGCTCGGTGGCAATGTGGTGCGGCTGACGCACCGGTTCCGGTTCACGTCCGGCATCGCCGAACTGGCCGACGCGATCGTCGCCGGGGACGGGGAACTCGCCCTCGACCTGCTGCGCGGCAGCCGGGACGATCTGGAGTTCATCGACCTCGAGCAGGACCCTGGCGAGCACGGCTCCGGTCGCACGATCGACCCAGCATCCGGTGCCCAGCCTGCCGACTCCAGCGGGCAGTCGCGTCCGGGCCTGGTCCCGCCGGACGGCGAGCAGGGCGACGCTCCGGGCGGCAGCCTGGCGACGGCACCCGGGCAGCCTGATCACCGGACGGGGGCGACAGCCGTCGAGGAGGCTTCTCTGCGACTGTGGCAGTCGCTTCGCGGCGATCGGCTCGGCGGGCTGCGCGCCGATGCCGTGGCCACCGCGCGCAGGGTGCATTCACTCGCGGCGGACGGCCGGGCCCAGGCGGCCGTGGAGGCTTTGGCCGGGCATCAGGTGCTGTGTGCCCACCGTCACGGTGCCTTCGGCGCCAGCACGTGGACCGAGGTGATCGAACGCTGGACCGCGGCCGAACTGCCGGACTACGCCCGAGGTGGCCGGTGGTATCTCGGCCGGCCAGTGCTGGTACGCACCAACAGTCCGGACCTCGGCGTCTTCAACGGTGATGTCGGGGTGGTCATCGCCGCGGCGGCGGGCATCAGGGTCGCCTTCACCGGCGTCGGCCAGCCATTGCTGATCAGCCCGGCCCGGCTCAGCGCCGTGGAGACCGTTCACGCCATGACCATCCACAAGAGCCAGGGCAGTCAGTACGACCAGGTCAGCGTGGTGCTACCGCCGCCTGAGTCGCTGCTGCTGACCCGAGAACTCCTGTACACCGCGGTCACCCGCGCCCGCGCCCGGGTCCGGGTGGTCGGCACCGCCGGGGCGGTGCTGGCCGCCGTCCGCCGACCGGTGGCCCGGGCGTCCGGGCTCTCGGGTGCCTCCTCAGCGTGAGGACCCCGGGATCGGGAGCCGAGTACGGAGGCTGTCGCCCGGCCCGCACGGAACGCGTCCGCGGCACACCCTCGGGCAGCGGGCCACGTGTGGTCCGGAGCGGGCGCCGAGCGGCGATGTGGCGCGAGTAACTGCGCCACCTGGAGGCACCGGCCGGCGCTGCGCTCAAGCGTTGCCGACCCGGCTCCGATGACAGCCTCACGTGATCTTCTCGTGACCTAGAAGGACGACCTCCATGACGATTGCCGACGGTGCGCCGTCCACACCGCTCGACGGTCCGCTCAGCGCTGCTGCCGCCGAACTGCGAACGATCGGCTGGCGGATCTTCTCCGCCGCCTGGTCCACTCGCGCCGATCTGCGTCCCCTGGTGCTGGTGGGTAAGGGTGGGGTGCTGGTGGTCGGCACCCACCGGACCCCGGACGACCTCCTCGCGCTGGCCGCGGGCACGGTCACCGCACTGCTGCCCGCCCGGCTACGGCGGGCCGTCGTCATCGAGAACGGCCAGGATCGTCGCTCTCTGCCCGCCCTGGCGGCGGCCCTGGAGAACCGGCTCGACGACGCCGAGATCCTCCAGATCACTACCGCGCTCGACCGACTCGATCCGGCGCGACTCGTGACGACGGCACACATCCTGGAATGGACCAAGGACGCCCGGCCTGAGCCGACACGGCACTCGCATCGCCCGTTGGTGGGGGTCAGGATCGCCGAGTTCGTCACCCGGCACGCGCTTCTGGTGGGCGTCATCATCGGCGCGCTCACCCTGCTGTTCATGGTGTCCACCGGGATCCGGCCGGCTGCCGAGTCCGAGGCCGGCGCGACCAGTAGCGCCGTGCTCCAGGCCGATCAGTCCGGGGCCGACTCCCAGGCGCAGTCCCAGCCCGGGTTCGTCGTGCGTGCCGGGCAGTTTCACTGACGTGCGGATCCCTGAGCGTCACTGACGTCCGGATCCCAGAACAATGGGTCTTGGCGCAGCGCGGGCTGATACCGGTACCGCAGTCGACGAGTACTGAAGCCGACTACGGGCACTCAAGCCGACCACGGGCACTGAACACAGGTCGCAGCCGGTCCGACATCTGGGCTGATGTCGCCTCTGTCGTGGTTGCACCGATGGCGGTTCCGTGGCCGAGCATCCGGGTGAGTCGCTCACCATCGGTATCCGATCCCCCCGGCCAGCGCCCCGTGAAGTGTCCTCGATCACCCGAGACCACCTGAAGAAATAGCCTGTTCGGCTCAAGCGGCGGCTGAGGGCGACCGATCACGACTTCATCACGCCACGGGGCGTCCATCGGCACTGAAGGGTTAGCCGCCATGACTCAGCAAGACTTCGGCATCGACATCGTCGCGGTTCCGCAGGGCGCCGGGATCTCCGACATCCAGCGCGCTTTCACCGAACTCGCCGCGCACGGATGGCACGTGCTGGCTGGACTGCGCCAGCCCGGGCAACAGTCCGGCTGCGTTGATGCCGTCCTGGTCGGACCGGGCGGAGTGCTTGTCGTTGAGACCAATACCTCTCGTAAGCGTCCGTCGGTGCTGGCCAATCTTGCCTCGGCCGTGGTCGCCCTGGTACCCGCCGAAGCCCGACGTCACGTCCAAGCGGTGGTCTGCCCGCCCACCGAGGTCTCCGAGAACGACGCGATCCGCGTCAAGCCCACCGTGCTGGCTGCCTTTGCCCGGTCCCTGCCGGCGGTACTCAACGCCGAATCCGCCGCCGCGACCGCCTCCAGCCTGCGCACAGCGTTCGCTGGCCCCGGGATCTCCCAGTTGTGGACCGTCAGCAAGGTGCTCGAGTGGACCAAGGACTCGCGCGTCAGCGAACAGTCCGGCAACCGCGCCTCGCGTCGCTACTCGCGCCGAGCCCACCGGATGGAACGACTGTCCAGGTGGCTGGTACGCCGGGTGGGTCTGTTGACCGTCGCCGCCGTCGCCTTGGCGTTACTCGTCATCTTCGGACGGTGAGGGTGGCGTCCCTTCGCCGGTCCACCCCTGTTACCCAACGCGACCGTCGACGATCCGTCCTGCCGGCGGCCGCAACCGCCCTGGTGCTGGCGGCCACTGGCTGTTCCGGGGGTCTGTTCGGCTGGCCGGACCCGCCACCCGACGCCCAGGGCACCCGGGTTCTGCCCGTCGTGATCCCCCTCGTCCAGGGGGAGTACGCCTTCCTCGAAACGCATGAGGACGGCTCCCCGGTGGTCCCCGATCCGTGTCGGCCGATGCACTGGACTCTCAACCCCGAGGGGATGCCCCCCGGCGCGGACGCGCGGATCCGTGAGGCCTTCGACACGGTGAGCCGCTACAGCGGCCTGCAATTCGTCGAGGACCCTCCCACGGATGAACGGCCGGACCTGCGGCGCAGGCAAGTCCAGCGGGATCGGTACGGGGATCGGATCGCTCCGGTGCTGGTGGCCTTCGCCCGGGCGGAGGACGTTGCGGACATGGGGGCGGAAGTGGCCGCCTTGGCCACCCCGCAGACCATCTCCAGCGGGCGCGGAACCGAGCGAATCTCCGGTGGGCAACTCGTCGTGGACAGTGAGTTCACCGCGTGGGCGTTGACCAGCCCCGACGGCCAGGCGCGCCTGCGAATGGTGCTCATGCATGAGATGGGCCATTTGATTGGCCTAGCGCACGTGTCGAATCCGAGCGAGGTGATGTCGCCCGTCGCCAACGGCTTCCTGGATTTCGGCCCGGGTGACCAGCAGGGTCTGGCACGGGCCGGGTCGGGACGGTGTTTCAGCGACGCCTGAGAGCTTGACACCCGCTCTCGCGAGGCTGCTGGCGGAGGTGTCGGCCCGGTCGGCGGCCCCTGGGACGGGAGCGAGGGACTTGGCGCGACAGACTCCAGCGCGGTAGGGCGGGTACGCATGTGCTCGGTTCGTCAGGAGGCAACAGCGGCCACTGGGTAGCCTGACCCCGTGACGATCCGCACCCTGGTCCCTCAGGTGCACGCCCACGAGGACGCGCCCACACCGGTGAACCCGGATGCGGGTCTGCAGGTGTTGGCCGATCTGCTCGTCCGGCCGGGGGTGGTGGCGATCACCGGCGCCGGCATCTCCACCGAGTCCGGAATCCCGGACTACCGCGGACCTTCGGGACGGGCCCGCAATGCCACCCCGATGAGTTATCAGGAGTTCGTCTCGTCTGCGGCCGCTCGGCAACGGTACTGGGCGCGCAGCTTCGCCGGCTGGTCGGTGATGGGCCAGGCCACCCCGAACGCCGGCCACCGCGCCCTCGCGAGGCTGCAGCGAGGGGGCTGGCTGCACGGCCTCATCACCCAGAACGTCGACCAACTGCACGCGCGCGCCGGGAGTGCTCCGCTGGTCGAGCTCCACGGAAGCCTGGGCAGCGTCGTCTGCCTGGACTGCGGCGAACGCTCCGACCGGCTGCGGCTGCAGGCCCGACTCGCCGCGGCGAACCCGCTGCTGACGCCCAGCGACCTCGAATTGGGCGACGACGCCGGGGAGGTCAAGCCCGACGGCGACCTGGAGGTGCTCGCCGACGCGGTCCGCTCGTTCGTCGTCGTGGAGTGTGAGTCGTGCGGGGGCCGCCTCAAACCCGACGTGGTCTTCTTCGGCGAGTCCGTCCCCCGGGACAGGTCCCAACGCTGCCACCTGTGGGTCGAACAAGCCCCTGCCGTGGTCGTTTTCGGTTCGTCGCTGGCGGTGATGAGCGCGTACCGCTTCGTTCGGCAGGCAGCCAAGGCGGGCCGGACGGTCGTCATCGTCAACCAAGGTCCGACCCGCGGCGATCTGGACGCCACCTTCCGCGTCGAGGCACCGTTGGGAGCGTTTCTCGGTGAACTCGCCGCCGCCTGCGAGACCCGTGCCTGATCACTGCCAGGCCTGATCACCACCAGGCCTGATCACTGCCAGGCCTGATCACCACCGTGTCTGATCACCAGAGTGCACCGACCCGCGGGCCGGCCCGGTTCGTGGGCGCCACCACCGTGGGGTGCAGCCACCGGACAGCGCCCGACGGGACGTGCTGGGCGCCTGGACCCAATGGGCAGCCGGCACAAGAATCCTCATCGCCGGCAGCCCTCGCACCGGGACCGCGCGCGGCAACGGGATTCAGCGGACCCGGCCGTCGGCCTGCGCCGAGCCGGCTGCACGAGAACCTCACGGGCCGCGCCGGTTGCGCGAGAACCTCCGGGCCGCGCCGGTTGCGCGAGAACCTCCCCGGCCGTGCAGCTGCACGAGACCTGATGGGCCGCGCCGTCTGCACGAGAACCTCCCGGGCCGTGGCCATGCGCCAATCCGGCTGGGCCCACGCCGTCGGGCGTTCGTCCACGTTTTTCCGGGGCGAATCCCCGTGCCGGTGCCCAGTTGCAGGTCGAGAGTCACCGATGGGGACGTCACCGGCTGATCGGCACCACAATCGGCACCAAAGAGGATCGCAACGATTCGGTCCGGATCGCCTCAACACTGCGACACGCCCAGGGCGCTGAAAAATGTCTTTCGGGCCCGAAAGCCATGTGGTTCGGGCGATGTGGGCACGTCGCGGCCCGGTAGATCACGACTTGCTGTCACACTGTGAGCCAACTGAAAGCCAACTGCACGTGACAGTGACCGCCCGGCTGCGTAACGTGTAAGGGTGTCCTCTTCAGGGAAGTCTGTCGCTGTCGTTGTGAGCGTCGCGGCGCTTGCAGTCGTTGATGATCAGTTGTGCTTCGGGCTTACCAAACGACGAGAGGCACCGCTTCGGGGACGGTACGAGTTGTTCTCGACCACACTCGAAGAACCCGAGCGCTTGTCGAAGGCACCGCATGGCCTCCTGGGTGAACACCTCGGGCTGGCTCCTGCCTCGGTGTCGGCCAGCCAGTTGCACACCTACGACGCGCAGCGGCGCGACCCGCGCGGACCCACCCTCGGCGTCGCTTGGTGGTCGCCGATCCCCTCGTCAGTGGCCATGGACAAGCCCTCGCATTTCGCACCGGCCGACCAGGCGGGCAGCATGCGACTCGCCTTCGGCCAGGCCCAGATCGTCTCCGATGCCGTGGCCCGCCTGGAGGATCAACTCCAGTACACCAGCGTCGCAGCCCACCTGTGCGGGCCGAGTTTCACGATGGCGCAACTGCGGCACGTCTACGAGGTGATCTGGAACGTCAGCCTGGATGCGGCCAACTTCCACCGCAAGGTCATCGGTATGCCCGGTTTCGTGGAGTCCACGGGTCGTCAGGCCATGGGCGGCCCCGGTCGTCCCGCACTGCTGTACCGCAAGGGAACCGCAGATCAGCTCGATGGCGTGATCGGCCGTCCCTGAGGGTGTTTGACCCGACGAACCCAGCGCACTCCTGGCCTGGCCCGGCTCGACGCGCCCCGAGGTCGCCGGCGTGGCAAGCCGATCCACCCCGTCCCGATCCCGGGGCTTGGCGCTGGTTGCGGTGCCCCACCTGCGCGCGGATCCACAACGCCGAGCACCGTCTCGATCGCGATGGCGGCGTCTTCGCCTGCCCGCGTGGGCACCGGTTCGACCTGGCCCGTCAGGGCTACCTCAACCTCATGGACGGCCTTCCGGCACCCAGTGGGGGAGACTCCGCAGCGATGGTCAGCGCGCGAATCGAGGCCTTCGGCTCCGGCAGTTTTGGGCCTCTCGTGGACGCGCTGACGCACGCGTGCACCGCTGCCCCGCAACCGCCCGGCTGCGTCCTGGACGCGGGCGCCGGGCCCGGCCAGTACCTCGCCGCGGTCCTGGCAGGCTTGCCCGCCCGGGACGGCGTTGCCTGCGATGTCTCGGTGGCCGCCGCGCGGCGCGCCGCGCCAACACTGGCCGGACATGCCGTGGTGGTTGGCGATCTGTGGCGGACGATCCCCGTGCACACCGCCTCGGCAGCCCTGCTGCTCAACGTTTTTGCCCCACGCAATGTGGACGAGTTCGCTCGGGTGCTGCACCCGGACGGTCGACTCGTGGTGGTGACTCCCGAGGGGGATCACCTGCACGAGCTGGTCCGGGCGGTGGGACTGGTGTCGGTGGATCCGACCAAGCGGGAGCGCTTGCATCGGGGGTTGGGGACTCGTTTCACCGTCGTCGACGAGACCTCTCTCAGCTGGTCGAGAACCCTTGCGCCGCAGGTGATGAGATCGCTGGTGATGATGGGCCCCAGCGCCCACCATGTCGACGAGACGGAGGTACTCGAGCGGATTGGGCAGGTGCCGGCCCAGGTCACCTTCTCGGTTCGGGTCGGGGTGTACGAACTGGCCGGGTGACCTGGCGTCCATCGACCGGGCATCTCGGCGGGCACTCCCCGACGCCCACAGGATCGGTCGCCGTCGTGGCGCGACTGCGGCACCCGGCACGGCTGCGGCCCCCGCAGCACTGGGGGGAGCCGGGCACCTCACCGGCGGTGCGGTCGCTCGCCCAGGCCACAACGTCAGCCCAGGCCCACGACGTCAACCGCTCGCGCGCAGGCCGGACGCGCAGTGATCCGGACGGTTCAACAGTCGTCCAGGACGTGAGCCGGCACCGTAGCCGACTCATCGAAAAGCGGGCGCCCGCCGCGCGCGAGATCGGCCAACTGGTCTCGGTGCACGACCCGAAGCGCCAGCCCGGTGCGGGACAGCGCGGGAACAAGCCCGGTCACGTCCACCGGTTCGTGCCCCGCCACCAGGATGAGGTTGCCGTACCGGCGTCCGCGCAGTACCTGGGTTTCGGCGATCACCGCCACATGAGTGAAAACTGTCGCTGCGGTGAGGATTTCATCCTTGACCAAAGCCAAGGGCGGCCGGTCGGCGATGTTTGCCAGGTACAGCCCGCCAGGAGCCAGGATCCGTTCCACCTCCGCACACATGCCCGTTGTGCGCAGCGCCACGGGAGTGATCGCCCCGTCGAAGGCGTCGCGGATCACCACGTCCGTGCTGGCGGCGGGTCGCGTGGCCAACACCGCCCGCCCCTCCCCGGCCCGCAGTCGAAGGTGCGGTGCGCGGGGAAGGTCGAACCACTGGCGGGCCAGTTCGAGCAGGCGCGCGTCCAGGTCGACGGCCAGTTGCCGGGATCCGGGATGACTCAGATGGAGCGCCCAGGGCAGCGCACAGGCGGCCGCCCCGACATGGACGACGCGCAATGCCTCGCCAGGCCGGGCGACCTCCAGCACGGCCGCCATCACCTGCTGGTACTCGAAACCGAGCCAGCTGGGATCAGTCGGACAGATCGCCGAGGACGGCACCCCATTCACCTGCACCAGCCAGTGCGCGGGCGGCCCCGGCTCCCGGGTCAGGTCCGCCACCCCGGTGTCGATGGCATAGCGACCGACGAGGGGCTCGCTGCCGCTTCGCACACTCGGCTTGCGGCTTGTCCGGGTGGCGCTGCTCATTCGGGTCGTGCGGTGACGCGCCATGTCAGCAGCCCGTCCGGCATTCTCCGGTCCGGCCTCGGATGCACCAGTGTCGAATGACGCAGACAGGTGCGACCACGAGGGGCGCGGCACCAGGGTGAGGCACAGCCATCCGGACATTCTTGCCGTTTGCTGCCGGTTGCGCTCTCCGTGTGCCTAGAATCCATGGCACGTAGCGGGCGTCCTCGGCGGATGCCGACCCGACATCCACAGCTGGTCGAGCGCCGATGGTGGTCGAAAGGGCGTGGTTGGAGGTGGCAGTGTGGCCGTTGCCGGAGCACCGAGCCAGCCTCCGCTGAACAGCCAGGTCGGCGACTATCTCCAGCACCTGGCGGTCGAGCGAGGCCTGGCCATCAACAGCCTGGCCGCCTATCGACGTGACCTGCGCCGCTACGCCGACTACCTGGACAGCGAGGGCGTCACCCAGGCACAAGATGTCACCGCCGCCCAGGTGTCCGGATTCCTCACCACCATCCGCCAGGGCACGGACGGCCGGCCGGCATTGAGCGCGGCATCCGCGGCGCGCGCCGTGGTTGCGGTGCGCGGCTGGCATCGCTTCCTCGCCCTGGAGGGCACGGTCACCGAGGACGTGGCCGCTCAGGTACGCCCGCCCGCCACTCCGCAGCGACTACCCAAGGCGCTTACGCAAATCCAGGTCCGGCGTCTCCTGGAGGCGGCCGGGGTCGGCGACACGCCGATCGGACTGCGGGATCGCGCGCTGCTCGAGGTGCTCTACGCCACGGGTGCCCGGATCAGCGAGGCGATCGGCTTGGACCTCGACGACCTGCCCGAGCAAGTCCTGCGTGCGGACCGTGCCCCGTCCGAAGGCGGCAGCGACCCGGACAGCGCTCAGGTGCGGCTGCTGGGCAAGGGCGACAAGGAGCGGATCGTCCCGCTTGGTTCCTATGCCCAAGCCGCGCTGCAGGCCTACCTCGTACGCGGGAGACCGGCACTCGTCACGACGGGGCGGGGGACCGCTGCCGTGTTCGTCAACGTGCGAGGCGGACGTCTGTCCCGCCAAAGCGCGTGGTCCGCGCTGAGCGCCGCCGCGGAACGAGCTCACTTGGGTGTGCAGGTCTCCCCGCACACCCTGCGGCACTCCTTCGCGACCCACCTGCTCGAGGGCGGTGCCGACGTCCGGGTCGTGCAGGAACTGCTCGGTCACGCCTCGGTGACCACCACCCAGATGTACACGAAGGTGACCATCGACACCCTGCGCGAGGTGTACGCCGGAGCCCATCCCCGAGCCCGCTGACTCGTCGTCGCCTGCGACCGTGACCCGCACGCCATCGAGACTTTTCCGTGACCAACGTCCGCGTGCCTCCACGGCGCCCCCGTGCGGGTGGGCTAGCGTCGAGACCGTGAGCATTGCGTACGGATCGGGCGCCGCATACCACCCCTACGACTCCTCCCCAGCCCCCAGGCAACCGGCTGGGGAAGCCTCGACCCCGGCGATGGTCATCGCTGCGCCGCTGGGGCCCACCGGTCGTCCCCTCCCGCAGTTCCCCACTCCGACACCGCTGGCCAGTCACGGCCCGGCCCGGGTGGTGTCGATGTGCAACCAGAAGGGTGGGGTGGGCAAGACCACGTCCACCATCAGCCTGGGTGCCGCGCTTGCGGAGTACGGTCGCCGGGTCCTGCTGGTCGACTTCGATCCGCAGGGGGCCCTGTCCGTCGGGCTGGGGATGCATCCGCACGACCTCGACCTCACCGTCTACAACGTCCTGCTCGACCGCGGGGTGGATGTGCGGGACGTCGTGCTGCCCACCGACATTCGCGGGCTGGACCTGCTGCCGGCCAACATCGACCTGTCTGCGGCCGAGGTGCAGCTGGTCGGGGAGGTCGCCCGCGAACAGGTTCTCAGCCGGGCTCTGCGTCCGGTGCTGGACGACTACGACGTCATCCTCATCGACTGCCAGCCGAGCCTGGGCCTGCTCACGGTCAACGCACTCACCGCCAGTCACGGCGTGCTCATCCCGCTGGAGTGCGAGTACTTCGCCCTGCGCGGGGTTGCGATGCTGATGGAGACCATCGAGAAGGTCACCGACCGGCTCAATCCCGCGCTCGAACTCGACGGCATCCTGGCCACTATGTTCGACTCGCGCACGCTCCACTCACGTGAGGTGGTCGAGCGCCTCGTCCAGGCCTTCGACGGCACGCTGCTGCACACGGTGATCGGGCGCACCGTGAAGTTCCCCGAAGCGTCGGTGATGGCTCAGCCGATCACGACGTTCGCGTCCGGGCACGCAGGCTCGGAGGCCTACCGCCAGTTGGCCAGGGAACTGGTCAGCCGCGGTCGGATGCCCTGATCCGGGCGTTCGTCGGCGGCCGCCACCGCGCCCGCGGTGCAGTTCAGGTGCCAGGGACCGCGGTGCTCGTCCGCGAATCGACGGCGCCCGCACCGATGAGTGCGACGATGCGCTGCTCGCGCGCGTTGCGCGTCGCCGGGGATAGCTCGGGTGGGCGAGGATGACGTGGTGAGCACCCTGGACGAGCGTGCACCCGGTTCCCGGGGAGCCGGCGCGTTCGAGATCCACTTGGAGAACTTCGACGGCCCCTTCGACCTGCTGCTGTCGCTCATCGCCAAGCACAAACTGGACGTCACCGAGATCGCCCTGGCCGCCGTGACCGACGAGTTCGTCGCGCACATCCGCGCCATGGAGGAGAACTGGGACCTCGACCTGGCCAGCGACTTCCTCGTCGTGGCCGCCACCCTGCTCGACCTCAAGGCAGCCCGGCTGTTGCCGGCCACCGAGTTCGACGACCCGGAAGACCTCGCCCTGCTGGAGGCCCGTGACCTGCTCTTCGCCCGGCTGTTGCAGTACCGCGCCTACAAGCAGGTGGCGGACTCCTTCGCCGATCGACTTGCGACCGTGGGGCGGGCGCACCCGCGTACCGCCGGCCTGGACCCGCACCTGGTGGACCTGCTGCCCGAACTCGTCTTCACGATCACCCCCGAGCAACTGGCAGAACTCGCGGCGCGGGCGTCGGTCCCCAAGCCGGAGCCCCCGGGGGTCGGCCTCGCGCACCTGCATGCGCCGGCGGTGTCGGTGGCCGAGCAGGCCGAACTGGTCAGCCGACGCCTTCGGACGCGCGGCAGCCTGGCCTTCCATGAACTGGTCGGGGACGCCGACTCCACGCTCGTCGTGGTCGCTCGGTTCCTGTCCCTGCTCGAACTCTTCCGGGCGGCCGTCATCGCCTTCGAGCAGGCCGAGGCGCTGGGCGAACTCGTCGTACGCTGGACCGGCCGGGACGACGAGGAACTGGTGCCAGTGGCCTCCGAGTTCGACGACGCTGACGCCGCCGGCGGCGAAGCCGGACGCCGCGGCGCGGCTTCATCCACTTCATCCCACGTCGGCCGCCCGGCCGAGTAGAGCGACCACGGAGTACGTGTGACAGACAGCGACGATAACTCTAACCTTCATGTAGACGGTGAGACTTCACGAGAGGGGACCGACGGCAGGGGCCATGCGGACACCGCACCGGCGGGTCAGGTGCCGTCCCCCGAGTCGAGCGAGGCTGCGTCGAGCGAGGCTGCGTCGAGCGTGGCGCCAGCGGGGGACCTGGCGTTGCAGGACCCGGCAACGACGGCACCAGCGGAGTCGTCAACGGCAGGCCCACAGACGGATACCGATCCGCCCGATGTGCTCGACTCACCGCCTGGGGGAGAGAGGCAGTCCGCAACCGAGTCCGAGGATGAAGCCGACGTCGATGAGGGGCTCGATCTCGACGACGTACCCGGCGGCGCCCGGGCGGTCCTGGAGGGCATCCTCATGGTGGTCGAGGAGCCGGTCAGCGAGGTGAGAATCGCCACCGCGATGCGTCTGCCGGTCCGTGCCGTGCGTGACCTGCTGGAGGCGCTGGTGGCTGACTATGCCGGGGCCGACCGGGGTTTCGAACTGCGTGCGGTGGCCGGCGGCTGGCGGCTGTACAGTCGAGCGGACCTGGCGCCGGTGGTGCAGCGCTTCGTGCTCGACGGCCAGACCGCGAAACTCAGTGCCGCAGCTTTGGAGACTCTTGCCGTGATCGCCTACCGCCAGCCCGTCAGCCGGGCTCGGATCGCCGCCGTTCGCGGTGTCAGCGTCGACGGGGTGGTGCGGACCCTCACCACGCGCGGACTCATCGAGGAGGCCGGGGTGGACGAGCAGAGCGGAGCGATCCTCTATCAGACCACGTTGACATTTCTGGAGCGGATGGGCCTGTCCAGCCTGGACGACCTGCCAGCCCTCGCGCCGTATCTGCCCGACGCCGACGTCCTGGACGAGTTGTCGGAGGTGTTGTCGTGAGCCCGCGCGGGCGCACCCCCGGGGGCTCAGGGGAGTCCGGTCGCAGGTCGTCCCGCGGCGGATCGGGCGCCGGCTCAGGGCGTTCCGGGCCACCTCGCGGGTCGGGTCAACCAGCCGCGCGAAACCAGGCGGGAGCAGCCCGCGGCGATGACGCCGGGTCCGGTCGTGGCCCGCGCACCGGCCGGGGAGCAGGGGGGAAGGCGGGTGCCAAGCGGGTCACCGCCAACCGCGCCCCGCGCCCCACTCGCCGCCAACGCGCGGCCGCGGGGGACGCCCTCGCCCCCGATGTGCATGTCCCCGACGGGGTCCGGCTGCAGAAGGTGCTCTCCCAGGCCGGAGTGGCCTCCCGCAGAGCCTGCGAGCAGTTGATCGCCGAGGGACGGGTCACCGTCGACGGCGTCGTGGTCCGCGAGCTGGGAGTCCGGATCGACCCGGACCGGTCGGTCCTTCATGTGGACGGAATCCGGGTGCAGCTCGACAGCAGCCGGGTCTACCTCGCGTTGAACAAGCCCGAGGGCATCGTGTGCACCCTGCGCGATCCGCAGGGACGGCCGTGCGTGGGGGACATCATCGAGGCCCGCACCGACCGGCTCTTCCATGTCGGCCGGCTGGACACCGAGACCGAAGGCCTGCTGCTGCTCACCAACGATGGGGAACTGGCCCACCGGCTCGCCCACCCCGCGTACGAGGTGCCCAAGGTGTACCTGGCCGAGATCCCCGCCCCGGTGCCCCGCGGCCTGGGCCGTCAGCTGCGCGACGGAGTCGAACTGGACGACGGGCCGGCCCGAGTGGACTCGTTCAAGCTGGTGGACTCTCGTCCCGGCAAGGCGCTGGTCGAGGTCGTCCTGCACGAAGGACGCAACAGGATCGTGCGACGGCTGATGGACGAGGTGGGACATCCGGTCAGTCGGCTCGTGCGGGTGCAGGTCGGCCCGATCCTGCTCGGAGACCTGACCCCGGGCCGTACCCGGACGCTGACCCGCGACGAGGTGGGCGAACTGATGCGCCTGGTGGAGCTGTAGCGACTGCCGCCAGCGGGTGGGACGCGTCACATCCCGACGCGTTCTGCGCAGTTGCGGCGGACCTGCGGACCCAGATTCCTCAATCGGTCCGCCAGACACGGCCACCATGCAGCCTGCCTGTAACGTCGATCTGATTGAGTTGCGTTGGACACTGCCGGCGCCCCGCGCCGGTGCACTCTCACCAGGAGACGGCAGATGCGTATCGGAGTACCAGCGGAGTCCCGGCCGGGGGAGACCCTGGTCGCGGCCACCCCGAAGACCGTCGGACAGCTCGTGGGGTTGGGCTACGACGTCGTCGTCGAGTCCGGGGCGGGAGCCAAGGCGTCGTACCCAGACGCGGCTTTTGCCGAGGCGGGCGCCCAGATCGGTTCTCCCGAGGAGGCCTGGCGCGCCGATCTTGTGCTCAAAGTCCGCAGCCCCACTGACGAGGAGATCGCCCGGCTGCGTCCGGGGCAGACCCTCGCCGCGCTGCTGCAGCCCGCGCTCAACCCCGAGGTTCTGGACAAGTTGCGCGAGGCGGGCGTCACCGCGCTGGCCATGGACGCGGTGCCTCGCATCTCCAGGGCGCAGTCCATGGACGTGCTGTCCTCCCAGGCCAACCTCGCCGGTTACCGGGCGGTCATCGAGGCCGCCCACGAGTTCGGCGGCCTGTTCACCGGCCAGGTGACCGCTGCCGGCAAGATGCCCCCGGCCCGGGTCTTCGTCATCGGTGCCGGCGTCGCCGGCCTGGCTGCGATCGGCGCGGCCAACTCGCTGGGAGCCATCGTCAGGGCCTACGACGTACGGCCCGAGGTTGCCGAGCAGGTCGAGTCGATGGGTGCCGAGTTCGTCCGGGTCGAGGGCGCGGAGCAGGAGGTCAGTGCCGACGGCTATGCCAAGGAGATGACTCCCGAGCAGCAGGAACTCGTCCTGGCGATGTACGCCGACGAGGCAGCCCAGTCCGACATCGTCGTCACCACCGCGCTCATCCCGGGACGCCCGGCGCCGCAACTGCTCTCGGCCGAGGCGGTGGCTGCGATGAAGCCGGGCAGCGTCATCGTCGACATGGCCGCCGCCAACGGCGGCAACGTCGAGCCGAGCCGCGCGGACGAACTGGTGCTCACCCCGAACGGGGTCAAGGTGCTCGGCTGGACCGATCTGGCCGGTCGCCTGCCCACCCAGGCATCGCAGTTGTACGGCACCAACCTGGTCAACCTGCTCAAACTCACCACCCCGAACAAGGACGGGCACCTCACCCTCGACTTCGAGGACCCGGTGCAGCGCAGCATCACCGTCACCCACGGCGGCGACCTGTTGTGGCCGCCGCCCCCGGTCACCGTCTCGGCGGCACCCGCGCCGGCCCCAGCCCCGGCGCCTGAACCGTTACCCGAGAAGGAGAAACGACCACCCAACCCGGTGCTTCGAGGGGTGGTGATGGTCGTGCTCGCCGGATTGTTCCTGTGGATGTCGGCCGTCTCACCGGCGGGCTTCCTCGGACACCTGACCGTTTTCGTCCTCGCGGTCGTCGTGGGCTACTACGTCATCTGGAACGTGGTGCCCGCCCTGCACACCCCGTTGATGGCAGAGACGAATGCCATCTCCGGCATCATCCTGGTCGGTGCCCTGCTCCAGGTCGGGGATTCCAACACTGTCGTCACGGTGATCTCGTTCATCGCCATCGTCGTCGCGAGCATCAACATCTTCGGTGGCTTCCTGGTGGCCAACCGGATGCTCGCCATGTTCCGGAAGGACTGACATGGCCACTCCCTCACTCGTTCTCGGCGCCTACATCATCTCCGGGCTGCTGTTCATCATGAGTCTGGCCGGTCTGGCCCGTCATGAGACCGCCCGCCGGGGCAGCATCGCCGGCCTGTCCGGGATGGCGTTGGCCCTGGTGGCCACCATCGGCCTGGCGATTCGCGCCCCAGAGCGCGGCACCACGACCACCCTCATCCTCATCGTCGTGGCGATGAGCATCGGTGGAGTCATCGGAGCCTGGCGGGCCAAGGTCGTGCAGATGACCCAGATGCCTGAACTGGTCGCCATGCTGCACTCGTTCGTCGGTCTGGCCGCAGTGCTCGTCGGTTTCAACTCATACCTGGAGCCGATGGCCGGGGAAACCGGCGAGACCGTGCACCTCGTCGAGGTCTTCCTCGGGGTGTTCATCGGTGCCATCACCTTCACCGGGTCGATCATCGCCTTCCTCAAACTGTCGGCGCGGATGAAGTCCTCACCGCTGATGCTGCCGGCCCGGCACTGGCTGAACCTGGCCATCGTGGTGGCCAGCACCGTGCTGCTGGTGGTCTTCGTGGCCTGGCACAGCATCTGGCCGCTGCTGGCGATGACCGTGCTGGCATTGCTGCTGGGTCTGCACCTGGTTGCCTCGATCGGCGGCGGTGACATGCCCGTCGTGGTCTCGATGCTCAACTCCTACAGCGGATGGGCCGCAGCCGCGGCCGGCTTCATGCTGAGCAACGACCTGCTCATCATCACCGGCGCGCTGGTCGGCTCCTCCGGTGCGATCCTGAGCTACATCATGTGCCGGGCGATGAACCGGTCCTTCATCTCGGTGATCGCCGGCGGCTTCGGCAGCGACGCCGGAGTGGTCGCCTCCGGAGACGAAGAGACCGGTACCCACACCGAGATCGACGCGGCCAGCGCCGCCGAACTGCTCAAGGACGCGTCCTCGGTGATCATCACCCCGGGCTACGGCATGGCCGTCGCCCACGCCCAGGGTCCGGTGGCCGAACTCACCTCTGCGCTGCGTGCCAAGGGCGTGGACGTGCGGTTCGGGATCCACCCGGTGGCCGGCCGCCTGCCCGGGCACATGAACGTATTGCTGGCCGAGGCGAAGGTGCCCTACGACATCGTCCTGGAGATGGACGAGATCAACGAGGACTTCTCCGACACCGACGTGGTGCTGGTGATCGGCGCCAACGACACCGTCAACCCGGCCGCCACCAAGCCCGGCAGCCCGATCGCCGGAATGCCGGTGCTCGAGGTGTGGAACGCCAAGAACGTCATCGTGTTCAAGCGATCCATGGCCACCGGATACGCCGGGGTGCAGAACCCGCTGTTCTTCAACGAGAACAGCCGGATGCTCTTCGGGGACGCCAAGGAGCGGGTCTCGGACATCATCAAGGCGCTGTGATCCCTTCCCGTGGCAGGCCTGGCCTCGGGCCGGCCACGGGTGGCGTGGGCGGCTTCGGCCGGGCCCGGGCAGGCTGTGAGGGCACCATCGCGTGCGTGGCTGCCCGGCTTGCTTGGGCTTCGGCCAGGCGGCTGACAAAGGGCGTCCTTGCGGTGTGAACTGACCTGAATCGCGTGGGCGGGTGATCGATGCCACACGGCCTGTGCCGCCTGCCCAATCTCCTGCTTCGTCGCCACCTCGATCGAATGTGATTGGCGTTGAACGGGTTTGCTCTGGCGGATGTCGAGTTGGTCGGGTGCTAAGAGTGCTTGACGTACCAAGCACACGTATGGCATGCTTAACGCATCGGTTCGCACGAGATCGCCGAAAGCGGTCCGGGAGCCGACTTAAAGTCACCAGCTGATCTGGTCCATATCCGCACCACACAAAGGAGTTGCATCATGTCGCAGTTCACCGATTTCGCCACCGCGCTGACCAGCCGTCAGGTCGAGTTCGTCAAGCAGGGTCAGGACGTCGTCCTCAAGGCCGTCAAGACCGTCGTGGACGCCACCCCCTCGGTGCCCGAGAACGCCGCCGCCGCTTTCGCCGCCAGCCTGGCCGCCAGCCAGGTCGAGGTCGCCAAGAAGGGCCAGGACGCCTTCTTCACCACCGTCGACAGCGTGATCAACTCCGTTCCCGCCCTGCCGTCGGTCGACCTGCCCGAGCAGGTCACCGACGCCGTCAAGCCGGCCGTGGACTTCTTCGGCTCCACCGACGAGCTCAAGGGCTACGCCATCGAGACCTCCCACGCCTGGGCCGAGCTCACCCGCGAGTTCACCGACAAGCTCGTCGCCGAGCTTCACGTCAAGGCCTGATGTCACAGGCCGCGTAGCGGCATCGGGTTCAGCGCGCTGAGATTCAGCGAGCCGACCTGACTCCCGTGGCCGCAAGCCACCGCGCAGGCGGCGTCGACCGAAACCGGTCGACCCCGCCTGTGTGCTGTGCCCGGATGTGGGCGGGTCCGGCACGGGCCCTCGGACACCCGGGTACCCAACGCGGATGAATCGCCCGATCAGCCGGGCGTCTGGTCCACATGTGGGGGCGCCATGGATAGCCCCGCGCACAGAACAGGCTGTGCGACCGCTAGCTGGAGCCGAACTCCAACTCCTGGCTCTACAGCCTGTTTTGTGCGCGCGCTCGGCCCGCGACTGCGGCGTCCTGCTCTGCCTGCCGGGCTCTTCGGGTGGTTCGCCAGGCCTGTGGCTGCCCGGTGCGCCGCTCGCCTCGACGCTTTGTCGGGCGTGCGCACCGCAGAGCGTGGGCTACCGTGTCGCTGACCCGGGACCCAGGCCCGGGGCCGTCCAGGGAATGGAGCTTCGGTGTCGCGTGCGGCCGTCGATTCGGTACTCATCGTCGGAACCGGGCTGCTGGGGGCCAGTGCCGGCCTGGCGCTGCGCGCCCTTGAGGTGGACGTGGCGCTGTCGGATCTGTCGCCCACCGCACAGGCACTGGCCCGCGATCTCGGGGCAGGCCGGGTGGCAGGCGAGAACGAGGATCCTGATCTCGTCATGGTCTGCGCCCCACCGGACGTCGTCGCCGGGTTGGTGGCCAATGCCCTGGGAAGGTACCCGAACGCCCTGGTCACCGATGTGGCCAGCGTGAAATCCATCCTCGCGGCCGAGTTGGAGACCGCCGGCGCCGACCTGACCCGCTACGTGGGTGGGCACCCGATGGCCGGCCGGGAGCGCAGTGGTGCCATTGCGGCGCGCGGGGACCTGTTCCTCGGGCGGCCCTGGGTCCTGACCCCCGGTCCGTCGACCGTCAGCGCGCACGTGCAGCGGATGCGGGCGCTCGCCTCGGACCTGGGGGCGGTGCCGATCGTCATGGACGCCGCCGAGCACGACGCGGCCGTCGCCCGGATCTCTCACGTCCCCCAGCTCGCGGCCACCTTGGTCGCCGCACGGCTGGCCGACACCGCGGACGATGCCGTCGGCCTGGCCGGGCAGGGTCTGCGCGACGTCACCCGGGTGGCGGGCAGCGACCCGGGGCTGTGGGTGCAGATCCTCAGTGGCAATCCGGGC
This sequence comes from Actinomycetales bacterium, assembly GCA_047974565.1. GTDB lineage: Bacteria > Actinomycetota > Actinomycetes > Actinomycetales > CAWJMD01 > JBDIAG01. Next base: position 95,302 of record JBKECN010000096.1, read on the forward strand.
CCGGTCGCCCACGTGTTGCACGGTCTGCGTCAGGACCTGGATCTGGTGATCGACGCACTCGAGCGCCTCGATTCGGACCATCACGCGGTCGGCGCGAGGGCCGACCTCGCCCGGGCGTTCGACGCCGGCAACCGTGGCTATGCCCGGATCCCCGGCAAGCACGGCACCGCTCCCACCCCGCTGCAGGTGGTCACCGTGCAGGTGCCGGACCGTCCCGGTGAGATCTCCAAGGTGTTGCAGGTGATGGGCGAGGCGGGGATCAACCTGGAAGACCTGCGGATCGAGCATGTCCCGGGCCGGCTGGTGGGCCTGGCCGAGATCTCGGTGCTCCCGGCGTCGCGTGAGCGCCTGGAGGAGGTTCTGCGGGCCAGCGGATGGCAGTTGGCCGGATAGGCTGTGCGCCGCGGCACGTACCGGGCTCGGCCCACGTGCAGCCACGGCCCGGGTGATGGCTCGAGCTCGGCGCAGGCAGTGCCCAGTCCCGACGAGGTGCGGGCCGGGCGGCGGCTTGGCCGAGCCGAAGCGATGGACCTGGTCCATCCAGGAATGGATCCCAGTTCGGTCGAGAGCTGTTGCGAGACAGTGTGGTTCGGCAAGACACGGTAGGACGACGGCCCCGGGCCGCAGCGAGAAGGAGGAGGCGTAGGTGACCACCCGCCAGTTCGTGGTCGTCGCGGTGGACGGGCCCTCGGGTTCGGGTAAGTCCAGCGTCTCCAAAGAGGTCGCCCGACGGCTGGGCATGCACTACCTCGACACCGGCGCGATGTACCGGGCCACCACGTGGTGGTGTCTGCACACTGCGGTGGCCCTGGACGATCAGGGCGCAGTAGCCGCGTCCCTGTCGAGCATCGAGGTGCGGATGGGGACCGATCCGAGCGCGCCGACCGTGCACATCGTCCATCCCGGTGAGGGCATCGTCGACGTCACCCAGGCGGTGCGGGAACCGCGCATCTCCGCGGCGGTCAGCGCCGTGGCCACCAATCTCCAGGTGCGCGCCGACCTGCGGGCCCGGCAGCGGCAGATCATCGCGATGGCCGCCGAGGCGGCAGCCCTGCCGGACGGCTCTGGCGACCGGGCGGCCGCGGTGGCGGCGACGAACGGACCCGCTCCGCATCCGGAAGGGAGCGGTGCGGGCATCGTCGTGGAGGGCCGCGATATCACCACGGTGGTCGCGCCCGATGCGAGGGTGCGCGTGCTGCTGACCGCCAGCGAGGAGTCCCGGCTGTCCCGGCGAGCCGCGCAGGACCGGCAGGCAGGGGCGAACCAGAGCACCCACCAGACCCGGGATCAAGTACTGCGCCGCGACGCGCAGGACGCGACCGTCGCCCAGTTCCTCACCGCGGCGGACGGGGTGATCGAAGTGGACTCCTCGCAGTTGACCTTCGAGGCGACGGTGCAGACGTTGATCGCCCTGGTACAGGGGGCCCGGCAGTGACGTCGACCGACGCAACGCGCATGCCCGGCCGGCGCCCTGGCTGGGCTTCCGCTCGGGCCGTTGGGCCCGGGCAGGCCGACGGACCTGCTGCTGCGCCGTCGTCTTCATCCAGTTCAGCCAGCACCAGTCCCACCAGCATCCACAGACGGGCGGTCATCCTGTGAGCGACCACGAGACACACGTGCCGGTCACCGGCCCCGACGTCCGCGACCCGGACGTCCGCGAGCCCGAGGCACCAGGTGCCGAGGAGGACCACCGGACCCGCGCGCTGCGCGTCGGACTCGACGAGTACGACCTCACCCCCGAGGACCTCGAACTCATCGAGGGCGAGGTTGCCGCCGACGAGGCCGAGGAACTGGCCGGTCTCCCGGTCCTGGCGATCGTCGGGCGTCCCAACGTCGGCAAGTCCACTCTCGTCAACCGGATCCTCGGCCGGCGCGAAGCCGTGGTCGAGGACGTCCCCGGGGTGACGCGCGACCGGGTGCAGTACCGGGCCGACTGGGCGGGGCGCGACTTCACCGTCGTGGACACCGGTGGCTGGGAGGTCGACGTGGTCGGCCTGGACGGCAAGGTGGCCGAGCAGGCCGAGGTTGCCGTCGCGCTCGCCGACGCGGTGCTATTCGTCGTGGACGCGGGTGTCGGGGCGACCGACACGGATGAGCAGGTAGTCCGGATGCTGCGTCGTTCGGGCAAGCCGGTGGTGCTGTGCGCGAACAAGGTGGACGACGCCCGCGGCGAGGCGGACGCTGCCGCGCTGTGGAGTCTCGGGCTGGGGGAGCCCTACCCGGTCTCGGCCCTGCATGGGCGCGGGTCGGGAGACCTGCTGGACGCGTGTATGGCGGTGCTGCCGACGGTCTCGGGGGTGGCCCCGCCGATGCGTGGCGGGCCCCGCCGAGTGGCCCTGGTGGGCCGGCCGAATGTCGGCAAGTCGTCCCTGCTGAACAAGCTGGCCGGCAGCGAGCGGGTGGTGGTGCACGAGGTTGCCGGGACTACCCGCGACCCGGTGGACGAGCTTGTCGAGATCGGCGGGCGACCGTGGATGTTCGTCGATACGGCCGGTATCCGGCGACGTGTGCACCAGACCAGGGGAGCGGACTTCTACGCCTCGCTGCGCACCCAGGCGGCGCTGGAGAAGGCCGAGCTCGCGCTCGTGCTGATCGACGCCGGCCAGACGCTGACCGAGCAGGACACCCGGGTGATCTCGATGGCCGTGGAGGCCGGGCGGGCCGTGGTGATCGCCTACAACAAGTGGGATCTGGTGGACGAGGAGCGTCGCCGCTATCTCGAACGTGAGATCGAGGTGGATCTCGTCCAGGTGCGCTGGGCGCCCCGGGTGAACGTCTCGGCACGGACCGGTCGGCACGTGGACAGGCTGGTGACCGCCTTCGACATCGCGCTGGACTCGTGGGATACCCGTATCCCGACCGGACGGCTGAACGCCTTCATGGGCGAGTTGGTGGCAGCCCACCCGCACCCGGTCAGGGGCGGCAAGCAGCCGAGGATCCTGTTCGCGACCCAGCCGTCCACCCGCCCGCCCCGGTTCGTGATCTTCGCCTCGGGCTTCCTCGAGGCCGGCTACCGCCGCTTCATCGAGCGGCGCCTGCGGGAGGAGTTCGGCTTCGAGGGCACGCCGGTGGAGATCTCAGTGCGGGTCCGGGAGAAGCGTCGCCGCCGCTGAGGCATCCCAGTAGGAGTCAGGGGCCGGAGTCAGGTAGGCTGTTCCGGCCCGCTTCAAGCGGGTGGGTAGCGTGTCCGGGTATCGGGCCACGGTGCCGACAACTGAACATCGGGATGTAGCGCAGCTTGGTAGCGCACTTGACTGGGGGTCAAGGGGTCGCAGGTTCAAATCCTGTCATCCCGACAAAAAGCCCGGTGAGACGGTAAATCTCACCGGGCTTCGTCATGTTTGGGCCTTGCGAGGCGCGCAGCTTCACCAGGTCCAGCAGCACATGGTCGAGATGACGTCGCACATAGCCATCGAGCGCAGCCACCGCCTGGTAGCCCTCCGGCCCGTGCTGATTGATTGCAAGTCGAGACATGAGCCCTCCGTGTTGTGACGAGTTCCTGGTAACACCGGGAACAGAAGGATCGCGCGACCCCTCCACAACAGTCGTCGTCGGGCCGCGGACTCATGTGACTGTTCGCATGAAGTGGCGACAAGCAATGCGGTCGAGCCTGGCGGTCCCAGCGCAGTGAGTCCGCCAGGCTGGCCGATGCGCTCACCTCCGTCCCTCAGTCGAACGGCGAGACGCGAATGAGGTTTCCATCGGGGTCAGCGACGACGAACGTGCGGCCGAAGACCTCATCGTGCGGCTCCTCGACCACGGTTACCCCCTTGGCCGTCCACTTCTCGTAGACCTCGTCAACGGCAGCAGTCGCACGGGGCACCATCAGGCCTACCTCGAAGGAGCGAGGCGTCTCAGGGGTTACGGTGTCGCCGCGTCCACTCCACAATGCGAACAGCACGCCCGGCGCGACCGGGAAAGGGACATAGCGAGGCGTGATCTGGATCGGCTCGACTTCGAACAGGTCGGTGTAGAAAGCGGTCGATCGCTCGACGTCGGTGACATAGATCAGGAACAGATTGGGTGCGCTCATGGCGGGCCTCCTTGAGAACGAGGAACGGTTCACGATCTACACTGACAGCAATAGATGACAGTCCATGTCATCTATTGAGGGGAGGGTTATGGAGCGGCCACAACGGCTCTTGGCTCTGCTTGTCGCACTGCAAGCGAACAGGCAGATGACCGCCGCCGAACTCGCCGAGCAGTTCGGGGTGTCGAAGCGCACGATCCTGCGCGATGTCCAGGCGTTGGCGGATGCCGACGTCCCGGTGATCGCGGAGCGGGGACGCTACGGGGGCGTCAGCCTGCTTCCTGGCGCTGAGGTGGACGTCGGTCGGCTTACGGGAAGCGAGGCGGAGGTTCTGGGACTGATCGGCGTCGACCTGGCACGGGCGAAGCAGCTCGGTATTGAGGCCGCCGCCCGCTCCGCCGCCCACAAGCTCGCCTCCCGCCGGCCCTGGCCGGGCGACGGCGCATCGGGGCTCCTGCCGTTGGCCGAGGTTGTTGCTATCGACAACGGCGGTTGGTTCGCTCGGGACGAGCCCGCCGATATAGCGACCCTCGCTGGCGATCTACGTCGTGGCAGGCGGCTGCGGATCGACTACCGATCCAGCGGGCAGCAAGCATCTCATCCGCGGACAGTCGACCCCTACGGCGTGTTCTTGCGCGGCGGCCGCTGGTATCTCATAGCCGACTCGGACGGCGAGCCCCGCATGTACGCCCTCGCTCGCCTGCGCTCCTGGGATGTGCTCGACGAGCCACGTCGCATCCGTCCCGGGGCAACGCTCGATGACGTCGCGGCACTCCTCGTCGCGGGGCTGGAGGAGCGGCGCGACGTGCGAGTGATCGCCGTCCTCGACGCCGCCCGTGAGGACATGGCCCGCCGCATCCTGGGCCGCCGACTGCTTTCCATCCACCCGGGAGATAGCCCCGACTCCGTACGGATCGTCGTTGGTTACGACCAGCTTGACGGTGTTCGCCAGCTCATGCAGTTCACGGACCATATCGAGGTCACCGACCCGCCTGAAGCGCGCCGTCTCATCGCCGACCTCGCCCGCACAATCGCCCGTCGACATAGCGACGAGGCAGATGCGTCATAGGGCGATCAGCTCAGCCACTCCTATCTCCGGGGCTTGATGATGCCGAGAACGTCATCGACGTTGGGAAATTGGAGTGTGAGTGAGGTCTTGGCCGCCACTGAAATCGCCTTCGACCAGTCGACACGAGGAAGAGCGACGACGACGAGGCCGACGATGAACCGCGTGGCCTGGCTGGTTTCCAAGCCGAGTTCGCAGAGCTGATGAAATCGGACGAACTCAGCCATGTCCATCGAGTCGCGATTCTGGTCGATGACCTTGACCGATGCTTGGGGACACCGTCATCGAGACGCTGGAAGCGATCAGACTCCTCCTGAGCGTCGAGGGCATGGCCTTTGTCATCGCCGCGGATGAGGAACGTGTCGCGGAGGCGATTCGAACCAAGATGCCCTCCGCGCCAATCCGAACATCTTCGATGTTGCCCACCAGATCGCGCAGAAGGTCCGCGAAGACCTTCCCCCAGGCACGATCGAGACCGATGAGCAACTCCAGGTTGTGGGAAACCTTGCAGAGTGGCTCCTGGAGGGCACCGCCGCCGGCGCCGACGTGACACTGGGCAGATCGCTGAAGAGGCTGTCGCACTGGTTCTTGCTGAGGCGTATGTCGTGTAAACGGCATCGCAACTCAAAGAGAAGAACATGTCCGGTGCCGATCGAGCACGCTTCGAGTCCGACGTCCGTCAGGCATGCGAGGAGCTTGCCGCACACACCAACCTCGCCCCGACCGGGCCGTCACCCGCGGAGTTCACATCGGCCATCGAGAACGGTTTGGAGTACCTCCACACCGTGTTCGGAGAATCGTGATGGTCGAGTTCGATCTGCGTTTCCAAGTTCCGAGCGCCCTCACCGACGAGATTGCAGCTCGGACGCTGTTCTGGCCTCCGAACGGCGCGGGCAACTTCAACACCACGCTTGGCCCACGCTCGGGAGCGAGACCCGTCCGTCAATACCTTCGCATTCTGTGAAGGTATTGACCTTGTCGGAACGTGTCTATCCGTGGCCCCCGAGTGCATCGCGCACGAGGTCGGCGCTGTGTGGTGCATCGACGGCGAGACGATCGAGCACGTCGCCGGGTGTCGCACCATTGCCCCAGGTGCGGGTGATCGCCGTGACGATCGCGCTGAGCGCGTCGGGGTGGTCCTGGTGCAGTCCAGCGAGGAAGTCATCGGGGTGCTGTGCCTGCACACCCCAGGCACTCAGGCGGTCGCCGGGGAAGTCGCGGAGGTTCCGGGTGACGATCACTTCCGCGTCGACGTGGATCGCGGCGGCGAGCACATGGCGGTCGTCCGCGTCGGGGAGTTCGAGCTGGTCGATCAGATGCTCGTAGTCGGTCACCGCGACGTCGCGGATCGCGTCGTTCATCAGGCGGCGGGTGCGGTCCAGCCGTGCCGGGTCCAGATCGGGGCGGTTTGCCCGCAGGTTGCCGAACACCTCGTCGAGAATCCGTTCCGTCCACTTCGGCTGCACAATCCGGGCGAGCCCGACCCGGATCAGCACATCGCGCAGGGTCGAGGGGTAGAGCACGTTGGCGTCGTAGACGACGACCGGCATCAGGGGAATCCGAGTTCGCGAGTCTCTGCGGACAGCGCGTCGGCCGCCGCCTGCCGGCGGGCGTCATCTTCACGCAGGTAGCGGATCAGGGATGCCGCCTTCACGCGGCGGTGGGTGCCGACCGTGCGGTAGTCGATCTGCCCGGCGTCCAGTAGTCCGATCAGGAACGGGCGCGAGACGTTTAGTGCGTCCGCGGCCTGCTGGGTGGTCAGCTCTGCCTGCGAGGGCAGGACGGTCACGCCCTCGCCGTGCGCGAAACTGTCGAGCACGTGCGCCAGCGCAGCCAGCGCAGACCGCGGCACCTCTACCTCGCCCGTCTGCCCGGCCAGGTATAGCCGCACCGGCCCTTCCGTGCCGAGTGCGGCGTCGAGGCCGCGTAGGGCGGACGCAGCCAACTCGGTGTCGGCCGGTTCGGGCACCAGTGTCGCGATGTCGCTCATCAGCTATTCTCCTAAACGAAACAATCGAAGCAGTCGAAACAAGTGTAGTGCGATGCATCATGTGGGGCCAGCGGCGTTCCGCGTTGAGGGAGCGGTCTGAGAAGAGCGGGTGCGCCTTGGAGATGTGGCGCAGGTCCGGGTGGAGGTATCCTCGGTCGTCTCGATCGACTTGTGGCCGAGGATCTTCTGGAGCACGTGCAGCGGGATCCCGGAGTCGGTCATCCAGGTCGCGCCGGTGTGCCGGAGCCCGTGGCGGGTCAGCTGCGGCAGTTCAAGTTTGGCGACGATCCGTCCCAATTCGTGGCGCGCCGTACCGTCGCTGCGGTGAGCACGCCACCGCGTAGGCCCACCAGGACGCGAGCGGTGGGCGCCTTGCCTCCGGTGAGTCGCCGCAGGATAGGGACCAGGGGTCGCAGGATCGGCACCGGGCGTTCCTCTTGTCCCTTGGTCTGCTTGGTGACCAGGCCCCTCGTGCTGGGGAAGGTCTGCTTGCGGATGGTCACGATGTTCTGTTTCCAGTCGACGTCCTCGATCCACAGGCCGGCGACCTCTGAGCTGGGGGAGGCCAGGAGCGCGCAGAGCATCACGTAGTCGGAGTAGGGCTGCCAGTTCTCGCCGCAAGTGTCGGCGAGCTTGGTCAGGATGACGAGGTCCGGGATCGCCAGGGCGGGCGGCGAGGCTGCTGATCTCAAAGACCGACTTCTTGCCGACGCTGCGCCAGGCCCTGCTGTGGGCCGGGTTGCGTTCGATGATGTCGTCCCGAACGGCCTCGTCAAAGACGCGGGTGAGCGTCAACGGCCAGTTGGAAGTCCCCCGGTTGAAGTTGTCCCGAGTCTCGTAGAACTTGAAGTGGCGGTCCCCCGCTCGACGCCTGCCTTGCGGTAGGTGTTGGGCGTCCGCCAAGACGACCCGACAGAACAGGGGACCGCTGTGACCAAGAAGTATCAGAACGACGCCGTGGACACGAACACGCTGGCCGTGCCGGAGCGGGTAAGCGTGGCGATGGGCGAGATTGCCGCGGACATGCGTGAGGGCCTGCTGGCGCTTGCGGCGGCAAACCGGTGCATGGTCGGCGCGACACCCTGGCGGCAACTCACTCAGCAGCAGCCCATTGCCACCGATCCGGTCCAGCAGCTGGGTGTGCGCGTTCGGGTAGCGACGATCAACGCTCGTCGCGAGCACCGCGATGGTCTGCCCACTGGCAGCCAGCGCCCCGCGGTGCGCAGCTCCTTCCATTCCGTACGCACCGCCGGAGACAACGATGCGTTCCTCATCAGCCATGCCCTCCGCCAGCTCAGCGGTGATGCTCTCGCCATAGCCGGTTGAGGCGCGAGCACCGGTGATCGTCACACGATCGCTCAACGCAGTCGTCAGGAACGACGCTGCTCCGCGCGTCCACAGCACGTACGCGGCACGCCCACCCAGATCGTTCAGCCCGGCCGGCCACTCCCGATCCGCTGGGATGAGCGTGCCGAACCCGTGCTGCTCGACCTGGCCCATCCGGTCGAGCAGGTTCGGCGTGATCCGGGCCGCCAGGCGTTGGCGCCAGAGCATCGCGTCCGCGCGGGCCAGACCCGGCGCCGGATCGTCGGACTAGATCAGGCGTAGTGTCTCGACCCCGCCGGCACGGGCGAGGACGCGTCCTGTTGCCGCATCGTCGGATTCGGCGATCATCGACAACGCGATCCGCGCCGCCCGTTCGCCCTGCTCCTGCTCCGCCAGTCTGGCCATGATCGGTGTCCCTTTGTCGTCACGTTGCTGACGAGGTGCACTGGCCATCACTCCGAAGTTCTTGACCTATGGTTCAAGAATGGCTAGTTTCGATGTATGGCCAGACCACGGATGTTCGATGAAGACACAGCGGTCGATCGTGCGATGGACCTGTTCTGGCGGCAGGGATACCGCGGCACGACACCGCAGGACCTCGCCGATGCCGTTGGGGTCGGCAAGGGCAGCCTGTACAACGCCTTCGGCAGCAAGCACGAGCTGTTCACCCGGGCACTGGATCGCTACCGCGACCAGCAGGCCGTCCTCGTGGACCAAGCGCTTCAGGCGCCAGGCCCGATCAAGGAGCGGATCGCAGCGGCGCTGGAGACGATCATCGACATGAACTTCGCCGACCCGGACCGCCGCGGATGCCTCGCCGTGAACACCGCGGCCGAGTTGGCCGGGTTCGATGAGGACGCCACCGACCGGGTACGAGCGATGTTCGAGCGCACCGCCGGGGTGTTCCGAGACACGATCCGCACCGGCCAGGCGTCCGGTGAGATTCGTCGCGACATCGACGCCGATGCGCTGGCCGATCATCTACTGACCACGCTGGTGGGGCTGCAACTGCTCTCCAAGACCACCCAAGATCCCGAGGCGTTGAAGCGCTCCGCCCGGCTGGCTCTTGCTCCCTTCTGAGATCAACCCCGCTATCGAGACGCCTTTTCGCTTTGCCTGCATTCTGTACCTGTAAGTCAAATATGGAGGAGAAGGAATCATGGACCTCAACCTGACCGGCAAGGTCGCCATCGTGACCGGTGCGAGCCGGGGCATTGGACTCGCCACCGTGCGCACGCTGCGCGAGGAGGGAGTCGAGGTTGTCGCCGCGGCCCGGCATGCCAGCGATGACCTCACCGCGACGGGTGCGACCGTCGTCCCCGTCGACCTCACGACACCGCAGGGCGCTGGCGAACTGGTCGCGGCGGCCGAGCGCACGCACGGGCGGCTCGATCTGCTCGTCAACAACGTCGGCGGCGGATCGCGCCTGACGCTCGCGCCCTTCGCCGGACTCGAAGACGACGACTGGGCCGACGCCTGGCAGACGAATCTCATGGCCGCGGTGCGGACCACCCACGCCGCCATGCCCCTCCTGTCGGACGGTGGAGGCGCGGTCGTGAACGTGTCTTCGATCGGCGCCCACCGCCCGGATGGCCCGCCGCTGGCGTACAACGTCGCCAAGGCCGCACTGACCGCGTTCAGCCACGGCGTCGCCGCCGAACTCGCGCAGTCGGGGATCAGGATCAACACGGTCTCACCCGGCCCGACCCGCACCGCGATGTGGGAGTCCGAGACCGGACTCGGCGGTCAGCTTGCCGCGGCCCTCGGCGCGCCGTTGGATTCGATCGTGGCCGGGGCGCCGGCCCAGGTCGGCATGCTCACCGGCCGGCTCTCCGAACCCGGCGAGGTCGCCGACCTGATCTGCTTCCTGCTCTCCGACCGTGCCGCGAACATCACCGGTGCCGACTACCTCATCGACGGCGGAGCCATCCGCTCCGCCTGAACACCTGCCGAAGCAAGTGCTAGTCGGACGTCAACTTGTCTCGAGCTTCGGTCAGCCGCTTGATCGCGGAGAGGCCGACTCCATGAAGGCTTCGGAGTTCGCTCAGGTCCGCTGGAAGGTCGGCCAGGCTCGCGTAGCCGGCGTCGATGAGCGCGCCCGTCGCGGGGCGTCCGATCTGCACGCCGTCGAAGATGGGTCCACGATCCTGCATAGCCTGAAGCGTAGTCGCTGCAGATCAGCCGGAGGGTTCCGCTGATCTGCAGCCGGTCGTACTCTCGAAGACGAGGCAGTTCTCCAACTACGCGGGTCCTTCGGGACGGCCCCTTGCGGGCACTCGGTTCATAGCCGCCTCCACGACGGGAGTCCGTCGCACTATGACGATATGAAAGAGGCCCGCAATGCTCCGCTTATCCCTGGCGCTCAGCGCCCGCACCCACGGCTGGCTCCGCTACGCGCCCACCAACCTCCTGGCCGCCGCGATCCGCACCCGACGTGGCTTGAAGTGGGGGATGGCCGCCATGCTGCTATCCGCCCCGTACCTCTACGCCGCCGCGATCTGCACCGCGATCATCGGCAACGGCCGCCCCGGCTGGCTCACCATCTGGCCGTCCTGTTCATCTGGAACGCCTTCAAGATGCTCTGGGCTCGGCCCGCAAACCTCGCGCAGCTCATCCCTGTTCGGGCGGGAGAATGGAGGGCTCGCCGCTCCTCTGCGACATGTCGAGCAGCCCAGGGCGCGATCTAGAAGCGCCGATCAAGCAACGTAAAACCCAGGTTCAGGCGGTAAGACGACCTATCCTGGCACCTGGGGTCAAGGGGTCGCAGGTTCAAATCCTGTCATCACGACGTAAAAGCCCAGGTGAGAGAAGGTTTCTCACCTGGGCTTCGTCATTTCCGCCGGTTCTCCTCCGAGCCCCGAGGCCGGCATCGCCCGCCCGTCGGCCTGCGCGTTGAGGATGGCGTTGGCGAGCTCGCCGGCCTAGGAGATGTGGCGCAGGTCCGGGTGGAGGTATCCCTCGGTCGTCTCGATCGACTTGTGGCCGAGGATCTTCTGGAGCACGTGCAGCGGGATCCCGGAGTCGGCCATCCAGGTCGCGCCGGTGAGCCCGTGGCGGGTCAGCTGCGGCAGTTCAAGTTTGGTGATGATCCGTCCCAATTCGTGGCGCGCCGTACCGTCGCTGCGGTGAGCACGCCACCGCGTAGGCCCACCAGGACGCGAGCGGTGGGTGCTGCTTGGAGTCGTAGCGAGTTCGCCCAGGCGTACCCGGTTCCCGCACCCCTCGACGTTGGCGCATGTCGAGCAGTTGGCTCACCTCCGCTTCGCGCAGCCGGTCCAGGAAGGTCTCAGGTCGAAGCCGTGAACCCCGATCGTCATGATTGTGGGCATCGTGTTCCATCTGCCTGCTGCCCACGCCGGGCGACCTGCACGGGCAGCAGGAGTGGCAAGGCCGTACTATGCGACGGCGGTCCCTTCGAGTTCGACCATCTGGCTGGGGATCGCGAGCCGGACGACGCCGAGCATCGTGGTGGTCGGTGAGACCCCGGCGGCGCCGAGTTTCCCGGCGAGCACGCCATAGTGCGGGAACAAGGCATCCACGTCGGTGGTATAGACGTTCAGACGGACGAGGTTCGCCAAGGACATGCCAGCCTCCCCGAGCACGGCCTCCAAGTTGTCCACGGCGAGGGCCAACTGGGCAGCGATGTCTCCGTCGTGCTGTGGTCGGCCGTCCTTGCTCATCGCGGTCTGCCCCGAGATGTAGAGCGTCCGGGTGTGCCCGGAGACGGCCTCTCCCTGGTTGAAGCCCATCTCCAGCGACCAGGTCACCGGGTTGACTGCGGTTCGTTCCATTGCCACTCCTATCGTTGCGACGGCAGGCGCTCGGCAACTCGGTAGCCACCGTCTTCGACACCAGCAGATCCAGCCTCGCAACAAATCACGACATCTTGTGTCGTGATTTTTGGTAAGGATGGAGTCATGCGCGCGGATCGGTTGGTCTCACTGGTGCTGCTCCTACGCCAGCGTGGACGGATGACCGCGGACGAGCTCGCCGGCGAGCTGGAGGTGTCCACGCGAACCGTGCTGCGCGACATCGAGGCGCTATCCACCGCTGGAGTCCCCGTCTGCGCCGACCGGGGACGGCACGGCGGCTACTCGCTACTGCCCGGCTTCCGTACCGAGCTGACCGGGCTGAATCACGACGAGGCACTCGCCCTGCTGACCGCCGGCTCCGGCCGTGGCGAGAAGGTCTTCGGCCTCGGCACCGCCCTGGCCTCGGCCATGCGCAAGGTCGTCGACGCGCTGCCCGAGGGGCACCGGGCCAGCGTGGACGACGCCGCCCGACGCTTCCTCGTGGAACCCGAGACCGACCTGCTGTCCCGGCGCCTCATCACCGAGGACGTCACCAAGCAGGTGATGGGCGAGGTTCGACATGCCGTACTCACGGGGCACAAACTCCGCCTCCACTACACCGCGCCGGAGAAGGAACCCCGTTGGCACACAGTCGATCCGATCGGACTGGTGACGGTCCGCGACCGCACCTACCTGCTCGCCGCAAAGTCGGGCGAAGATCGCACGTACCGGCTCTCGCGCATGTTGGCCGCTGAGGAACTTCCCGATCGGGCCGAGCGCCCCGCTCAGGTTGACCTCGACCGCATCTGGACCGAGCGCAGCGCACAGTTCCTCTCCGAGAACCACATCTGCGTGATCGTCAGGGTGCACATGTCGCGACGGGAAGAACTCCTCAACATGGCACGCGCGGTCCGAGCTGAGGAACCCGAATCCGACGGTTGGGTCCAGCTCGACCTGACGTTCGAGGACCAGCGGCACGCTGTCTGGGTGGTCTGGCAACTCGACACCGCCGCTGAAGTTCTCTCACCCGAGTCCTTACGAGAGGCGCTGCGCAGCCGGGCGGCCGAACTCGCTGATCTATACAAGGATGAATGCGTTCAGGATCAGAAAGGCCAAGGCTATCGAGGGCTCCGTTCTAAGTAACTCGCTGCCGCGGCGGACCCTGACGGATTTCGCCTTTTGTTCGAACACGCCCGGCACGAGCCCGAGTTCAGGCAGTACAGCGATGACCTCAGTCAGACCTCCATCGACGTCGCCGAGAACTTCCTGCGCGAGCAGTTCTCCGACCCACAACAAAGGCGATGGGTCGCGGACATGGTCATGTGGCACCAGATCGAACTCACGCTGAGCTGGCACCGAGCAGATCCGCCAATACCTGCCGGCCAACTCGCATCCTCAATCGCTCAGGCCAGTCAAGCCCTCGTCGCTCGCTCAACATCGCGTCCCAGGTGAGGCCGGCTAGTTCCGCGGCAGGCAACAACGGCTCGCGCAACCGACAACCGAGCTCATGCGCCCCGGTGCGCTGGCCGCTGGGTTGATCCGACGCGCAACACGCGTGGCTACTCGCGCTCCTGATCTGGAAGGTGAAGTGGAACCACTCCCACACAACAGCCTCCGCGAGGCGAATTGGGGAGTTCAACTCGCTGCGCATCAGCCTGTCTCCTCGTCGTGGCAACGAGCAGTATCAACTCGCCGGTGACGTAGTGGGCAGCCGGGTCAGGGATGCGCCGCCGATCACGGCCAGGACGATGGTGGCGATGACCATCGCGGTGCTGAACCCGGCGGCTTGGACGCCGAATCCGGTCAGGAGCGGTGCGAGGGCGAGTCCGGCGGCGTAGGCGAGGTTGTAGAGCGCGAATGAGCCGCCAAGCGTTGGAGGGGTGGAGCGGAAGCCTTGCTCGCTGATGAGCGTGGTGGCCGGCGTGAGCAGCAATGCGGAGGACAGGCCGAGCAGGCCCATCCCGATGCCGGTCTGCCACAGGGCGTACGACCAGCCCAGCACGAGCAGCGCGGCTGCGGCTGCCATGATGCCGATCCCGATGAGCACGCGGGGTGAGGCGGTGGCGACGAATCTGCCCACGATGGGGTTCGCGATGATGCCCACGAGTGCGGCGATGCCGAACAGGATGCCGATGACGGTGCTGGTGGCCTGGGCGCCGAGGTGGCCGGGAAGTACCGGCTCCACGGCGGCGAGGACCGCGGCGCCGATCGCGATGGCGGCGACGATCGACGCCGAGCCAGGCACACGCAGCACCGTGAACGGCCCCGCGGTGTCGTCGGTCTGCCGGGGTGATCCGGGGATCAGCGCGAGCAGCAGCGCCAGGTCGATCACGGCGACGGCGGTGGCGACCAGGAATGGGGCGGCCGGGTCGAAGGCGTCGACCAGGAACCCGGCCAGGGGCGGGCCGACGAGGACGCCGAGGGTGACGGTGGACATCGCGATGCCCATCATCTGGCCGCGCTTGTCGAACCCGGTGGTGGCGGCGATCAAGGCCAGTGCGGCGACCCAGGCGGTACCGCCAGCGATGCCCTGCACGAAGCGGGCAACCAGCAGCAGCCAGTAGGGGCCGCCGGTGGCGAACAGCAGCGAGGCGACAGCGAGGACGATCAGGCCGACGACGAGCGGGCCCTTCGCGCCCCGGCGATCCACGACGCGGCCGGCGAACAAGGTCGCGATCACCATCGCGACCGCGTAGGAGGCGAACAGGATGCCGGTCGCGGCAGCTCCTTGCTCAACCACGGCGGGCAGGAGTGGGAGCACGGGGATCGCCAGGCCCTGTAACAGCATGTCGGTGAACAGGATGGCTCCGGCGACGAGGGTTGCGTGGCCTGGCGTCGCGCCGACAGGGCGCGAGGGATGGGTGGTGGTCATGGGGTATCTGGTGTCTTTCTAGGTCAGCAACCCCCTCACCAGCGCCGTGATTGCGCCGCCACGTTCGTCGGGTTGCGGGAGGTCATCGGGTCGGGTCACCGCGGTCACGGTGAATCCCTGGAGGATCACGAGCGCCAGGCGCGCGGTCAGAGCAGCGTCGGTGGCGTTCTGTGATTCGAGCGCGGAGGCGATCCGGTCGCGCCAGGCATCGAGCGCGGCGCCCTTGCCGGCGTCATGGTCGAGGGCCTGCGGTGCGACCATGACGGTCGCGGAGGCCAAGGCGCGGAAGCGGGCGTCGTCGCGGAGCAGGGCAACGAACTCGACCAGCACTGCGGTCAACCACTCCGTAGCCTCGCCGGGCTCACGCTCGAACAGCCGACTGCCGTACTCGCCCCAGCCCCACTCCAACGCCTCGACCAGCAGAGCGGCCTTGGAATCGAAGTGGTGGTTCACCGCGCCACGGGTCACGCCAGCACGTTCGGCGACATCGTCGAACGTTGCCCCCCGCCACCCCTTCTCCTCGAAGGACATCAACGCTGCCTCCAGCAGCGCCAGGCGCGTCCTCGCCGCGTCCTCAGCTGACCGTCTCATACATACATGATAACACGTATCTATGTCGTGAGTCATGCTCCGGCAGTCGGCGTTGGCGAGCAGGCTCGAGGCGAGAGCGCGCATCATCGACCCTTGATCGCCCACGGTGTCCAGGTCGCTGAGCTTGTGAAGATGAGGCGGTTGCTGATGCCGTAGTGGCGGGCGAGACGCCAGTGCGCGTCCATTCTGCGCAGGAGGCTGGGGTGCGCGAGCACGCGCCACGCCTCGTCGTGGACAACGAGGCGTTGGCCGCCGTCGGGGTCCAGTAGGGCGGATTCCATCCAGGCGCTGGCGCGTAGCCGGTCGTGAATCGCATCGGCGCACCGGACCACTCATCCAGACGCCCGCGGGCCTCCTCGCGCGTGATCTCCTCGAAGTCGAACGCCAGTTGACCCTCACCACGATCCGGCATCTGCCTACACCTCCCGGTACACAGGTGTGGGTCAGTTCGCGCTGAGGTCTCAGCGTGAGTCCGGAACTGGGGAGTAAACTGGGTCGCATCATGAGCAGCACGATCCAGGTCAGTCAGCTGGCGGCGGAGTCGCTGGCACGCTGGCGTGCGCTCAGCGCGGAGCAGAAGCGCGACGCGCGGCTGGCCGTGGTGGTCGACCGAGTCGCCGCGAGCATGGCGATGGAGAACGAACCGGTCTCAGACGCGTGGATTCTGCGGGCGAAGAAGACGGGAGTCTGACCCGTCGGTTCGCCACCGGCCACGGCGACCTCACCTACGCGCAGTTCGCCGACGCGATCGCGCCGCACCTGGCATCGCTGCTCGCCCGCATTGCGCGCGGCGAGTTCCAACAGCGGCCATACAGCGACGAACTGATCCGCGACTTCCACCGGGAGATCATCGGCGACCTGATCCCAGAGATCGCCGGGCAGTGGCGACGCGAACCGGTAAAGATCGGCAACCACGTCCCACCAGAGCACTTCCTCGTCCCGATACTCATGCGCGACTACACAGCGAACGTCCAAGCTCGCCTCGCGAACGCGGACTCGCTCGATCTTCAACTGGAGCTGCTCGCCTACGCCGAGGGCGAGTTCCTGCATATCCACCCCTTCGCCGACTTCAACGGCCGCTCCGTCCGTGCGCTGCTCAGTGAGCTGATGGTCCGGCTCGATTGGCCGTTCCTGGAGGTCGCGGTCGAACGCGGCACACCGGCCTTCGACCGCTACCGGACCGCCCTGGCCGACTACGACAACGGCCGCCCAGATCTGCTCATCGAGTTCTGGACCCGACGCCTCGAACCGTGAACCCAGAAACCACCCGAAGGGACGCGCTCGCCGGACACAGCTAAAGCCAGCTAGAGCCGCCCGACCCCCACCGATGCGCTAGCTTCCGCGCTGCATCTTCAGTGCGGGCAACGGATTCCTGGCTGGGGGTCAAGGAGTCGCAGGTTCAAATCCTGTCATCCCGACATAAGAGCCCAGGTGAGAGAGCTGGTTCTCACCTGGGCTTCGTCATCTTTCGAGGGTCTTTCCCGTGGTCCCCCTCGCTTCATCGAGCACGCGGACCAGCGGCGCGATGGAGTTCTTGACGGTCGACGCGCCGTGGCGCTGCTCCCATTTGAGCCGGACGAGAGGATCCAGCAGTCGGAGTCCTTGCGGGAATGGTCGAACAGCCCGTCGTGCTGCCCACACACGCCGCCGTGGAGGCCGCGCTCATGTGCGGCGAACCCGCAGATCAGCTCCGAGCGACGGTCGTGACCCCGGAAGAACTCGGCATGCCCACCCTGCAACCCGATCTCGGTGACAACGACATCGCGGACCACCCCATCAGGTATGTCAGCCGCCGATCGCGCGGTCCGCGATCGAAGCAGTCTGCGGGGACACGCTACGACGCATCGACATCCCGGATCTCACCTCGTACCGGCATCGGGGTGCGACGTCGGTCAGAAGGTGCGAACTGGCTTCAGGGCTGCGTGCGTCGCAGCAGCAGGTAACCGCCGACGGCGACCGCTGCCGTCGCCGCGAGGCCCCACGCTGCGATCACGCCAGGGCCAGCCAGAGTGATCGCCTCGATGAGAGGACCCCACGATTCGCTCCTCGTGATGGCCACGACTCCGGCGGCAGCTACCACCCCCAGGGCCAGCAGCGTGAGCACCAGACCGAGCACCCCGAACCGTTTGTGGATCGTCGCGATCGCCAGCCCGGCGACGAAGGAGCTCAACGCCATCGTGAAGTATGCGAGCCATGCCGTCGAGTTGCTTCCCGCGCCGAATGCGTCGAGGAAGAAGAATGCGCCGCGCTTGCCCCAGCCGTCGGTGGCATTCTCGATGAGCCCGCCCACGAGGAAGAGCGTGGCCAGCGCCGCCGACGTGAGGGTTCCTGCGCCGATGGTGCCGAGCCAGAAGTCGCGGCGGGTGATGCTCAGGGCCTGCGAGAACGGGAAGGTGCGGTGCAGCGCCAGCAGGCCGATCGCGAAGAAGTACCACAGCGGCGCCTGATTGGCACCGACCAGGATCACGCCGTCGGCCGGAATCAGCGCGACGATTGCGAGCGAGAGCGCCACGGCTCCAGCGAAAATGATGAGGGGCATCCACACGAACGTCTGCTTGACCAGGAAGTGCAGTCGCACCACGTTGACGATCCTCATGCCGATGCCCCCTTCAGTTCAGCGGTGTGCTCGCCATCGGTGAGGCGCACGATGAGTTGTTGCAGTGAGACCGGTGCCATCTCCAGGCCGACGGCGAGGAGCTCGCGCCGTTCGGCATCGGTAAGTCGGCCCAGCACGGTGACCGAGGCGGTGCCGCCGAGGCGTTCGCGGTGGATCACATCGCGGCCGAGAGTGAACTGCTCGACGGCGTCGGCAGCCCCGATGACGCTGACCGCGCCGCCGCGGATGGCCTCGACGTCGTCATCCAGCACGAGCCTTCCGTGATCCAGCAGCACGACCGTCTCGAGCAGGTTGGCGACCTCGTCGATCAGGTGCGAGGAGAGCACGATGGTGCGTGGATGCTCGCCGTAGTCGGCGAGAAGGCGGTCGTAGAAGAGCTGGCGAGCGACGGCGTCGAGCCCCAGATACGGCTCGTCGAAGAAGGTGATCTCGGCTCGGGAAGCAAGCCCGATGATGACGCCGACGGCGGAGAGCTGGCCCCGCGAGAGCTTCTTGATCCGGCGGTTCATCGGGAGTTCGAAATCCCTCGCGAGTTGCCTGGCGAAGGCGGCATCCCACCGGGGGAAGAACATCCCAGCGGCCGCGAAGGCGTGACCCGGCCTGGCGTCTTCGGGGTACGGTTGGCTCTCGCGCACGAAGCACATCCGCTGCAGCACGGCGGCGTTCTCGTACGGCGCCTCGCCGAACGCGCGGACCGACCCCGACGTCGCGACGTTCTGCGCGGTTGCGATCGACATCAGCGAGGTCTTGCCGGCGCCGTTACGGCCGAGCAGCCCGCAGATGGTGTTCTCCTCGAAAGCGACAGTGACGTCGTCGAGCGCGACGGTTTCGCGGTAGCGCTTGGTGAGATGTGACAGTTGCAGTACCGGGGTCACGGCGAGTCTCCTCTGGTCAGGGTGGCGGCGCGTTCGGCCACGAGATCGATCAGGTCCGATGGCGCCATGCCGAGTCGGCGGGCCTCGGCGAGAACGGGGTCCACGAACTGCTCCGCGAATGCCGCCCGGCGCTCGGCGAGGATCGCCGCGCGGGCGCCGGTGGCGACGAACATGCCGATGCCGCGGCGCTTGTACAGCACGCCCTTGTCCACCAGCAGGTTGATGCCCTTGCCCGCGGTGGCGGGGTTGATGCGCTGGAAGGCGGCGAGTTCGTTCGTTGACGGCGCCTGTGCCTCCTCCGCCAGGGCTCCGGACAGGATCGAGTCTTCGATCTGCTGGGCGATCTGGAGGAAGAGCGGGCGGCCGTCGTCGAGCATCCGATTCCCACTCTGTTGGTTAGTTGGTTGAGTAACTAACTGTGGAACAGAATGCGCGTCGTGTCAACCGGCGACCGCGTCGTACCTTTGGCGGCAGGTCGAGCTTCCGCGCCCCGCTTACCCACGACGGCTCGCCGAAAGTACGACACGACGCGCCACCGTCGGGCTCTCAAGATGCGGGGCGACCTCGGCGGCGATGAGCTCCAGCTGGCCGAGATCGCTCATGTCCATGAGCTGGAGATAGACGCGCTGGACGCCGTCGTCGGCCAGGCGCGCAGCCGATCCGCATCCTCGGCCGGCGTGCCAGCGACGCCGTGCTGCGATGCTTCAGGCGCAATCGGCCGGCTGGTTGGGTACACCTCACAGGCGGCGCGCAGCAAGGCGTCTCCCGCGCCCCACGGTGACCCGCCACGGGCATGGAGGTCCCAACCGGCCGAGTGACGGGGCTTGCGATCGGCTCGAACGCGCAACGGGCACGCATTCCAAACTGAGCGCTGATCGGCAGAGTCGAACGCCTTCGCGCCTCGCTTGGTGCGAGTTCGCTCCAGGGGCACTCGATCGCGGAGGTATCAAGTTGGCCTGTCCCAGCCTTCGCCTCGCGATACGATTGCGTATACGCAACCGAGGAGGCGGACATATGGACGCGGCAACCATCGTAAAGCGCGTGCGCGTGCTCACCGGTATCACCCGCAAGGAACTCGCCAAACTCGCTGGCCTGTCTCCCTCAACGATCGGGCGAATCGAGCAGGGCGCGCTGGATCCGACATGGGGGACACTTTCGCGCATCCTGGAGGCGACCGGCTTCCGGCTCCACGGGGACACCGTCGTTTCCGCCGGCGACCAGACGGCGATCACCGCCGCCCGCCCCGTGCTGGAACCGCTACTCGCGCCTGCATCCGCTGCAGGGACCGACTGCCTGACAGCGCCGGCACGCACGATCTTGGACACGAGTGCACGCGGCATCGACCGCTCGCTCGCGAACGAGACAACTGCCACCCGGGTCGCGCTCGCTAGCACGACCGAAGTACAGCAGCAGGCCGCCGACGCGGTCGCCAACCAGTGGCTGAGCCGGTGGGCTCGCGCGGGGTGGCTGTCGGATCGAGCGGATGCGAGCGATGTGGTGAGTGTGGCTGTCTCTGCCGGCAACGCAGGCAAGATCGCACGTCGCAACGTCCTCCGCCGCAACGTTTCTGCCCCCGGCGGGTGGCGCGAACTCGTCCGGCGGCTGGAGGAGGAGAGCATCGCCTATGCCGTCTCTGGGCTGGTTGCTGCCCGACCGGATCGAGCGACCGCGACGGCGCAAACCCCGGTCATCTACGTTGCCGACCCGGCCCTGGCCGCAAACACGCTCGGCCTGGACGAGGCCGCGCCAGGGCGTGGAGTCCTGCTGCTTGCTCCGGGCGATGACGAACTCACGCGCACCGAGATGGACGGCGGCATCCGGTTCGTCTCACGCGCCCAAGGCGTGCTCGATGCGTTTGCCGGTTCCGGACGGGAGCCGGACAAGGCTGAGGACATGCTGCGCTCACTGCTGGCGGTGTCTGCGTGACCGGCGACTTCGACGAACTCGAGATCGAGATCGTCACGTCGCGACGAGCCCTCATCGAAGTCGTCGCCGGCCTCGCCGACCAGCGCGAGGCGCTCACTGTGCTTGGCGGCCACGCAGTCATCGAAGTCACCCAGGGGATCCCTGGGCTCCCGCGGGATGACACGACCCGGGACGGTGACCTCGGTGTCATCCCGCAACTCCTTGGCGACGTCCCGAACCTCAGCGCCCGCATGACCGAACTCGGCTACGAAGCCGCGCGTCCTGAGCGCCCCGGCGTGTGGTCGCCGATCTCGCAGCGCGACCGCAGCATCCACGACCGCGACAGCGTCGATCTCATCGCACCGATGTCGCTGGCTCGGGGTGACCTCACCACGGACCGGAGCATCCGCGCCGCCCGCGTT
Source organism: Actinomycetales bacterium (assembly GCA_047974565.1). GTDB lineage: Bacteria > Actinomycetota > Actinomycetes > Actinomycetales > CAWJMD01 > JBDIAG01. The sequence goes on from JBKECN010000096.1 coordinate 116,787, forward strand.
GGGGCTCACGGTAGGCATGCCGTCTCCGCGACCCGCGGCACCGAGCTCAGCGTTCTCGATCGCCAGTGGCGCACGCTGCGCTCCTTCGACGGCGGACCGATCGTAGATGCCTACGTGGCTGGGCCCTCGGCGCTGGTGTGCGCAAAGGCATACAAGATCCACGACCGTCTCGACCCGACCGAGCTGCGCCGCAACGCGGACCGGCTGCGCCCGAAGGACTTCGCAGACCTATACCGGCTCCTGCTCGTCATCACTCCAGAGGATGCGGCGGACGCCTTCGCCCAGGGGGTCGCCGACCCGAGGATCAGCGAAGCGGTGGCCATCGGCCGCGACTATCTCATTGAGATCCTGACCGATGCCTCGACGGTCGCCAGCATGGTCGCCGACGTCTGGGGCGACACCACCCGCGAGGCTGAGTTCCACACACACGTCGGCAGCTGGCGCCGACGGTTCGCTGTCTGAGGAACCCATTGTCTGAGGAACTCGTTTCCGGATCGCCTCCTCGTGAGCGATCCCGGCGGCACCCACCCCCGGGTCAGCTGAGGTGGGCGTGGCGACGCGCACCGTACGCCCCGGCGAGTGCCAGAGCCGGGGTCGCCAGTAGCTGAACAGGTCGGTGGCTCAAGACCTTTATCGCTCGCACCGGCCCCAGCGATTCACGGATGGCAGCTCGTGCCCGGGGAGCGATGGTCCGGTAGTAGGTCGCCAGCACCTGGTCCAGGGGCGCGCCGCGCAGGTGAGCACGGATCGCGGCGGTCAGGTCGGCGGCGTCGCAGATGGCGGTGGACGCGCCGCGGCCGCCGGTGGGTGGCATCGCGTGGATGGCATCCCCGAGTGCGGTGACGCGCCCGCTCGGCCAGGTGTCGATGAGGGTGGCGGGATCGGCGGCGCGGAATCTGAAGGCGGCAGTCCGCTCTGGCCGGGAATGGTGCACGCGATCGGTCAACCAGGGGGACCAGCCGTCCAGTAGTGCCTCGGCCTGCGCCACCAACTCCTCGGGGGTGGAGGAGAACGCCCGGGGAACGCGATTGGCGCAGGTGATCGTCCCCCAGATCAGTGCCGGTCGACCGAGCAAGGTGCTGATCTGCGGGTCGGCCACCGGGCGCGAGGGTGGCGCAAACCGCGAGAGGAAGACCCCGGTTCCGTCCGCGGCGACCGCCAGCGCCGGGCCGCCCCGCAGGAAGGCCGGCGGCTCGGTGTCGCCGAGTGGGGCCCAGCCGGCCAGGCCGGTCAACCCCAGGTCACGTGTCGCACTGCCGCCCGCACGCGAAGCCACCACCGTCGAGGTGGCTCCATCGGCTGCCACGACGAGGTCGGCCTCGAGTACGGACCCGTCGGTGAGCCTCACCGCCGCTGCGGCGCCGTCCTCGCTCACCGCTCGCACCGGGCTGGCGAACCTGATCCGGGGGTCCAGGTCACGAGCGAGCAGGATGCGCAACACCTGCCGTTGGGCCAGGACCCGGTCCAGCCCCGACTCCTCGCGGGCCACGATGATCGGCCGGAGCCGAGAGTCGGCGATGGTGAAGTGCACGAACGCGTTCCCGGTTTCGGACACCTCCCGGATCTCGTCGAACAAGCCGCTCGGAAGTACCTGCCGCAGCGCCTGGCAGGCATCGTCATTGATGCTGATCCGGTAGCCGCCGGTATCCGACGCCGAGGCGTCCCGCTCCAGCACCACAACCTCGGCAAGGCCGGTGAGGCCATGGGCGAGGGTGAGCCCGCCAATCCCGGCACCGCAGATCACGACTCGCACCGCGCACCCACACCCTTCCTGGCCGATTTGAGGTCAACCGCTTACACCCCCCCGAGCCGCAGAGGATCACCCAGAGCCTGGCGCTTTCACGCTAGCCTCGATCGAGTCCGAGTCACCGACTTCGCCGATACCCCAATGCCATTCCCCGACAGGAGATGCCTCACGTGCGCGCCATCATGCACCACGAGTTCGCAAACCCGGCCGAGGTCCTGACGGTCGAAGAGATCGCCACTCCCGAACCCGGCCCGGGGCAGGTACGGGTGCGCACCGTCCTGGCCACCATCCACAACCACGACCTGATGACGATCAGCGGCCAGTACGGCTTCAAGCCCGAGTTGCCGGCCCGTGCCGGCACCGAGGCGGTCGGTGTCGTCGACGCCCTGGGGGAGGGGGTGGACGGGCTCAGCCTCGGCCAGCGGGTCTGCTCCTCCGGCACCTTCGGCGTCTGGGCGGAGTACTTCATCGCCCCCGCCGCCGGACTGCTGCCGGTCCCGGACGGCATCCCGGACGAGGCTGCCGCCCAGCTCGTGGCGATGCCGATGTCCGCGATCACCCTGCTCGACAGCGTCGACGTGAGCCGCGGCGACTGGCTCGTCCAGAACGCCGCGAACGGTGCCGTCGGTCGGTTGGTGGCCCAGCTCGGCGCCGGGCGTGGCCTCAACATCCTCGGCCTGGTGCGTCGCGCCGCCGGGGTCGGCGAACTTGCCTCCCAGGGGATCGCACGTGTCGTGGCCACCGATCAGCCGGACTGGCGCGACCAGGTGCGTGCCCTGGTCGGCGACGCGCAGATCAGGGTCGGAATCGACTCCGTCGGCGGACCTGCCAGCGGCCAGCTGATGTCCCTACTCGGCGAGGGTGGCACGCTGGTCAATTTCGGCGCCATGGACTCGGCCACCGTGCAGGTGAGCTCCGGCGATCTCATCTTCAAACAATGTGTGGTGAAAGGATTCTGGGCGAGCAAGGTCATCCCGGCGTTGAGCGGCGAGCACCGCCAGCGGCTGATCGCCGAGCTACTGACGGACCTGGCGGCAGGCACGATCACGCTGCCGGTCGAGCACATCTACTCCTTCGACGACGTCCGTCAGGCGAGCGCCGCGAACTATTACCCCGGCCGCGTGGGCAAGGTGCTGTTGCGACCCTGAGTGGCACCGCCGCCCCGGGGTGTCGACACCGTCCGGTGTCGGCCTCGGCTCGGCCATGTCCGGGTCAGGCGGCGAAGGTGCCCGGTGTGGTGCCCAGCACCTTGCGGAAGTGCCGGGTCAGATGCGCCTGGTCGTGGAAGCCGGCCTCAACGGCAGCCTGGGCGGGGGAGTGCCCGCCCAGCAGCAGCCTGCGGGCCCGGTCCACCCGACGCCCGATGACGTACCGGTGCGGTGAGATGCCGTACGCCGCTGAGAACACCCGGACGAGGTGACTCGGATGCGCGCTCAGCGCCCGTCCTGCGTCGGCCAGGGTGACCGTCTCGGCCAGCCGATCATCGAGCAACTCGCGCAACCGTCGGGCCAACGGGGCGTCCGGCGTCGTGTCCCGCTCCCCGACGAGGTGGGACAACACCAACTCCCGCAGTTCCACCAGCCCGGACTCGACGGCGAGGACGTCACCGGGCGACTCCAGGGCCGCGTGAATGCGCCAAGTTGCCTCGACCGCCCGGAGGTCGGTCAGGGTCGGAGTGCGGGTCGCGGCGTCGACGGCCGCGGCGGGCAGCCATCCGTCCTCGAGGTAGACCACGCGCTTGTGAAATGCCTTGCCCGGGAAGGCGGACCGGCCGTCGTGCGGGACCTGCGGGGGTAACAGGGTGAGGGTGGCCGGCTCGGCATGATGGTGCGCCCGGTCCAGCGAGTAGCGGACCGCGCCGCGATCGACCAGCAGCACCGTCCACGCGTCATGGGTATGCACCGGGTAGGCGTGCTCGGCGAAGGTGGCATGCAGGACCTCGCGCACCCCCGCAACGCCGGGGTGCCAGGCGCGAACCCGGTCTGTCATACCTGCCACGCCCTCAAGACGCCCGCGTGGGCAGCGGCTCCGGCGTCCACAAGTGCCCCCAACTCGCGTGGGCCGCAGAAGGCTGCTGAGCCAGAGTCCGTCACGCAAGAAACGTACAAGACCCAACCAGCACCGTCCCGAACACTCCAGACATGATCACTCCAGCTCCCGACCTGCCCGGCGCAGGCTCCGACGTGGCCACGTCCAGCGCACCCGGCGGTTCGGTGCGATTCGACACAAAGATCGTCGTCGTCCTGCGGGACGACCTGTTGCCCTGGCAGGAACTCAACGTGACCGCCTTCCTGGTCAGCGGGATCGCCACGAGCACAGCAGGTCTCACCGGGGAGATCTATCTGGATGCCGATGGCACCGAATACCTGCCGATGCTGCGCCAGCCGGTCGTGGTGATGTCCGCCGGCGCCGCGACCTTGCGTTCGGCCCGGGTCAAGGCGCTGGGCCGAGGCATCCCGATCGCGGTGTACACCCATGACCTGTTCGGCACCGGGCACGACGACGCGAACCGAGCCGCGGTGGCCGCCGTGCCCGGCGATGAACTCGACCTGGTGGGGCTCGGCCTGCGCGGCCCTCGCAACGTCGTGGACCGCGTCGTCAAGGGCGCCCGCATGCACACCTAGCACCCGGCCGCCACGATTTAGCGAGGCACGTGTTCGGCGCAGTGCACCTGGAGCCGGTCGTCGGTGAGGTCGCTGTCGAGCAGCAGACACCGTGGCACCCCGAGGGGGCTGGTGTCGTCGTAGTGCCGACAGGTCAGGCAACTGCGGTCGATGGTGATCAGCCCCGCAGCCCGCAACCGGACGATCTCCCCGAGCAGCACCCGCAGGGTGGTCGCGTGGTCGGGGCCCAGGTCATCCTCTGAGGTGGTCAACGGCCGCAACTCATCGGCGACGTCATCGGCGACCAGGGCGCCCGCCCCGGTGAGGGCAACCATGGTCCGCCGCCGATCGCTGGGGTCGGCACCCCGAGTGACCAGGCCGTGACCGGCGAGCGTGGCGACCGCGTCGGTGACCGTCGGCTGGCTCACCGCCAACTCGGCAGCGATCCCGCCGATGCTGCGCCCACCGCTGGATAGCAACTGGACGATGTCGAGCCCGAGGACCGACAAGCCGTGAGCGCTGGCGGCCGACTGCCGTGCCTGGCGCATGGCGCGAGCCAACCGATCCACGGCCTGAAAGATCCGTGGTCCGACATTGCTCGCACCGCTCACCTGTCCATCGTGTCATCGTTTGCGTCTCGCCGCTGCACACAGGGTGCATAAGATGACGATTACCACCGTCCGGGTGCGTAAGGCTGCGCCCACAGCGTCACGGTGAGAGTGACTGCCTTGAACCAGGCCTGGTGCATCGCGTCCACATCGTCATCAGGGCCGGCCCCCTCGGCCAGGAAACCCCGAATGGTCGCCGTGATCGGCACCACGAAGGCGATGAGATAACGCAATGCGATGTGTCCGTGCGCGGTGGCGATCGAGTCCGTACGGCCCATCAGATCGGTGTGCCGGCGAGCGATCTCATACTGGTAGTTGAGCCATTCACGGTCCCAGTCGCGGGTCGTCAGGTCGCTGATCCAGCGGCCGAAGCGCAACCGGACAGCGGCCAGGTACTCCGGCGAGGGTTCGCCGCGCGGACCGTCGAAGTACGTCACCAGGTGTGGGTGTGAACCGACGAATCCGTACCAGAGATCGAGGATGTCGTCGATGCGCGGGGTGAGGAGTTCTCCGGCGCGCCGCAAGGCGACGCCGTCGTCGTCGGTCCACAGCACAGTGGCCAGGAGGAGATCGAGCTCCTCACTGCTCACCGGCGAGGCGTCGAGGGACTCGTCGTAGGTGTAACCGGGTGGGTGGGCCATGGCCTCTCCTCGGGTCGCCTGCGTGCGTGGTCGTCTGTCCACGTCGCAGTGGTTGCCGTTGACAACTACATAGGAAGCCTATGCATATGGTTCCTATGGGTCAAGACCTGCACCGGAGCGCGGTCCTCACAGGTTGGAGCGCCTGGCTGGGTTGGAGCGCCTACACCAGACCCCGTCGGCAACCACATGCGCAACCAAAGCCACACTGGCACCTGGAGTGACGCTCGGCGCGGCAGGTGGCACGGACATCTCGCGGCCACGGGCGCACCTTTGTGACCAGGGTGACGTTTGGCCACCCGGCGACGCCGCCACCGACCAAGCCAGCCGGCACCTGGTGACCAAGGAACCGCCCCAGACCAGCCCAACCCAGCCCAGTGAACACTTTTGCGTCTGTGGGACGCGTTTCCGTGGATTGGATCGCGCCGCTGGGTTGGGCCACCCGGTTGCCCGCTCGGGCGCTACCGTTCTCAGGGCAGCCCGCCGGTGTGATGCCAGCGGAAGCCGTGCGTCCTGTCCGCAGCCCGAGGGCTCGGGTTCTCCTGGAGGTGGCCATGAAGGTGCCGCAGACGTCCGCCATCGTCACCGGTGGGGCGTCCGGGCTCGGCGAAGCGACGGTGCGTCGCCTGCTCGCCGACCAAGCCTGGGTGATCATCGCGGATCTGCCCGCGAGCCCGGGCCAGACGCTGGCAGCCGAGCTCGGCGAGCGGGCTGAGTTCGTGCCCACCGACGTGACCGACGAGGCCCAGGTGCAGACCGCCATCGACCGAGCCAGCGAGCGGGGGCCATTGCGGACCGCGGTGAGCTGCGCCGGAGTCGCCAACAGCATCCGCACGGTCGCTCGGGACGGCTCGCCGTTCCCGCTGGCGGACTTCACCCGGGTCATCACCATCAACCTCATCGGGACGTTCAACGTCATCCGGCTGGCCGCCGCAGCGATGGCCGAGCTCGACCCGGTGGACGGTGAGCGCGGCGTCATCGTCAACACCGCCTCAATTGCCGCCTTCGATGGCCAGATCGGGCAGGCCGCCTACAGCGCCTCGAAGGCCGGTGTGGCGGGGATGACCCTGCCGATCGCCCGAGACCTCGCCCAGCGGCTGATCCGGGTGGTGACGATCGCCCCGGGCCTCTTCCACACCCCACTGCTGGCCAGCCTCCCCGCCGAGGCGATCGAGGCACTCGGCGCTTCGGTGCCACATCCCAGCCGGCTCGGCGATCCGAGCGAGTTCGCCAGCCTGGTGAGCCATGCGGTCGACAATCCGATGCTCAACGGTGAGGTGATTCGCCTCGACGGCGCGATTCGGATGCAACCCAGGTAGGTCAGGCCCCGCCCGACCCCGCCGCTTCGCTAGGCTCGCAACCGGTCGATCGATCCGATCCCCAGTGCCTCGACCGGGGCGCTCGGCACTGACTGTCGAGCGTCGGCTTCAGCACCAGAACCGACCGCACACACGGGCGCCGTGCACGGCGCCAGGCCACCCGGAGGAACCCATGGCAGAACTCGAGTACCCGTCCACCCTGCGATACACCGCCGAGCACGAGTGGGCGAGGGTCGACGGCGAGGAGGTCGTCGTCGGCATCACGGCCTTCGCGCAGGACTCTCTCGGAGACGTCGTCTTCGTCGACCTACCGGAGGTCGGTACCGAGGTCGAACCCGGTCAGTCCTGTGGCGAGATCGAGTCGACCAAGTCCGTCTCGGATCTGTATGCGCCTGTACGAGGCACCGTGACCAGGGTCAATGCCGCCTTGGAGGACTCGCCCGACAACGTCAACTCTGACCCGTACGGAGAGGGCTGGCTGTACGCCGTCACGCCCGCCGACTCCGCAGATGTGGACGCCCTGCTCGACGCCGACGCCTACCAGGCGCAACTCGACTGAGGCCCTCGCAGGTTCGCCGCCCACCAGGGCGGGGCGTCGTCGGGTGTCTGAGGTCAGGCCGGCCGGAACCGGCCCGCCACCCTTTCGGTGGAGCCTGCCCAGATTTCGACGAGAAAGCCCTCCCCAGGCATTGGTCTAACCCTGGCGTCGAGGGTTAGGGTGGTGCTTCGATCAGGTCCGACTGGGCCCGGGGAACCACGATGGGAGGTCGGATGTCTGAGCACACTCCGGGGCATGATGCACCCAGGCATGGCGCCGCATCAGGAGCCAGTGACACCACTCGCACCTTCTCACCCGTACAGGACGTCGACTCCGGTCAACTGAGCCCGGACGATCTGGCCGCCATCAAGGCGCTACCGGACGGCAGCGCCCTGCTCATCGTCTCAAGGGGTCCCAACACCGGCTCCCGGTTCCTGCTCGATTCCGAGCGCACGTCGGCCGGGCGGCACACCAGCAGCGAGATCTTCCTCGACGATGTCACAGTGTCTCGTCGGCACGCCGAGTTCGTCCGGGACGGGGCCAGTTTCAGCGTTCGTGACGTGGGCAGCCTCAACGGCACCTACGTCAATCGGGAGCGGGTCGACGGCTGTGCACTGCGCTCCGGGGACGAGGTCCAGATCGGCCGCTTCCGGATGACCTTCCACCTGCACCCGGAGCGGTCGTGAGCCAAGCCGCGCGCAGCGGTAGCGGACGCCGGTTGCTCAGCATCGGCGAGGTGCTGTCCCGGCTGCAGCCGGATTTCCCGGATCTGACCCACTCCAAGGTGCGTTTTCTCGAGTCGAGTGGCCTGGTCGAGCCGCGGCGGACCGCCAGCGGCTACCGCAAGTTCACCGAGAGCGACATCGAACGGATCCGGCTGATCCTGGTGCTCCAGCGCGACCACTACATGCCGCACAAGGCCATCAAGGAGTACTTGGACGCCCAGGACCGCGGCCTCAACCCGAGCCTGTCCCCGCGTGAGGTGCCGGTGGCACCCACCCCCACGATGCCGACGGTCGACGTCGGTGCGTCCCGGCGCACCACCATGCGGCTGCGGCCGGCCGAACTCGCGGCTACCGCGGGAGTGGACACCAAGACCGTCTCCAACCTGGAGACCTTCGGCCTGATCCGAGCGTCCTCGGCTGGCTACTACGACGCCGACGCCGTCGAGGTGGCCACCTTGGCCGGGCAGTTGTCGCACTTCGGTATCGAGCCACGTCACCTGAGGCTGTTCCGGATCGCCGCCGACCGCGAGATCAGCCTGATCGAACAGGTGACCTCGCCCGGACGGCACCGCTCGGAGGATGGCGCCGCGCAGGCCGACGAGGCGGCCCGGGAGATCGCCGGTGTCTGCCTCCAATTGCACACCGCACTGGTGCGCACCGCACTGGCCCAGCTCAGCTGAGGGCCCACCGTCCGGGCCTGGTTCATCGGGGCACCGAGAGTTGAGTGCGCACTCGCCCAGCCCTGTTGAGTCCGCTGGGCTACAGTCACAGAGTGCGCGAACTAGAGGTCGTCGGTGTCCGCGTGGAGATGCCCTCCCGCACCCCGATCGTGCTGCTGCGGGAGCGAGGTGGTGGTCGGTATCTGCCCATCTGGGTTGGCTCGGCCGAAGCCAGCGCCATCGCGCTGGCTCAACAGGGCGTCGTCCCGCCACGGCCGTTGACCCACGATCTCCTCGCGGACGTGGTGGCCGCGTTGGGCCGCGACCTGTCCGAGGTGCGGATCGTCGAGGTGCGCGACAACGTCTTCTACGCCGAACTGCACTTCGACAACGGGGTGCGGGTGGGCTCGCGCACCTCAGATGCCGTCGCCATCGCCCTGCGGGTCGGGTGTCCGATCATGGGGGCCGATCAAGTGCTCGAGTCGGCCAGCGTCCCGGCGCCCGAGGACGAGGCGGAGGAGGACGACGAACTCGAGCGCTTCCGCGAGTTCCTCGACCAGGTGAGCGCGGACGATTTCAGCGAGGAGCACCCGGACTCCGACTCCCAAGATTCCCCAGGCGGCGGCGGAGGGGGCGATTCCTAGACTTCCCAGCGACACGCCGGTACCGGGAAGTCTCAATCTCACATCAAAGGTTACGTACTGGACTGTGGCCGGCGACACGCTATGAAGTAGAGGTTTCAGGTCGTTGACCTACGGTCAGGTCGGGCCTACTTTCGTGAACGTAGAACATCGCCGTTGTAGTTCTGCCGTTGTCACTTGCGTCACAGTAGGTTGCATGCGCCACATGGTGCAGCGCGGGAGACTGGGTTCCGATGAGTCGTCGGGCCACTGGTGGAAGCAGGCGAGCAGAGGAACTGGAGGACAGGTTGAGCGGACAGGACGCGAGGGACGTGCGGAGCGGTGTGCCCTCGAGCGCTCAGGGCCTACTGTTCGACGGGGACCTGCCGGTGCTGGACGAGCAGGCGGGCTACCGCGGGCCCACCGCCTGCCGGGCCGCCGGCATCACGTACCGCCAACTGGACTACTGGGCTCGTACCGGGCTCGTCGAGCCAGGCGTGCGCGGGGCCAAGGGCTCGGGTTCCCAGCGCCTCTACAGTTTCCGCGACATCCTCGTCCTCAAGGTGGTCAAGCGGCTTCTCGACACCGGGGTATCCCTCCAGCAGATCCGGGCTGCCGTCGGGCACCTGCGCGAAAGGGGTGTGGACGACCTCGCCCAGATCACGCTGATGAGTGATGGCGCGTCGGTCTACGAGTGCACCTCCGCGGACGAGGTGATCGACCTGGTCCAAGGTGGCCAGGGCGTCTTCGGGATCGCCGTCGGCCGCGTGTGGCGAGAGGTCGAGGGTTCACTGGCCGAGTTGCCCAGCGAGCGTGCCGACGAATCCGGCGAGGGCGACGAACTCGCTGCCCGCCGGGCCCGCCGCATCAGCTGACCCGCCGCATCGGCTGACCCGGCCATCACCGAAGCCGGGTACTGCCAGTCCTCAGGATTTTGGCCAGTCCTCAGGCTTTCGGCCCTGCCCTCGAACGAATCGCTCGGGTTTGTTGACTGTCGCAGGCCACCGTCGGCCCCAAGCCGACTGGCACAGCGATCCAGGGCCGACTCCAGCGACGCCTGTCCTATTTCTTGCGCTTGGGCGCCGCCCGCAACACTCGGTCGAGGAGTTTGTCGAAGGTGCCGGCCATCTGCTTGCCCGGGGCCGTGGGCCAGTCGTGGATGGCTCGCCCAGCACCTTGGGCCTGCTGCAGGACACTGCGCTCATCGATTACCGGGCTGAGCACCAGCGGCCCGAACAGGGCCCGCATCTCCGTGACGCGGTAGGCGTGCTCGCGACGGCGGGCGCGGAATCGGTTCACCACGATGCCCAGCGGCTGCAGGTCCTTGGCGCCGTGGCGGCGCACGTCCTCCACCGCCTTGAGCGCCCGGTCTGCGGCCGCAACCGAGAACAGGCCTGGCTCGCCGACGATGAGGGCGCGTTGGCTGGCCGCCAGACCCGTGCGGGTCAGCGCCGCCAGATTGGGCGGACAGTCAAGAAGCATGAGGTCATAGCGGGTGGAGAGTTTGCCGAGCGCGGTCGGCAGCGCCGCCGCCAGTTTGGGCTCCACCGAGCCATCTGATCGCAGAGCGTCCAGCGCGGCCAGCCGATGGCTCCCGACCAGTACGTCGACCCGACCGGGGGAGTCGGCCGTCCAGCCGCTGGGCGCCAAGGCGTCCTCGATCACCGACCTCTTCGGCTTCTGCAGGACGTCCGCGAGGTCATGTTTGGGCGCGCTGACCACGTCCAAGCCGGTGGTCGCGTCGGCCTGCGGATCCAGGTCCACCACGAGCGTGCGCACGTCTCGCGCCATGGCGGACGAGGCCAGCCCGAGGGTGATCGAGGTCTTCCCGACGCCGCCCTTGAGGCTGCACACGCTGACGATCAGCATGACACGCAACCGTAGTCGGTCGGCTCGGTCACAGTGCCGCGGGGCGCGCCGGAACGTCGTCGCCACCCGCCCGACCCGGTCCGAAGATGAACAGTACGTGAACAACAGGCCTCAGGATCGAACATTGTCCCAACAGAGAGTGAGCAAGGCCCACCATTGACCCGTGACACCCGAATTCCTCGTGCTGTGCTTGGTGATCTTCACCGCGCTGGCTTTCGACTTCACGAACGGATTCCACGACACCGCCAACGCGATGGCGACGTCGATCGCCACGCGCGCCCTCAAGCCCAAGGTGGCAGTGGCTCTATCCGCGGTGCTCAACCTGGTCGGCGCCTTCCTGTCGGTCGAGGTGGCACTGACTGTCACCAATGCGGTCATCAAGATCCAGGACAAGAGCGGTGCGCCCAAAGCCGAGTTCCTCAGCGATGGCGGCTCAGGCCTGTTGTTGATCGTCCTGGCGGGCCTGGCCGGCGCCATCTGCTGGAACGTCCTGACCTGGCTGTGGGGTCTGCCATCGTCGTCCTCCCACGCCCTCTTCGGGGGCATGGTGGGTGCGGCCATCGCCGGTTTGGGCGTCGGCGGAGTCAACTGGGTGGGCGACGGTTCCAAACTCGATGGCGTCGTCGGCAAGGTCATCCTGCCGGCCTTGATGTCACCGGTGATCGCGGCCTTCATCGCCACCGTCGGCACGTGGACCGTCTACCGGATCACCACTGGTGTGGCCAGTCGGTTCGCCGAGCGTGGCTTCCGGTGGGGTCAGATCGGCAGTGCCTCGCTGGTGTCCTTGGCGCACGGCACCAACGATGCCCAGAAGACGATGGGCATCATCACGCTCGCGCTGATCGGCACCGGGCACTGGGCCGACCTGGAGAACATCCCGTTCTGGGTGAAGGTCTCCTGCGCGGTGGCCATCGCGGCCGGTACCTACATCGGTGGCTGGCGGATCATCCGCACCCTGGGCAAGGGGCTGGTGGAGATCGCCTCCCCGCAGGGCATGGCCGCCGAGTCGGCATCCGCCGCGGTCATCCTCACGTCCAGCCACCTGGGTTTCGCGTTGTCCACCACGCATGTGGCGACCGGCTCCATCCTGGGATCCGGCCTCGGTCGCAAGGACGCCGAGGTGCGCTGGGGTGTGGCCGGCCGGATGATCGTGGCCTGGGCCACCACGCTGCCGATGGCTGGGCTGATGGGCGCCACCATGTGGTTCATCGGCAACCTGCTCGGCGAGCGGATGCTGGGACCACTCGCTGTCTTCGGCCTCCTGGTGGCGGCGAACGTCTTCATGTACCGGCAGTCGCGTCACGCGCCGGTCGACTCCCGCAACGTCAACGACGACTGGCAGTCCGGCAGCGGAACCGGCGCCAACCGCCCGTCCACCCCCACGCCCACGCCTCAGTAGGACCACCGGCCGGTGAGGCCGTCGCCACACCGGTCAGCCAAGGAGAACCCGACCATGCACAACTTCCAATACGCGCTCTCCGGCGGTTTCCACGTGCTCTGGGTGGGACTGCTCCTGGGTGCCGGGCTCCCGGCCCTGTTCGCCCTGGGGATCCGCTCGCTGGCCTATGGCACCAACGCTGGGGAACTCGCCCATGGAAAGACCCATCCGATCGGCACGGTGCTGGCCGGGATCTGCTTCGCGGCAGTGCTGATCGGCGTCACCATCGGCATCACGCTCATCGTCGCCTCGGGCTTCGGCAAGACCCTGAGCTTCGAGCACATCATCCCCGTCCTCGTCGACAAGTGAGACCCCCGATGAGCGTCAGCGCCACCGTGACCCGGGTACTCGGATGGCTCCGGGCCGGATACCCGCAGGGCGTCCCCGAACAGGATTACGTCGCGCTACTGGGAATTCTGCGGCACCGGCTCACCGAGGACGAGGTGGTGGCCGTGGCGAGCGCGGTCCGCGCCGACCTGAACGCGACCGGTCAGGCCGAGGCCCTGACGCCCGACCAGGCCGAGGACGAGATCCGAACCGCGGTCCATCGGGTGGTGGGCGAGGAACCAGTGGAGGAGGACGTGGCACGGGTCTCGGCGGCCCTGGCAGCGGGCGGTTGGCCGTTGGCCCACGTGGACGACCCAACTCCGTTCGAGGTCGCCGGCCAGCCGCCGGCTGCGGCCACGGGTGCCGACACCGCGGCAGCGGACGACACCACGCCATGAATCCGGCCCTACCGGGTGCCCGGTCTCGGCGGACCCGGGCCGAAGGAGGGCAACACACCGCTGAGGCACGCTGAAGCGCATCACTGGTGAGGCGCCAGGACAGGGACGGTGCGATCCTGGTGCGGTCGGCCTGACTCGCGGGGCTGGACGACCTCGGCTCGGTCCATCGGACTCAGGGGCCGCTCACGTCGCGCAGGATTGTCAGGGAGTCGATTGGATGGGCGTTCGCAACTCGGTCGTCACGGTGCTCTCCTGGCTGCGCAAGGGCTACCCGCAAGGAGTGCCCCAGGAAGACTATGTCGCGTTGCTGGGCATCCTGCGTCGCGAACTCGAACCGAGCGAGATCGAATATGTGGCCGAACAGCTCGCGCTGAGCGGGGAGGTGGTCTCGCTCGAGCGGATCCGGGCCGAGTTGCAGAGCCAGACCCTCCAGCAGGCATCCTCCCAGGACATCCGACGGGTCTCCGCGGCGCTGGCTGCTGGAGGTTGGCCACTCGCGGTGGTGGACGTGAGCAACACTCGCGAGGAGTCCGAGCAGCAGGTGAGCGGCCGGGCACATCCCATCCGACGATTCGTCGACTGGATCCGGATCGGGTATCCCGCCGGGGTCCCGGAGCAGGATCACCAGCCACTACTGGCCCTGCTGCACCACCGATTGCCGGACGAGCAGGTGGACGCGATCTGCACAGCCCTGGTGGTGGCGGGGCTGATCCCCGCCGACCGGGTGGACGTGGGAGTCGAGGTGTCCAGAATCCTGGACGACGTGCCGCGTCCTGGCGAGGTGGACCGGGTTCTGGATCGCCTGCGTTCGGCCGGCTGGCCCGTGGAGGACGTCACCTGAGTCACCTCGGCCTGACCGGGCGCCGACTGGTGCCTGGCTGGCTCACCCCGGGCTCGACTCGCGGGCAGGCACGCACCTGGGTGCCCTCGGGATCGGCCCCGGAAGGCGTTCAGGCGCACCGAGGTCAACCCGTCCGTGAATATGTCAGGACAAATGCTTGACGTGGCCGGGTTCCTTCCGCAAGGCTGGACACTGGTCAACGACGACGCTCGACCCCGGGAGCACAGGCACCCGAACCGGCGGTTCAAGGAAAGGCAGGCAGATGCGCATCGGCTTGGTCGGCGTGGGAAGGATCGGGCAATTCCACGCCAGTACCGTGAAGTCTCTTCCCGAGGTGGAGGCGGTGGTTCTGGCCGATCTCGATGCCGAACTGGCCGCCTCGGTGGCCGCCGGCCTCGGGGTGCAGGCGGCATCCGGCGTGCCGGAGATGCTCGGTCAGGTGGACGGCGTCGTCATCACCAGTGGGACGGGCTCGCACGCGCCACTCATCCGCACCTGCGTCGAGGCAGGACTGCCGACCTTCTGCGAGAAGCCGATCGCTCTCGACCTGCAGACCAACCTCGACATCGTCGACGTGGTCGAACACACTGACGTCCCGGTCCAGTTGGGCTTTCAGCGGCGGTTCGACGTGGGCTACAACCGGGCAAAGGCTGCCCTGGATGCCGGTGACCTGGGCTGGCTGCACCAGGTTCGGGCGACCACCGGAGACCAGGCTCCGCCACCGGCAGCCTTCATCAAGACCTCGGGGGGCTTCTTCCGGGACTGCACCGTGCACGACGCGGACATCATTCGCTACCTCACCGGGCGTGAGTTCGTCCAAGTCACCGCGTTGGGTTCCAATCGCGGAGCGGACTTCTTTGCCGAGGCCGGCGACTGCGACTCCGTAGCCGCCCTGGCCACTCTCGATGACGGGACGCTGGTGACGATCACCGGGACGCGGTACAACGGGGGCGGACATGACGTGCGCTTGGAGTTGCTCGGCAGCGAAGGCTCGATCATGGTCGGCCTGGACGACAACTTCGCCATGACATCGGCCGAGGAAGGCGTCGACTTTCCCTCGGGGCGGCGGCACTGGTCGTTCATGGAACGATTCCAGCCCGCGTACGTTACCGAGCTCACCGCCTTCTGCGACGTGGTGGCCGGTCGGCGGGAGAACCCGTGCACCGCCCGCGACGCGATGGAGGCTTTCCGGGTGGCCGAGGCCTGTGACCGGTCCCGGCGCGAAGGCCGCACCGTGCACCTGGAGGAGATCGCCCGATGAGCTTCGACGTGCTGACCATGGGCCGCATCGGGGTGGACATCTACCCCCACCAGATCGGCGTGCCGCTCGCCGAGGTGGAGACCTTCGGCAAGTTCCTGGGCGGCAGCCCCACCAATGTCGCCTGTGCCACTGCCAGGTACGGCCATTCCAGTGCCGTGGTCTCCAAGGTGGGGGCCGACGCCTTCGGCACGTTCGTGCGAAAGGCCTTGCACGACCTACACGTTGACGATCGCTACGTTGGTACCGAGGAGTCGGTGCCAACCCCGGTGACGTTCTGCGAGATCTTCCCACCGGACGACTTCCCGTTGTACTTCTACCGCAACCCGATCGCTCCGGATCTGCTGCTGGCCGCAGACGAACTCGACCTGGCCGCGATCCGCGAGGCCACCATCTTCTGGGCCACGGTGACGGGTCTGTCCGTGCAGCCCAGCCGCGAGGCTCATCTTGCCGCCTGGCGGGCACGAGCCCGGTCGGGGATCACCATCCTCGACCTGGACTGGCGCTCGATGTTCTGGGACGACCCCAGCCAGGCTCGTCCACTCATCCAAGAGGCGCTGTCGTACTGCACCATCGCGATCGGCAACCGGGAGGAGTGCGAGGTCGCAGTGGGGGAGAGCGAACCGGACCGGGCTGCGGATGCCCTGCTCGATCTCGGCCTCGAGATCGCCGTGGTCAAACAGGGTCCCAAGGGCGTGCTGGCCAAGACCCGTCAGGATCGGGTCGAGGTGCCGCCGATGCCGGTGGACGTCGTCAACGGGCTCGGGGCGGGCGACGCCTTCGGCGGAGCCTTCTGCCACGGACTTCTCAGCGGCCTGGGAATCGAGCGCACGCTCGCCTTCGCCAACGTTGCCGGGGCGATCGTCGCGTCCCGGCTGGAATGCTCCACCGCCATGCCCACCGAGGCGGAGGTGCTCGGCCATCTCGACGGTACTGCTGAGCAGGACGGCCGTCCCGAGCATCCCGCCAAGCCGGGGCAGGAGCCGAGCAAGGGGAGGGTGCGATGAACCTGTCGACGACGGTCGACCTGGCCGAACTCAACGACAGGCGGACCCGCGACCCGGGGTTGATCGGCCGGCTGTGGGCCACCCGCACCCGCCGGGAACTGCTCGGGGACGACGGACGGCTGCTCATCGTCGCCTGCGACCATCCGGCCCGGGGAGCCCTCGGGGTCCGCAAGGACGCGATGGCGATGGCATCGCGGGCCGATACCCTGGCGCGGCTCGCCACGGCCCTGTCGCGGCCGGGTGTGGATGGCGTGCTCGGTACCGCGGACGTCCTGGAGGACCTGCTGCTGATGGGCGCCCTCGAGGGCAAGGTGGTCATCGGCTCGATGAACCGGGGCGGCCTGCAACAGGGCGTGTGGGAGCTCGAGGACCGCTTCACTGGGTACACCGCCGATGCCATCCACAGGTACGGCTTGGACGGGGGCAAGATGCTCACCCGGATCGCCCTGGACGACCCGGGCACCGCGCCCACCCTGCAGTGGAGTGCTGAGGCGATCAACGACCTGGCTCGTCGGGGCACGATGGCAATGGTCGAGCCATTCTGGTCGTTTCGACGTGACGGCCGGGTGGTGAACCAACTCGATGCCGACTCGGTGATCCGCTCGGTGCACGTGGCTCAGGGCTTGGGGGAGACCTCCGCCTACACCTGGCTCAAGCTCCCCGTGGTCGAGGAGATGGAGCGAGTGATGCAAGCCACCACCCTGCCCACCCTCATTCTCGGCGGGGACCCGACCGGTGACCCGGAGGAGACGTACGAGCAGTGGCGAAAAGCCTTGAAGGTGAACTCGGTACGAGGCCTGGTCGTGGGCCGGGCGTTGCTGTGGCCGCAGGCGGGCGATGTCTGCGCCGCAGTCGATCTGGCCAGTGAGATGGTGCATGCAGGACAGGGAGGCGCGGTATGAACGACAACACCACCTGGTACAAGCCCGCGGGTACCAGTCCCGACCCGGAGTGGACCGTCGCCATCCGTCCGGGTGATCCGGGGTGGAACCACACGGGTCTCCTGGTGGCAGATCTGACCGCCGGCCAGTCTCGTGAGGTTCGACTGGAGGAGAACGAGGCGATCGTGGTGCCCCTGGCCGGCTCCCTGGACGTCGAGATCGCCACCGCGTCCGGGAACAGCCACCGGATCGCGCTGGCCGGACGCGAGTCGGTCTTCCACGGGCCGACCGACGTGGTGTACGCGCCCCGGGGAGCCCGGTTGCGTCTTCTGGCGACCGGGCCGGTCAAGGTCGCGGTGTGCTTGGCTGTGGCCGGCAAGACCGACGAGCCGCTCGCGGTGCACCGCCTGCCGGCAACCGAGGTCCCGGTGGAACTGCGTGGTGCCGGGGTTGCCTCGCGCGAGGTGCGCAACTTCGGCACCCCGGCGGTGCTCGAGGCGGAGGCGATGATCGCCTGTGAGGTGCTCACCCCGGCCGGAAACTGGTCGAGTTATCCCCCCCACAAGCACGACACCCATCGCCCAGGGGTGGAGTCCGAACTCGAGGAGATCTACTACTTCCTCATGCAGCCGCAGCCCGACGCGCCATCAGGCGCCGGTGCCTTCGGCTACCAGCGGGTGTACGGCACGGCTGAACGGCCGATCGACGTGCTGGCCGAGGTTCGCGACGACGACGTCGTACTCGTCCCACACGGGTGGCACGGGCCCGCGATGGCCCCACCCGGGTATCACCTGTACTACCTCAACGTGATGGCCGGTCCCGGCGAGGAGCGAGCCTGGCTGATCTGCGATGACCCGGCCCACGGTTGGGTGCGCAAGGACTGGGAGAACCAGGAGATCGACCCACGGCTGCCCTTCTCGGGCTGAGCAACCCCTCTCGCGCGGATCCACCTGCGCAGACCCACCGGTGCAGACCTCCCGTGCGGATCCACGGGTGCAGACCCACCTGCGCAGACCCACGTGGGCAGACCCACCTGGGCAGACCCGACAGGGTCTTCTCGTGGGCCGGACCAGATGTCGTGGGCTGCTCGGGCGTACCTGCGGCCAACCAGTCTCAGCGTGGCAACTTCTCGCCACGATGAACGGACGCAACGGACGCCGCCGGTGCAAAGGTCTCCCGCAGAGACCTTTTCGTGACCAAGACAGTCCCGGAGTTGTCAGCACAAATGCTTGACAAGGCGGGTCCAGTGGGCAATTCTTTCCCCCGTCGGCAGAGAGGTCGGCCCGGACCCGAGGAGAGCGTATGACGCACCCCCTTGACGAGTGCAGCACCGCTGCCTTCCGGGCCGCTGTAGAGCCGACGACCAGCGGTCACGCCCTGGGCGTGGCGGTGGTCTGCGAGGCGATCCCCACCCCCCGATCTGCTTCGGATCGTCTGGGCGGACATTCGGCATTGAGGTGCGATGTCCGCCGTCTTTCCTTCCCGGCGGCTTCGATGACTCGGACCCGAGGCGCCACCTTCGAGGCGGTTTCCACCGTCGAGCCACCGGTCTATGACCGGCTCTCCTCCTGACGTCGGTCCCATGACCGGCCACCCACGAAAGGAAGTCCTCATGACTCGTCCCCGCAAGGGCATGGCGATCGCCCTGTTCACCGCCGGAGCACTCGCTCTGGCCGCGTGCTCGGGCGGCGGCGCCGAGCCGAGCTCAGACGGTGGCGGAGGAGGGGGCGGCGGTAACTCCGGCTACACCATCGCGATGGTCACCCACGAGACCTCCGGCGACCTTTTCTGGGACAAGATCAAGGCCGGCGCCGAGCAGGCGGCCACCGACACGGGTGCGACCTTGAAGTACTCCAACGACCCCGATGCCACCAAGCAGGCCACCCTGGTGCAGAACGCGGTCGACTCCCAGGTGGACGGCATCGCGGTGACCATGGCCACCCCGGACGCACTGCGCGCCTCGATGCAGAACGCGGTGGCCGCCGATATCCCGCTGGTTGCCTTCAACTCCGGCATCAACGATTACAAGGACGCCGGCGCCTCGATGTACTTCGGCTCGGACGAGACCCTGGCAGGTCAGACCGCCGGGGAGCGGATCGCCGCCGAAGGTGGCGTGCACCCCCTGTGTGTCATCCAGCAGTCCGGATCCGTGGCCCTGGAAGCCCGGTGCGCCGGTGTGAAGGCCAAGGTGCCTGGTACCGAGAACATCCAGGTCAACGGCGCCAACGACGCCGACGTGGTGGCCACCCTGCAGGCCAAGCTCGCCGCCGACCCGAGCATCGACTGGGTGGTCACCCTCGGGGCGCAGCAGGCGATGGCCGCGCTGCAGTCCAGGCAGGCCGCCGGCTCGAGCGCCAAGGTAGTGACCTTCGACCTCAGCGCCGACGTCGCGCAGAAGATCAAGGACGGTGAAGTGGTCTTCAGCATCGACCAGCAGCCGTACCTGCAGGGCTACATGGCAGTGACGATGCTCTACCTGAACATCAAGAACGGCAACGACATCGGGGGCGGTCAGCCGACGCTCACCGGCCCGTCCTTCGTCGATCAGGACAACATCGACGTGATTCTTCCGTTCGCGGAGAACAACACTCGCTGAACCACCTGGGGAGGCCGACTCGGCGGCCTCCCCGGCTGGCTCCCCAGGAGAGGCGCACACTCGCATGGCTCAGACAACGCAGAAGCAACCAGGATCGACGTCCTCAGTAGCCACCGGCGCCCACGCCGAGGCATCCAACCGGGTACAGCTCGGCTGGCAGAACCGGCTGCTCGCCCGGCCCGAGATCGGCGCGCTCGTCGCGGCGATCGTCATTCTCATCTTCTTCCTCGCGGTCGCCCCGGCCTTCCGCTCGGCCGCCTCGTTCTCCACGGTGCTGTACGCCGCCTCGACCATCGGCATCGTCGCCGTCGGGGTCGGCATGCTGATGATCGGCGGCGAGTTCGACCTGTCCGCCGGCGTCATGGTGTTCTCCACCGTGCTGGTCAACTCGATGTTCAGCTACTACCTGGGCATCAACCTCTGGGTCGGCGCGGCGGTCGCCCTGCTCTTCGCGCTCGGAGTCGGTTTCCTCAATGGCTTCCTTGTCATGAAGACTGGAATCCCGAGCTTCCTGATCACCCTCGGCTCGTTCTTCGTGTTGCAGGGTGCCAACCTGGGCGTCACCAAGGTGGTCACCGGCGCGGTGATCTCGCCGAACATCTCCCGGATGGACGGCTACGCATCGCTGCGCACCATCTTCGCCCACGAGTTCCACATCGGCACGGCCACCATCAATATCACCGTCCTGTGGTGGCTGTTCTTCGTCGCACTCTCCTCGTGGATCCTCAACCGCACCCGGATCGGCAACTGGATCTACGCGGTCGGCGGCAACGCGGCCAGCGCGCGAGCGGTCGGTGTCCCGGTGATGCGGGTGAAGATCGGGCTCTTCATGACCGTCTCCTTCCTCGCCTGGTTCACCGGCATGCACCAGCTGTACATGTTCAACACGGTGCAGGCGAACAACGGCGTCGGCGACGAGTTCCTCTTCATCATCGCCGTGGTCGTGGGTGGCACCCTGATGACCGGTGGCTACGGCAACGCGATCGGCGTCGCCATCGGTGCCTTCATCTTCGGCATGACGAAACAATGTCTGGTGTATGCGGGCTGGGACCCCAACTGGTTCAAGGCCTTCCTCGGGGTGATGCTGCTGCTGGCAGTCGTGGTGAACCTCTATGTCAAGAAGCTCTCGACTGCTCGAAAGGTGGGTTAGCCCGATGACCGACACCCTCAACCAGCACGCCGATCCCGAGTTGCACCGGGGCGAGACGCTCGTCGAGATGATCGACGTCGGCAAGTCCTATGGAGCCATTCGGGCGCTGCGCAATATCAACATGACGGTTCGGGCGGGCGAGGTGACCGGCGTCCTCGGGGACAACGGTGCAGGCAAGTCCACGCTGATCAAGATCATCGCCGGGCTGCACCCGCACAACGAGGGCACGATGAAGGTGGACGGCAAGGCGGTCCGCTTCGGCTCGCCGCGTGAGGCCCTCAACCACGGCATCGCCACCGTTTACCAGGACTTGGCGGTGGTGGGCCTGATGGAGGTCTGGCGCAACTTCTTCCTCGGCTCGGAGATGCGTGCCGGCAATTACCCTTTGGCGCCGCTGAAGGTCAAGGAGATGCGCGAGATCGCCGACAACGAGTTGCGCAAGATGGGCATCGTCGTCAAGGACATCGATCAGCCGATCGGCGAGCTCTCCGGCGGTCAGCGTCAGTGCGTGGCGATCGCCCGGGCGGTGTACTTCGGAGCCCGCGTGCTGATCCTGGACGAGCCCACCGCGGCGCTGGGCGTCAAGCAGTCCGGCGTGGTGCTCAAGTACACCGCGGCGGCCCGCGACGCCGGCCTCGGAGTCGTCTTCATCACCCACAACCCGCACCACGCCTACATGGTGGGAGATCACTTCATCATCCTCAAGCTGGGCCGTGCGGTGCTCGACAAGACGCGCGAAGAGGTGCCACTGGACGAGCTCACCCGGCAGATGGCCGGCGGGGACGAACTCACCGAGCTGACCCACGAACTGCGCGCCAGTCGCTGACCTCGACGGTCATCGAGCACCTCGCCGAACCCCAGGTCTGCCTGGGTGGGCCCTGGGGCGGCCGGAACCCCGCGGTAGCGGGGTCATCGTCCAGGGGCACAGTATGACCATCGCGGCAACGGCGCCTCGTCCACGACGGGGTGCCGTTGCCGTCGTCATTTCCCCCCAGCGCACTCCGGCCCGATCCGACTCATGAAGGAGACCCCGTGACCGTCGCCATCGCCTATCAGGTTCCCGACACCACTCAGCCGGCGCTGGAGGAAGCCGTACGCCAGGCCGACTATCACCAGAGCGAACTCGTCATCATCCACATCGCCGAGACCTTCGACGGCGACGACGCCGAGCACTACCGGGTGAGCCTGTCCGACGACCTCGAACGCGCACTGGCCGCCGACCACATCCCGGACGTGCCCTGGCGGCTGGAGTTGGCCACCCCGCAGGACCACGGCCGGGACGTCTCCGGCGCGATCCTGAGTCTGTGCGCCGCCGCCGAGGCCGAGTTGCTGGTCATCGGCGCCCGCCGCCGCTCACCGGTGGGTAAGGCCTTCCTGGGCAGTCTGGCGCAGAACCTCATCCTCGACGCCGAGATCCCGGTGATCGTGGTCAAGGCTGGCTGAGACCGCTGCATTTCCCACAGGGCGCACCCCCGCGTCCCAGGCTGGTCTGACGCAGCATCTGTGCGGACTCTGACACTGGCCTGGGCACGATCCGACCCGACGTCGCCGTTGGCCCGGGGCCGACGTCGCGGCACGTCTGCCCGCCCTGCGGCGGGTCGGCACGGCCCGACCTCCATCCCGGGCGCACCTTCACAATTTGTCAGGACAAACTCTTGACGTGACCGGCCAGATCTTGGCAGGATTTCCGCATAGCCCCGCACTGGCAGGGAAACAGCAAGGACGAGGGAGTTCAGTAGTGACCACCCGCATCACCCACTTGATCGGCGGACACTCGTGGCAGGGCAGCCCCGAGCGGACCGGGGACGTCTTCAACCCGGCGACCGGAGAGCTCACGGGCACGGTCGACTTCGCCTCCGCCGACCTGGTCGGTGAGGTCATCGAGGGCGCACACGAGGCCTGGAAGTCCTGGGGGCAGACCTCCTTGGCCCGGCGCACCGCCATCCTGTTCAAGTTCCGCGAGTTGCTCGTCGCCAATACCGACCGGATCGCCGCACTGATCACCGCCGAGCACGGCAAGGTGCTTTCCGACGCCAAGGGCGAGGTGCAGCGCGGCCTTGAGGTCGCCGAGTTCGCCTGCGGCATTCCGCAGTTGCTCAAGGGCGGCTTCTCCGAGAACGCCTCCACCAAGGTGGACGTGTACTCGATCCGCCAGTCGCTCGGCGTGGTGGGTGTCATCTCGCCGTTCAACTTCCCGGCCATGGTGCCGATGTGGTTCGTCCCCATCGCCATCGCCTGCGGCAACGCGGTGGTCATCAAGCCCTCGGAGAAGGACCCCTCCGCCACCGTGGCCATCGCCGAACTGTGGACCGAGGCGGGGCTGCCGGACGGCGTCATGAACGTCGTACACGGCGACAAGGAGGCGGTCGACGCGCTCCTGACGCACCCACTGATCAAGTCCATCTCCTTCGTCGGCTCCACCCCCATCGCGCGCTACGTGTACGAGACCGGGACGGCGAACGGCAAGCGGGTCCAAGCCCTCGGCGGGGCGAAGAACCACATGCTCGTGCTTCCCGACGCCGACCTGGACCTGGCGGCGGACGCGGCGATCAACGCCGGCTTCGGCTCGGCGGGCGAGCGGTGCATGGCCATCTCGGCACTGCTGGCGGTGGAGTCCATCGCCGACGAACTCGTGTCCAAGATCGTCGACCGGATGGGCAAGTTGCGCACCGGCGACGGCACCCGCGGGTGCGACATGGGTCCGCTGGTCACCAAGCAGCACCTGGACAAGGTGAGCGGTTACGTCTCGGCCGGGCAGGAGGCCGGGGCCACTCTCGTGGTCGACGGCCGCACCGGCGACTTCGACGCAGACGGCGAGGGCTACTTCCTCGCCCCCACCCTGTTCGACAACGTCACCACCGACATGAGCATCTACACCGACGAGATCTTCGGCCCGGTGCTCTCGGTGCTCCGGGTGGACGGCTACGACGAGGGCCTGGACCTGATCAACTCCAACCCCTACGGCAACGGCACCGCCATCTTCACCAACGACGGGGGAGCGGCGCGCAAGTTCCAGAACGAGGTCGAGGTGGGCATGGTCGGCATCAACGTGCCGATTCCCGTGCCGGTGTCCTACTACTCCTTCGGCGGCTGGAAGGCCTCGCTGTTCGGCGACAGCCACGCACACGGGATGGAGGGCGTGCACTTCTTCACTCGCGGCAAGGTGGTGACCCAGCGTTGGCTCGACCCGAGCCACGGCGGTCTCAACCTGGGCTTCCCCCAGAACGACTGACCCGCAACCCCGTCAGCCCGCAGGCACCGAGTGGGCCAGCGACACGCAGCGTCGGGCTGTGGCGTAACGAACGCCACAGCCCGACGCCCGGGTCACCGGCATCGAACCCGGTCATCCGGCGTCCGGGCCGGCGATCCGGCTCGGGAGCGGTTTGATCGCACCACCGGCACCCGTCGATGAGCCGACCGGGCTAGGGTGCGAAAAGACGGACTCCGACCCACCCGGTCCCGACCCGGCGCGCAAGCCCCGCATCGGCTGGCCTCACTCGACAGATTCAGCGTAACCCGCCCAGCCACCGTGTAGTCAGCGCAAACCTCAACGAGGAGAGCATTTTTCATGACCGAGACGATCCGCCTCACCGTCGGCCAGGCCTTCGTCCGCTTTCTGGCCAACCAGTACAGCGAACGCGATGGGGTCGAGCATCGGCTCATCGCCGGCACGTTCGGGATCTTCGGGCACGGCAACGTGGCCGGCATCGGCCAGGCCCTGCTGCAGGCCCGGGTCGAGGTGGAGGAAGGGGCGCCGGACGCCCCGGACATGCCCTTCTACGTGGCTCGCAATGAGCAGAGCGCGGTGCACGCGGCGGCTGCCTACGCCAAGACCACCAACCGGCTCTCCACCCTGGCGGTCACCGCCTCGACCGGGCCCGGTTCGACGAACATGATCACCGGTGCGGCACTGGCCACCGCGAACCGCGTTCCGGTGCTTGTGCTGCCCTCGGACGTCTTCGTCACCCGGATTCCGTCGCCGGTGCTGCAGGAGTTGGAAGACCCTCGCACCTTCGACATCTCGGTGAACGACGCGTTCAAGCCGGTCTCGCGCTACTGGGACCGGATCTCCCGGCCCGAGCAGCTCATCCCGTCGGCCCTGGCCGCGATGCGGGTGCTTACCGATCCGGCCGAGACCGGAGCCGTGACGATCTGCCTCCCGCAGGACATCCAGGCCGAGGCCTACGACTGGCCGGTGGAGTTCTTCCGCAAGCGGGTCTGGCACGTCGCCCGCCCGGTTCCCGAGCCGGCCGCCCTGGCGCGCGCGGTCGAGGTGATCCGGGGCGCGAAGAAGCCGCTGATGATCGTCGGCGGCGGTGCCCTGTACTCCGAGGCCAGCTCGCAGTTGCGCGACTTCGCCACGGCGACAGGCATTCCGGTCGCCGACACCCATGCCGGCAAGGGCGTGGTGAACTTCGACCACCCGCTCGCGGTGGGTGGAGTCGGCTCGACCGGCGGATCGGCGGCCAACACTCTGGCCCGGGAGGCTGACGTGGTGATCGGGGTGGGAACCCGCTACTCGGACTTCACCACGGCCTCGCACACCATCTTCGCCAACCCGGACGTGCGCTTCGTCAACCTCAACGTCGCGGGCTTCGACGCCGCCAAGCACTCCGCCACCATGGTGGTGGCCGACGCCCGCGAGGGCGTGGTGGCCCTGGGCGAGGCGTTGGCGGGCTGGAGCACCGATGCGGCCTATCAGCAACGCGCGGCGGATCTGGACGACGAATGGCAGCAGGTCATCGATGAGTGCTATCACCGCGACAACACCCCGCTCCCTGCCCAGACCGAGGTGTTCGGCGCGATGAACGAATTGATGGGCGATCGCGATATCGTCATCAACGCGGCCGGCTCCATGCCCGGCGACCTGCAGGCGCTGTGGCGGGCCACCACCCCCGAGCAGTACCACGTCGAATACGCCTTCTCCTGCATGGGTTATGAGATTCCGGCCGCCCTGGGTTGCCGCATGGCCGCCGGCGACGACCAGGAGGTGGTGGCCATCGTCGGGGACGGCACGTACCAGATGCTGCCGATGGAGATCGCCACGATCGTCTCCGAGGGACTCAAGGTGGTCTTCGTGCTGCTGGACAACAACGGCTACGCCTCGATCGGCTCACTCTCGGAGTCCCGCGGTTCTCAGCGGTTCGGCACCAAGTACCGGATGCGCAACGAGGAGAGCGGGCGCCTGGACGGTGACCTGGTGCCCTTCGACATGGCCGCCAATGCCGCCTCGTGGGGAGCCGACGTGCTCGTCGCCGAGGACATCGGTGACTTCCGCGAGAAGTTCGCCCAGGCCCTCAAGGCCGACAAGACAACGGCGGTCTACATCAAGACGAACCTGTACGGGCCGAACCCTCCCGGGAACGCCTGGTGGGACGTGCCCGTCTCCCAGGTCTCGAACCTGGACAGCACCCGGCAGGCGTACACCGAGTACGCCGAGTCCAAGGCCCCACAACGCTTCTACCTGTGAGGCCGGCCCGAGACGTGCGCAGCGGACCCTGGGCCGTCGCCGTCGCCGTCGCCGTCGACACCTCGACACCTCCGCACCTCGTCTCAGAGCCAGTCTTCTCCCTGTACCGGAACCCCCTGACCCACAATGGAGTTCGTCGATGAAGATCGCCCTCGACCCCACCCCCTTCCACCACGACTACGCGCTGCTGGAGTTCCCCGCCCTGGTGGCAGAACTCGGCTTCGAGCACATCCAACTCACCCCGCACCGTGATTTCATCCCGTTCTTCCGGGCGCCCAAGGCCGACGACGCCCTGGCCAAGGCGTTCAAGAAGGAGTGCGACGCCGCCGGGATCACCGTGGCGTCCGTGCTGCCGGTGCTGCGCTGGAGCGGTCCGCAGGAGTGGCAGCGCGAAGCCGCGGTGCGCTACTGGAAGCGTGCCATCCAGCTCACGACCTTGCTCGACTGCAATGTCATGAACACCGAGTTCTCGGGCAGGCCCGAAGACCCCGAGCGTTCCGAGGCGTGCTTCTACCGGTCGATGGAGGAACTGCTGCCGATCATCGAGTCCGAGGGCATCGACGTGCGGATCGACCCGCACCCGGACGACTACTGCGAAGACGGCCTGGAAGCCATCCGGGTCATCCGCGGCCTCAACTCACCGAACGTCGGGATGGTCTACGTGGCCTGTCACACCTACCACATGGGGCACCCGATGACCGAGATCATGCGCGAGGCAGGCGATCTCATCCGGCTGGTGCACGTGGCGGACACGATGGACCATCACGCCAGCCATGGCTTGCGGTACATCTCCAACCCTCCGGGAAACGCGGTGCGGGTGCACCAGCACCTCAAGATCGGCGATGGCGACCTCAACTGGGACGACTTCTTCGGCACCCTCGGCGAGATCGGCTTCTACGACCGGGAAGGCACCGTCATGTGCTCGTCCGTCTTCGCCGAGGACGAGACCGCTCACGAGGTGTCGCGGTACCAGCTCAAGACCATGCAGGAGTACGTCGCCAAGCACGCAGGCTGAACGCAGCCGGCCCGGACCCCCCGGGTGTCACCCACCACCCACCGCCACTGAAGGTTTCAGAGAGGAAACACGAACCCCATGTCCGACCACCCCCAGGCCGACCCGACCAAGGCCGTCAACCCCGATCCGCGCTACTCCAAACTGACCATGGGCGTGTGCCCGGACCAGTGGGGTGTCTGGTTCCCCGAGGACGACAAGCAGATTCCCTGGGAGCGTGCCCTGGACCAGATGGCCGAGGCCGGTTTCTCGATCATGGAGACCGGACCGTTCGGCTACTTCCCGACCGACCCGGCGCGACTGCAGGAGGAGATGGACAAGCGGGGCTTCCGGGTGGTGGCCGGCACCGGATGGGGCATCCTGCACAAGGCCGAGGCCTGGGCCGACACCGAGATGACCTTCCGGGCGATCGGCGAGACCCACGCCGCCGTCGGTGCCGAGTTCGTCGTGCACCTGCCCCCGCTGTACCGCGACGACAAGACCTGGGAGTTCACCGACGACCGGGAGCTGTCCACCGAGGCGTGGAACCTCTACATCTCCAACGCGAATCGGCTCGGGCGGATCATGAAGCAGGACTACGGCCTGACGATGGTGCTGCACCCGCACGGCGACTCGCACATCGAGACCCCCGAGGAGATCGCCCGGGTGTTCGAGGCCACCGACCCCGAGTTCGTCTCGTTCTGCCTGGACACCGGGCACATCGTGTACGGCGGGGGTGACCCGATCGAGATCGCCAGGACCTATCCGGAGCGAATCGGCTACGTGCACATCAAGGCGATGGACCCGGGGCTGGTCAAGCAGGCCCACGACGAGGACTGGCCTTTCGGCAAGGCGGTCGCCGACGGGGTCTCGGTCGCCCCTCCTGCCGGTGAACCCAACATGGCCACCCTCATCGACGCCCTGGCCGATCTGGACAAGGAACTCTACGTCGTCACCGAACAGGACATGTACCCGATCGCCGAGCCGGGCCAGCCGCTGCGGATCGCCAAGGAGACCCGCAAGTTCCTCGCCGAGAGCGGCCTGGGACAGGTCTGAGCGGACGGGCGCGCCACCCGGATTTCTCCGGGTCGGCGGCAGCGGGACTGGCTGTGACCAGCCGAGCCTCGGATCGACGACGCGACCAGCAACACACAGGCATACGGAGACAGGGACGAACTGATGACACTACGAATCGGCATGATCGGCCCCGGCGGCATGGGCCAGGCCCACATCGAGCGGATCCACAGCGTGCTGGCCGGCGGCCGGGTGACGGCGGTGGCCGACGTCAATGCCGACCGGGCCACCGAGGTGGCCGCCAGGATCGAGGGCACCGCCTACACCGACCCGCTGGAGCTGATCGCCGATCCCGAGATCGACGCGATCATGATCTGCTCCTTCGGTCCGGCCCACGAGGAGCCCCTCGTGGCGGCCATGGAGGCCGGCAAGCCGGTCTTCTGCGAGAAGCCGCTCACCCCCACGGCTGAGGCCGGCATCCGCGTGATGGAGGCCGAGCAGAAGGCCGGCAAGCGACTCATCACCGTCGGATTCATGCGCCGCTTCGACGCCTCGTACCAGGCGATGAAGACCGCCATCGACGCCGGCGAGATCGGTGAGCCGCTGATGATCCACTGTGCGCACCGCAATCCCACCGTCCCGCAGATCTACACCTGGGACATGGCGATCAACGACACCGCCATCCACGAGGTCGACATGATGCGCTACCTCACCGGCGAGGAGATCGTCTCGGTGCGGGTGGACAAGCCGAAGAAGACCCGCAACCGGTTCGAGCACTTGCAGGACCCGCTGGTCTTCATCATGAACACCGCCTCGGGTGTGCGGATCGACGACGAGATCTTCGTCAACTGCCAGTACGGCTACGACATCCGTTGCGAGGTGGTGGGCGAGACCGGGGTCATCTCCCTGTCGGACCAGAACCTCATCACCCGGCGCGACGATCACGGACGCAACAACCGGATCACCACCGACCACAACGACCGCTTCTGGGGCGCCTTCGTCGGGGAGGTGCAGAGCTGGATCAACGCCGCCACGGCGGGCGGGGCCACCGGGTCGAGCGCCTGGGACGGCTATGCCGCGGCCTGCGTCTGCGATGCGGGCGTCAGGGCGCTCACCGCCGGGGGCGAAGTGGCGGTGGAGATGATCGACAAGCCGGCCTTCTACGCCTGAGCCGAGGGGGCCGGGCCGCAGGCCAGAGCGGCACGGCCCCCGACCCGAGCCGGTACCCCAGGAGGATCAGATGACCACCCGCAAGAGCCCGGACGAACTACGCAGCCACCGGTGGTACGGCGCCAAGGACATGCGCTCCTTCGGACACCGGTCACGGACGGCTCAAATGGGCTATGACGCAGCCGATTACAAGGACAAGCCGGTAATCGGCATCATCAACACGTGGAGCGACATCAACCCGTGTCACACCCACTTCCGTCAGCGGGCCGAGGAGGTCAAGCGCGGGGTGTGGCAGGCGGGTGGCTACCCGGTGGAGATGCCTGCGATGTCGCTGTCCGAGCCGTTCCAGAAGCCGACGACGATGCTGTACCGCAACCTGCTGGCGATGGAGACCGAGGAACTGCTGCGCAGTTACCCGATCGACGGCGCGGTGCTGATGGGCGGTTGTGACAAGACCACCCCCGGGCTCATCATGGGCGCCGAGGCGGTGGACCTGCCGGCGATCTTCCTGCCCGCGGGCCCGATGCTGCGCGGGAACTGGGGCGGACAGACCCTCGGCTCGGGCTCGGACACCTGGAAGTACTGGGCCGACCTGCGGGCCGGGCTGATCACCGAGCGCGACTGGTCCGAGATCGAGAACGGCATCGCCCGCTCACCCGGGCACTGCATGACGATGGGCACCGCCTCCACGATGACCTCGGCGGTCGAGGCGATCGGGCTCACCCTGCCCGGGGCAGCCTCCATCCCGGCACCGGATTCCCGGCACGCGGTGATGGCCGCCCACACCGGCCGGGAGATCGTCGAGATGGTCTGGCAGGACCGCAGGATCTCCCAGATCCTCACCCGGCCGGCCTTTCTCAACGCGATCACCACGGTGCTGGCGATCGGCGGGTCGACGAACTCGATCGTGCACCTGGTGGCGATGGCCCGTCGGCTCGGCGTCGAGCTCAGCCTCGACGACTTCGACTCACTCGCCCGCGTGACACCACTGCTGGGCAACATCCGCCCGTCGGGGGCGTACCTGATGGAGGACTTCTACTACGCCGGCGGGTTACGAGCTCTGCTGGTCGAACTCGGGGACCTCATCGACGGCAACACACTCACCGCAAACGGTCATACCCTCGGCGAGAACATCGACGGGGCAAGGATCTTCAACGACGACGTGATCAGGCGCCGCACCAACCCGGTGGTCGCCAAGGACACCCTGGCGGTGCTGCGCGGCAACCTGGCCCCGGACGGTGCGGTGATCAAACCCCCTGCGGCCGAAGAGCGTCTGCACCGGCACACCGGCCCGGCAGTGGTCTTCGAGAACTACGACGAGATGGCCGCCACCATCGACGATCCGGATCTCGACATCACCGCGGACTCCGTCATCGTGTTGAAATCCGCCGGGCCGCAAGGGGCTCCAGGTTTCCCGGAGTGGGGTCAGCTGCCGATCCCGAAGAAGATCCTCGAGACCGGGGTCCGGGACATGGTGCGGATCTCCGATGCCCGGATGAGCGGGACCTCCTACGGAGCGTGCGTATTGCATGTCGCCCCGGAGAGCCATGTCGGGGGGCCGCTGGCCCTGGTGCGTACCGGCGACCTGATCGAACTCGACGTGCCCAACCGCACCATCGAGGTCAAGGTCACCGATGCCGAGTTGCAGGCCCGGCGGGAGGCGTGGACCCCGCCGGAGCCGAAGTTCACCCGAGGCTACGGGGCCCTGTACCTGGAGCACATCACCCAGGCCAACGAGGGCTGCGACTTCGACTTCATGGCCGGCACCGACACGACCGAGCCAGAGATCCACTGACCATGACCGCGACTGGCCACGGCGCGGTCCGCTGCGTCGTGGATCTCAAGGCGGACCTGGGTGAGGGGGCCGTCTGGGCGGCGCGGGAGGCGGCGCTGTACTTCGTCGACATCAACGCTGCCCGGCTGTACCGGCTGGACTGCGCCCGTCCGGGGGGCGCGGATACCTCGCACCCGGGCCAGGGCAGTGCCCGACCCCTCGAACCGGACGACCCTCGGCTGACCAGTTGGCCGCTGCCCTCACGCATCGGCTGCTTCGCCTTGCGGCCTCCCGGCGCGGACGGGGCCGCCCCCGGCGCCGTGGTGGCCCTGGAGGACGGCTTTCACAGCCTCGACTTCGGTTCGGGTGCCGTCACCTACATAGCCGGGCCGGGCCGACAGGCCGGGATCAGGTTCAACGACGGCAAGTGCTCTCCGGACGGGCGTTTCTTCGCCGGAACCATGGACGTCGAACGACTTTCGCGCCCGATCGCCCAGCTGTACCGCCTCGACCCGGACCTGTCCTGGCGGGCGGTCGTCGACGACCTCATCGTCTCCAACGGAATCGGTTGGAGCGCAGACGGTTCGACCATGTACCTGTCCGACTCCAAGGCACAGGTGGTCTGGCTGTACGACTACGACACCGGCAGTGGCGAGGTGAGCAACCGTCGTGAGTTGTGCCGACCCACCCAGGAGCAGGGTCGTCCCGACGGTGCCGCCATCGACGTCGAGGGCAACTACTGGTCTGCCGGCATCTCCGCCGGAGTGCTCAACAAATGGTCCCCGGCAGGTGAGCTGCTGACGTCCATCCCGTTGCCGTGCGCCCGACCGACGTGTCCGGCGTTCGGCGGACCGGACCTGCGCACGATCTACCTGACGTCCCTGCGACACGACCTGCCGGCGGAGGTGCTGACCGAGTATCCGCTCTCCGGTGGGGTTTTCGCGGTGGACGTGGACGTCCCAGGGGTACCGATCGGAACCTTCGGCGGGTAGCCGGGCGCGCGCTTTCACCCCTGGCACCGATCACTGACCATTCAGCCACTGACAACTCACGAGGAGCCACCCGATGGCAAAGAAGATCAACGTGTGCATGGTGGGGCACGGCATGATGGGGGTCTGGCACTCCGAACCCCTGCAGGGCATGCGGGACGTGCGCCTGCACACCGTCGTGGGCAGGGCCAAGCAGCAGGATGACGAGGGCCCGGCCCCCCAGGCAGGACGCAAGCCGCCCTCTACCGAGGTGTTCGCCGAGCGGTACGGGTACAAGAAGTGGACCACCGACCTGGACCAGGCCCTCGGTGACCCCGACGTGGACGTCGTCATCATCGCCGGCCCGTCGGAGACCCACGCGGACATGACGATGCGGTCGCTGACCGCGGGCAAGCACACGCTCGTGGAGATCCCCATCGCTATGAACCTCGAGGGGGCCGAAGCCGCCGTGAACCTGGCAGCGGACCGTGGCCTCACCCTCGGGGTGGTGTACCCGATGCGCTACCGGCCCGAGCGGCACGCGATCATCGACCGGGTCCGCACCGGCGAGGAGCGGGTCTCGCACGTGCACGGGCGGTTCTTCATCTCGCGGTTGAGCAATGTGGGGGCCACCGGCTTGCAGCGGTCCTGGACGGACAACCTGCTCTGGCATCACACCACCCACCTCATCGACTTCGGGTTGTGGGTGATCTCCGGGGGCGACATGGACACCGTGGAGTCGAAGATCAAGAGCATCGAGAGCGTGTACTCGCCGATCGACCCGCGCACCGGCATCCCGATGGAGCTCGTCGTGGTGATCACCACCCATGACGATCAGACCATCGTCACCACCGGCTCCTATTACTCGGGGGAGTTCATCTACGACACCCTCGTGGTGAGTGACTGGAACAGTTACCGCACCGACGAGCGCCGGGCCGGCCTGACCACCCGCGAGGGGGAGATGCGGATCGCCACCGAGCAGCAGAACGCCGCCTTGATCGCCCCGGATTTCGTCCGCTCCGTCCAGCAGGGCCGCGAACCCCGCGTGCCGGGCCGCTCGGTGCTGCCGACCATGCGGGTGCTCAGCACGATCCAGGCTGACTGGGACGCCAAGTACGGCAAGCAGTTACTTCCGGGCCGCCCCGTGATGTGACCAACCAGCCCGGCGCTGTGACCAACCAGCCCGACCCATTCGACCCCGTGCCCCTCACGTACCTGGAGCTGATCACCGATGACTCTGCCCGACCTGGAACCCCTGCCGTCCGGCGCCCTGGAGGCCCTGCGCGAGGTGAGCACGTCCACCATCGCCACCATCTTGTACAAGAAGGGCTTCCGGTCCATCGAACCCTTGGGAGTCAAGCCCCTGTCGAAGGTCGCCGACGGCTTCGTCGGCGAGGCCTTCACCATGCGTTTCATTCCCGCGCGTGAGGACGTCGACCAGCCCGACCCGTACCGCAGCGGAAACACCCTTCAATGGGAGTGCATCGAGACTGCCCCGCCGGGCTCGGTGATCGTGGTGGACTCGCGCGGCGACACCGATGCCGCGTCCGGCGGCGACATGCTGATGACCAGGGCGTGGAAGCGCGGGGTGGCCGCCTTCGTCACCGACGGCGGACTGCGCGACGGGCACACCCTCAGCGAGTTGCCCTTCCCCACCTACGCCGCCAATGTCACCATCACCACCCGGGCCGCGCACCACCACGTGGCAGACCTGCAGCAGCCGATCGGCTTCGGTGGGGTCGCGGTGTACCCCGGTGACGTCCTGATCGGCGACCGGGACGGGATCATCGTCATCCCGCGCGACCTGGTGGGGGAGGTCGCCGAAGCCGGCGTGGCCCAGGAGCGGCTGGAGGCCTACGTCAACGAACACAAGATCCGCCAGGGGGAGCCGCTGGCGGGCAACTACCCGCCCGGCGAGGCGGTCAAGGCCGAGTACGAGGCCGCCAAGGCCCGGGGCGAGGCCCGGTAGGTCCCGGGCTGCGGCCGGTCACAGGTCCCGGCGGCCGAAGGCTCGCACCCCCGAGGCCAGGACGATCACGGTCAGGACGAGCGTCCAGGCGAGGAACAGCGCCGACGGCTCCCGCAGCGACATGAAGGGCATCTCCACGTTGTCGGCGATGGTCCCCAGCGGCACTCCGCGGGGTGCGGCGAAGTGGGAGGCGGCCTTCCACAGGGCATCCGAGGGCGCGACCAGGGAGACGGCGGTGGCGGTCTGGGTGAGCGCCGCCTGCTGCGCCATCTGCCCGATGAAGCCGATGAACCCGGACAACCAGGCGATGCCGAAGTAGAAGAAGAGCACGACGCCGGTGGCCAGGGTGGACAACCGGCAACTGATCAGCATCCCGACGGTGAGCAGGAACACCACCTGCAGGGACATCAGCCCGATGAGGGCGGTGATCGACAGCGGCCGGTAGCCGGAGAAGCTCCAGGCGATCAGGAGCATGGCCCCGGTCATCAGCGCCACGTAGGCCACGATGAGGGTGCTGAATCCGGCCCAGCGGCCCAGGTACCACTGCCACCGGCGCAGTGGTCGTACGACGATGGCCTGCAGCACTCCCGAGTCGGCGTCCGCGCTCACCGATCCCGCGGCCAGTGACATGGCGAGGAAGGCGGCCAGGAAGGACGTCACGTACAAGCCCAGGACGGTGAGCACCCCACCCACGAGAGCCTGTTGCACGTCGTCGGCCAGGGACTGCCCGACGATCTCCCGGTACAGCAACCGGAAGGCGACGGCGAACAGGGCCAGGAAGATCGCGCTGGCCACCAGGCCCCAGGTGACGACCTTGCGGCCCACCACCTCGGCGAGGGTGAACCGGTAGATGGCCAGGCTCATCGGTCCCCTCCGGCCACCATGCCGACGAAGGCGTCCTCCAGCGAAGCACTTCCCACCGCGAGCCCGCGCAGTCCCCAGGGACCCGCGGCCACGGCCGCGGCGATCAGTTCGGCGGCCTCGCCCGGCGCGTCGTCCCAGGGCGGGACCAGCACGATCCCGAATCGTGCCCCGGCCGGACCCGACTCCGCCGGCAGCAGCCGCCCGAACTCGATGAGTGCCAGTTCCAGGGAGTCGTCCGGGCGGGCCACCGTGAGGTCTACCCGGCGCCCGGAGCTGGTCAGTTCGGCCAGTGAGCCCTCGAACCGGACGTGGCCCTTGTCCATCACGGTGACCCGGTCGCACAGCCGCTCGATCTCGGCGAGCAGGTGTGAGTTGAGCATGACCGCCACCCCGTCGGCCTTGAGCTCGGCCACCAGATCGCGCACCTCCCGGCGACCCACCGGGTCGAGCGCGGAGGTGGGCTCGTCCAGCAGAAGCAGTTCGGGACGGCCGATGAGCGCCTGGGCCAGACCGAGCCGCTGACTCATGCCCTTGGAGTATCCACGCACCCGGTCTCGGCCCCGAGCCCCCAGACCGACGCGTTCGAGCACCTGGGGGACCCGCCGGGACGCCTCCGCCCGAGGCACCCCGGCGAGCCGGGCATGAAGGTGTAGGACGGCCTCACCGCTCATCCAGTCGGGGAACCGGAACAACTCCGGCAGGTAGCCGAGCCGTCGCCGGGCGGCCGGGTCCGTACAGGCCAGCCCGAACAATCGGGCCTGGCCTGATGACGGGCGGACCAGGCCGGTGAGGATCTTCACCGTCGTGGTCTTGCCGGCGCCGTTGGGTCCCAGCAGGCCGACCACCTCACCGGGCTCGACGGACAGGCTCACCCCACGCAGGGCGACGTGCTTTCCGTAGGCCTTGGTGAGGCGATCGGCCTCGAGCACTGGGGTCACTCGGTCAACCCCTCGGCGACCTGGACGATCTCCTCCATCGGGTAGGTGCCACCGACCGCGACCAGTCGGTCGCCGTCCTGCCAGATCACGCCACCGCCGATGCCCGGCTGGCTGACCTGAACGGCGTCGTGCCCGTCGATCGTCGTCTCGTCACCGGAGAGTTCATCGACCGGGATCGGGATCGGCAGTGCGCCGCCGATGGCGTCCACCGAGCCGAGCTGATCGGTCAGTGCCGGCGGCATACCCGGCACGCCGAGCAGGAAGTCCCGCAGCTGCGTCAGGTCCATCGGGCCCTCGGTGCGGACGTCCACCGCGTCGGCGGTGCCGACGATGAGCATCCGGTCGCCCTCGCCCGGGTACTGGAGCGCGACTGCCTGGGGGAAGGTGATGAAGAGCTTCTGCTCCCCGAGTCCGGCGGGAACCGCGACATCGCCGGCTCCGACACCGGCCAGGTAGTCGCGGGTCTTCTGCTCGTCGAAGGTCACCGTGAGCTGGTGCTCGGGGGAGTAGCCGACCGACGGTTCAGCGACCACGCCGGCGGGCAGGTCAGTTGGATCGGCCTGGGCGATCGGGAAGTCCACCAGTTCCTGGGCCTGGGCGAGCGAGTCCACCTGGCCTGCCTGCTCACCCGCCGGGACGTGGTCGGCGGTGGTGCCGAGTTGCTGGAGCACCGAGGCGGCTTGCTGCGCGTCGAGGTTGGTGACGCTGACCGCCACCACCTTCTCCGAGTGGAAGGCCGACAGCAGGCTGGAGGCGATTGACCTGCCAGCAGGGGTGATCACCAGCCCGGCGACCAGCACCGAGGCTGCGGCCGCCACCGCGACCCGGCCCCAATGCCGCCGCGGCGGCGGCGGATCCACCGGGGCTGCTGGGACGTACTGCCCCGCCCCGGCTGCGTTGGCGGTGTCCGACGTGCCCGGGTCAGGTTCCTGCATGGCCCGGGACAACTGGGTCTGGGCGAAGTCGGCGTCGGCGCGCAGGTCCCGCAGTGCCCGACGGCAGGTGAGGCAGGACCGGATATGGGCGGCCCGCTCGGCATGGTTGTCGTCCTCACGGTCGGCGAAGGCCCGAAGGGTTCCCTCGTCGGGGCAGGTGAGCGTGGTCATGATCGGTTCTCCTCATCGAGGTAGTGCTCTTTGAAAGCTCGTTCGGCGCGCACCAGGGTCGTTCCGACCGACCCTTTGGCGATGGTCAGCGTCTCGGCGATCTCCGCGTAGCTGTAGCCGGCGTGGCGCAGCAGTAGACAGTCGCGTTGGGTGGCGGGCAGCAGGGCCAGGACATCCCTGACCCGTTGGCGTTGATCGGTGCGGACGGCTTCCTCCGCGGGATCGGGCGCCAGCGCCGGACTTTCGGCCCTTTCGCCCCGATCACGCCAGCGGCCTACATCCCGCGCCCGGTTGAAGGCCAGGTTCAGGCCCACCCGACGCAGCCAGGCGGTGACCTCGGCGTCCGGGCGGGCCAGGACGGGATCGGCCCGGAGCTTGACGAACGCCTCCTGGGCGACGTCCTCGGCCTCGCCGTGGTCCAGCACCCTGCGGATCAACGCCACGAGCGGGTCGCGGGCCATCCGGAAGACCGCTTCGAAACGCAGATCGTCCGTCACCGGCGGGCCCGCGATGCCCTCGGAGGTGGCCACGGCCAAGGTTCCCATGCCTGGTGAACACCGCCGACCCCCGCGGGTGTGACAGTGAACCGAGAATTCATTCGCGGCTGATCCGGCAGTCGGGGATTGCCCTGCTCAGGACGCAACGGCATCCACCTGAAGCACGGACGACCCGTGCAGGCCCTTGACCACCTGCAACTGGCTGGGGATGCGGGTACGCAACTCGGGTACGTGGGAGACCACCCCCACCGCGCGGCCGCCCTCGCGGAGTTGGTCGAGGACCTCCATGACGAGTTCGAGGGTCTCCTCGTCGAGGGTGCCGAACCCTTCGTCGATGAAGAGGGTCTCGATGGACAGGCCGCCGGATTCGGCTTGCACCACGTCGGCCAGGCCGAGAGCGAGGGCGAGGGAGGCCAGGAAAGACTCACCCCCGGACAGGCTGGCGGTGTCACGCTCGACCGAGGTCCAGGCGTCCATCACCCGCAGCCCCAGGCCCTGCCGCCCGCCCCCGCGGGCGCGGGACTGGCTGTGCAGCAAGGTGTACCGGCCGTCGGACATCACCTGTAGTCGGTGGCTGGCGGCGGTGGCGACCTGTTCCAAGCGGGCCTGGAGCACGAAGGCGGACAGGCGCACTCGCCGGGTGTTGGAGGTCGACAGGCCCTGCGCGGTGGTGGCGAGTTCGTCGAGCACTGCGAAGCGCTCGCGCTGGGGAGCGGTGGACTCGGTGAGCACGTTCACCTGTCTGGACAGGTCGCCCAGGGATCGGGCGGCGGTGGTCAGCGCCGCGAACCTGGCCTGAGACTCCTCGGCGGCGGCCTCGGCTGCGGCCAGTTGGGTGATGGCCTCGGTGTGGGCCCGGGTGAGTTGCGCGCTGTGCGCCGAGGCCCGCCCCAGCGCAGCGGCACACTCGTCGGCGTCGGCCGGCGGCCAGGCCCAGTGTGGTTGGGCGTTCGCACCGGGGTGGGCATGCGCCGTGGCTTGAGCGCCCGGGGTGGGTGCGGCACTGGCCGTGGGGGCGGGGAGCAGTGCGGCGGCCTGCGCAGCGGTCCGGACCTCGGTGGCGCAGAGTTGATCGGTGACGGCGGCGATCGCGGCGGTGCGCTGGGCGATGTCGGCCGCCAGGTGGGCGCGTTCCGGTTCGGTGAGCAGGGCCCGGCGAGCAGCCGCCCGGTCGGCGAAACCATTTGCCGCACAGTGCGCGTCGACTCGTTCACGCAGCGTGGCGAGCTCTGCGGTGGCATCGTCGGAGGTGGCCAGGGCCGCGGCCCACGCACCCAGCCGCTCGATCTCCGCCTGCACGTGCTCGGTGCGTTCGGCGACCGTGTCGAATCCGGCCCGGGCGGCCTCCAGCCGGGCCGTGGCCTCGTCCACCCGGGCGCCGACCTCGTGGCGACGGGCCAGCAACTCGGTGCGCGACGCCTGCGTGTCGGTGAGCTGTCCGGCGAGGTGGGTGTGCTCGCGGTCGGCGTCGCCGAGTTCGGTGATCAGGGCGGGCAGCAGCGCGGTGGCCTCGGTGGCCTCGCGCCAGTGCTGGGTGGCCAGGGCGTGATCGGCATCGGCCGACTCGACCGTGCTCCCACCGCCGGCGATCAGCGCGGCGTCATGTTCGGCTTGGATGTGTTCGCGCCGGGTGCGCGCCTGCAGGCTGGCCCGGGCCGCCGCCTCGGCCGACTGCTGGGCGGTGGCCACCTGGGCCGCCGACACGAGCTGGCCGGCCTGAGCGGGTGCCGGATGCTCTGCCGAGCCGCAGACCGGGCATGGCGTGCCATCGGCCAGCCGGGTCGCCAACTCCCCGGCCATCCCCTCCAGGCGGCGTTCCATCAGGTCGAGATGGGTTGCCCGGGCATCGAGTTCGGCCTCGGCGGCCTGCTGATGAGCATCGACCGCGGCCGACAGGCTCGGCGCCAGACTGGCCACGAGAGCGGCGGCTTCGGCTCGGGCGGCGGTCTCGTCCCGGCGTCGGGTGCGATCGGTCAGCGCGGCCGCCCGCGGAGCGAGTTCCTCGCGCCGGGACACCAGCCCGCGTCGTAGGAGTTCGAGCTCGTCGATTCGGCCGGTCAGGCCGGTGGCCCGGTTGTCGAGCGTGACGATCTCGGCCTGCAGGCGACGGTGGGCGGCCTCGTCGTCCCGCAGCCGCTCCTCCTGCGGGGCCAGGGCGGTCAGCGCGCCGATGAGTTCGCGTCGGCGGTCGATGTTCATCGGCAGCGCCCGGCCGGGCTCGGCGTGTGGCGCGGCATCGCCCGCCACGTGATCTGCCGCGGCACTGCCGGCTGCGGCGGGTGGCCGCTGACCTCCCTTCGGTGCCGGCACCCGGTCGTGCGGGGCTGTGGGCACCGTCGGCTCACCTGTCGGGCCGTCGAGGTCGAAGGACAGCTGCCCGGCAGCGTCTTGCAGGCCCACGGCATCGGCACCCGCTGGTCTGCCGATGCCCCTGCCGGCGCCCGTCAGCCCACTACCTGTCAGCCCGGTATCGGTCATCCCACTACCTGTCAGCCCGGTATCGGTCAGGCCAGCACCTGTCAGCCCGGTGTCGGTCAGGCCGGTACCTGCCAGGCCGGTGTCCGCAGGCCCGGCGCCCTCGGCGTGGGTCGGGGTCGTCGAGACCGATGGTGGCCAAGGGGCTTGGTGCGGGTGACCGTCGACGCCGGACTCGGTGAGCGCGATGCCCTCGGCCGCGGACTCGGCGGCGACCAGAGCGCGGTGAGCAGCGGCGACACCCGCCTCCGCCACGTCGATCGAGGCGAGCCCGGCACGCACCCGCTCGGCGCGTTCGGCCGAGGCGAGCCGTTCGCGGTCGGCGGTCAGGGCCGGGCCGGTCGCCAGCAACTGCGCGTGCCGGCCGAGCAGCCCGGCGAGCCGTTGCGCTTCGCGTAGCCGCTCACCCACCTGAACGGACGACTCCCGGGCCGCTCCCCGGGCGGCCAGGTGCGCCTGCACCTGCTCGGCTGCGGCCGCTGCGGCGCTTTCGGCGGACGAGGCCCACCCCTGCGCCAGCCGCACCGACTCCGCGTCGGCGCGATCGTCCGGCAGAGCCTCCAGGCTGGAGTACGCGTCATGGTCGTAGTCGTCCAGCACTCGGGCGTGCTCGTCGGCCCGCCCGAGCAGGTCGCCGCGCCGGGTTGACGCCTGGGCGAGTTGGCCACGGGCTTGGTTGCGCGCCTCGGCGAGCCAGCCCTCGATATCTTTGAACCGGGCCGTGCCGAAGAGTTTCTCCAGCAACTGTTGGCGGTCGTCGGCGTTGGCGCGCAGAAAAGCGGCGAAATCACCCTGCGGCAGCATCACCACTTTGGTGAACTGGTCTTTGGCCATGCCCAGAACCTCGCCCAGCAGCAGGCCGGCCTCGTCCAGCCGGTCGGCGCGCACCACCCAGCGCCCCTGCACCTTCTCCCGGACCACGACGCTGGCCTGCTGGCGGACGGTGCCGGTGCCGCGGGTCTTCGGGCGATCCCACGCGGGGGTCCGGGTCACTTCCAGACGCCTGCCCGCGGCGGTGAACTCGCAGACCACCTCCGGAGAACCGGCGGATTGCGCCCGCGGCCCGTGATCACTGGTGAGCCGCTCGGTCTTGGCCCTGGGGCCGGGGACCGAGCCGTACAGTGCGAAGCACATCGCGTCGAGCAGGCTGGTCTTACCGGCCCCGGTGTGGCCGTGCAGAAGGAACAGCCCCTGCCGGGTCACCTCGTCGAGGTCGATGCTGACCCGCTCGGCGAAGGGGCCGAAGCGCTCGATCTCCAGCCGGTGGAGTCTCATTCGGCGGCCTCGGCGAGCCGGGCCGCTTCGACGGCCTGCTGGATCAGCCGCCGCTCCTCGGGGGAGACCGAGTGCCCGCGCACGCCGGCGAAGAAGGAGCAGCACAGGGATTCGTCGTCCAGCCCCGAGCCGGCGGCGGGGGAGACCGGCACCGGGGCCGTCGGGTCGGGCATTCCGGCGGGTTCGAAACTCATCGACAGGGTGCGGGGGAAGCGGCGGCGCAGCCGCTCCATCGGCGCGCGGGGGCGTTCGGTATCGGTGAGCACGACCTGGCAGTAGGCCTGCTCTGCGTGGCGGTGGGCGGGGTCGGTGAGCAGGTCTGCCAGGGTGCCGCGCAGCCGGGCCAGAGGTACCTGGACCGGAGCCGGGATGAACTCGGCCTCGGGGGACGTGCCGGGTTTGCCCACCTGCACCAGCCAGCTGCCCTTGACCTGGCCGGCCTCGGAGAAGGAGTACGCGATCGGCGAACCGCTGTACCGGGCCGCATCTGTGAGGGTCTGCGGGCGGTGCAGGTGGCCGAGGGCGGCGTAGTCGAAGCCCTCCAGCAGGGTGACCGGGACCCGGTCGACCCCGCCGACCCGGATATCGCGTTCACTGTCGGTGGGTTCGGCTCCGGAGACGAAGGCGTGCGCGGCCACCAGGCTGCGGGGTGTGCCCCGCTCGGCCAGGTCTGCTCGCACCTGGGCCAGGGCGGTACCCAGCACAGCCTGGTGGGAGCGGGCACAGCCGAATTCTGCGGCCAACACCGCAGGCTCCAGATAGCCGATGCCGTAGCAGGCCAGGTGGCCGTGCTCGTCGGACAGCAGCAGCGGGGTGGTGGCGTCGTGCAGCCCGGTGCGCACGTGCAGGCCGGATCGGGCGCTGCGCCTGGCGCCGAAGCCGAGGCGTTGGGCCGAGTCGTGATTGCCGGCGGTGAGCAGGATCTGCACGCCGGTGGCCAGCAGCTGGTCGAGCCCCTCGTCGAGCAATGTGACCGCCGGCACCGGTGGCAGCGCCCGGTCGTAGATGTCGCCCGATACCACCAGCAACTCGACGTTCTCGGCCCGGATCACCTCGGCGAGGTGTTCCAGAAAAGCTGCCTGCGCGTCGAGCATGGACTCCCCGTGCAGAGTGCGGCCCAGGTGCCAGTCGGAGGTGTGTAGGAGCCGCATCAGCAACTGCCTGCCTCGTGCGGCGGCCGGCCTGGGGTGCCGGCGCGCGCGGGTGCCGGCACGCGCCACCCGGGTGGGGGTGTGGCGGGTGCGCTGGGCCGGCGGGATCTCATGCAGACCACGCTAGGTTCGACCACTGACAACGGCTCGTACCGACACACGGCGCCGGGGCCCCTGGGTCGCCAGGCCATCTCGCGGGAAGCACCGGATGCCGTGCTGGGCCGGCGCGCCTTGACCGCCGACGAGCCCGTCCTGGCAGGCGCCGACGCCGGCCGGGG
The DNA here is from genome assembly GCA_047974565.1 of Actinomycetales bacterium. Taxonomy (GTDB): domain Bacteria; phylum Actinomycetota; class Actinomycetes; order Actinomycetales; family CAWJMD01; genus JBDIAG01. The sequence goes on from JBKECN010000096.1 coordinate 159,949, forward strand.
CACCCTTGGGCAGCCGTGGCGTGGGCTGCCCTGAGCAGCCGACGCGGCTGGCCTCGCGCGCCGAGTGAGGAACACCTATCCATGCCCTAGGGTGGGCCTCGCCCGGCCGCCGGACCAGACGGCCCACAGTCGAGGAGACGTCATGGGTGACGAAGTCGCCTCCACCACCTATACCCGCGAACACCGGCAGCGGTATCGGGAGAAGGTCCAGTTGTGCCTGGACGTCTTCGAGCGGATGCTCGCCGAGCACCAGATGGAGACCGGCGGCGGCGCGCGCACCGGGCTGGAGGTGGAACTGAACCTCGTCGGCGACGACATGCAGCCGGCCATGCGGAACACCCAGACCCTCGAGGCGATCGCGGACTCCAGCTATCAGACCGAGATCGGCCGCTACAACATCGAGCTCAACGTGCCGCCCGGGAACCTGACCGGCACCGCCATGCTCGATCTGGAACACCAGTTGCGCGAAACCCTCAATGCCGCCGCCGAGGCCGCCGAGCGGATCGGGGTGCACATCGTCATGGTGGGCATCCTGCCCACGTTGGCACCCGAGCACTTCGACGGTGACTGGATGTCACCCTCGGCCCGGTACGAGGCGCTCAACGACACGATCGTCACGTTCCGCGGGGAGGACATCTTCATCGACATCTCCGGCGCTCCGCCGGACGGGGAGCGGCTGAGCACGTTCGCCACGTCGATCGCCCCCGAGTCGGCGTGCACGTCCGTGCAACTTCACCTGCAGGTCGACCCGTCGGAGTTCGCCCGCTATTGGAATGCCGCGCAGGTGTTGGTGGCACCGCAGGTGGCGCTGGCGGCCAACTCGCCGTTCTTCTTCGGTCGCCGGCTGTGGGACGAGACCCGGGTCGAGTTGTTCCACCAGGCGATCGACGTGCGCCCCCAGGAACTGAAGAACCAGGGCGTGCGGCCCCGGGTGTTCTTCGGCGATCGGTGGATCACCTCGATCTTCGACCTCTTCGAAGAGAACGTCCGGTACTTCCCGTCGCTGCTGCCAGAACTCAGCGACGAGGACCCAGTGGCCGTGCTGGCCACCGGCAAGGCCCCGCGCCTGCAGGAACTGCGCCTGCACAACGGCACCGTCTACCGGTGGAACCGGCCGATCTACGACGTGGTGGACGGCGTCGCGCACCTGCGCGTGGAGAACCGGGTACTGCCGGCCGGGCCGACCGTCATCGACATCATGGCCAACGCCGCCTTCTACTACGGGTGCGTCAAGGTGCTCGCCGAGATGGACCGCCCGGTGTGGAGCAAGCTGGCTTTCAAGACCGCCAAGGAGAACTTCGACGCCGCCTGCCAGTCGGGTCTGGACGCGCACCTGTACTGGCCCGAGGTCGGTGACGTCACGGTGGACGAGCTCGTCCTGCACCGGCTGCTGCCGCTGGCCCACCAGGGCCTGCGCGAGTACGGCGTGGACGACGAGGTGCGCAACCGGTACCTGGGCGTCATCGAGGCACGAGCCAAGACCGGCCGCACCGGCGCCCGCTGGATGACCGAGACGGTCGCCGCGCTGGAGGCCTCCGGGATGGACCGCCCGGCCGCCTTGGCGGCCATGGTGGACCGGTACCGAGCGCACATGCACAGCAACGACCCGGTACACACTTGGCCGATCGAGGCCTGAGACTGCCAACCGGGACGTGAGACTGCCGACCGGGACGGGGGACTGCCGATCGGGGCGTGGGGATGCCGTTCGGCAACCACCCTCCCGAGGGCCAGCCCCAGTTACCCCTGGTGACCCAGGGGGTGCAGGGCACGCTCGCCAGCCCCCGTATCGTGGGGCGCTGCACGAGCGGTGGCACACGTGAGGCGAGGGTGCCACCGCATTCCGGCAAGGCGTCGTCCCGCGGCGTGAGTGGAGGCAACGCGTGATCACCTGGCTGGCCGGCGCGCTGGTGGTGGCCAATCTCGTCCTGGCGGCCTGGTCGCTGGTCGCCGCCATCCGGGCCGCGCGGCCCAGCACCGCGCAACTGGTCACCGCCGCGGTGATCGAAGTGGCGCTGATCATCCAGGCGGTGATCGGCGTCGTGCTGATGGTGCGCCGGGGTGAGGCGATCGACGGGTTCACCTTCGTCGGCTACCACGTGACCGCGGTGGCCGTTCTCGTGGCCGGCGCGTTCTGGGGAATCGCCGACCGGAGTCGCTGGGGCAACGGCGTCTTCGCGATCGCCGCGGCCACCGAAGTGGTCCTCATCCTGCGGCTCGTGCAGATCTGGAACGCCGGTGCCTGAGGCTGGCGGACAGCCGGCCACCTCGAGTAGGCGTCGACTCAGCAGTGGGCCCGGGCGCCTCCTGGTCGCGGTCTACGCCATCTTCGCCATCTCCGCCTCGGCACGGGCCGGGGTGCAACTGGCCACCGAGTTCGCCCACGCCCCGGTCCCGTACCTGCTCTCGGCGTTCGCCGCGCTGGTCTACATCGTGGCCACCGTGGCGCTCGTGGTGGACGGGCCGGTCGGACGGCGAGTCGCCTGGGTCGCGGTGAGCATCGAACTCGTGGGGGTGCTCACGGTGGGCACCACGAGCCTGCTCGACGCCGCAGACTTCCCCGACGCGACCGTGTGGAGCGGCTACGGAGCCGGCTACGGCTATGTCCCGCTGGTCCTACCGATCCTTGGGCTGGCCTGGCTCTGGAGGACTCGCCCGGGCGCCATGGACGCTCCTGACGGCCAGAACTGAACCGGTTTACCCCGATCGGGGCAGCCTGGGCGCCTCACTGGTGACATAAGCCCCCACGCGGCCTCGCGCTGCCGCACACTCCACCCCATGACGTGGAAGTCGGATCTGGACATTGCCCGCGAAGCCACCCTGCGGCCGATCGCTGACGTCGCTGCGGCGGCCGGCCTGCTCGAGGACGAGGTGGAGCCCTACGGACGTCACGTGGCCAAGGTGAGCCTCGCCGCCCGGGACCGCCTCGCCGACGCCGAGCCGGGCAAGTACGTCGTGGTCACCGCGGTGACGCCCACCCCGCTGGGCGAGGGCAAGACCACCACCTCGGTGGGTCTGGCCCAGGGTTTGGCACACATCGGCAAGACGTCGATGCTCGCCCTGCGTCAGCCGTCGATGGGCCCCACGTTCGGCATCAAGGGCGGTGCGGCCGGGGGCGGCTTCAGCCAGGTGGTGCCGATGGACAAACTCAACCTCCACCTGACCGGAGACTTCCACGCGGTCACCGCGGCGCACAACCTGCTCACCGCGATGCTCGACAATCACCTGCACCACGGCAACCGGCTCGGCCTGGACTTGCGCTCCATCGATTGGGGCCGGGTGATGGACGTCAACGACCGCTCGCTGCGCCAGTTGGTCTGCGGGCTGGGTGCGCGAGCCGACGGAGTGCCCCGGCAGACCGGCTTCGACATCACCGCGGCGAGTGAGGTGATGGTCACCCTGTCCCTGGCCACATCCTTGGCCGATCTGCGGGATCGGCTGGGGCGGATCGTGGTCGGATACACCAGTACCGGCCGCCAGGTCACCGCGGACGAACTCAAGGCCGCCGGAGCGATGACCGTCCTGCTCCGCGATGCCCTGCAGCCCAACCTGCTGCAGACCCTCGAAGGCACTCCAGCGCTGATCCACGCCGGCCCGTTCGGCAATATCGCCACCGGGAACTCCTCGGTGGTCGCCTGCCAACTCGGCGTGAAGATGGCGGACGTGCTCGTCACCGAGGCCGGCTTCGG
>JBKECN010000054.1:0-116639 GCA_047974565.1 Actinomycetales bacterium
CCTCCCTCATCCTCGCCCCCGTCGGAGGACCCATCACCGCCGGAGCGATCAAACTCGGCGCCGTCGGCCTCCGCGCCGCCGCCCCCGCCCTCCGCACCACCAAAACCATCACCACCACCACCACAAAAGCCGCAAAGACGGGTGCCAGGGCCTGCTCCTTCACCGGAGCCACGTTTGTCCTCATGGCCGACGGGTCAAAGAAACCCATCCAAGACATTGAAGTCGCCGACAAGGTTGTCGCCACGGACCCCGAAACCGGCGAGCAGGCAGCCAAGGAAGTCACGCGTGTCTTCGTTCACGACGACACCGTCGTCGACCTCGTCGTGGACGGCGAAGTCATCAGCACCACCGAGGATCACCCGTTCTGGTCGGCCACCGATCAGCGGTTCGAGCGCGCCGACGAACTCGTTGCGGGAGAGGAGGTTCTCGCTGCCGACTGTCGCGTAGTCGCCGTCTCTGGACTGGAGCTCGGGACTGTTCGTATGGCACTGGCGTACAACCTCAGCGTCGACGGGATCCACACCTACCACGTCGGCAACGCCCAGGTGTTAGTCCACAACACGTGCTCCTTGCCGAACGCCGCAGATGCCGCAGGGGTCGGGGAGTCGCGCACGTACATCGACCTGACCAAGGGTGGGTCGATACGGAACGTTGGCACCGATGCAATGCACACGGAGTTCGCGGACACGTTGAGGAATAGCGGTTGGACGTCGCGGGTATCGAAGGATGGCGCAGTCCAGATTTTCGAGAGAGACGGCGCCAGGTACGTTCTCAGGGAGAAGGCGGGCAGCTACAGCGGCTGGTCTGCTGACTTCACGCCGGCTGGCTCCTCCGACGTAACGCTCAAGATTCGCTTGGGGTACCAGCCATGAGCGGGCTCGTCCACTTCCCGGGGAACGAGGAAGAGTTCCATGTTCTCGAACACGCGATCGGGCTGCAGATCGATACCACCCGTCGACTGCCCGATTGGCCGTTCCGGGCCGCGACCGCTTTCGCGAGGATTTATGAGTTCGACAGGGTTCTCGGCGGTTCGTTTGGTGCAGTTCTGGGTGCCCTAGCTGCTGGTTACGGTGACGACGCTGTCACTGTGGCGTGCTTCGACCCTGAGTGGCGCTATTACCGCGACGAGTACACCTTCTTTCCGGGCTTTCAGATCCCCGGTGATGTGGTGGGGGCTAGATACGCCGAGGGTCTACAACACGAGCCGGATGATGATCCGACCGGCGCCCTCGCGTTCACTGCCAATGTCATCGGGATCGCCGGCTCATCGAGGAGTTGGGCGTTGTGGGGACAGCGCGACTGGGAGATCGCGTTGCTACTCACGCAGGATGAGTCAGGCCCATGGGCGGCTGTGCCGGTTCCGGTCTGGGGGCGGGATATCGACCTCGCGTCGATCCGGTCGCCAGTGGGCTGGGGTGCTCCGCTGAGCGAGCAGGACCTTCAGACGTTCTGGGCGAACGTCCGCGATCGGGGATCCGGCGGGCAGAGTCCATGTCCGTCTTGACTAGCCGCTGCTGTCGTAGTGCTGCTCGGCGCGGGAACCGCATCAGCCGTAACCCTGCCTGAACTCGAAACGCGCGTCGGGGCCTCAACGGTCGCCAGCCAGGTCGCTGTCGGGCCCCATGAGTGCATCACCGCAGGTCAACGGTGGGTGAACGCTCCTCCGGCGGTGGAAACGGTGGTGGCTACCGGTGTTGCCGCAAAAGCCGAAGTTGAGATGGTCAGTGGGACGAATGTTCGGGGGCTCGTGAACTCTAGGGGCTCGTTCCGCAAGGGCACTCTGCAGGGCGCTTGGGACGGTGCGGAGGTTGGACCTAGCGGTGGTCGCGTGTCCGACCTGTGGCGGAGAGGTGTCCGTGCCTCCGAACTCGGGAGTACCGCGTGATTGGGATGGCTCCCACTTCCCGTCCTGGACCAATCGTCAGTTCCCGTCGACGATCACGCGTAAAGAAGTGCTCGACAACTACAACCAAGGAGTTTCCTTGGAGTGTCCGATCTGCAACCGGCTAGCGGGTAACAACGATGCTAGATTTGGGCAGTGAGTGTGGCAGGCCTCGTCGAACACTTTGAACGCGTCCTCGGGCCAGTTCATACTGGTTGGTCAACCGACCCCGACGGCGCCCCTATGCCGTTCCAGATCGTGCGGTTCGCAGGGGGGTCGGACTCTGATTCTGTGGGCTACTCGACGCTGGGGTTGAGTCGAAGAGCGCTTGTCTCCCCAACGTCCGGGCGTCGTATCCGCGAGGAACTGCTGATGCTTGCTCCGGAGAAGATGCCGGCGGATACGGTGGTTTCCTTGTTGCTTCAAGTGGGAACCATGGTGCTCTCGTCCGGGCGTCCTCTCTTGCGGGGCAACGTGATTGGGCCATCGGGACCCTTGACGCCAGGCTCGGCCTTGACGGCCTTGTATGTGACGATGCCGGTGTACTTTCCCGATGACTTCGCGACGTTCTCCGACGCTACCGGCGATGTGATCATCGTGTGGCTGGCTCCGATCAGCTCGTCCGAGACTGACTATGTGGCGCGTCACGGGTGGGAGTCCTTTGAGGACCAACTGGTGACGCACGACCCCGACTTGATCGACTTCCAGCGTCCGACCCTGAAGCTGTAATCGGGCTAGCTGGCGGCGAGGCGTCGTGCTTGGTGTCGGAGGAGGGTTCCTTCGATGAGGGTGCGGATGGCGGCTTATTCGTCGGGGTCGAGGTGGTTGATGGCTTCGAGGTGGAGGCGTAGTCCGGGTCGGTGGGGCCGCGTTCGTCGTCGGTGAAGACGAGCGAATCTGCGCTGACCGACAGGGCGAGGGCGAGGGCGCGTAGGACGTCGAGGGTGGGTTGGTTGGTGCCGGCTTCGTAGCGGCGCAGCTGGGTGGTGTGGAATGAGTTCGTCCCCTTCCTTGATTACGAGATCAAGATCCGCAGGGTCTTGTCTACCACGAAGGCGATCGAATCGTTGAATGCTAGATATCGGTGCACGGTCGACGCCCGTGGTCATTTCCCCTCCGAACAAGCAGCCCTGAAATGTTTGTATCTGAGGCCCGGTAACATCTTTCCCTCGCTCTTTGGCTGATTTCAGCATTTCATGGTTCGCGGCTCGTTCAGCGTCGCTCGGATTCACTTTCCGCGGAATAAGTGAGAGTTATTCAGGGGCGTGCCCTGTGAATAACCCTCAGTGTTGCGTTCACGCTTGGAATCTTATCGGTCATCACATTGCCTTTCTGGTAGACACGTCGTCTACCGTCAGGCCAGTGACACCGTTGCTGGTGCACACCCGCGCCACGCGGCACCCACCCACACCCACACCCGAAAACCGGGCTAACACGGTCACGCCATCAGCGCCAGCGAAGACCCCCATGAAAGACCGAGGCTTGTACCGACCCTGCACTGTTCCTGGATGAGCAGCTCGCGCAGGCCTCGCCCCGTCCCACTGTTCGCACGGCGACCATTCACACGGCAACCCTTCGCACCGAAGACTGGAACGGAGAATTCGCGCCCAGCCCGCGCCAGAGCAGGCGATCAGCGGCCGCTCACCGAGCCGTCTGCGGGCGCCACCACGAGCGTTTGGCGCGGCGCTCGCCATCGCGCTGCGGCAACCTCCACCACAACACCCCACAACCCAGGACACCCACGAAGAGTGCTGCCGAACTGCGCAGGGTCACGCGGAAGAACAGATCGTGAGTCGACGTGGTCTCAGCACTCGCCCAGGCCAGAGCCGCTGTGGCAGAGGCGATGAGGACGAGCGCCAGAGTACTGGCGGGCCCGAACCAGCGAGTCGCGCGTCGGTCGGCGACCGGCGTGGGAGGGGTCTCGTGAAACCGGCGCCACAGGAACCAAGCAACGATCACGGTGCCGACAAGACTGCTGACGTGCTGGGCCCATTGATACCCAGGCAGCCCGCCCAGATCCGAGGACAGGCCCGGCACATGCGTGGAGCCCCACCGACTCACGTGGGTGAACGAATCCCACACGACGTGGGTGAGTGCCCCGGCAGCCAGGCCGATCACCACGCCAGGCCACTCGCGTCCTCGGATACCTCGCCCGGCCGGGATACGCTCCCCGATCGCGCGCGGCAGCACGTCGCGCACCGGTTCAGCGAGCAGCCAGCGCCAGGCGGCGAGTAGCGTGACGCCCAGCCCCACGTCGAAGGTGACGATCCCGAGCGCGCTGTGGGCCACGTAGTAGGCGCGCTGACCGAAGAGAACCCACGCCATGTCGGGCACTATCGAGCCGATGACCCAGGCGCTGGGAACCAGCCAGTCGCGCTGGAAACGGGCGATCGGCAGGACGGCTGCCACATGAGCGACGGTCGCGGGCACAAGGCAGCCTAACCGGACACACCTGACCTGACCGAACGCAGGGTGGCTCCGGGAGCCTGGTCACTGTGAGGCAACGGCACAGACCTGGGCACCCGATGCCACCACCATCGTCACACCGCGTGTACGGCCGTTGGATTTGCCTCGTGTGCAGGCCGTCGGCATGCCTCGGGAACGCCCATCGACATCGACGAGTTCAAGGCCGCCGGCCAGCGGCCTAGCGCAGACTCAAAGCTGCGTCGATCCGTTGCTGCAGAACCGGTTTCGGCTGCGCACCAACGATCTTGTCGACGACCTTGCCGCCGTCCATGAGCAGCAACATGGGAATACTCGAGGCCTCGAAGCGACGGGAGACCTGTGGCGAGGTGTCGACATTCACCTTGACGACTTTCAGGCGGCCGGCGAGTTCGGCGCTCAACTGCTCCAGCACCGGCGCGACCATCCGGCAGGGACCGCACCACGGCGCCCACAGATCAACCAGGACCAGCGGCTTCGCGCCCACCACAGCATCGAAATCGGCGTCGGTGGCGTTGACGAGCCACGGCAGGTCCGTGTGGCATTTCGCGCAACGCGGGTGCCCACTGGAGACGTTCGGCACACGATTCTTGGCCCCGCAAGAGGGGCACTGGATGATCTGAGTGGCCATTCGCCGATCATAGATCGGTGCCTCAACACCGTCCGGGCCACGGCCGCGCCTCTTCGAGGAGGCGAGTCAGCTGACCCCGTCCACGATCGATGATCCGAACGGGCCCAACCAGGATCGAGGATGCGGCGCTCAGCGAGGCCGGCAGGAGTACAGGTGGGATTCGGCATGGTCGTCCGGAGCCTGCAGCGCCTCGCCGACGAAGATGAGTGCACCCATCCGCAGCCCACTGGCCTCGACCTGGTCGGCGATGGTGGCCAGGGTGCCGCGCAGCACCTGCTCGCGGGGCTGGGACACCCAGGCCGTCACCACCGCCGGACAGTCCGGCCCGTAGTGCGGAATGAGAGTCTCGGCGAGTCGACGCACGTGCCGCACCGCCAGGTGCAGGACGAGGGTGGCCCGGGACTGAGCCAGGCCCGAGAGTTCTTCGGTGACCGGCATCTGGGTCGAATCCTGTTGCGCGCGAGTGAGGATCACCGTCTGAGCCACCTCTGGCACGGTGAGTTCGCGGCCGAGCAATGCCGCGGCTGCGGCGTAGGCAGGAACGCCCGGGCACACGTCCCACGGCACCCCGGCACGATCCAGCCGGCGGGTCTGCTCGGCCAAGGCGCTGTACACCGACGGATCACCCGAGGCGAGCCGGACGACGCTCTGCCCAGCGCTGGCGGCGCCCACGAGCGCCTCGGTGATCTGGTCCAGGTCGAGATGCTGGGAGTCGACGAGGGTGGCACCTGGCGCGAGCCCGGCCACCTCACCCGGGTCCAGGTAGGACCCGGGGAAGACGACGAGGTCGGCCCCTGCCAACAGCCGGGTGGCCCGCACCGTCAACAGGTCGATCGCGCCCGGCCCCGCCCCCACGATGTGCACGACACTCACCAGCGTCCTCCTTGGGCCGTCATCACCGTATTGCCATCCGAACCATTGCCGTTCGAACTATCGCCATTCGAACCGTCAGCGGCAGGGTCGGTTCGGCTTTCGGTCGTCTTGACCACCCCCCAGTGCACGACGGTCCGCGCTGGCGTCCATCCGGTGAAACGGCCCAACGGCTCGGCGCGTTCGACGCTGAGCCGACGCAACTGACCTCCGTACTCCTCGAAGGCCGCCACGAGTACCTGCTCGGTCTGCGCGGTGACGCCGTGCATCACCAGCCGCCCCCCGAGCCTCAGCCGTGCCCAGCACGCGTCCACCACCTCCGCGCTGGCGCCTCCGCCGACGAAGATCGCGTCCGGATCGGGCAACTCGTCGAGGCAGTGAGCTGCCGCCCCCTGCACCACCTGGACCTGGCCGGGAACGCCGAGCACTGCGGCGTTCTGCGCGATCCGCGCGGCCCGCTGCGGATCGCGTTCGACCGCGACGACGACGCACCGGGGATGGTGCCGAGCCCATTCGATGCCCACCGAGCCCGCTCCCGCGCCCAGGTCCCACAGCAACTCCCCCGGGATCGGCCGCAGAGCCGCCAGGGCCGCGATCCGCACCTCCCACTTGCTGAGTTGGCCGTCGTGCTCGAACGCCTCGTCCGGCAATCCCGGTGCTGTGCTCGCCACCTGGAACGCCTGCCTCTCGTGCGCAGCGTCCGGGGTGCCGTCCAGGTGCACCGCGACGATGTTGAGCGCGGGAATCCGCTCCTGCTCGTCGGGCCATAGCCCGGCAGTGGCGTCCAGCCGTGATTCCTCGACGGATCCCAGCCGCCCGAGCACGGTGACGGAGGCGGACTCCCAGCCCGTCTCGCGCAGCACCCGGGCGATCTCTCCGGGGGTGCGACGCCCGGCCGAGAGCACGACAAGCCGAGCCCCCGGCGCGATCCACCGGCGCAACGCGTCCACGGGTGCGGACACCAGCGACACCGTCTCGCAGGACTCGGCGGGCCAGCCCATCCGCGCCCTGGCCAGCGCCACCGAACTGACATCCGGGTAGATCCGCACGGCAGGCGCCCCGAGCAGCCGGATGAGGGTCGAGCCGACACCCGAGACCAGGGGGTCACCGCTGGCCAACACGACGACACGGCGTCCCGCGAACTCCTGCAGCAGCGCCGGCAACCCCTCGCGCAGCGGCGACGGCCAGGTCCGGCGCTCCTGACCCGGCCGGACGGGCACGGTGTCGAGCAGCCGACCGGCCGCCAGCACCACGTCGCCCGAACGGACGAGATCACGGCCGGTGGCGCTCAGGCCCTCGAACCCGGCCGGCCCGACGCCGATCACCTCGATCGGTTGATCTGGCCCGTTGGCCACGATGTCCTCCTTGCGCGGTGCCCTCGCTCGATCCCGGCCGGAGCCTCGCACCGGTCTGACCCGACGATGCTCTGGCTCGCGTGAGCGTGCGTCGCCGGGACCGGATATTCGACCCCGGCTGGTGGTCGGCGGCCACTGTAGGTCATGGCAAGATCCCGGGCGGCTTCCTGCCCCGGCGCCGGCACAGTGATCGACACGATTCAGCTTGCCTCAATGCGCGATCTCGACAAAAGTGTATCAAAAGGGCTAGACTGCCTCTCATATCCGTAGCGGTTCCTAGTTCTATCTAGATGCGGGGGCGAACGTGCAGGTAAGGATATCCCATTGTCTGATCCAGACCCGATGATCATGGCCACGCTAACCCTATGGCGCGGGTGGAGCGCTAGTGGTCCGATCAAGAGTCTTGGTCGTTTTCTGAAAAGGGTAGAGAGTAGTGCGGCCAGACTATTGCGATTTTCAGAGCGCCATAGCATACGTTGCATGCTGAGCGAGCGCATGAATAGAGAAGGCAGGATTCTTGCCTCTCGACAAGTTACTAGATGATCCAAGATTCATCATTAGTATTCATATGAAGCAGTTAGAGAACGTAAGGTGGAGTACCATTATGGAGCCCCAGGATGCAACTCATTCGAGACCTTATAGGAAATTGAGATGGTCATGAATCGCGCCCGCGTGGAGAATGGGAAACTTGTTGCAGGTGAACATTACTACCTGATCAAAAATATTCAAGCAATCAAACTAGAGAGCGCTCTCGAATTGAGATGGCGCTGGACTAGTACATTTATGCAAGGCATCACCAATCGTCACAAGATTCTAGTAGGCATTCCGGCGCTGGGGACCTTGAATCTTGTAGGATGGATTTCGATCTTTGCTTTCTGGTCGAACTTCTTCCCAGAAGTAAGATACGCTGGTTCCTCGATCACGGCTTCTCTGATTCTTACCGCCTTTTCGACAGTGGCCTCGCTTCAACTCTTCCGGCGGATCCTCTATTCGAAGAATTTCGGATTGTGGGTATTACAGGGGGACGGCTGGCGACGAGCATTCTTCTCTAAGGATAGAAGGTTCGTTCAAAGAATAAAGCACGAGATTCTCGATGAAGCGGACAGGCAAAGTCACGTTATCCAGAATGTTACCAATAATATCTTTACCAATGTGAAAGGCGTGTCTATCGGCAATAATAACAAGATTACCAACAACTTTGACTGATATGAAATTTCTATTTGCCACATGTCGGGTACCATGGTCCGCGGATGTGTACCAGCAACGGTGTAACTGGCCTGACGGTAGACGGCGTGTCTACCAGAAAAGGCAGTGTGAAGACCGACACGATTCTAAGTGAACTTAACACTCATTCCTCCGAAGATGAATCCGCGCGACGCTGAACGAGCCACGATCCGTGAAATGGTGAATTCAGCCAAAGAACGAGGGAAGACATTACCAGGCCGACAGGGTAACCATTCAGCAGGTTGCTGGGGTCCAGGGGTTTCCGGTGAGGTGTCGCGTAACCCGGTGGAGGCAGTCATGTCAGGGAGTTCGTCGAAGAGGTACCCGCCAGCGGGCGGTGCGGATGGTCGCGGAGATCCAGGGTGATCATGATCTGGTTGCAACTGAACCGTGACCTGGTGGCGGTCGGACCAGCATGCAAACCATCGGGTACGTCGCCCGGTGCACCGTGGAACGGTTGATGCGTGAGTTCGGCCTGGTTGGCGTCCGGCGAGGTGTGGTGAAGAAAGACCACGACCCCGATTCCGACCACGCCCGGGCCGCTGACCTGGTCCGTCGCCGGCTCACCCCGACCGCCCGGACCGGTTGCGGGTGATGGACATCAAATGCCCAGATCGGCATTGGATGTCCTATGACGACCTCCGGACTATGCCGACGCGGCTCGTGACGGGCTGTGCTGTCGGACTTTCCGCACCGAAAGGTCGGCATGGTCAAAGTGCGGTGAGCCAGGTGAGGATGTCGGGCTCGGAGCGGTAGGTCCCTGGTTTCACCTCGGGTGGTGGTCAGGTTCAGTCGAGTGCTGCTTGTTTGATGGCTAAGCCTCGATCCGTGGAGGGGTAGTCGGTCCTGCGGTTCGGCTCGGCGTGCCTGGATGTGGAAGTGCCTGCTCGGCTTGAAGAATCGGGAGTGTCGAAGCCCCTGATCCTGTCGAGCCGAGAAGGCACTGGAGTGAAACTACCGTATTTGTGGTCCAAGGCCACGCCAGTGTTCGATGACGAGAACCTCGTGTCGTGTGCGGGACTGGCGCCGGTGATGGCGTTGGCCGAGCAGACCGGCCTGTCGGAGTTGATCACCGAGCGGGTCAGGTTGACGTCGGGCGCCGCGGGTCGCGTCGGCGGGGGTGAACCCGGCGGGGAAGCTGACCTCGATCATCGCCGGGATGGCCGAAGGTGCAGACAGCATCGACGACTTGCAGGTGGTCCGCTCCGGCGGCATGAAGCGGTTGTTCGGCGGGGTGTACGCACCGGCGAGGTTGGGGCGGTTCCTGCGCGAGTTCACCCACGGCCACACCCTGCAGTTGGGGTCGGTGTTGCGGGCGCATCTGGTGAACCTCGCCCAGCGGACCGACCTGCTTGCGGGGATCCAGGAGCATGCGTTCGTTGACATCGACTCGTTGCTGCGGCCGGTGTTCGGGCACGCCAAGCAGGGCGCCAGCTACGGGCACACCAAGATCTCCGGGAGGCAGCACCGGGGTGCGTGCTGCGAGGTTGGCCAGGTGGGTGCGGGCCACCGAGGCGAGTTGGCTGGTGTGCCCGTGGGTGAACTCACGCAGGAACTGACCCAAACGTGGCCGGGGCGTACACCCCCGCGAAGAGTCGTTTCATCCCGCCCGAGCGGATCACCTGTAAGTCGTCGATACTGTCCGCGCCCGCCGCCATCGCGGCAATGATTGAGGTCACTTTCGCGGCCGGGTTCACCACAGCTGAGGCCACCCGCGGCCTCAGCGAGCCCCATGACAGTTTCGTCTCGACCAGCGCGCACAGGCCGGTCTGCTCGGCCAGTGCCATCACCGGCACCAGCCCGGCCGAAGACACCAGGTGCTCCTCATCGAACACGGGCGTGGCCTTGGACCAGGGTTCAGATATGATCACCGTTAGTGCCTTGTGGTCTCGCAGGGATAAGGGCCTTCAACATCCCCAATTCTCCTGCCCCACAAGGCACTTCCACGTCTGCTCCACCAAACCAGCCATACCCAACCCCAACCGCTCCACGGAACCAGGCTAAGTCGGCGTGGACGTAGGCGTCGGTGCTGTGGTGTCGGCGTGTGCGAGCCACAGCGCGATGACGGCGACGTCGACCCCGGCAGCGAGCAGGTTCATCGCCGCGGTGTGTCGCAGGGTGTGCATCGTGACGTGCTTCCCCGGTCAGGCTTGAGCAGGCGGCCGCTGCAGTGGCGACGTGGGTGGCAAGGCGATGCTCAAGGGCATCGCGGGACAGGGCCAGTCGGTAGGGGCCACAGACAGTGTGGTCCCGGGCCGAGCGGCTCGCTCGCTCAGGTAGGTCGCGATGACGCTCACGGTTGCGCCGGTCAGGGGCGTGATGCTCTGTCTTCGTCCTCTTCCGGTGCAGGTGCGGTGTGGGCTGGTGCCGAGGTGGACATCGTCGATCGTGAGTGCGCAGATCTCGCTGACGCGAAGGCCGGTCTGCACGGTCATGGTCAGGAGCGCGTGATCCCGACGCCCGGTCCGGGTCGTCGGGTCCGGCTTTTGCGCCGTCGAAGGCTCGTCGAGGAGCGTCACCGACGGGTTGCAGGACTGCGCGCTCGGTGAACGCTCCACGGAGACAGTGTTGTGATACGATATGACTCGTTTAGTTATATCTAGGGGGATTGGTGGGGGAATCCGAGAGCGACGCGTTTCGCCGGACTGAACCGGGGATGGACGTTGAGGTCGCAGCCGTCGGGCCCGGCCTTGGCGCTGACATCACGGATGCCGCCTCACATCAAGAGTCCGACCTGCCTAGCGAAACGACAGACTGCCGGCGCGGGCAAACAGTCGGCGGTCCCAAGGTTGAGCAGGTTGGGTCGGCGGACCTGGACAGTTTGAGTCAGGACGTCGTGGCGTCCGCGCTCCGGGGGTTGGAGGCGCAGATTAAGGGGTTCCATGCACGAGCCGAGAACTACGAGCACATCGTTCGGCAGATGCAGAACCGGATCGAACAGTTGCAGGGCGACCAGGTTCAAGCGTTGCTCAAGCCGGTGATCCAGAGGTTCGCGGGACTTCACGCCCAAGCTGTTGAAGCGTCCGAGAAGGCCCGAGAACGAGGTGAGTCGGCGGAGAAAGACTTCGGGTTCTTCACGGTTGCCATCGAAGAAGCCCTCGGCCTAGTTGACATCGAGTCGGTCGGGGCGGCCCCGGATGTTGAGTTTGACTCCAAGAAGCACCACGCGTCGCGGATCGTCCCGACCGCCGACCCTGATCTCGATCAGCGCGTTCAACGCGTCCTGCGCCAGGGCTTCACATACGTGGGTGGCCCACGCGTCCTTCTGCCTGCGCAGGTGAGCGTGTACCGGTACGAGCCGACTCAACCAGTTGCGGATGACGAAGCCCATGAGGACAACCAGACCAGCGAGCCCGGCGAAGGAGACCCCTGTGGGTGACAGTGTGTACGGAATCGACCTGGGTACGACCTACTCGGCGATCGCCCGGATAAACGACCTCGGACAGGCCGAAGTCCTCCCCAACTTCGACAGCAACCCCACGACCCCATCGGTCGTGTACTTCGAGGGCGACAACAATGCCGTTGTGGGCGCTGAGGCGAAGCGTGTGCAGTTGTCGGACCCCGACAATGCTTGCTCGCTGATCAAGCGCCACATGGGGACGGCGTACCCACAGGAGTTTAGGGGTCAGGAACACACTCCGGAGAGCATCTCTGCCTTGATCTTGAAGGAACTCGTCAAGACTGCGAACAGCGAGCTGGGCGAGGAAGTCAGCAACGTTGTCATCACCGTTCCGGCATACTTCGGCATTCAGGAGAAGGAGGCGACCAAGCAGGCGGGGCAGATCGCAGGCCTTGAGGTCGTCGGCATCGTCACGGAGCCCGTCGCGGCGGCCCTTTCGCTCGGGATCCGTGGCGAGCAGCCTGAAACTATCCTGGTCTACGACCTCGGTGGTGGCACCTTTGACACTACGATCATGCGCGCGGAGGCTGGCCGCGTCGAGGTCATCGCCATTGACGGTAACAAGTCGCTCGGTGGGGCGGACTGGGACGAGTCGCTCGCGCAGTTGATCGCAGACAAGTTCGTTGCGCAAGCGAGTCTCGGGGCTGAGAACCCACGCCTTGACGCCGAGTTCGAGATTGAGCTTCTGAGCCAGGCGGAGGACACGAAGAAGTCCCTCACCAAGCGTGAGAACGCCACGGTCCGGTGCCGCTTTCAGGACAAGGATGAGCAGATCGCCGTCACCCGAGCGGAGTTCGAAGCAACGACGAAGCACCTAGTGGCCCAAACGCTTGAAATCTCCCAGCGTGTCGTGACGGCCGCTGAGGCGAAGGTTTCGGGGCTGAAGGTCGATCGAGTGCTGTTGGTTGGTGGGTCCTCGAAGATGCCCATGATCGACGCAGCGCTACGGGAGCAGCTTGGCTGGAATCCAGCGAGCACCGACTTCGACCTCGCTGTCGCGAAGGGGGCTGCCATCTATGGTCAAGCCGCCGTCGACGAGGTTCTTTCGACGGATGGGGCAGAGGTTCCCATCGCGGCCGATGCCGGGGAGAAGTACTTCCTTGGAGGGTCCAAGACCCTCAACGTCACGAATGTTCTCTCTCGCGGGCTCGGTGTCAGGTTCCAGAGAGAGGACAGCGACGAGGTCTACATCTCGTTCCTCGTCCACGCGAACGACACGATCCCAACAACCCCCGAGACTATCCGCGCCGGGACTGTCGTTGAACGCCAGACGTCGGTGGCCATCGCGCTCTACGAACAGGGCGGCGAGCGCGAGTCGGAAAGCCCTAACGACAACGACCTCCTCCAGGAGAAGACGCTTCCCATCCCGTCGCTCCCGAAGGGATCACCGATCGACGTCACCCTAGTCGTTACGGCGGAGGGTCTGACCCGAGTGACAGCGTACGACCCCACCGGTGGACAGACGATCGATGTGGAGGCGCAGGTCTCCGTCCTTAGCGAAGAAGAGGTCGCGCAAGCAACCGCACAAGTCTCCGGTATCTCGCTTCGTTCCTGATGAGCTGGCTGGGGGCAGGAAAGATGGCGTTCGATGGTGCGAAGTACAAGTACTCGGTTTCCCAGCGAGTCGTGACGACCGCTGAGGCAAAGGTGCCGGGACTGAAGGTCGAGCGATGCTTGCTAGTTGGTGGGTCATCCAAAATGCCAATGTTCGAGACGGCACTTCAGGACCAGCTCGGATGGACCCGGTCATGGCGGACTTCGACTTGGCAGCCGCCGAAAAGAGCCGCCGATGGGGCGACCTGCTCCACGGAGGTCGCATCTCAGGTGATTGATCTTATTGTGAAGAGCACTTTCGGGAGGCGCGCGACGAATGAGTTTCGATGCTGCGAAATATAGGAACTCGGTATTAATCCCCTTGGCTAGGGACAAGGCTCGCCTTGACGTTCTCCAGCAGGTCATTCGTGACGTGCAGGTGGTGGGCGGCGTTGGTGCGGCAGCGAGGCTGAATGCGTCGAAACTGTTCGCAGTAGAGCCCGGCATGGGGGTCGAAGAACTGTCTGCACATCTCAAGAGCCTTGAGATGACCTACAACAAGCAGAAGAACCTGCCCTCGGCAGGGCTCTTAAAGAAGCTGCTTGTCTTGTTCGGGAAGGACAAGGTTGGCGACCCGCGATTCTGGGCCAGCTTGGCATCGTCTCGCGCCCAGGCGCTGAAGGGCCAACTTGCCGAGTTCGCCCATGCCGTCGCGGAGGAGTATCCCCTCGACGTCGTTACGCCTGAACAACTCTCAGAGAGAGCCGCCAGCATGGGTCTGGCCGGCCTCCCGGAGGCTGACCTCGCGGCAGCGATCGCTGAGCAGGGGGTTGATGTCCGTCCGGACTTCGAGATTCCGAAAGTAGCGCTGCCGCCTGCTATCCGGAAGGTGACTGAGTTCCCGGAGTTCAGGACGATCGTGGATGTGGTACTCCGGCCGGACCAGCCGGCCGACATGTCCGTGATCGAGGAGCTGACTTTCGGCAGCTCCGCCCGCCGATTGGAACCGGCCGATGTAACAGTCGCTAAGCAGCGCCTTCAGCAGCAGGAAGCGCAGGTTGAGGAGTGCGCTCGCCAGGCGGCCCAGAATGCTCTTAGCGCGTTGACTGATCTCCAGACGGCATCCGAGAGTCACGCACTCACGCTGGCAGCCGTTGCCGATGCGACCGTGGATCTTCTGCGTCGCGGCTTGCCCCGAGTTGCGGTTCGTGCAGAACTCGTCAAGCGAGGCGTCCGGTGGATTGACGCAAGCCGCCTGGTGGCAAAACTCTCGGCGTCGACGCAGGTGCTCGGCCTTTCTGACGTTGCTGATCGACTTACCGAGGGGGCGCTCGGTGAAGCACGGCGGCTGTTGGACACCCTGCCTCCGCTCGACCGCGAGGACGCAGACGAGCGGGCGCGTGTCACCACCAGTGTTGAGACAGCCGAGAAGAAGAAGCGGCAGTTCGTCGCTCAGTACGAGGCCTCCCTCAAGGGCCGTGACTACCTGGCCGCAGCGACTTCGCTTCGTGACGCCTTGTCGGTTGACACGCAGGACGACGACCTGCGGGGCAAGCTGGCACGACTCCCCCCCTCGCCCCCGGCGAGTCTGTCCCTGCGAGTCGATGGTCGTGCCTTGGAGGTGACCTGGTCAGCCGACGGGGACGATGCGATTCGTTACTCCGTGGTGCGTACCATGGGCGAGGTCCCGGTCAATCACAAGGACGGCGATGTCCTTGCTCCAGGGATCGGGGCGACGAAGTTCCGCGACGACAAGGCGCCGATTGGGACCCTGGTTCGGTATTCGGTATTTGCCACCCGCGACGGCTCGTTCTACTCCGACCCTGCCACCGCTACGTCGGTTGTACTGCCGCCACCGTACGACTTCGCGGCGTCCCCCAGCACGACAGAGGTGTCACTCTCATGGGCAACTCCGCGAGAGGCGGCCGGTGTCGTCGTCGCAGAGACCGCACCGGACGGGACCCGCAAAGAGCACCGCCCCGCCACGCCGGGACAGTTGGCGGTTGGTGGCCTGAGAACGGGCACGAAGTACCGATTCTCGGTGAAGGCTGTCTACCTTCTCGCCGGGGGTGAACGACGTGAATCCACTGCCGTCGAACTCGACTCGACACCTCGTGGGTCGATTCGTTCGGTTGACGATCTCCGACTTGAGGCGGCACCGGCCGGCCAAACGGCGCGATGGTCGTCGATCGTCGGCTACACCATTGAGCTGTGGGCACTTCCGATTACAGCGCATGTCACTCCAGGGACTCGCATCACCAGTGCCGAGTTGACCAACTTGGCTGGTCGGCGCTTGACGCTCCGCCCGGGCAGTAGCGCAAGCGGTGAGACTCTTACGGGGTTCGATGACCTACCCGACGTCAGTCTCCTCGTGCCGATCACACTCGACGGAGATGACGGCCTTATCGGCACACCGCAGGTGGCAGGCTCGGTGCCATCGGTCCGGAAGCCAAGGGTCGAGAGGTTCGGAGACGAGTTCCGTCTCTCGTGGGAATGGCCAAAGGGCGACTATATGGTAGAAGTCGGCTGGCAGGTGGGGAGCGGAGGAAACACCAAGCGGGTATCCCGCACGTCCTACAACGGCGATGGCGGCGTGCGACTCCCGGCCTCTGAAGTGTCAGGCGAGGTGACGCTCGCGACCGTGGTGAGGGCTGGTTCTCGGGAGTGGCTTTCTGCGCCGATCTCAGTCCCCGTGAGTGGAGTTGAACCTGCGGTCAAGTACGCGCTCTCCGTCAAACGGACCAAGTTCGGGGGCAAGGGAACCGTCGCGGTCTCTGTGGAGTCGCCTCAGTTCCGTGGTTCCGTCGAGTTGCTGACCGTCCTCAAGGAGGCCAGGTTCATGCCCGGCGCTTCGTCGGACGGCACGGTCATTGACCGACGCATGGTCGACCTGTCCTCCGGCCGCAGCAGCTTCAGCCTGGATCTGGGCAAGGTAGAGGCGCCCTTCTGGGTACGAGTTTTCCCGTCAAGCAGCAGAGTCCGCGTAGAGGACCCTCCGACGAGCCAGATGCGAGGGCAATAGTGGCCATCTTCAACTCAACAGCCCCCTGCCCGTACTGCTATACCGAGATCAACCCCCGGAAGTTGGCGTACCGCTGTTCGGGTCGCCACTTGGCGGGCAAATCGCCCTGCGAGAAGAAGGCTGATCCCCAACGACAAGCACACTTCACTGACTCATTCCCATACTGGCCGGTCATCGAGTCGACTGGAAAGGCGTCAGCTAGGTGCTCAGCCTGCGGCGCGGAGCCTGGTCCGCCGATGTGCCCCGAGTGCCACTCTCTACTGCCCGCTGAATACGGCGCAGATTCGGTGATGATTGGCTTGGTTGGGGTACGGAGTTCGGGAAAGACCGTCCTACTATCTCAACTCGACACCGAGCTTCAGATGACAGTCGCTGACCGATTCGACGCCACGATCGATGCGCCTGGTGGAACGTCCGGTCTCGCTCAAGATCTTCGCAACAACCGGACCAAAATGCTCACCGCTGACGGTGCCCTGCCGCGGCAGACGGATTCTAGCGGTGGCGCCAAGAAGGCGCCCGCCGTCTATTCGTGGCGATACAACCGAAAAGGTCCGATGGGAACAACGCGGGCCGCATCTACTGTCTTCTCCTTCTACGACAATGCCGGCGAGGACTTTGCGACCGCGGACACGGCACTCAGTCAGGTTTACCTAGGCGCAACCTCAGGTGTTATTCTCCTGCTCGATCCGTTCGGTTTCCCTGCGAATCGACAGCGGGCAAGTTCGAAGGGCGTAGATCTACCTCATGTCGGCCCTGAAGCCGTCCTTGATTCGATTACAGTCGTGCTTCGGACCGCCAAGGGCGTCAAGCGCAACAAGAAGATTAGGCAGCCGATCGCAGTCGTGATCTCCAAGATCGACGCATTCTTCGACGAGATTCCCCCGGATCATCCGCTCCGCCAGCCGTCATCATCGAGACCAATATTCGATGAGTCAGAGTCGCAGACGGTGCATGATCACGTGGGCTCATTGGTCGAACAGTGGGGTGGTGCCGGGTTGATCCGCAAGCTTGAACACAACTACGCGACGTTTAGGCTCTTTGGTGCTTCAGCCCTCGGTGCGGAACCCGACTACCGCTCGCGGACGGTCAACAGTCGTGGCCTCCTTCCCCATCGTGTCGCCGAGCCATTCCTGTGGGTCATGGCAACTCGGGGCTTCATTCCGATGATTGGAGACTGACGTGGCATTTGAGGTCGCAACCTATACCGATGTTCTGGCGAGTGAAGCCATTGATGGTGTAGACGGCTTCAACTTTCAGTCAGCGTCGAGAGGGGTGACTGGAGTCGACCAACAGCAGATCCGGCAGAGCCTGCTCCACCGTGTGGTGTCGTCGTGGGCCCTCGAGCATGACGCAATGGCTCACCCCGCAACCTGCGCGTTCGTTGTAAGAGACGGGCGGTCGTATCTTTCTCGTGGCAAGTCGACTGGTCGGACTAACAACGGTCGCGATGGGAATCAACTCACGCAGACAATCGTCACGTCGGACCCGGATGATTTCGTTCCCTACCGTCCTGCGCAGTTGTACGGCGCGACGGAGTGGACCTTGGAGAAGGCTCCAAGCACCGCAATTGATCCGTGGATAACCCCGTTGGAGATCAAGCCCGAGTTCGAGGTCGCCGCCCTCGAAGCGATGGTCACCGAGGACGAGTGGGCAAGCACGGTCCTACCTCACTTCCTCACGATGATCGAAGAGGCCGTTGCCGTCGAACCCAAGAAGCTGGTTATCATCCACAGTGACCTTGACGTGGTGATGCAGTGGATCGCATTGGGGACCCTCTTCCTGGATGCAGATGCTGCTCGCCTCATACAGTTTAGGGCGTTGGTCGATGATCCGTGGCGTGCCGATGCATCGCTCGTCGGCGTTAGTCCGGACTTCGGACGCAGTCACTTGGGCGCGGCCAACGTGCTCGACCTGAGCAGTCGTTCGCTTCCCAGCACCGAACCAAACGATTCCGCGCGGATGCGAGCATCATGGTTCCTGGAGCAGGGCGCAGACGACGCACTCAACGCGTTCGAGCTCGCGCGAAGCTGGGAATCGACCCTTGGCGCCGACCTCGCCAATGACGCTGCGCGGGTCGTGGCTCTGCCGGGAGCCGTGATCCCCGGCCAGTCTGCCTGGCAGGCGAGCATGGCGGCCACAGAACAGTTGGCAAGCGCAGGGTTGCGCGACGATCTTGCCCTGTACGCAGAGGAACTCTGTGAAGCGGCATTCGGATATGGGCCATCCAGCGGCAAGGAGTTCGCTCTCGCTGGCCGTGCCATTCGGAGTGCGCACGATCTGGAGGTCGATGAACTCGCTTCCGGAATGCTCGTACCCACATTGGAAGCGCTGACGGCCGTCCCCACGAGTATCGACTCATTCGCGCGCGAACTCTCCGGCTCGTACGCCCCCGTGCGCTGGGACTCCACCGAGTCGCGGGAGGCCGCGAGCGCCTTCATCGGGGAGTTGATGGCCTCAGCCCCGGTCGACGCGTTGTCCAACCTGTTCTGTGCCGCGCGTGCAATTGCCGCACCGATCGCCGAGGAGTCACTCACTGGTTCAGTTAAGCGACTTGCCGAGGCGTGGGTCAAGGAGCCAACCCTCGGAAGCACCGCCTGGCGCAACTGGCTGGCCGGGCACGCAGTCCTGGCGGCCGTCGTCCAAAGCCTCGTGGCCTCCTTGCAGAGCGGAGACGAGGCAACGTTAGCTGCCCTGCTCCGAGGTGATTGGGACTTCATCAGCGCCCACACTGACGACTACAGCCTGCATGGCTGGTTGAAGGCCGCCCAGCTAGCGCGCATCCCTGTGGATGACCGCGACGAGAAGGTCGCCTTCACAACCTGCATCCCCGGGGAATCATGGAGGGTGGCTCTCGCTGGTTCCAGCGTGCCAAAGCACTCTCGGCTATGGGGAAATTGGATCATTTGCCACGGACTCCCCGCAGACATGGCAGCCTCGCTGAAGACGAAGCTCCGAGACGTCCTCGACGGTGATCCGCATGTGGAAACGAGGGCGGAAGCCGGCGACTGGCATTCGCTGATGGACAGCCTGAGCCGATCGACTGACGCCGAGTTGGCCTCCTTCGCCGACGAATACTCCCGGGCGCGTACATCGTTCAGACGAGCACGCGACGAGGTGTCCGTCAGTTCAGCGGCGCGGCTAGACTCCTGTATTCCCTATCTGGGGCGACTGACGCCTTTCCTGCTCCCCGATGTCGGCTGGTTGCTCCTCAACTCGTCCAACTCGGGAGAGTTCGAGAAGCTCCTCCGAGCCGCGAGCCCGTGGGGACCGGAGGCTATCCGCACGTCGATCCTCTACCTGGCGGGGACCAAGCAGGCGCTCCGTGCGATCGACCACGGACTCGCCCTGCGCGCTGATCCTGATGAGGACGTGGCGTCAGCGGCGGAGGATGCCCTCGCGGAGATCTTCGCCAAGAGGCCCGAACTGGTGGACAGGGCGAGGATTCAAACCCGCTTGAAGAGCCAGATGGAGAAGTACCTGCGGCAGCGATCTCGGGCGCTTGGGGGCAAACGCAGGCTAGGCGGGCCGTTCGGCCGGAACAAGGAGAAGTAGGTTGGAAGAGTTCGCCGGTTGGTTCCTTGCTGTGATGGCAGCGATTGTTGCCATCTTCTTCGCGCTGTGGGTAGCGGTGGCCGCCCTTGTGCGTGTCTTCGCTTGGCTCCTTGTACTATGGATCGCCGCTTTCGCCGCCGGACTGGTCGTCGGCATCCTGACTGGTGTCTTGCTTCCTCCCCGAGTCTTGCGTGGTAAGGCGAGCGAGATGCCGGAGATTGCCACCCCCGACGCGGTGGTGGATGGGAAGGTCCTGGGGGATGCACCCAAGGGTCAGGCTAAACACTTCGGCTGGGACCGGGCTTGGCCGGTCTACAACCCTCATCAGGCGAAACGCGACGCAAACGCGGTGATCGCCGAGAACAAGCGCACCGTCAATGGCGCATTCGGCTGGCTCTTCGACCAGGACCCCATGCCCGCCTGGTTGGCCGTCCTGCTGCCGCCCTTCCTCGGCTTCGGCATCGGAGCGTGGATCTCAACGCTGGTCTGGTACTTCGTGATGGGGCTGCTCGGCGGGGTCGTCTACCTCATCCAGCAGGTCGGCGTCTTCGGCTATCGCTGGTACGACCGCCTCGTTCGCCGCCGCCGCAAGGCGACGCTTCGCTGCGCGAAGTGCTACCGAGTTACAACCTCTCCCAGTTACCGGTGCTCTAACACGTTCTGCGCCACCATCCATCACGACGTACGTCCTGGACCTCTCGGCATTGTCCACCGGCGCTGTGGCTGTGGAACCAGCATCCCAGCAACGGTAGGCGGGGCTGCGAAGCGCCTCGTCACGGTGTGCCCGTACTGCCTTCGGGATGTTCCCAAAGGCAGCGGAACCAGGCGCGTGCTCCCGGTTCCTGTCATCGGAGCAGTCGGCGCTGGAAAGACTCAGTTCCTGTCGAGCGGCGTAGTCGAACTACAGAGCCGGGTCGAGTCGCTCTCGGGTTTACTGTCACCGATCTCACCTGTGGCTGAGACGTTCCTGAAGGCAGCGGCCGCAGCGGCCACTTCAGGCCAGCGCGTCGCCAAGACGGCCTGGGAGGACCGGCCAGAGGGTGTCCCGCTCATCCTTTCCATGAAAGGTCGAGAACTTGAAGTTCAGTTGATGGATGCTGCCGGCGAGAACTTTGTCGATTGGGAGCGTTCGCAGGGCCTTGGGTACCTCGACACCGCTGATGTGCTCCTTTTCATTCTCGATCCGCTCGCACTGCCCAAAGTGACCGAGCAGATGCGAGTCGCGAACAAGGTCGGGATCGTGCCGATCGCTCAGGGGGACCCGGAGGACTCCTATGCTAGTGTCGTCGACCGCCTACGGGCGGAGGACGTAAGGCTGGGGTCCAAGGCCTTGGCAATCGTTCTTACGAAACTCGACGTGCTCCAGACTCTTCCTGGCCTCGGCTCGCTCGATCCCTCCGAGAGCGCCTCGATCAAATCGTGGCTCCGCACCCACGGAGCCGATGGCTTCATCCGTCGTGTCGACCAGGACTTCAAGAGCGTCGAGTACTTCGCCGTCGACTCGTACAGCACCCGTGACGGGCATGACCCCCTTCACCCGGTTCGGGTTCTCGAATGGGCGTTGAAGACGACAGACCCGCGTTTGAGTATCATGCCGGAATTGGCCCGGGTGCCTGCTGGGGAGGGGGCAGCATGAAGAACAACATTCCAGTGATCTACTGGACGTTCCGCTATGTGTGGACGTCCATGCATTTCATCATCGCGGCTGCTGCGGCGACGGCGCTTTTCATGTGGGCGCAAGCAGATGACCATGCGCTCCGGATCTGGGAGACGTCGAAGACGAACGTGTTGGATGTCCAGCACCGGGTCTCCAATGTGATCCCGTGGCCGTGGGCGATGGACGACAACGACAGTGGAGGAAGTTCTGAAGCTCCATCCTCCTACAACGATGGAAACTCAGGGAACGTCGACCCGGGTGAGACATTGAGAATTCAGGTCGTGAGTAACATCCATGTCCGAGAAGAACCGACTCCTGACTCGAAGTCGATACAGGTACTCGATGCTGGTAGTTGGGCGGATGCAGACTGCAAGGTCGAGAATGGCGCATTGGTGGAGAAGGGGCCATACGGTCCATCCTCGCGCTGGGACCACATCCAAGGCCTCGGATACGTCTCTGACGCGTACGTGCCCATAGTGACCAACGGACTGCCGAGTTGCTGATGAGTGCCATGAAGAGCATCGGGATCGACCTTGGGACCACGTACTCCTGCCTGATTCATCGTGACCGCGACGGTAGCGAGAGGATCGTCGAATCTTCGGAAGGCGGGGAACTGACTCCTTCCGTCGTGCATTTCGCGGTCGGTAACCGAGCGCTTGTCGGGGAACAAGCCAAGCGGATGCTGGCGCGTGACCCTGAGAACGTCGTGACGGGGATCAAGCGGCAGATGGGGAAAGATTTCCCTCTGGAGTTCCACGGCCGGCGCTATACGCCGGAAGGGATCTCAGGGATCATCCTTCGCCACCTGGCCACAGACGCATCCCAGGCGCTCGCCGTCCCGTTGGCAGAGCTCGCGGCCGTCATCACCGTCCCTGCGTACTTCGGTGTGGCGGAGAAGGAAGCCACCCATGCGGCGGCGGAGATCGGCGGGCTGAAGTGCCTCGAGCTTCTTGCGGAGCCAGTTGCGGCCGCTTACGCGTACGGCCTGGCGGACGAACCAGACATCACGTCTCTTGTCTTTGACCTTGGTGGTGGCACTTTCGATGTCGCAGTTGTGGGTATGCATAAAGGCTCTCCCCGTGTCTGGGCCGTGGACGGCGAGACGAGACTTGGCGGTCTCGACTGGGACAGTCGAATCCAAGACCTTCTCTGGGCCGAAGTAGACAAGCTGCCCAACGCCGATGACCTGCGCTACGACGAAGACGCGATGGGTACCGTCGAGGCGGCGTCCGAGCGCATCAAGCGCCAACTCACTGGACGCGACAGCGTGACAGAGCGCATTCGTTTCCAAGGTCAAGCAATCGAGTTGAGGCTTAGCCGAACAGTGTTTGAGGAAGCCTCAAGGGACCTGATGGTCCGATGCCTCGACACGGTGGCGCGCGTGATCGAGTCGGCCTTCGCCCTGGGCGCGCCAGCCGTTGGTCAGGTGCTTCTGGTCGGCGGTTCGACCAGGATGCCGATGATTCGTGAGTCGCTTGGAGAGCGGTTGGGCCTTCCCGTCCGGCTCACCGATCCTGACAAGGCAGTCGCTCGTGGTGCGGCAATCTTGGCCGAGCAACTCGTCACACAGAGCGGAGGTGGAGTCGACTATCCACCGGGCCTTCCTGGGCCAGTCGCTCGTATCACCCCAGTGTTACCACGGTCGATCGGCATCCTCATCCACTCAAGCCAGGAGCCTTGGCGGGAGGAGCCATACATACACCACTTCGTGCCCGCTAACACTCCGCTTCCCATCAGCCGCAAGGAGCATGTCGTTGCGACGATTGTGAACGAGCAGGACCGCGCACGCATCCAGCTCTACGAGCAGGGCGGAGCGGTCACTTCGAAGGAGCCTGCTGACAACCGAATCGTGTTGGAAGGCGAGATCGTTGGCATCCCGCCCCGCCCGGCAGGAATCCCGGTTACGTTGTTCGTCTCAATCGACATCGACGGGCGAATTACCGTCGAATCCGCGGGGGGCGAAGCCAATGTAAAACTCGAAGTGGAGGCATTCATCCACGGCGTTCTCGATGACGCCGAGGTTGCCGAGCAGCAAGAGGTCGTTGGTGGCCTCACGTTAGATCGGTAGGTGGGCGACGGTGGCAGCAGGGTGGACACGCAAGTCATTCAGCTCAGACGGAGTAACGGAGTATCCGGTCGGTGGGAACTTTGAGCGCCTACGCTCACGGTTCGGGGGCGCGGTCGTGTTGGCGCTGGACGTTAGCGGTTCAATGCAAGGCGACAGGATCGTCAAGGCAGTTAAGGGGTGCAAGCGCTTTATCGACGAGGCTGTTGACGCGGGCTATCAAGTGGGTGTGATTCTGTGGCACCACGGGGTGGAGGGCGACACGGCTCCTCATAGCAGTCCAAAGGCAGCGCACGCGCTCCTCTCGCGCGCCGTGGCGGCAGGGGGCACCGATGCCGTCCCTTTCCTGACGCTTGCGCATCGACAGTTGATGGCACTCGACGTGGGTGACCGCGTGCTTGCGATCTTTGGGGACGGAGACCTGGGGAACCGTGAGACTGCGGAGTCGAAGGCCGCTGAACTCATCAACGACAACATCCGGATTTTGACATGCGGGCTCGGCGAAGGCAGCGCGCAAGAACTCGCGTCAATCTCGACGGAGAGGGCCGCGCCCCGGACTGCCACGTCGGAGAACCTTGTAGACTCGATTGCGTCGATGGCGCAAGGGCTCATTCGCAAGGGCTGATGACTGGTGAGAGTGCGCACTCTGCGAAGGTCGATGGCGTGACCGGTTTCTGGGACGGCGTATGGGAGTTGCTCCGGAACATTGGCGGGCCGGTTGGTGAGCTCATTGACAAGGTCCAGACTGTCGACCCGACGGTGAGGGCGCTGTTGGCTGGCACGGCCGCGCTGTTGGAGACGAACGTCGTCACTGGGCTCCTGGTTCCCGGCGATACCGTCATGCTGGTCGCGTCGGCGGCGGTACAGAGCCCGCGTGAGGGAATCCTGCTCGGCATCCTCGTATCTGTGGGTGCCTTCATCGGGGAAGTATCGGGGTACTGGCTTGGTCGCTGGGTCGGCCCTACCCTGCATCGACGTCGCTGGCTGAGCCGGCGAGCTGGCGAGCAGCGAATCGGCCCGGTGGGGCGAATGGTCGAGCGGCGAGGCGGCCCTTGGATTCTAGCCTCACGGTTCATTCCGGTCCTACGAACCGTCACGCCGTTCGTAGTCGGAGTCAACGCCTTTCCCCTTCGTCGTTTCGTCGCGTGGGCGGCGCCTTCGTGTGTCCTATGGTCTGCCATCTATGTGACGATCTACGCGCTCGCGAGTTCCTCGTTGCGCAGCGATGTCGGTTCTCCGGTGGTCGGGGGTGTGCTCGCGCTCCTTGGAGCCGGCTTGTTCGGCGCTACTGTCCTTGCACAGTTGATCATCGAACGGCGCCACCGTTGCCAGTCCGTCGTGGAGGCTGATGCGGCATAAGTCCGTGGCGGCGCAGGGCCATGGACTGCACAGGGTCAGCGAGTATCCACCTGGGACCGCACCTCCCCCGGCTGGGACGGCAGAAGGTCCTTGTTACGCGACCGGGTACGGACAACATCGGAGAGATCCTCACTTCGATGGGTGTCGAGTTCGAGCGCTTCGAACTCGACTTCGGTCAGCTTTGCGCATTTTGGGATGGTTTCACGCACTACTAGGCGGGGGTTCTACAGAGGCTCCGCCTCGGACTGTCGAGGTGCGGGGTCGGGTTGAGTGGTGGTGGGGTTGGGGTGATCCTGGGTGGACCCAGGAAGGGTGGTGGTCGCGGCGACGACCAGGTTGATGACGACGGGCGACATCCTTGATGGGCACGTCGGGTTGGACGTCTGGTGTCTGGATCGGATCTGCCTCAATGGGTATGTGCCGAACCTGCAGGTGGGTGGGCAGGTCGTGCGGTTCGGGTCGCAGCGGGGTTTCGGGATTCCCTCGCCTGTGGTGGTGAGCAGGATTGGGGACACGTTTTAGGCGGGGGTGACCTGGTACGTCCGGGCGAACGGGATGCCGGTGGCGCGGTTCTCCAAGGGTCAGCGTAAGCAGGCGGTGATGGAGAAGTTCGTGCGCCGCCAGGCAGCCACCGGCCGGTCCGGGGTGGCGACTGTGGGGGTGGCGCTGGAGTTTTGAATGCGTGGCCACGTGCACGGGCTGGCCGGGTGGGGCACCGCACTTGGCATGGGGCCGGGTGGGGCACCGCACTTGGCATGGGGCCGGGCCCAGCGCCGCGTCACGGTCTACTACTTCTGCGTGTGGGACATCGAGTTCGGTCCTGGGTTCATCAAGATCTGTTCGTACTTCCCGTATCCAGTCAAGGGTCTGGGTCAACGGCCCGACGCCGATCACCTCGATCGGTTGATCTGGCCCGTTGGCCACGATGTCCTCCTTGCGCGGTGCCCTCGCTCGATCCCGGCCGGAGCCTCGCACCGGTCTGACCCGACCGATGCCGTGGCTCACGTGAGCGTGCGTCGCCGGGACCGGATATTCGACCCCGGCTGGTGGTCGGCGGCCACTGTAGGTCATGGCAAGATCTACCCCGCAGCCTCGTGAGGAATCCGGTGCGAGTCCGGAGCGGTCCCGCCACTGTGAACCCACCGTCCGGGTGGGCAAGCCAGAGCGTCACGAGGTGGCTGCCTTGCGGAACCCCGCGGGGTACCCCCGGCAGGTGAGCGCGGACTCACCGGAGGAGTGACATGACGTCCTACCCCTTCACAGCCGTCGTCGGCGCCGACGATATGGCGCTCGCCCTGCTGCTGACCGCCATCGCCCCCGAGGTGGGCGGTGTCCTGGTACGCGGGGAGAAGGGCACGGCCAAGTCCACCATCGTGCGCGCCCTGGTGGAGGTGCTGCCCGCCCAGCAGGTGGTGAGCGGATGCCGCTTCGGCTGCGATCCCGCGAACCCAGACCCGGGCTGCCCCGACGGACCACATGCCCAACCCCTCCCCTCGGGCTCGCACGACGGCAGGAGCACCCACTCCGACTCCCGTGATGCCGGGCCCGCTGGCGTCCCGGAGTCCTCGCGCACCCGCCCGGCTCAGCTCGTCGAACTCCCGGTGGGAGCCAGCGAGGATCGGGTCGTCGGATCGCTCGATCTGGGCCGGGCGCTCGGCGACGGCGTGGCCACCTTCGAGCCCGGCCTGCTGGCGTCCGCCCACCGTGGGTTGCTCTACGTGGACGAGGTCAACCTGCTGCACGACCATCTCGTCGACCTGCTGCTGGACGCGGCGGCGATGGGGCGCAACAGCGTCGAACGCGACGGGGTCTCCTTCTCGCACGCAGCCCGGTTCGTCCTGGTGGGCACGATGAACCCGGAGGAGGGCGAACTGCGGCCGCAATTGCTCGACCGGTTCGGGCTGACCGTCGAAGTGGCCGCCAGTCGCGATGCCGTCCAGCGCGCCGAGATCGTCCGGCGACGGCTCGCCTTCGACGCCGACCCCACCGCCTTCGCAGCACGCTTCGCCGACGCGCAGGACGACCTGGCCGAACAGATCCGGGCCGCCCGGCTGCGCCTGCCGGGGGTACGGCTCGGCGACGGCGCCCTGCAGAGCATCGCCCGGGTCTGCGCCGGCTTCGACGTGGACGGCCTGCGTGCCGACATCGTCACCGCGCGGGCGGCGCGCGCTCATGCGGCCTGGCAGGGACGGGACGAGGTGACTCGCCAGGACATTCGGGCTGCCGCCCGCCTGGCCCTGCCGCACCGGCGCCGGCGTAAGCCCTTCGACGCCCCGGGCCTGGACGAACGCCTGCTCGACGAACTGCTCGACGCCGAACCGGACCCGCCACCCCCGGACGATCCCGGCCCGGACGATCCCGGCCCGGACGCCGGTCCGGACAACCCAGAACCAGACAACCCTGGCCCCGACGACTCCGGATCTGAACGTCCAGAGCCCGAATCGGGCCCAGAACCGAAGACGCAGCCGGGCAGCCAGGCCGACGGCGCATCTCGACCCGCCACCCAGTCGGGCCCCCCGGCACACCATGAGGCGGACGCCACCCAGGCCGACGCCGGTGACGAGCCCGATGCGGTCGGCCCGGGATCGACCGACGAGCGGGTGAGTACCGCCGCCGATCCGTACCGGACCCTGACCCTGCGCGCGACGGGCGTGGGCCGGGGGGCTGCGGGACGTCGCTCGCGGGCGCTGACCAGTGCCGGACGAACGGTCGGTGCCGTGAGACCCCGCGGCGACCGACCGGTGCGCTTGCACCTGCCGGCCACGATCGCCGCGGCTGCCCGCCGACAGGCCCTCGACCAGCACGCGTCGCTGGGGCGCATGAGGTTCGCACGCGACGATCTTCGAGAGAGCGTGCTGGAGGGCCCGGAGTCGAATCTGGTGCTCTTCTGCGTGGACGCCTCGGGGTCGATGGCCGCCAGGCAGCGGATGAGCGCAGTCAAGACCGCGGTGCTCTCGCTGCTGATGGACGCCTATCAGCGACGGGACCGGGTGGGCGTGGTCACCTTCCGGGGCACCTCAGCGCAGGTGAGTCTGCCTCCGACCTGGTCGGTGGAGGCGGCGGCCCGGTGCCTGGCGGCGATGCCGCACGGCGGGCGGACCCCGCTGGCCGAGGGCCTCGAACGAACCGCCGCGCTCCTGGATGTGGAGCGGGTGCGGGACCGGCACCAACGCCCACTCGTGGTGGTACTCACCGACGGACGCGCCACCGCTGGCCGGGACGCCCTCGCCCGGGCACGCGCCGTGGCGGCGCACTGGCCACATGGCGGGTCGACTATTGTCGTGGATTGCGAGAACGGCCGGTTCCGAATGGGTCTGGCGGTGGAACTCGCTGCCGCGATGGGAGCCCGGCACCTGCCGCTGGCCGACGTCGATGCCCGCGCCCTGGTCGACGCGGTGCACGACGGGACGCGTCCCCCCTCGTCGCGGGGTTCCGATCCACGCCGCACCACATCAGGCCCGCGGGTACCGGCAGCCTTGCCGAGCGCCGGCCAGCCACCGGACGCACACCGGAACCCGACCGCGTCACCAGGACGCGGGACCCGATACCCCAGGAGGGTGGCCTGATGGCGAAGGGCGTCGTCCCGACCACACCGGACGACGGGCTGACCACCCGTCAACGTCGGAACCGTCCGCTGGTGATGGTGAACACCGGGGACGGCAAGGGAAAATCGACCGCGGCTTTCGGGCTGGCGGTGCGTGGCTGGAACCAGGGCTGGTCGATCGGGGTGTTCCAGTTCGTCAAGTCCGCGAAATGGCGCATCGGCGAACAGACCGCGTTGGAGGCCCTGGGCGAGTTGCACGCCACGACCGGGCAGGGGGGCCCGGTGGAATGGCACAAGATGGGCTCGGGCTGGTCGTGGTCCCGCACCCAGGGCAGCCAGGACGATCATGCCGCGGCGGCTGCTGAGGGATGGCAGGAGATCAAACGGCGCCTGGCCGCGCAATCCCACCAGTTGTACGTGCTGGACGAGTTCACCTACCCGATCGCCTGGGGCTGGGTGGATGTGGACGACGTGGTGTCCACCCTGGCCTCGCGACCCGGCTATCAGCATGTGATCATCACCGGCCGTCGCGCCGACCCGGCACTGCTTGACCTGGCCGACACGGTGACCGAGATGACGAAGGTCAAGCATCCCTTCGACGCTGGGCAGAAGGGTCAGCGGGGCATTGAGTGGTGACCCGCGCGCACATACCGCGATAACCCGGTCCGCCCGGTCCCCGGAGCCTCGCGCGGGCACTCGGCTGCCGCGGGTGTTGGTCGCCGCACCCGCGTCGGGCCAGGGCAAGACGACGATCGCGACGGGATTGATGGCCGCCCTGACCCGCGCCGGGGTGCAGGTCGCCCCGGCCAAGGTGGGGCCGGACTACATCGACCCCGGCTACCACGCGATGGCCACCGGTCGTCCGGGCCGCAATCTCGACCCGTGGCTGGTCGGCGAGGAGCTCATCGAGCCGCTGTTGCTGCACGGCGCCCGCACGCCGCACCCGGCAGATCTGGCGGTGATCGAGGGGGTGATGGGTCTGTTCGACGGGATGCTCGGCCGGGACGGGTTCTCCTCCAGCGCCCATGTGGCCCGGCTCACCCGCACCCCGGTGCTGCTCGTGGTGGACGTCACCGGGGCGGCCCGGACGGTGGCTGCGGTGGCCGCCGGCTTGGCCGGGTTCGACCCCGACGTGCACGTCGGCGGGGTGATCCTCAACCGGGTCGGCTCGGCCCGCCACGCCGACGAGGCGACCCGGGCCGTGGAGCGGGCCGGGCTGGCCGTGGTGGGTGCGGTCCCCCGCGATGCCCGGGTCGGTGCCCCATCCAGGCACCTGGGGCTGGTCCCCACTGCCGAGCGCGCAGACGCCCACGACGCCCTGGACCGGCTCGCCGCACACGTCGGCGGGCACCTGGACCTGGACGCAGTGCTCGAGGTGGCCCGCGCTGCACCCGATCTCGAGGCTCCCGCGTGGGACCCGGCCCACGCCCTGCAGCTCACGGGCTTCGTCCCCCCGATCAGCGGCTCGCCGGATGCTCCGGTCGTGGCGATCGCCGCGGGCCCGGCCTTCACCTTCCGGTACACCGAGATCGACGAGCTGCTGCGGGCGGCGGGCTGCGACCCGGTGCCCTTCGACCCGGCCACCGACACCCACCTACCCCACGGCACCCGCGCGCTGTACCTGGGCGGTGGATTCCCCCAGGTACACGCCGGAGCGCTGGTGGCCAACCGCGCTCTGCTCACCCAGATCCGGGCCGAGATCGCCGACGGACTGCCGACCTACGCCGAATGCGCCGGAATGCTGTACCTGTGTGACCGGCTCGACGAGCATCCGATGGCCGGGGTGGTGCCGGCCGCCGCGAGCATGAGCGCACGCCTGACCCTGCGCTATGCCACGGCCATCCCCCACCGGGACGGGCTTCTGACCCGAGCCGGTGAGGAGCTTCACGGTCACGAGTTCCACCGCACCGCAACGCATCCGGCCTCCGGCGCAGACGCCGCGTGGCAGTTGTCGTCCTCTTTCGCGGCGGCGACGGACGAGGGCTTCCTGCTCGATCCGGCCGGCGTGGGCTCGACGACCGTGCACGCGTCCTACCTGCACGTGCACCCGGCCGGCCACCCGGAGATGATCGGACGGCTCGCCGCCGCCGCGCGCCGGTACCAGCCCGGTGCGGGCCGGATGGAAGGTCGGTCCGTCCCGGCCGGCCCGAGGTCAGACACCCGGTCCCCTGCCGCGGACCCGCTCGGTGAGGTGGTGCCCGTCGGTGAGGTGGTGCTCGTCGGTGGCGGACCGGGCGATCCCGGCCTGCTCACCGTCGCCGGGCTGGACGCCATCGCCACCGCCGATGTCATCGTCTGCGACCGGCTCGCCCCACTGGCCTCGTTGCAGGTGGCCCGCCCCGACGCCCGGGTGATCCACGTCGGGAAGATCCCGCGCGGGCCCTACACGCCCCAGGAACAGATCAACGCGATCCTCATCGACCACGCCCGGCAAGGACGAAAAGTGGTGCGCTTCAAGGGCGGAGACAACTTCGTCTTCGGCCGAGGCGGCGAGGAGTGGGTGGCCTGCACCCAGGCCGGGGTACCGGTGCGGGTCATCCCGGGGGTCACCTCCAGCGTCGCGGCACCGGGCCTGGCCGGCATCCCGCTGACCCACCGCACCCTCACCCAAGGGTTCGTCGTGGTGTCCGGGCACGTTCCCCCGGACGATCCCCGCAGCCAGGTCAACTGGGCGGCCCTGGCCGGCAGCGGGCTGACCATCGTGGTGCTCATGGGGGTGGCCGCCCTACCGAAGATCTGCGCCACCCTCATCGAGCACGGACTGGGCCGCGACACCCCGGCGGCCACCATCGCCGACGCCGGGCATCCGAGCATGCGGGTGGTCCGCGGCACGGTGGACTCGATCGCCGACCGCACCGCAGGCGCCAGGATCGAACCACCGGCGGTGACCGTCATCGGACCTGTGGTGCACGCCCTCGACGCTCCCGACGCGGCGGCCGCGGACGGGCCCGACACCGGATCGCCACCGGGCGATTCGCGCACCGAGTCGGCACCCCCGCGCGAAGCGTCCCAGCATGAGGGGTCGCTGCGTGCCGACCCACAGCACGCACACCCACGCGGATCCTCGGACTCACCCCTGCCGCACTCTGTCCCACCCGACCGCGTCCCCGAGGAGGCTCGATGAGCACCGGACCCCAGCCGCGCACCACGACCATCGCCCCACCCGATCCGATCGTGCGGGCCCAGGCGTTGGCGCGCAGCGACGCCCAGGCCAAACCCCAGGGCGCGCTGGGCCGGCTGGAGCAGGTCGGGGCGTTCATCGCGGCCTGCCAGGGCGTGTGCCCACCCGAGCCGGTGGAGCGGGTGCGGGCGGTGGTGCTCGCCGGTGACCACGGCGTCACCCGGGCAGGGGTCTCGGCCTATCCCAGCGAGGTGACCGCGGCGATGGTGCACGCCTTCGTCGCCGGCGTGGCCGGGGTCAGCGTGCTGGCCCGCCAGCACCAGGCCACCGTGCGGGTGCTGGACATCGGCGTGGACGCCGACCTGTCCAGTGCACCCACCGACGTCACCGCCTACAAACTCACCCGAGGCAGCGGCCAACTCCATCTCCAGGACGCCATCACCCAGGACCTCGCCCGCCACGCCGTACAGGTCGGCGAGCGGATCGCCGACGACGAGATCGACGCCGGCGCACAGCTTCTCGTGCTGGGCGACATGGGCATCGGGAACACCACACCGGCAGCCGCACTGATCGCCACCTCGCTCGGCCTGGACGCCGACCAGGTGACCGGCCGCGGCACCGGGGTGGACGACGCCGGCTACGCCCGCAAGCAGGACGTGCTCTGCCAGGCCCTGGCCCGGGTCGGCGACAGCGACGGCAGGGTCGTCGACCCGGTCCGCCGGTTGGCGGCGGTGGGTTCGGCAGATCTGGCGGCCGGTGCCGGCTTCCTGGCCCAGGCGGCCCGGCGGGGCGTACCGGTGCTGCTGGACGGGGTGATCGCCTGCGCCGAGGCTGTCGTCGCCGCCGACCTGGCCCCGGGCGCCCAGGCCTGGTTCCTGGCAGGCCATCGCTCGCCGGAGCCGGCCCAGGCGCACGCCCTGAACGCCCTCGGCCTAGAGCCCCTGGTCGATCTGGGGATGCGACTGGGCGAGGGGTCGGGGGCGATGGTGAGCGTCCCCCTGGTGCGCTCTGCGGTGCTGTTGCTGCGGGACCTCGCCCTGCTGGCAGACCTGGTGGGCGATGCCGGTCACTAGCCGCCGGGCGAGGGGCACGCGTCCGGTGTCCCGGCCGGCCCGACGGCCGAGTCGGTGAGCGTTCTCGGTCAGGGGCTGCGGCTGGCGGTCGGCACCTTGACGATCGTCCCGGTCGGGCAGATTCCCCCCGTGACCCGACCGGTGGCCGCCGGGGCGATGCTGCTGGCGCCGGTGGCCGCACTCCCGGTGGCCCTGGTGGCGGCGCTCCTGGGGGCGGGACTGACCCTGGCCGGCGTGCCCGCCTTGGTGGGCGCGGCGCTGGTGATCGGGGCGCTCGGCCTGGGCAGCCGCGGCATGCACATCGACGGGCTGGCCGATACCGCCGATGGCTTCGCCGCCGGCTGGAGTAGGGACCGGGCGCTGCAGGTGATGCGCACCGGCGATGTCGGACCGATCGGCGCGGCAACCCTCGGCGTGGTGTTGCTCGCCCAGGCCGCGGCGATCACCGGAGTGGTCGAGGGACCTGCGGACTGGGTGCTGGTCGCCTGGGCGGTGGCCTGGTCACGCCTGGCGTGTGCCGGGCTATGTGTGCGCGGCCTGCCGTCGGCACGACCGGACGGGCTGGGAGCCGCCGTGGCCGACTCCGTCCCGGCCTGGTGGCTCGTCGCGGGCTGCCTGGCGGCAGGTCTGAGCGGGGCGGGGCTGGCGATGGCGGTCCAGATGGCCTGGTGGCAGCCGGTGCTCGCCGTCCTGGTGGCGGCCGGTGTCTGCGGATGGCTGGCCCGGCACGCCACCCGAGTGCTCGGCGGCACCACCGGGGACGTGCTCGGCGCGGGCATCGAACTGAGTCTGCTCGCCCTGCTGGTGGTGCTCTCGGCCGATCTCAATGGCGGCCTGCGGTGAGGCCCGCCCCACTCACGCCACCGGTCGCAGGCCCGAGGATCCCGCTCACCGCAGGAGGTATCCGGTGACACCGGCCTCGCTCAGGCCACCGGTTCCCGGCGCCAAGATCCTGCTCACCGGAGGGGTTCGTTCCGGCAAATCCGCTGCGGCTGAGGAACTCCTGACAAGCCTCGAGAACGTGTGCTACGTGGCCACCGGCCCGATCCCCGACCCGGAGGCCGACCCGGACTGGGCCGCGCGAATCCACGCTCACCGGCAACGACGGCCCGGCACGTGGACCACCCTGGAGACGGGAGATCTCGGCGGCGCCCTGCGATCAGCCCGCGGCCCGTTGCTGGTGGATTGCCTGGGCACCTGGCTGACCGGGGTGCTGGACCGGCTGTCCGCCTGGGACCGTCCCCGCGAAGCCGTGGAATCCCAGCTTGCGGCCCAGCGTGCCGAACTCGTGGATGCCTGGCGGACGTGCCCCCACACGGTGGTGGCGGTGACCAACGAGGTTGGCTGGGGCGTGGTGAGCGAGCACCGGTCGGGTCGGATCTTCGCCGACGAGCTCGGGCGCCTCAACCAGGCGGTCGCCTCGGTGAGTGATCGGGTGCTGCTCGTGGTGGCCGGCCGGGTGGTGGAACTGTGAGTTCGCTGCCGCACCATCGGCCGAGGCCACGCGCCACCCGAGCAAGCCGCCTCGCCGGCGTCGCGCCCCGCATCGCTGGACGCGCCACCGGACTCGCCCTGGGATTTGCCGCGGATCGCCTGCTCGGTGACCCGATGCGGCTGCACCCGGTGGCGGGTTTCGGCCAGCTGGCCCAGCGGCTGGAGTCGGTGACCTACGCGGACACCCGTTCCCGGGGCCTGGCGCACTGGGTGATGCTGGTGAGTGGCTGTGCGGCGGTGGGCCTGGCGGCCGAGCGAGCCGGCCGCGGCCGACCGGGCACGGTCGCGGTGACCGCGGCAGCCACCTGGCTGGTGCTGGGCGGACGCAGCCTGGAGCGCGAGGCATGCGCGGTGCAGACGCTGCTGGAGGCCGACGACCTACCAGGCGCCCGGCACCGGATCCGCTCGCTGGTGGGCCGGGACCCGAGCCGGCTGGATTCCGGTGAGTTGGCACGGGCGGTGATCGAGTCGGTGGCTGAGAACACCAGCGACGCGGTGGTCGCGCCGTTGGTGTGGGGGGCCCTGGCGGGGGTGCCGGGGCTGCTGAGCTATCGGGCGGTGAACACGCTCGACGCGATGATCGGCCACCGCACTGCCCGCTATCGCCGGTTCGGCTGGGCGTCCGCGCGCCTGGACGACGCGGCGAACTGGCTGCCGGCCCGGCTGGCTGCCGCCCTCGCGGTGGCGGGGGCACCCGTGGTCGGCGGCGATCCGCGCGTCGCGGGGCGAGTCGTGCGTCGCGACGCCGCTCGACACCCCAGCCCGAACGCGGGTCAGGTGGAGGCTGCCTTCGCCGGAGCGCTCGGGGTGCGGCTCGGCGGGACCAACACCTATGCCGGGCAGGTCGAGAGCCGGGGAATCCTCGGTGACGGCGACCAGGTCACCCCG
Source organism: Actinomycetales bacterium (assembly GCA_047974565.1). Taxonomy (GTDB): domain Bacteria; phylum Actinomycetota; class Actinomycetes; order Actinomycetales; family CAWJMD01; genus JBDIAG01. Next base: position 35,113 of record JBKECN010000054.1, read on the forward strand.
CGGGACATCGCGCGGAGCGTGCGGCTGGCCAGGATCGTCGGGCTCGGCGCACTGCTGAGCGCGATGGGGCTGACCGGTTTGCTCGGCCGATCCTGCAGACTGCCCGGGCACGCCCCTCGGAGGTGACTCTCCGGCGCGCCTGGCCATCCCGGACGCAACCCGCGACCCTCACACGAGGAAGTCAGGACGCCCCAACTCGACTCGCACACACCAGGTTTAGACGCAACGAACCCGCCGGGCGGGCCGGCGGGTTCGTCCGCTGATCACCTCGATGGCGATCCGTGGTCAGTCGATCAGAGCGATTCCCAGACGGTGGCGATGCCCTGGCCGCCGCCGATGCACATGGTGGCCAGGCCGTACTTGCCACCGGTGCGCTGCAGCTCGTGCAGGAGCTTGGTGACGATGAACGCACCGGAGCAGCCGATCGGGTGACCCAGGGCGATCGCGCCGCCGTTGGGGTTGGTCTTGACCGGGTCGAGGTCGAGGCCCTTGGCGACGGCGAGCGCCTGGGCGGCGAATGCCTCGTTGGACTCGATGACGTCCATCGCGTCCAGGGACAGACCGGCCTTGGCCAGCGCGGCCTGGGTGGCCGGGACCGGCCCGTAGCCCATGATCTCGTTGCTCACGCCGGCGACGGCGTAGCTGACCAGGCGGGCCAGCGGGGTGGCGCCGTCCTTGGAGGCGGTTTCGGTGTCGGTGAGCACCAAGAAGGCTGCACCGTCGTTGATGCCGGAGGCGTTGCCGGCGGTGACTGTGCCGTCCTTCTTGAAGGCCGGGCGCATTCCGGCGAGCTTCTCGGCGGTCGTGTCGGGCTTGATGTGCTCGTCGACCTCGATGACCACCTCGCCCTTGCGGGTCTTCTTGGTGATCGGGACGATCTGGCCCTTGAAGTAGCCGGCGTCGCGGGCCGCGGCGGCGCGACGGTGCGACTCGGCGGAGAGCGCGTCCTGCTCTTCGCGGGAGATGTCGTACTTCTCGGCCAGGTTCTCGGCGGTGATGCCCATGTGCCCGACACCGAACGGGTCGGTGAGGGCGGCGACCATCATGTCGATCATCTTGGAGTCGCCCATCCGAGCGCCGGTGCGCAGCGCTGTGGACAGGTAACCGCCCTTGCTCATCACCTCGACGCCGCCGCCGATGCCGTAGTCGACATCGCCGAGCATGATCTGCTGGGCCGAGGAGATGATGGCCTGCATGGCCGACCCGCAGAGCCGGTTCACGGCCATCGCGGTGGACGACATGGGCAGGCCCGCCTGGATGGCAGCGACCCGGGCGACATACGGGAAGCGGCTCTCGGTGGGAATAGTGTTGCCGACGGTGACGTAGCCGAACTTCTCCGGGTCGACGCCGGAACGGGCCACGGACTCCTTCATGACGGTGCCGGCGAGCTCAGCCGGCTCAATGTCCGACAGCCCACCACCAAAGGTTCCGATGGCGGAACGCACGGCGGACAGGGCGACGACGTCGCGGGTGCTCATGCTGGATTGCCTCCAATGTGGCGTTATCTGGTGGTGACCATCGTTGAGGCTACCCTCATGCACCCACACGTGGGATTCTCGGCCCTCGGTTCAGCCCATTTCGCCCGGGTTCCGGGAGGGTCGGGCAACGGGCCGTCTCCGATTGTTCGAGTGGCGCGCCTGGCTGTGGGCGAGCATTCTGAGGGCATGGTCGTGGACCTTGGATCCACAGTGGCCACCGGCCCTGGATCGACAACCGTGTACCAGGCCGCCGGGGGCGCCGACGGACTGCTCGACTTGGCGCATGCCTGGCATCGCGAGGTGATGGCGGACGAAGTCGTCGCGCACGCCTTCAGCCACGGTTTCCATCCCCAGCACAGCGAGCGGCTGGCCGCGTACTGGGGTGAAGCGCTGGGAGGCCCGGCGACCTACTCCCTCTCGTACGGGGACGAGTCGTCGGTGGTCCGGATACACAGCGGCGAGGGCGAGCACGAGGAGATGGACCGACGCGCCATCGAGTGTTTCGAGCGCGCGTTGGCCGCGGTCGGGATGGACGTGAACCAACCCCTGGGGCGCACGCTACGCGACTACTTCGCCTGGGCCACGACCGCGATGTCCAGATATCCGCGGTCCGCGGATGACGTGCCTGAGGGCCTCGATGTCCCCCGATGGTCGTGGGACGGACCCGTCTGAGACCGGTCGATTGCCCATCTGCACTTCTGCCCAGCTGCACTTCTGCCCAGCTGCACGTGCGCCTGTCCGGACGTGGGTCGGCGGTCAACGCCGGCTCCGGGCACGGCCTCGTCCTGGGACGAGAGGGTGTTCCGACCAAGCCGTGCCGGTCGGTTAGCTCGGGTGCTGGGGTGCGAGCAGCCCGAGCGAGGCCAGCACCTCGTCCACCGATCCGACCGCCGTGGCCGCCACCGGCACCGGGGGCCGTCGCACCACGATCACCCGGACCCCCAACCGATCGGCGGCCTCCAGCTTGGCCTGGGTGTAGATGCCGCCTGAGTCCTTGGTGGTCAGCACGTGGACGCGGTGGCGCTGCATCAGATCGGTCTCGCCGGCCACGTCGTAGGGCCCCCGGTCGTGGATCACCGTCCAGCCGGGGGGTGTGGTCTCCAGCGGTTCGACGACCCGCACCAGCACGGGACGCCCGTGCCAGGCACGGTAGTGGTCGAGGGTCTGACGTCCGGTGGTGATGAAGACTGGCGCGCCCGACTGCTCCGACCATCCGTCGGGCAGGTGCTCCTGCGCGCTGCGGACGGCGTCATCGTAGTCGTCCACCCACTGCCATCCCGGGGCCAGCGGGTGTTCGCTCCAGCCCGGCCGCAGCAGCCGCACCAGCCGCACCGAGGTGGCTTCGGCGGCAGCCGCGGCGTGCGCAGACATGGTGCGCGCGAACGGGTGGGTGGCGTCGATGAGCACGTCCACTCGGTGCTCTCGCAGGTAGGCGACGAGGCCGTCGACACCACCGAACCCGCCGATCCGCACCCGCCCGACCGGCATCCGCGGCCGACTCACCCGCCCCGCCAGCGACGACTCGACCTCGACGCCTGCCCGGACCAGCGTCTGCGCCAGCGATCGGGCCTCGGCGGTGCCGCCGAGGATGAGGACGCGCATGCGGTGTCTCCTTGGTGCGAGCTGTTCGGCTTGGCGTGATGAGCGGGCTCGTGGTTCGCGATCCGGTACCCCCGCCGGTGGCGGTCGCCCTTTGCATCCCGAAGGGTATCCGCGGCATCAGGACGCTCGGTTGCGTCCCTTCGGCCTCACCTGGGCACTAGCTGATCACCGCCAGCCTCACGAGCGTGCCGCGGAACCGCGGTTCACGCCGACCGGACGGGCATCCGCGGGTGGCATCCCCGCCGGCATCCCGGCCCTGAGGACAAGGCTGAAATCGCGCGACGGCCGTAGGTGACTGCTAGCGAATTCCTAGCATGAGGTCCTGGCAACTCTCTACATCCGTGAGCTGTCCGCCTACGTGGTGCAGGACAAGAACCTCCGTAGGAACAAACCCGATCTTCCATGAGCCGAAGGAGGTCACGCACCCAGCCAGGCTGCCCCGCGAGCAGAGTGGGCAGATTGTCGCGAGCTGGTACGAGCGGGGCCAAACCCCCGAGGACGAGGTCCTCCAGAAAGTGCACGGCACCAGCGCACACGTCATCGACGGCGCATCTTGCCGCAAACTGGGCGGCTGGCGTTCGTGAGGGGCGTGCTCGGCCACGGTTGTCCACAAGCGCAACAGCAGCAGGGCGAACCTGCGGCACACTGGCTTGGTGAGTAGGCCCAGCCGGCGCGATGACCGCGCCCAGAACCGCAGCACCGCACAGACCGGCAACTCAGCCCAGACCCGCAACTCCGACCAGACCGGCGGTTCACGCGGCAGCGGCGCAGATCGGGGCGCGAGGCCACGACAGGGGTCGGCGGGCCGTCGCGCCACCGACGCCGACGTCCAGTTGAGTCGCCGGATGTCCTACGTCCTGCGGCACCGCCCGGACAAAGCCGGGATCAGCCTGGACGCCCAGGGCTGGATCGGCGCCGTCGATCTGGCCGAGGCACTCAGCGCCGTCGGTCCGCCGGTGTCACTGGCCCAGATCGAACACGTGGTGGCCACCTCCGACAAGCAGCGATTCGAGCTTGTCGACGGCAGAATCCGTGCCGCGCAAGGCCATTCGATCCAGGTCGATCTCGACCTGCCGACTGCCACCCCACCGGCGAAGCTGTATCACGGCACGGTGCAACGATTTCTGCCCTCGATCCGTAGCCAGGGCCTCAAGCCCGGCACTCGTCGGCACGTCCACCTCAGCCCCGACCGCGAGACCGCGACGCGGGTCGGCAGCCGACGCGGCGAGCCCGTCATCCTCGTCATCGACGCCGCTCGGATGGCCGCCGACGGGTACGACTTCTACCGCTCCTCCAACGGCGTCTGGCTGACCGACTCGGTACCGGTGAAGTACCTGGTGGCCTGACCAGCCCGCAGGCACCGTCCAACGCCCGCCGAGTGATGGCTCGCAGCCTCACCCTCGCCGGACGCGCGGCACCCGCAGTTCCACCTCGACGCCCTGCCCGGGGGCCGACCAGACCTCCACGGTTCCGTCGATCTCGGTGATCCGTCCCTTGATGGACGAGGCCACCCCCAACCGGCCGGCGGCTTCGGCCTGTTCCAGGCGACCGGGGGCGAAACCGACACCGTCGTCGCGCACGGACACCGCGACGGCATCGCCCTCGTCCTCCACGAGGATGAACGTGGTGGCGGCGGCTCCGGCGTGCTGGGTGACATTGTGCAGACAGGCCTGCACGGCATCGACGAGCGGACCCGCGAGCGCGGGATCCAGAAGTACCGGGTCCGCGGGGCCTGACACCTGGACGCGGGGACCCACGTGCACGCGCAACCTCGCCATCACATCCGCCTGCGCTCCGTCCCCGGTCCGGCCCGACGCCGGTGCGCCGGTGACCAGGCCGCGCAGCCGCGATTCCTGCTCTCCGGCGAGTTCGCCGAGTACCGCGCCCTCCCCACCGATCTCGGCGCCTCGGCGCTGGATGAACGCGAGCACCTGCAGCACCGAGTCGTGGATGTCCCGGGCCAGTCGCTCGCGCTCGCGGGCGGCGGCCGCTGCCTCGAGAGCCGCTGCCATGTCACGGCGGGTGCGTTCGTACAGTTCCGCCGCGAATCCCACCACTCCCCCGGCGAACACGAGCAGGACGATGTTGTGCACGGTCCGGCGGGTGATCGGGTCGACGACGAGCACGTCAGCCAGCCCGATGACCACGGCGGCGACGATCCCCCACACCGCCCCCCGCCAGACCGCCCACGACATCACGGCGGCGCCAGGCCAGATGAGCGGCAGCGTATTGGTGGCCGAGGCCATTTCCCGGGTGTCCACCGCGGCCGTCGACAGCACCGCGGCGGTCGCCACGACCAGATCCGCCACGAGCAGTGCCCGGGACCGGCGCGGCTGGACAGCCACGAACACCGACCAGCCGAGCATCCCGGCCAGCACGAGCCAGCCCAGCCATGGCCGCTGGTACGGCTCCGGACGAGTCGCGAAGGCGACCATCGCGTAGATCGCCGCGGCGATCCGCACCACGTCCAGGGCCCGCCACAGCGCTGCGCGGAAGCCCAGATCAGCGATCCGCCTGGAGCGTCGGGGGCGCTCGCTCGGGGCCGACGGCGCAGCATCATCCGGCGACATCACCAGAACGCCCCACCCATCGGCCGCAGACGGCTGGATGCCCAGGAGCCCACCAGGCTGAGAGGGGAACAGCGGGCAGGTTGGCCTGGAGCCGGGTGAACCCACGGCGAGACCGCGGACCAAGGTGCCGCGACGGGATCGTTCAGGACGATGCCCCGCCGCCAGCGGTGTCGTCCTGGCCTGCAGCGGAGGGGCCGACCGAGGGATTGGCGACGGGCGCCTGGCCATCCGCCGGGCCCTCGGCCTTCGAATCTGCTGCGTCCTGATCGGCATGTTCGCCAGCACCGTCCCGCGAGCGATCACCGGTGCCCTGCGCGGCATCGGTGCCGTGCGGGTCGTCGCGGGCATGACCAGCGTGATCACGGCGACCAGCGGCGGTGCTCGAATCAGTCGCCTGGGGTTCGGCAGTGCCCGGTCCCGACTCGATCGGGTCCGGTCCCGACTCGACAGTGCCCCGTCCCGACTCGATCGTGCCCAGCCCCGACTCGATCGGGTCCGGCGCCGGCGCTTCGGCGTCTGCGGTCTGGGCCTGGCCGCCCCGGTGCATGGCATCTCCGACCCGCTGTCGCGCACCCTCGACGGTGGCGTCCACCCGGGCCCTGGCCTCACCGACGGTGGCGTCCACCCGCTGCCGGGCCTCGCCGACCGCACCGTCCATGCGTTGGCGGGCCTCCTCCACACGCGCCCGGGCCTCGACCGCACGCGCCGAGGCGGCGGTGGCCGCCGTCTGCGCCCGGCTCCTGGCCTGGGTGATCCGCTCGCGCACCGCCTCAGCCAACTGGTCCTTCATGGTGCCCGCGTAGACGTCCACGTACTCCTGGCCGGACAGCCGCATCAGGTCGTACATCACCTCGTCGGTGATCGAGCGCAGCACCCGGCGGTCGTCCTGCTGACCGGCGTACCGGGAGAAGTCCAGCGGTTCCCCGATGACGATGCCGACCTTGCCGAGATTAGGGATCTTCTGACCGGTGGGCTGCACCTTGTCCGTGCCCAGCATGGCCACCGGGATGATCGGGCACCGAGCCTCCAGCGCCATCCTCGCCAGCCCGGTCTTGCCCCGATACAGGCGACCGTCCGGGCTGCGGGTGCCCTCGGGGTAGATGCCCAGCAAGTCGCCACGGGACAGGATCTTCAGGCCGGCCTCCAACGCGCCTTCGCTGGCCTGTCCACCCGAGCGGTCCACCGGCACCTGCCCCACGCCACGAAAGAACCCAGCGGTCAACCGCCCCTTGACCCCGCGCCCGGTGAAGTAATCCGACTTGGCGAGAAAGGTGATCCGCCGAGGCACGACCAGAGGCAGGAAGAACGAGTCGGAGAACGAGAGGTGATTGCTGGCCAGGATCGCCGGTCCGGCAGCGGGCACGTGATCGAGGCCCTCCACCGTGGGACGGAAGATGGCCCGCACGAACGGCCCGAGCAGCACGGATTTGAGCAGCCAGTAGAGCAACCGTGAATCCTCTCCGCCGAGCAGAAGCCCCGGCAGCCCGCCGATACCTGCTCACGGCCGGAACCGCATGCAGGCGAACGTGGGCGACACTCTACCGTCGGGCCACCGTCACCGTCGGGCCACCGCACGGACGTCCTGAGGTAACCAAGCGGATGCACCCGATTGCTCAGGCACGTGACGCGACATCTCCCAGACCGGGGCGAAGCACGCCGGGCGACGGCCGGGCGGTGCACAACCGGGTGCTTTCGGCTACTGCCCGGGGCCGGATCGTGCGACGATGACTGAGTGCATGCCGAGGCCGTCTCACATCCCCCGATGGGTGATCAGGCCTCGGTCGTTCTGTGCCACGGCTTCACCTCCTCACCGGCCACCCTGGGCTACTGGGCGGACGGCCTGCGGGCCGGTGGCTGCCGGGTCGCGGTTCCGCGCCTGCCCGGTCACGACACCACGTGGCAGCAGCTCAACCGCACCGGCTGGCAGGACTGGTACGCCCGTGTAGAGCGCGAACTCCTCGACCTGCACAGCGTTCTCGGGAGGCCGATATTCGTCGGCGGCCTGTCGATGGGCGGAGCCCTGGCCCTGCGCCTGGCCCAGCGTCACCCCCAGTTGGTGGCCGGGCTGCTGCTGGTGAACCCCTGCGTGCTCCTGGACGATCCCCGGTTGCGTCTCCTGCCGGTCTTGCGTCGGGTGCGCGCCTCGATCCCGGGCATTGCGAGCGATATCGCCAAGCCGGGGGTGGCCGAGTTCGCCTACGACCGGACTCCACTGCACGCCCTGGCGTCCAGCCTGGAGTTGTTCGCCGACGCCGAGCGACGGCTGTCTGCGGTCACCGCCCCGGTCATCGTCTTCCGCTCACCCCAGGATCATGTGGTGCCGCCCCGCAGCGCCGAGCGAGTGCTCACCGGGGTCTCCAGTCGCGACGTCACGGACGTGAAACTGCCGAACAGTTACCACGTCGCCACGATGGACCATGACGCCGCACTCGTCGTCGCCGACAGCCTGGCGTTCATCGGTCGGCTGAACCAGACGCATTCGAGCGCATCCGAGTCGCACACCAGGGGGGCCGCGTGAGCGACGACTTCGCCGACGAGCCGGCGGACGTCGATGCCGCCTGGGCACGCATCGTCGCCAACTGGGACCAGACCTCGCACGACCGCAATGCCGGCCCGGGAGTCGGCGGCAGCTCGGAGCCGGTGCCCCATCAGGACACCGACGACAACTCAGACCCTTCCCAGGCCCGGCTCGCGGGGCCGCTGAGTTGGGACGAACTCGACCTGCGCGACCGGGGTAAGGCCGAATCCGGCACCGAGGCCCCGGGCGACCCCGATCCGTCCGATGACTCACCGCAGGTACCCCGGCGCGCACGTCATGTGCGTGACGACGCCGCCTCCAGTCGGCACCGCCGCCCGCCGCCCCCGATCAGCCGGCATCGGCCCAGTGGGCTGGGGGCGGACGACTCCGCCGACCCCCAACCGGACGCCACGGCTCGTCCGGGTCCGGCGCACGTAGACCCCGGTACCTCTGGTCGTGGCGGCCCGACGGCGGGCTCCGGCGACGCGGCGGCGAGGGATTCGGCCACCGGTGATCCGCTGCCCGGCGACTCGATGATCGGCGACTCGGCGACCGGCGACTCGGCGACCGGGGCGCCCGCGCGGGGCGCACACCAGCCGGCGTCGTCCCCCGACGTCCCCGAGTCACTGACCGACCTGGAGCGACTCGAAGCAGACCTGGACGACCTGGACTTCAGCGGCCTGGCGGAGTTGGACGGGCCACCCCACACCGGGGCGCCCGCCGACCGGGCCCGTCCCCGATCGGGTTCGGGTGCCGGACCGCGGGATGTGGCCGCCGACGGCCCGTCCTTCCTCGACGGCCTGGAGGGCACCGACGAGGACGACACGTACCAGCTCCCGGACCCGGGGCCGCTGCCCCGCCCCACCCTGCTCAGCGCCCTGGCCTGGCTGGGCGCGCTGGGCGGCCCGGCCCTGCTGCTGTTCGCTGCGCTCTTCTGGCGCACGGCACCTGCATTCGTGATTGGGTGTGCCGTGGTCGCCTTCATCGCCGGATTCGTCACGCTGGTGGTGCGGATGCCCGACCGCTCGCAAGACGACGACGACGGCGCCGTCGTCTGACCCGGCACAGCGATCCTGCGTCGGGACGGCACCAGCCCGACCAGGAGGCAGCGTGGGCGCACGCACAGCGGTACTCGTTCTCAACTGCGGCAGTTCGTCGGTCAAACTCGCACTGATCCACCCCGACGACGCGAGCCGACCCATCTCCGGGCTGGCCGAAAGGGTCGGCACCGGCGAGGCGACCCTGCGACTCGACGTCGACGGTGAACGCCACCTGAGCACGCCGACGGACCCCGGCCACCGTGGCGTACTGGCCGAGGCATTGGATGTGTGCACCCGATGGGCCCGCGAGCACGACACCGACATCGTCGCCGTGGGGCACCGGGTGGTGCACGGCGGCAAGACCTTCACCGAGTCGGTGCTCGTCGATGACGAGGTGCTGGCGGACGTGCGCGAGGTCAGCCCGCTGGCGCCGCTGCACAACCCGGCGAACATCGCCGGGATCGAAGCCGTCCGGGCCGAACTCCCCGACGTGCCGCAGGTTGCGGTCTTCGACACCGCCTTCCACGCCCACATGCCCGAGCGCGCCTACCGGTACGCCGTGCCTGAGGACTGGTACACCGAGCAGCACGTGCGCCGATACGGCTTTCACGGCACCTCACACTTCTTCGTCGCGGGTCAGGCCGCGCTCGTCCTGGACCGTCCACTCGCCGACCTGCGGCTGGTGAGCGCGCATCTGGGCAACGGCTGCAGCGTCACCGCGGTCAGGGGCGGCGTCAGCGTGGACACCTCGATGGGGCTCACCCCGCTGGAGGGCCTGGTGATGGGCACCCGCAGCGGCGATCTCGACCCGGGCATCCTGCCCTATGTGGAGTCGGCCACCGGGATGACGCCGGCGCAGGTGCACACCGCGCTCAACTCGGCCAGCGGACTGCTCGGTCTGTCGGGCTCGTCCAACGACATGCGCACGGTGCGACAGCACGCCGAGGCCGGCGACGAACGCGCCCGGCTGGCCATCGAGGTCTTCTGTTACCGGCTGGCCAAGTACATCGCCTCCTATCTGGTGGCCCTGGACGGGCTGGACGCCCTGGTGTTCACCGGCGGGATCGGGGAGAACGACCGGGACGTGCGGGCCGACGTGGTGGCCCGGCTGGGTTTCCTCGGACTCGAACTCGACCCCGACGCGAACGACCAGCCGGCCCGTCCGCCTGGCATGCTCATCTCCACCCCGGGTCCGGTCGCCGCCGTCGTCGTGCCCACGGACGAAGAACTCGTCATCGCCAGGGATGCCATCGCCGCTGCCCGACCACTGGGCACGCCGGCGGGGTAGGTCCCCGGCCCAGGCCACACCGTGCCCAGGGTGGTGCCGCCGACCAGGCGGCCACCCGCCGCCGCCAGTGAGGAGAACCCCTCCGTGTCCCACCGCATTCTCGTCATCCCGACCTTGTCGGGGGCCGGTGCCAGTGCCGTCTGCCTGGGTCTGGTGCATGCCCTGGACGTGCAGGGGGTCAAGGTCGGCTATATCAAGCCGCTGGCTCAGCCACACACCGACGACCGGCCGGACAACGGGCCGGATCTGATCCGCCTGGTCACCTCGCTCAACCCGCCGGCACCGGTGGACGCTGCGACGCTGCACGCCCATCTGGGCAACGGGACGCTGCCGGACCTGATGGAGGACGTGCTCACCGTCGCCGAACCGGTACTCGCCGACAGCGACGTCGTGGTGATCGAGGGGCTGGCGCCCAATGACCGGCTGGTGCACTCCTCACCCGTCAACCGGACCTTGGCGGCCACTCTCGACGCGGACGTGGTGCTGATCGCGGACGGGCGGCCCAACCCCGAGCACGTGGCCGAGACGGTGGCCGCCACGGCGAGCAATTTCCGTCACGGCGACCGGGACCGGGTGATCGGCGTCGTGGTGAACCGGATGCGTGACCTGGCCGAGGCGGACGCCTACCGCCAGGCGCTGGCCCGGCGGCGGCTGGAGCTGCTCGCCGCGGTCCCCGAACGCGCTGACATCAATCTGCCGCGAGTCAAGGATGTGGTGGATCAGCTGGGTCTGACGGTGCTCAACGTCGGCGAGATGGACCGTCGGGTGGCGACCTCGGTGGTGGCGGCCCAGGCGGTGCCCGGGGTGATCGACGGGATGAGTGAGGGTGCGCTCATCGTGGTACCCGGTGACCGTAGCGAGATCATCCTGCTGGCCAGCCTGATGACGATGAACGGGCACCGGCTGGCCGCGTTGTTGCTCACCGTGGGGATCGTGCCGGACGAGCGGCTGATGGCGCTGTGCGAGCCCGCCGCCGCGGCCGGGCTGCCGGTGCTGCTCTCCCCCGACTACACGTACCAGGTGGCTGGCGCGGTGGGCGACCTCGACCCGGACATTCCCACCGACGATGTCCAGCGCACCACCGCGGTGATGGAGTTGGTCACCGAGCACCTGGACGAGGCGTGGGTGCGCAACCTGTCCGGCAGCGGACATGCCCGGCGGTTGTCGCCGGCGGCCTTTCGACGTCAGCTCACCTCGCTCGCGGCGGCAGCGGACAAGCGGATCGTGCTGCCCGAGGGTAGCGAGCCCCGGACCGTGCACGCCGCGGTGGTGTGCCACGAGAAGTCGATCGCCCGATGCGTGCTGCTGGCCCCGCCGCACGAGGTGAACGCCGTGGCCGCCTCGCTCGGGCTCCGGCTACCGGACGGCCTGGAGGTGATCGACCCCGCCGACATCAGCGAGAAGTACGTCGACGCGCTGGTCGAACGCCGCAAACACAAGGGCATGACTCCCCTGCGCGCCCGGGAGGAACTGGCGGACACCGTGGTGCTGGGCACCATGATGGTGGCCCAGGACGACGTGGACGGGCTGGTCTCCGGTGCCGTGCACACCACCGCCAACACGGTGCGCCCGGCCTTGCAGTTGCTCGGCACCAAGCCGGGGGCGGCGTTGGTGTCCTCGGTGTTCTTCATGCTGCTTCCGGACGAGGTGGTGCTCTACGGGGACTGCGCCATCAACCCCAACCCCGATGCCGCCGAGCTGGCCGACATCGCCATCCAGAGTGCTGATTCGGCAAAGGCTTTCGGAGTCGAGCCGCGAGTGGCGATGATCTCGTTCTCCACCGGGAGTTCAGGCTCCGGCGCGGACGTTGTCAAGGTCACCGAAGCCACGGCCCTGGTGCGCGCCAAGCGTGCCGACCTCGTGGTGGACGGCCCGATGCAGTACGACGCGGCCACGACGATGTCGGTGGCCCGCTCCAAGGCACCCGACTCGGACGTGGCCGGGCGGGCCACCGTCTTCGTGTTCCCCGATCTCAACACCGGCAACACCACGTACAAGGCCGTCCAGCGCAGCGCCGAGGTGGTCAGCGTCGGGCCGATGCTGCAGGGCATCGCCAAGCCGGTCAACGACCTGTCACGCGGGGCTCTGGTGGACGACATCGTCTACACGATCGCACTCACCGCGATCCAGGCGGCCAACGTCTGAGGTCGTGCGCTGGGTGCCGTCGCCCGCCGGGTGCCATCGCCCGCCCGTGACCTCGCCGGACAGTGACCTCGCCGGACAGTGACCTCGCCGGGCTGTGACCTCGTCCCCCTGGGCGTCGACCTGGTGGCCGTGGGCGGGACCGGGTCAGGGCACGATCCGGTCGGGGCACGATCCGGTCAGGGCACGACCCGGTCAGGACACGACCCGGTCAGGGCACGACGCTGAACCCGTCGGTTAGCCGGGCTCGTCCGGTGAGCGCGCGCAACACGTCGGCACCCTGCCCGGTCTCCACGGCCACGTCGGCAGCGAGCAGCACCGTCGAGCGCAAGGCGGCGGCCGGGATCGTCACCGGCACAGCGGTGGCGGTGGACAGATCGAGGGTGTGGCTGACGAGTTCGAAGGTGCGGGTCGGCAGGTAGTCCAGCAGCCGCATCCCGCCGAGCGCGGTGGTGACGGTCATCGACAGGTCCGCGGCATCGAGCGCGAGGCAGGCGGTCTCGAGCCATTGACGCACCAGGTGCGCCGGTTGCTCGCCCAGGGCGCGGCCGGCTTCGACACCGCGGGCCGCGACGGCGGCGTTCAGCTCGGCCCGACTCTGCGCTGCGCCCGCCGCCAGGTAGTAGTCCGCCGGACTGGAGATGTCGGCATGCTCGGCCGGGGTGGAGATCGACGTGATGAGCGTCGTGATTGCCCGGGCGGTGTGCCCGGTCAGCGAGCGCACGTCCCACTCCCCCAAACCCGGGCGGGTCCACCGGTACTCCGGTACCTGGTCCACAAGATCGGCGAAAGCCTCTCCCGCGGCGGCAAAATGAGCGACGGGCCCCCGCCGACGGGTTGGGGTCACGGCCACAACGACACATCCGCCGGGCGCGAACCCCGCGCGACGGAACCGGATTCGCCGTCCTGGCGGGGCAGACGCACTCGGGCCAGCACGGGGCGGTGATCGCTTCCTCGTCGCACATCCGCCTCAACGACTCGCTCCGGATCGCCGTAGGAGAGCACCTCGAGCCTGGGATCCACCAGGATCGCGTCGATCCGAGATCGGGGCGCCGATGCCGGGAAGGTGTCCGGGGCATCGGGCGCGGGGTCGACGGCCCAGTTCGACAGGGTGCGCCAACTCGGGCCGTGCGGCGGCTCGTTGAGGTCGCCGACCAGGATCGCCGGGACATCGTCCGTCAGGCCTTGCAGCATCCTGTCGACGTGATCGGCGCGCTGACCGGTGTCCAGGCCGAGGTGCAGGCAGGTGAGGTTGATCGCGACGGTGCCGGGCAGGCTGACCCGGGCCCGGACGAAGCCCCGCGGCCGGGTCCGCCACCCGGACACCGGCAACCGGTGGGCGCGAACGGCCTGCACGTCGGTGCGAAGGCTCGCCAGAACGGCCGTGCCGGCCGCGTGCCGGCCGCCGTCGGCGAAGTAGAGGCCGGTGCTGCGGGCCAACCCGGCCAGCTGGTTTCGGGTGACCACCAGGCGTGGCGCCTCCTGCAGACAGAGCACGTCGGGTTGGGCCGCCGAGATGACCCGGGCCACCGCAGCCGGGTCGCCGTGCATGTCCTTGACGTTCCAGGTCATGATCCGCAGCACGTCCGGGGACGCCGAGGGATCTTCCAGGGGCGGGTCGAACTGGTTGCCGGTCACGAAGGCAAGGCTACGGCGTCCGTCGTCTGCCCAGGACCGTGCCTGGAGTCGACCTCTGCTCGCATCCACGACGAGCCGCGGGCTCGCGCAGGATCCATCAGCCGTGGCAGCGCACGGCACCGCAGCGTGCACACACCCGCGGCGCAGCACGACACCGGAGAGCGCACACCCGCGGCGCAGCACGACACCGGAGAGTGCACACCTGCGGCGCAGCACGATGCACCTGCCGGGCGGCCGACTATCCGCGGATCAGGGCGTGGCCCGACCGATGCGCGCCCAGGCCTATCACCGAGGGGGCGCCTCAACAGCGAGCCGAGCCAGGTCTGCCATCCCGATGACATTGGCCAGCGGCCCCTGCTCGGCCACCAGAACCTCCGGCACCGGGCGAAAGCCACGCCCAGTGAGGTTGCGCGCCAACGCCTCCCGGGCCGAGGTGAGCAGCAGGTCGCCGGCGTCGCTGACCCCGCCGCCGATCACGAACATCGACGGGTCGAGCGCCGCGCAGATGTTGGCCAGGCCCACTCCGAGCCAGTGGCCGACCTCGATGAAGAGTTCGACGGCAGCCGGGTCGCCGTCCCGGGCCGCCTCGGTCACCAGGGCGCCGACGATCAGCGAGGGGTCTCCGCCGGCCCGAGCGAGCAGGTCCTTGCCCATCGGCGACCCGGAGACGGCGAGCTCACGCGCCTCGCGGCCCAGGGCGTTGCCGGAGGCGTACTGCTCCCAGCAGCCCCGGTTGCCGCACTCGCACCGGTGCCCGCCGGGCATGATGATCATGTGCCCGAACTCGCCGGCCATCCCGTTGAGCCCACGGTCGAGTCGCCCGTCGAAGACCAGCGCGCCGCCGATGCCGGTGCCCAGCGTGATGCAGACCAGGCGTGACTGGCCGCGGCCGACGCCGAACCGGTACTCGGCCCAACCAGCTCCGTTCGCGTCGTTGTCGACCAGTACCGTGCGCTCGAGCCGCTGGGTGAGCCTGTCGCGCAGCGGTTCTCGACGCCAGGCCAGGTGTGGGCTGAAGAGCACCGTGCTGCCGTCGGCGGAGACGAAGCCGGCCGCCCCGACGCCGACCGCACACAACGGCCCGGACGCCGCGTCGGCCAGTTCCTGGACCACTTCGACGATGGTGTCCTCGACCGCCCGCACGTCCCGGCCCGGGGTGGCGCGTCGGCGGGTGTCCAGGATGTGCCCGCCGGCGTCCACCACGCCGGCGACGACCTTGGTGCCGCCGATGTCGACGCCGATGGACAGTCGCTCGTCGGGCTCACCCGCAGCGGGCGCCGCACATGGGTCCTGACGTCTCAGGCCACGGGCCCGGGAGAACCACTCCCGTGGGTTCGGCGAACTCACACCAGCACCCGGGCGAGGTCGGCGGCACCGATCATGCCCGCGTCGTTGCCCAGGGTGGCCACGGTGATCGGGGCCAGCGGTCGATAGCCAGACCCGATGAGATGGTCGGCGAAGGCCTGCCGCATCGGCGCCAGGAGCAGGTCGCCCGCAGCCGCGGCACCCCCACCGATCACGATGAGTTCGGGATCCAGCACGGCGGTGATGCTGGCCAGCGCCTCCCCGAAGCCCTCGCCGAAGGCGCGCAGCAGTTCCACGCAGGCCGGATCACCTTCCTGGGCGGCCAGAGTGATCATCTGCCCCCGCACGTTCTCGGGTGAGGAATCTGCGAGCTCGGCGAGCCGGGTGGCCTGAGCGCCGCCGCCGGCGACGAGTTCGCGGCCCAACCGGGTCAGCGCGGTGCCGGAGCCGTACTGCTCCCAGCAGCCGCGATTGCCGCAGCCACACAGCAGACCGCCGCGGACCACCCGCATATGGCCGATCTCAGCGGCCATCCCGTAGCCGCCGCGTAGTAGCTGACCGTCAACCACGATGCCGCCGCCGATCCCGGTGCCGATCGTCACCATCACCGTGTCCTCGGCGTCCTGCGCTGCGCCGTAACGGAACTCGCCCCAGGCGGCGGCGTTGGCGTCGTTCTCCAGCAGGGTGGGCAAGCCGGTGTCGGCTTCCAGGTGATCTGCCAGCGGTTCGTCTCGCCAGGCCAGGTTGGGTGCGAAGACCACCTTGCGGCGCCGCCGGTCGACGAAGCCAGCCGCCGAGATCCCGACGGCGGCGCACTCGTGGGAGTTCTTCAGGGTGCGCACCACCTCGGCGATCGCGCGGCGGATCGCGGCCTCGCTGGTGGAGGGTGTCTCGCGTCGCAGCCGGGCCACGACCGTGCCCTCGTCCGAGACGACCGCCGCGGCGATCTTCGTGCCGCCGATATCCACGCCGATGGTGTTGCTCACGCTGCCTCCTCGCTGTGCCGCAGACGACCCTACTGCTCCACGGGGATGCTGGGGCGGCAGTGACTGGGCGGGCCGCGGGCGCCGAGGTGGCCCGTGCCTGGGCCAGGGGCCGGGATGTGGCGGGCGGACGAGTCTGCGGGCCGCAGGTCGCGTCGACTACGGCGCGCGCCTTCAGGCCGATGCCCACCGTGGGACCCGCATTCGGCGAGCACAGCGCCCCCGGCTCCGGCACCCTCATGCTCGCGACCGGTCAGGTAGCCGGGGTCACGCGCCGGGCTCGTCGTCCTCGATCGTGATCCTGATTCGTTGCACGCGCGACTGGGCCTGGCCGGTCGCCGCTTCGGCGTGCTGTGCCGAGGCGGCGCCGACGGACTCGCCGAAGTCCGCGCCGCTGGCGGCGGCGCGACGATACGCACCCGGGGTGGCGGCGGGGTGTTGCGCCGACTCCGGGTGTTGCGCCGACTCCGGGTGTTGGGCCGACTTCGCATGTTGCGCCGGCTCCGGATGGTGCGCCGGCGCTGGGTAGGTGGTCGCGGGCTCACCCCGCTTGTGCGTCGAGGCCTGCGGCCATCCCGGCCCCGCCGCCGAGTCCTGCGGCCACATCGATCCGGTGGTCGGACCACGGCGCCCACCCTGCCACGCGCCTTCTCCAGAGGCCGGATCTGCGGCGTCTCGACGACCGAAGTCCTTCCCCGTCGACCACTCAGCGTCCAACCCCGCCGACCACTCAGCATCCGACCCCGCCGACCACTCAGCGTCCGACCCCATCGACCACTCGGGCTCGGATCCCGATTGCGCAGAGGCACTGTCGCTGTCGGCCGATGAGGCGGGCGGATTCACCAGGCACGCGGCTGCCGCGGCCAGCGAGGTCGCGGCGTCGCTGAGATGACGCAGCAACTCCGGACGGGTCCTGGCCACTGTGGCGATGGTCAGACAGACCGGGCACACCCCGCAGGTGGTGGGCAGGGAGGCATCCGGCCCGGCCGTGCCAGCGCCGGCCGAGGCCTGCTCACCGGGTTGATCCGCCGCTGCGGGATGCCCTTGGGTGAGCGCGGCGAGCAGGGCCGCCAGCTCGCGCTCCCACCCGCCGCCGCTCACCATGAGGCTGCCCACAATTGCGGGTCGGGCTCGAAGCGGACCACGAGTTCGCCGCGGCGAAAACTCGCACCGGTGACGATGCACCGGCGCAACGCACTCGCCAGCCTCACCACCCGCCGATGACCGTGGGCACAGACCACGAGATCGTCCCCGTCGCGCACGGCGGTGAGGTCGTCTCCCCGCACCGAGGGCAGCGTCAACGCCAACTCGAATCCGGTCTCCCAGCGTCGGACCCGGGGGCCGGCGGGCGGCCGTGCACCCTGCGGGTCATGACCGTCGAGGGCCTCGACGATGGCCTGCACGGCGTGCGGGCCACTGGCGCTGCCTCCCGGATGGGCGGCCGTCACGAGCTGGGCGGGCCCGGCGATCGTGGCCAGGGAGCGGACGGCGGCGCGTTGCGCCGAGGCTGTCTCGCGCAGCCAGGGGTGGCCGGCATCGGGCACCAGGCCGGGCACCAGCAGCGCTTGGACCGCCAGGCCGTGCAGCCACATCCCGGTGAGCCCGGCGGTCACCGCGTCCTCGGCGCCCAGATCCGGCGGGGCCACCAGGTAGCCGCAGCCGTCGTCGAAGAGTTCGGCCAGCGAGCGCAACTCGGTGCCGATGTGCGGCAGGCCGGTCACCACCGGGTCCGGATCGGGCCGCCCGGCGGCCCGGATGGCCCGATCGACCCGCCGCGAGACGGGTAGCAGCCGGTCGATTGAGGCGATCACCTGGCTCGGCAGACCCAGCAGCGACACCGCAGCACCGACCGGGCCGGCGTCCACCACGACGATGTCCCACCGGCTCGCCGTGCAGACCTCACGCAGTTCCAGCAGCCGCATCAGGGCGGTGGCGGCTTCGAGCAGCAGCACGTCGTCCAGGGCCGGGGCCTCCAGGCCCACTCCGTCCAGCACTGCCCGCACCTGCCCGCGGATCGCCGGCCAGGCCTGACGGGCGGTGTCGACCGGGTCGAGACCAAGCCACTCCAGGCCCTCCTCCCCGCTGAACGTCTCGTCCTCCCCCAGCGCGGAGGTGGCAGGCCCCGGGTGGGCGTCGACGAGCAGGGTCTTGTGTCCGGCCCGGGCACAGCGAATGGCCAGAGCCTGGGCCGCGACACAGCTGTCTGCTCCGGCGGCACCAGCTACCAGGAGGGGTCGAACACTCACCAGGTCAGCCGCTGGCCCGGGCGCTGAGATCGTCCAGGGCGGTGCCGATGATCTTCTTCTCGGCTGCCTTGCGAACCATCCCCGGCAGCGGGAGGGTGATGTCCACGCTGAGCGAGTACGTGACGTCGGTGCTGTCCCCCCGCTGGGTCAACTGATAAGCCCCGTCGAGTTTCTGCAGCACGGTGCCCCGCTCGGTGAGCGTCCACGACACCGTGCCCTGGCCGGATTCGTCCACGTCCCAGGTGTAATCGAGTACATAGGTGTCGCTGACCGGCGGCTGCTCCATGGTGAACCTGGCCCGCATCGGCCAGCCGTCCACCTCCTCCAGGACGTCCACCTTGGTGATACCGCCGGCCCATTGCGGGTAGTCGGCAAGCTCGGCGATCACGTCGAGGACCTCTGCGGCGGTGGCCGGGATCGTGGTCGACTTGCTGGTGCTCTGAGCCATGCGACGAACTCCCGGAGGTGGGGAACGGGTCTGCGCGCCACGCAGGCGGCGTTCTGAGATTACCCGCTGGCCGCCCCGATGTGGCGCCCGAAACGGTGCAACCGGGAGTGTTGCACAGCACGTACCCGGGCCCCGGCCAAGCCGTCAGGCCCGCATGGTCACACGAACAGTCCGATGGCCGTCATGGCCAGGACCCCGAGGATCACCAGGCTGACCGTGCCGATGCCGATGATCGCCAGCTTGCCGCTCGTGGTGGAGGCCACCCTGGCGATCCGGGACGAGGTCACTCCGGCATCCGTGGTCGACAGTTCGGCCATCAACTGCTCCACCCTGGCCGCCCGAGACGAGTCGTCGTGGCTCTTGGCGGCCTCCTCGTACCGGGCCCGCCACGCGGCGGCCTGGGCGTCCGCCTCGGCGTAGGCCGCCGTGAGCGCGCCCGAGTCGTGCGACGCTGGCGCCGGCGTGGCGGAGACGACATCGGGCGTGTTCGCTACCGGGGCGGTCCGCGCGACAGGCGCGAAACACTGCGGGCACCATGCGGCCTCATGCGGCAACCGCGCCGCGCACGCGGCACAGCGCTCGGGCCTGTGGACGGCGTGAGCGGGTGCGGGATAAGTGGACATCACGTCTTGATCGGCCTCCGCGACCCGCCCCTTGAGCCCCTTTTCAGCGCCCGGAGGATAGCCGCCGGTCACCCTCCACCTACCGCGTCGCCTACCGCGTCGCCGAACGTGGGCGCCAGGCCAGCCGGTGCCCGACTTCGCCCAGATCGCCAGGTTTGTGACCTCGCCTGGGCCTGCGCTCACCCGGGCGAATCGGCACGGCCCGCATCTGCCCACCCAGCGTGGTGCGCCGATGCCGCGCCCCTGGGGCCCCCGTGGCCGTACCCTGTGAGGCGTAGATCACCTGCCGCGGGAGTGAGAGTGCGCCAAGCAAGCACGCCACTGATGGTCGACGTGGACCCGAGTTGGAACATCACCGATCTGGTGGTGCGCTCGGCCACGCTGCAACCCGACCGGATCACCATGCGCCGCAAGGTCGACCGAGTCTGGCGGGACGTACGCGCCGCAGACTTCCGCGACGAGGCGGTCGCCGTGGCCAAGGGCCTGATCGCCCTGGGCGTCGAGCCCGGCGACCGGGTGGCGATCATGAGCCGGACCCGGTACGAGTGGACGCTGCTGGACACGGCGATCTGGTTCGCCGGCGCCATCACCGTGCCCGTCTACGAGACCTCCTCCCCCGACCAGGTGGCCTGGATCCTCAGCGATTCCGGCAGCACCGCGATCTTCTGCGAGACGGCCGCGAACCTGGAGACGGTGCGCACCGCCGGCGTCGAGTCGGTCACCACCTCCTGGGTGATCGACGACGATGCGGTCGGCAGCGTCGTGGCCGCGGGAGCCGAGGTGAGCGACCAGGATGTCGAGATCCGCCGCCGCAGCGCGTCCCTGGACGACATCGCGACGATCATCTACACCTCAGGCACCACAGGCGCACCCAAGGGGTGCGAACTCACCCACGGCAACTTCGTCGTGCTGACCGAGAACACCACCGCGGCGTTGGGGGACGTGGTGAGCCGGGAGGACGCCTCCACCCTGCTCTTCCTGCCACTGGCGCATGTTTTCGCCCGGTTCATCCAGGTGCTCTGCTTCAGTTGTATGGCCCGCCTGTCGCACTGCAGCGACGCCAGCGAGGTGGTCGCCCAGCTCAGTGAGGTGCAACCCACCTTCGTGCTGTCCGTGCCCCGGGTCTTCGAGAAGATCTACAACTCGGCCGAGCAGAAGGCTGTCACGGCCGGTCGAGGCAAACTCTTCCGCAAGGCCACCGACACCGCCATCGCGTACAGCCAGGCCCAGGACGCCTCCGGCCCCGGCATCGGCCTGCGGGTGCGGCATGCCGTCTTCGACCGTTTGGTGTATCCGAAGATCCGGGCCGTCTTCGGCGGGCACCTGGCCTATGCGGTCTCCGGCGGCGGACCCCTGGGGGAACGGCTCGGCCACTTCTACCGCGGGGTGGGGGTGCAGGTGCTCGAGGGGTACGGCCTCACCGAGACCACCGCACCGCAGTCGGTGAACCGTCCCGGCCTCACCAAGATCGGCACCGTCGGTTCGCAACTGCCCGGCAATGGTGTGCGGATCGCCGAGGACGGGGAAATCCTCCTGCAGGGGCCGAACGTCTTTCGGGCTTACCACAACAACCCGCAGGCCACCCAGGACGCCTTCACCGACGGCTGGTTCCGCACCGGGGATCTGGGCGATCTCGACGACGACGGCTACCTGCGCATCACCGGCCGCAAGAAGGAGATCCTGGTCACCGCCGGAGGAAAGAACGTCGCGCCCGCCGTGCTGGAGGACCGGCTGCGCAGCCATCCCCTGGTGAGCCAATGCGTCGTGGTGGGCGACCGTCGCCCCTACATCGCCGCGTTGGTCACCCTGGACACCGAGATGCTGCCCGCGTGGGCCGCCGCCGAGGGCATCAAGGATCTGGACGTGAGCGCCGCAGCCACGAACCCCAAGGTGCTCGCGGCGATCCAAAGCGCGGTCGACGAGGCCAACAAGGCTGTGTCCAGAGCCGAGTCGATCCGCAGGTTCGAGGTTCTGGACGAGGACTTCACCCTCGAATCCGGACATTTGACGCCCAGCATGAAACTCAAGCGCTCCGTGGTGATGTCCGACTACGCCGATGCCGTGGATCGCCTCTACGACAGCTGACCGTCGACCGGCCCTGGTCGGGCAGCAGGCCGGGCGCCGTGCCGCACTGCGCCCACAGGCCATAAACGCCCACAGGCCATAAAGCGGTGTGAGCCCTCCTCCGGCAGCAGGCCGGTGCCGTGCAGCACTCCGGGTCGCGGTCAATACCGGTGCGGGTGCATCGGGATAAAGGTCCGGCCCGACTGCGCCGACCTGTCTGTCGTGCCGTCTCTGCTCCGTGCTGCTCGAAACCAGCCCCGCCCCACACCCGACCCCGGCGGTGCGCAGTCCCCACCCGGACCCTGCGGGGTACAGGTGGCTGGCCTGCACGTGCGATTCGGCGACATTCACGCCGTCCAGGGGCTGGATCTGGTCGTCGAACCGGGCCAGGCCAGTGCCCTCATCGGACGCAACGGCGCCGGCAAGTCCACCACTTTGAAGGTGCTCGGCGGGGTCATCCCCGCCGCGCAGGGCAGCGTCCACCTCGCGGGGGTGGACGCCCTGGCCAGCCCGATCGGGGCCAAGCGGGTCACCGGGTACTGCCCGGACGTGGGCGGCCTGATCCCCCAGGCGACGCCCTGGGAGCACCTGCAGTTGGCAGCGCGGATGCGCCGGATGACCTCGTGGCAGGCCCGGGCACGCGAACTCCTGGAGGACTTCGAACTCGGCGACGCCGCCCACCGGGTGACCGCCGGTTTCTCCCACGGCATGAGCCGGCGGCTCTCGGTACTCCTGGCCGGCTTCCACGACCCTCAGGTGCTGCTGCTCGACGAGCCCTTCGACGGGGTGGACCCGCTCGGGGTGGACGCGACCATGCGGCTGGTGAGCCGGGCCCGCGAGCAGGGCGCCGCGGTCATCGTCTCGACCCACCTGCTCGACCTCGCCGTGCAATGCTGCTCGGACGCGGTGGTCTTGCGAGGTGGCCGTCAGGTCGGCTCGGCGCCGACCAGCGAACTCGCCGGAGAACGCGGCGCCGCCCGCTACCGCGATCTACTGTCATGAGACCTGCGGGTCGTTCGGCCGGCGGCCAGGTGCTGGACCTGCTGCTGCTGCGCTGGTCGATGCTCGGCACGCCAGCCAAGATCGGCGCTGCGATGGCCGTGGCGGTGTCCCTGGCTGCGTGGCCGGCTAGTTTCGCCCTCGGCGCCGCTGTCGAACCGCAGGTGCGGGACTACCACGTCGACGAACTGCTTCCCGGCAGTTATGTGGTGCTGTGCATCGGCCTGGTCGTGGCATCCCTGGCATCCAGCGGTGGGCGGGAGATCTTCCCACGCCAGCAACTCACCGCCTACCCGGTCAGCCCGGCGGCCGAGCACCTGGGTGCCCTGGCCCTGACCGGCGCCAACCTGGCGTGGTGGATCCAGGCCTTGGGACTGATGTTCACCACCGGTACGGCCACGGCGGCGCAACTGCGCGTCTCGCCCAATCCCGGGGACTTTCAGATCGCTGCTCTGGTGGCCGCCGGAGTCACCCTGGCCTGGATTCTGACGTGTACCGGGCTCGCTCAGGGCCTGGCCTGGTCGGCCGAGTTGCTGCGTTCGCTTCGCGGGGGCGTCTGGCTGCTGCGACTGCTGTTCGTCGCGGTGGCTTTCGTGGCGATCCGCTCGGCGAATGCGACGACCCTGACCCGGCTGCTGGACTGGCGGGCGCCCCGGGTGCTCACCGACGCCGCGCTGGCCGCCTGCGATGGAGTGCTCGGCCCGGGTCTGCTGGTGATCGCGATCCTGACCGGCTGCGCGGGCCTGCTCGTCTTCCTCGGGGCGCTGGAGTACCGAGTGCTGATGCGTCGTCCGCCGCGGGACCAGACCCGCTCGGAGACCAGGGTGCGCACCGCCCGTCCCCTCCTTCGCGCGGACGCCTGGGCGAGCGATCTGCGGGTGTGGCGGCGCCACGACTGGGCCGCACTGTGGCGCTCGTTGCCCTTGCGGCGCGGAGTGATCGTGCTCGCTCTGGTGCCCGCGGTGGGTGGTCTGCTTGCCAGGGTCGGGGTCAATCACATCGCTCTGGTGGGGGGCGTGGTGGCGGCCGGAGCCGGCCTGGTCGTCGGTGTCAACGCCTTCGCGCTGGACGCCGAGGGCGCCCCCTGGCGAGAGAGCCTGCCGGTGAGCCCGCGGGTGTGGGTGCTGGCCCGGCTGTGGATGCTCACCGAGTTGGTGGTCGGTCTCACGGTGGTAGCGACCATCTGTACCTTCGTGTCCGCCCGGGGCACTCTGCACCTCACGGCCGCGCTGGCCGCCGGCCTGGGGGTGATCACCGCGAGCGCGCAGGTGGTGGCACGGTGCCTGCGCTGGTCGGTGTTGGCCCCGGAGTACGCCGAACTGCGCACCAGCCGGGACTCCCCGGTGGGGCCGGGCAAACTTGTGGGGTACTCGGCCAACCTCGTCGGGGTGACCGTGCTGCTGGGCATTGTCCTGTCGGTGAGTGCCCAGATCGGGATCCCGGCCCTGACCGTCCTGGTCTGCCTGCCACCGCTGCTGTTCGCGGGGCTGAGCGTGCGCCGCAGCGTCCTGGCCTTCGATGACCACGTGGTGCGAGGGCACGTCGTGCAGGCGGTCTCGCGCGGGTAGCGCACCTCGGTGGCCTCGGCGCTCCACAGGCCCAAACACGACGCGCCGAAGGTGGCAACACGCCGAATACCGTCCGAGTGGAAGTCAGCCGACCCCGGGATCCAGCAGTCGCTGAAGAATCTCCGCCTGACGCTGCCACCCCCACTGCTGGCGGACCCACTCCCGGCCGCGCTGCCCGAAGCGCCGGGAAACCTCGGGTTCGCTCAGCAACTGACAGATCCGATCGGCGAGCGCTGCTACGTCGCGACCATTGACGACATAGCCGTTCTGCCCGTCCAGCACGGCGTCCGGGGCGCCGCCGGAATCTCCGGCGATGACCGGAAGCCCGGTGGCCGCTGCCTCCAGGTAGCAGATCCCGAGGGCTTCGGGCTCCAATCCGCCCAGGCGGGTGCGCGTAGGCATCGCGAAGATCGTGCCCGCCGCGTAGTACTGCGGAGTCTCCTGCCAGGGCCGCCTGCCGGCGAAGACCACGGCGTCGCTGACCGCCAGGGAGCGCGCCGCTCGTTCGACCGCGCGACGATGCGGACCGTCCCCGACGAGCAGCAGGCGAACCTGAGGATGAACCCGCAGGACCTGCGGCATCGCCCGAACCAGCATGTCCTGGCCCTTGCGGGCCACCATCCGGGACACGCAGACGATGACGGGCGCGTCCCCCAGGCCGTGCCTGGCCCGGACCGCGGCTCCGTCGACCTGTGGACTGAACACCTCGGCGTCCACCCCGGGAGTGAACTGGTGCATCGTGGCTCTGGCCTGCGGGGTCAAGGCCCGACCGATGTGGGTGCGGCAGTACTCGCCGAGGTAGGTGAGCACGTCGTTGCGCTCACCGATGGCACGCATCAGGGGTCGGGTGGCCGGCACGCTCGCCCACCAGATCTCGTGGCCGTGGGTGGTGGCCACCGTCCTGCGGATGCCTGCCTCACGCAGCCGGTCGGCCATCAGACCCAGCGGAGCGGCGGCCCCGAACCACACCCGGTCGCAGCCGTGCGCCCGGGCGGTCTGTTGCACCCGCCGGGTGATCGCGGGTGTAGGCACCATGAGCGGTGAGGGGTCGCGCACGACAGGGAAGCCGAGCCCCGCGTCGAAGGCGGCGTCCCCCTTCTGACGGGCCGTGTGGACGACAACCTCCCCTGCCGGCAACAACCTGGCGATCGCCACGACGAACGACTCGATCCCGCCCGTGCGAGGCGGGAAGTCGTTGGTGACGATGAGCGTGCGACCCATGGGCGAAGCCTGTCATGTCCCTGGGCGAGAACCCGTCAGGCCAGGTGGTCCACGTCCCAGGGGTACGCGAGTGCCACCACGTCGCACGGCGCCTGCGCGGGCCGTGGGCACCGATTCCCGACACCTCTCCGGCTGGCACCACCCAGCGCGACGTCCACGCCTGGTGCTACTGCGAAGGGTCGGCGGCCACCTCTTCGACGAAGGCCTGCCAATCTCGTTCGAACGTGGCCTCGTCCACTCCGATGACCTGCGGCATGGCCTGGGCCAGCGGCACCGGGGTCGTGGCCTGGCCTGCAGCTCCTGCGCTGCCGGCCTGTGCGTGGTAGAGCTCGAGCACCGCGTCCGCGGAGTAGGCCCGCGCCAGATACTCCACCGCCAGGTACGAGCGCGAGTACGCCCCCGCCACCGAGGTGTTGGTGCTCGCGTCGAAATCCGTCCGGGTGGGAAGGCCGGGGGGCTGCTCGCCCTGCGCCACCGGGCCCAGGACGTCACCGGCCACCTGGTGCAGGGTGAACCCGGTGTTCTGGTAGGCGACGTAGTCGGCGAAACCCTCCGAGAACCACGTGGTGACCGTGCCGGGGCCGGCCGCCCGGGTGGCGACGTGGGTGACCTCGTGGGTGAGGACCACTTGTTCCCCGGCGGCATCGAGTTGGGCGAAGCCGCGGGGATTGACGATGACCCGGTCGGCCAGTTCTCCCACCGGTCGGCCGACCTCGCCGGTGGTGACCGCCGCGATCTGGTCGAGCCCGAGCTCGTCGGGGCGGCCCAGCAGTTGCGCCATCTGCGTCTGTGTGGACGGGACCAACACCACGACGGTACGCGGCCACTGCCGCCCCCAGACCTCGTCGACAGCGGCTGCGGCGGTGTCGACACCAGCGGCGTAGCGCTGCACCTCACCGGCGTCCACCCCGTCGGCCGCGATGAGCATCGAGCGCTGCCCGCGATGCACGGTGACCGCCGTGAGATCCCACAGGTCGCGCTGGACACCCTCGGCCGGCCCGTCGTCTGTCCCGGCGACCACCCAGCCCTGACTCGACTGCGCCATCGTGAGGTACTGCTCGTGCCGCACATCTGACTGGTCGGCCCCGGAGATGCGATAGGAGAAGACCACCTTGGCGACCCAGGCGTCGGCACCGAGCCGGAGTTGCTGCGCCGCCGGCAGGCTCGGCCCGCGCCCGCTGTAGTCGAATCTGGCGACGTCGAGGGGCACGGCTTGAATGTTGTCGAAGAGCACCCCTTGGCGTGCCACCACCTCAGCCTGGCTCTGGTCCACAGTGGCCAGCCAGGCCGCACGATCACCGTCGAGCAGGGCCTGCCCGCGCGCCGCCAGGATCGCATCCAGGCCTTGGCGAGCATCCTCGCCAGCCCGGCTGGACGCGCTCGCCGACGCGGTGGGGACCCCGCTCGCAGTGGGCGCGGCAACCGAGGATCCGTCCCGACGCCAGGCGAGCCATCCGGTGCTGACCACCAAGAGAACCGCCAGCAGCGCCAAGGCCCAGCGGGCGGCCGGTGACGCGCGGACGGGGGACACCGACAAAGGGTAGGTGGACACAAGCCCAGGACTCGACTCGGCCGGACCCAGCCAAGGGGCAGGCGGCACCCCGGGCACGAGATAGGACGGCACATCGAGGTCTCACCCGGCGTGGGCACGAGCCGGCACGTGCCTGCCCGCCCGCGGCTGGCGCCGGCCCGGCACGCCACCCCCGGCCCCGCCCGGATCTGCCCCCGCACGGACCGGGGAGCACCCGGCGACCGGCTCCTCCAAGGAATCCGGCACCCCCATCGAAGCCGGAACATCGAGTGAACCCGGCACCTCGAGTGAAGCCGGCACCTCGAGTGAAGCCGGCACATCCAGCGGCATCTGCGATCGGCTCGAGCCTCCCCCCGGCTGATCGGGCTGTGCCAGGTCGGCGGGAAGCCCGGCGGGGACCATCCGCAAGGGTGGGACCATTCCCGAGTCGGCCAGCACGGCGATGGCGTGCTGCTGGTCTGCGTCGAGGTGCATCGGCGCGGGCGAACCCAGAATCACGGTGACAACGCAGTCGCCGCACCGCAGGCCGCGGACCTGGCAGGTGTCGCAGTCGATGATCACGGTCAATCCCTCCTTCGGTGGCCGCCCTTGCGGGCTGCCGACGGGTCAGGTCGAGCACTGCCACAGACGCTAGAGGCGGGGTCTGACAACGCCCCCTCGTCGGGGGCTGGCCGACGCCGCGGGCGTTGCCGCCGGGGCGACTGTCGGTGGTCGGGCCTACGGTCACGCCATGTCCGTTCGAACGCCACGAGCAGCCCAGCCGGAGCATGAGCCAGGTGGTCGCAGGGTCGCCGGTGTGCAGCAGTCCTTCGACGACCTGGGCACTCCCCTGAGCGAGGTCACCTTCGTGGTGGTCGACCTGGAGACCACAGGTGGTTCGCCGCGTGATTGCGCCATCACCGAGATCGGCGCGGTCAAGGTGCGAGGCGGTCAGGTACTGGGCGAGTTGTCCACGCTGGTGAACCCCGATCAGCCGATCCCGCCGTTCATCGCCGCACTCACCGGCATCGACGCCGCCATGGTCGCCACCGCGCCCCGCATCGACGCCGTCTTTCCCAGTTGGGTGGAGTTCAGCCGAGGTGCGGTGATCGTCGCGCACAACGCACGTTTCGATGTCGGTTTCCTCAAGGCCGCGGCGAGCGGGATGGGAGTGTCCTGGCAGCCGGGGCGAGTGCTGGACACAGTGCATCTGGCACGTCAGGTGCTGGGCCGCGGCGAGGTGGTCAATCACAAACTGGCCACCTTGGCCCCACACTTTCGTTCTGCCACCCGCCCGACCCACCGGGCACTCGACGACGCCCGCGCCACTGTCGATGTGCTGCACGGCCTGCTCGAGCGGGTCGGGAACCTCGGCGTGTCGACCTGGGAAGACCTCTCGACCTACACCTCGCGGGTCTGCCCCGCACAACGACGCAAGCGCTACCTCGCCCAGGGCATGCCCGCGCTACCGGGCGTGTACGTCTTCACCGCGAGCAAGGGCGAAGTGCTGTACGTGGGCACCTCCGGCAACCTGCAACGCCGGGTCCGCAGCTATTTCACCTCATCCGAACGGCGGAGCCGGATGGCCGAGATGGTCCGATTGGCAACGTGTGTCACGCCGATCGTGTGCCAGACGCGCCTGGAGGCCCAGGTACGGGAGTTGCGACTCATCGCCGAGCACCGGCCGCGCTACAACCGCCGGTCGCGCAATCCGGCCCGCGCACCGTGGGTGCGGTTGACCGACGAGCCATTTCCCAGGCTCAGCGTGGTGCGCGAAGTTCGTCCGGGCCAGGGCCCCTACCTGGGGCCCTTCGGCTCGGTTCGGGCCGCCGAGGAGGCGGTGGAGGCGCTGCACGAGACCTTCGCCTTGCGACAGTGCCGGCAACGGATCCCGACCGCCCCGACCACCTCGGGCAAGGCCTGCATGTTGGCGGAGATCGGACGCTGCGGTGCCCCCTGCGTGGGTGGTCAGACCCGGGCCTCCTACGGCGACATCGTCGACGGCGTTCGATCGGTGATCACCGGTGAGGTCACGCCGGTGACGGACACCCTGTACGCACGGATGGCGCACTTGGCGAGCAATGACCGGTTCGAGGACGCGGGCAAGACCCGGGACCGGCTGCTCTCGTTCATCCGCGCCGCCGAGCGCACCCAGCGTCGGGCGCCGCTGGAGCAGGTCGAGGAGTTGGTCGCCGCCCGGCGTCGGGAGGCCGGAGGCTGGGAGTTCGTCCTCGTGCGCAGGGGCCACCTGTGTGGGGTCACCGTCAGCCCCCGCGGGGCCGATCCGATGCCGTACGTGCACGCGCTGCGCGCCGGCGCAGACGTGCCCGCGCCGGTCCCGTTGCCGGAGGAGACCGAGTGCATCGCGGCCTGGCTGGCCGAACCGGGAGTCCGGCTGGTCGAACTCGACGGCGAATGGAGTTCGCCGGTGGGTGGGGCCGCCCGGGCCAGTGGCCGACTGAGCGACCTGTCGCCGACCGATCGGCTGCCACCCGGGGGCCGCTGACCGCGCCCCCGCAGCCGGCCAGCGCCCCGCTCGCGTCGCCCCAGAACGGTCACCGCGAGGGGTCGGTGAGCGCCGAGGTCACGGTTCGTGCGACCGCCGAGTAGCACCCCGGCAGCGCCGGGCAGTCATCCATGGCGGCTCATGCTCCAACCCGGCGGACGACCCACGCCGAGAGCCCACGGCACCTATCGCATCGCCGGGAGTCCGCGCCCGGTGACCGATCAGTCCAGCGCGGTGAGCGATCACGTCAGGGCGGCGACCGATCAGTCGAGGCCGAGGGAGAACGCAGAGTCGAGGTCGTGCGATGAGTAGGCCCGGAAGGCGATGTACGTGCGGGTCGCGCGCACCCCCGGAACCTTGCTGATCTGGTCGGCGATGACGTCGGCGAGATGGTCATGCTCGCGTACACGCACCATGACGATGAGGTCCGTGTCTCCGGTCACTGAGAACACCTCGGCCACACCGTCGAGTTCGGCGATGGTCTTGGCCGCCTCGGGGATCTGGTCTGCCTCGGTGTCGACGTGGACGATCGCAGTGATCATGCTCGGCTCCTCATCTCGGCTCCTCGCCGGTCACGGTGGTCGCCTCGACCCACCGGTCCACCACGGCTCGGGCGGCCCCCGAGTCCACCGCCTCCGCGGCGGTGGCCATGGCGGCCGTCATGGCAGGCGCCAGCGGCTCGTCGGCCCGCGAAGGGTCCGCCGCCACCTGCAACGCGACGAGCGCGGCAGCGGCGTTGAGCAGCACGGCGTCGCGTACGGCACCGGCCGCCCCGTCCAGGAGCTGGCGCACGACCTCGGCGTTTTCCTGCGGGTCACCCCCGCGCAACTCGGAGATGTCTCGCACCGGTAGGCCCACATCCTGCGGGCTGAGGGACCCGGTTCGGACCTGCCCGGAGGCCACCGTCCACACCGTGCTCGGCCCGCACACCGACAACTCGTCCAGGCCCTCCGCACCCCGAAAGACCAGCGCGGAGCGGCCGCGCCGGGCGAAGACGCCGGCGATCACCGGTGCGAGCCGGGCATCGGCCACCCCGATCGCGCTCGCCGTGGGCTGCGCGGGGTTGGTCAGCGGGCCCAGGACGTTGAAGGCCGTCGGCACGCCCAATTCGCGCCTGGCAGGCGCGGCGTGGCGCATCGCCGGATGAAACGTCTGAGCGAAGCAGAAAGTGATCCCGACCTGGTCGGCGACCTTGACCACATCCTCGGGCGGTAGGTCGAGCCGCACGCCCAGCCGCTCGAGCACGTCGGCGGAGCCGGTGGACGACGAGGCGGCCCGGTTGCCGTGCTTGACCACGGTCGCGCCCGTCCCGGCGACGACGATCGCCGCCATGGTCGAGATGTTGACGGTGTTGAGTCGGTCCCCTCCGGTGCCGACGATGTCGACCGTGCGCCCTGGCACGTCGATGAGCACGGCGTGGGCCAGCATCGCCTCCACAAGGCCGCTGACCTCCTCGACCGTCTCGCCCTTACCGCGCAGGGCCACCAGGAAGCCGGCCAGCTGGATCGCGCTGGCCTGCCCGCTCATCACCTCGTCCATCGCCCAGGCGGTATCGGCGACCTCGAGGTCGCCCCCGGCCAGGAGTTGGCTGATCAGCGTCGGCCAGGTTCGCGCGGGCGCGCCCTGGCTCACGCGGTGGCCGATCGCTCGATCTCGTCCCTGCGAAGCAGCGCCAACCCCACCATCTCGGCGACCGCCTCAGCGAGGGTGAACGGGTCGAGCGGGTGCGCGACGGCAGCATCGGCCTGGGACCAGGTGGCCAGCCACGCGTCGGCCTGCCGACCGGTGAGCACCAGGATCGGCGGGCACCGGAAGATCTCGTTCTTCAACTGGCGACAGATTCCCATCCCGCCGACCGGGGCGGCTTCCCCGTCGAGGATGAGCAGATCGAGGCCACCGGCGTCGGCCGCCGCGACTACCGCGGCATGGGTGGCCACCTCGGTCCACTCGATGAGCGGGGTCTCCAGCGTGACCTGGTTCCCGATCGCCGTCCGCACGGCGGCCCGGGTATCGGAGTCGTCGCTGTACAGCAGAACCTGAATCGGCCGGGGCGAGCTCGCTGTGTCCACGTCGTCCTGCCTGTCGTTCCTAGGTGCCGGTCTGGTGCGCCAACGCCGAGCCCGAGGACGTGCTGGCAGGGCACATCCAGCGCGCTCGCGGCGGCATCAAACCCACCATAGTGGGGATCGTTGCGAAACCTTTGCGGGGGCGTCGGATTGTCACGGGGACGAAGTTCGCCATAATGGCGCCCGTGTCGACTGCCAATCCGCCCATGACCGCAGCCCACCCGACGGTCAACCGACCAGACATGGTCTCGGTCGGAACCATCGTGTGGCTGGCCAGCGAGCTGATGTTCTTCGCTGGACTGTTCGCGATGTACTTCACGATCAGATCGGTCGAGCCGGGGTTGTGGGAAACCCAGCCGGAGATGCTCAACATCCCGTTCTCGGCCACCAACACCGTCATCCTGGTGGCGAGTTCCTTCACCTGCCAGATGGGGGTGTGGGCCGCGGAGCGGCTGCAGCCGGGTCGCACCGGCAGCCTCTTCAGCGTGCGCACCTGGGGCATGCGCGAGTGGTACGTGCTGACCTTCATCATGGGCAGCATCTTCATCGCCGGGCAGGTGTACGAGTACGCCAAGCTCGTCGAGGAGGGCCTGACCATCTCCTCCTCGCCGTACGGGTCGGTCTTCTACCTCACCACCGGCTTCCACGGTCTGCACGTCTCGGGCGGGTTGCTGGCCTTCCTGCTCGTTATCGGCCGGTCCTTCGCGGTGCGCCGCTTCGGGCACAAGGAGGCGATCAGTTGCGTCGTCACGTCCTACTACTGGCACTTCGTCGACGTGGTGTGGATCGGCCTGTTCCTCGTCATCTACGTGATCAAGTGAGGACGATGCAGACCACCCGCCGACCACAGCCGCGCACCACTCGCTAGGGTGAGCCCCGCTCCCCCGCCCACAGAGACGAGGACCCAGTCGTGAAGGCACTCGCCGCCCGCCGGCGCCACCCGCTCGCCGCAGTGATTCTCATCCTTCTCGGCCTGCTCATCACCGGCGCCACGTACGCCGCGGCTGCACCCGGCGATGTCAGTACCGAGGGACTCACCGGCAATGTCGACAACGGTGAGGACCTCTTTCTCGCGAACTGCTCGACCTGCCACGGCATCGGAGCCGTCGGCGCCGAGGCCGGCCCCAGCCTGATCGGCGTCGGCGCGGCCGCCGTCGACTTCCAGGTCGGCACCGGGCGGATGCCGATGGAGGCGACCGCCCCGCAGGCACCCCGCAAGCCGGTGGAGATGAGCGCCCAGGACGTGGCCGACCTGGCCGCCTATGTCGCGAGCCTGGGCCCTGGCCCGGGCATCCCTGACGAGGAATACACCTCCGCGACGGACGACCAGACGGCACTGGCCGAGGGCGCCGAGCTCTTCCGGGTCAACTGCGCCATGTGCCACAACGTGGTCGGCTCCGGTGGGGCACTGACCCGGGGCAAGTACGCCCCGCGGCTGGACGGGGTCTCTGGTACCCACATCTACGAGGCGATGCTCACCGGGCCGCAGTCGATGCCGGTGTTCAACGACGCCAACATCACCCCCGAGGAGAAGAAGGCGGTCATCTCCTATCTCAAGTACATCGAGGCCCAGCCCAGCCCCGGCGGCTTCACCCTCGGTTCCCTCGGGCCGGTGTCCGAAGGGCTGTTCGTCTGGGTGGGTCTCTTGCTGATGATCATCGGATGCACCGTCTGGCTGGGAGCGAAGTCTTCATGAGCAATCTCGACAAGCACACCGGCACCGGCACCGACGTCGAACGGCTCCCCGACCGGTTCCCTGACCCGGGCCTGCCGCCGCATCGGCACCGGATGGCGGACACCGACAAGCGGGCCGAGGGCGTCGCCGAACGGCAGGTCGTCCTGCTGCTCCTGCTGTCCATCGTCGGCACGATCTTCGCGATGGTCGCCTACGTGGTGTGGACGCCCGAAGGCACCTTCGCCTCGATCAAGTGGTCGACGCTCAGCGTCGGCCTGGGAATGGCGGCCTCGCTGTTCTTCCTCGGCGTGGGCGCTGTGCACTGGGCCAAGACCCTCATGCCCGATGCCGAGCAGGTCGAGATGCGACACAGCCTGCGCGGCTCGGACGAGACCCGTCAGGCCGCCCTGGACATCCTGGACACCGGCGCCCGCGAGTCCGGCATCGGTCGCCGGCCGCTGATCCGTAACACGCTGCTCGGGGCGCTGGCCCTGTTCCCGCTTCCCGGGGTGCTGCTGCTGCGCGACCTCGGTCCCTTCCCGGGCAAGACGCTGTTCCACACGCTGTGGGCCGAGCCCATCGCGGTGGACGGCACCGAGCGGATGCGACGCCTGTGCAAGGACCCGTACGGAGACCCGATCAAGGCCGCCGACGTCACCCTCGGCTCGGTCTTCCACGTCATTCCCGAGGGCCTGAACGATCTGCACGACAAACTCGACCAGAAGGCCAAGGCGGCCGTGCTGCTGGTGCGGATCGACCCGGCCGTCATCGAGGAGAAGGACCCGGCCCGCGAGGGCTGGGACGTGGACGGCATCTTCGCCTACTCCAAGATCTGCACCCACGTCGGCTGCCCGGTGGCACTGTACGAACAGCAGACGCACCACCTGCTGTGCCCGTGCCACCAGTCGACCTTCGACATGACGCAGTACTGCGCCGTCATCTTCGGCCCGGCCAGCCGCGCGCTGCCGCAGCTGCCGATCACGGTGGACGACGAGGGGTACCTCATCGCCCAGGCCGACTTCCCCGAGCCCACCGGGCCCAGCTTCTGGGAGCGTGACTGATCATGGCCTCCAAGACCAAATACCCCAAGGCGGCCTCGGGCACGGCCGACTTCCTCGACGAGCGGCTCGGCCTGTCCACCGCCGTCAAGGGGATGGCCCGCAAGATCTTCCCCGACCACTGGTCGTTCATGCTCGGGGAGGTGTGCCTGTACAGCTTCATCATCCTGCTGCTGTCCGGCACGTTCCTCACGCTCTGGTTCGTCCCGTCCATGGGCCACACCGAGTATCAGGGTGCCTACGCCCCGATGAACGGGGTGGAGATGTCCGAGGCGTTCGCCTCGACGCTGAAGATCTCCTTCGACGTGCGCGGTGGCCTGTTGATGCGGCAGGTCCACCACTGGGCCGCTCTGCTCTTCGTGGCCGGCATCGCGGTGCACATGTTCCGGGTCTTCTTCACCGGAGCCTTCCGCAAGCCTCGCGAGCTCAACTGGGTGATCGGCTCGATCATCACCCTGGCCGCCCTGGGCGCCGGCTTCACCGGCTACTCGCTCCCCGACGACATGCTCTCCGGCAACGGTCTGCGGATCATCGACGGCGTGGTCAAGTCCATCCCGCTGGTGGGCACCTACGTCTCGTTCTTCCTGTTCGGCGGTGAGTTCCCGGGCTTCGACATCATCCCGAGGCTGTTCATCATCCACGTGATGATCATCCCGGGCTTGCTGCTGGCGCTGATCGGCGCTCACGTGGGGCTGGTGGCGCTGCACAAGCACACCCAGTACCCCGGGCCGGGACGCACCAACGACAACGTCGTCGGCTTCCCCCTGATGCCGGTGTACATGGCCAAGGCCGGCGGCTTCTTCTTCATCGTCTTCGGCGTGGTGATGCTGGTCGCGGCCACCGTGGCGATCAACCCGGTGTGGAACTACGGTCCGTACGACCCGTCCCCGGTGTCCGCCGGTACCCAGCCGGACTGGTACATCGGCTGGATCGACGGCGGGCTGCGGCTCATGCCCGGCACCATCGGGCCCGCCGGGCCGCACATCGAGTTGGCCTTCTGGGGCGTGACCCTTTCGCTCAACGTGCTGATACCCGCGGTGCTCATTCCGGGCCTGATCGTGACGATCATGATCGCCTACCCGTTCATCGAGTCGTGGATCACCGGCGACAAGCGCGAGCACAACCTGCTCGACCGCCCGCGCAACGCCCCGACCCGCACGGCACTGGGTGTGATGGCGATCGTCTGGTACATGGACATGTGGGCGGCCGCCGGGAACGACCTGATGGCCACGCACTTCCACCTGTCCATCAACGACCTCACCTGGGTCTTCCGGATCGGCTTCTTCGTGTTCCCGCCGCTGGCCTTCTTCATCACCAGACGGATCTGCCTGGGCTTGCAGCGCAAGGACCGCGAACTCGTCCTGCACGGGCGTGAGACCGGCCGGATCATGCGCACGGCCACCGGCGAGATGTACGAGGTGCACGAGCCCCTCAACGAGTACGAGCGCTGGACCCTCGTGGACTACGAGAGCCCTGCCCCGATCGCCGCCAGCGACCAGGTCGACGCCAACGGCGTGGCCCAGCCGGGGGCCAAGAGCCGCAGGCGCCGAGCCCGGCTCTCCAGGTTCTTCTTCGAGGAGCGGGTCGAGCCGGTCACTCCCGCCGAGTTGGCGGCCGCTGAGCACCACCACGGCCACGACGACGCGGACGACAAGACGCCGGCGGCCATCGGCCACTAAGGAACCGACCGAAACAAGACCCACGCACAAAGGGTCCGATCCTCTCAACCAGGGTCGGACCCTTTGGCATTGGCAACCCTGGCTACTCGACGTTCGATCTTCGGCCGACCCGCCTGCGGGTGTGACCGGCTCGCCGCGGCATCCACCCCGTTTTCCACCTGTGGGTTGAGGTCGATTGCGGGAGGCGGCGAAAGGCTGGAGTGCATGACGTTCACCGACTGGATCATCGACATCGTGCTCATCGGGCTGGTGGTGTTACAGCTTCGGGAACGCCGGATGTCGGTCATCCAGGTCCTTCTTCCGATCGTGATCGTGGCGTGGGCGGCCGCCACCTACATCCGCATCGTCCCGACCGACGGCAACAACCTTCTGCTTCTGGTCATCGCCCTGCTGGTGGGCGCGGCGATCGGCGCGGGTGTCGGGCTGCTCACCCGAGTCCGGGCGCGCGATGGCGAGGTCGTCGTCAAGGCCTCGGCGTTGGCCGCTGTGCTGTGGGTGATCGGGATGGGGTCGCGCCTGGTGTTCCAGTTGTGGGCACTGGGTGGCGGCGGCGAGAGCCTCGGCCGGTTCACCCTCGAGAACTCTCTATCACCCGACGTCTGGGCGCCGGCCCTGCTGCTGATGGCCACCGCGACGATCCTCGTGCGCACCGGGATCCTGCTAACCCGGGTCTGGGCGACCGGACGGCGCGAGAACGCGGATGCCTCGCTGCGGCGGGGACCAGGACGGGTCAGCTCAGGCGGATGATCGCATCCGAGCGGCTGGTGACTGCGAGCTTGCGGAACAGCGCATTGACATGCGACTTGACCGTCGCGGTCGAGACGAACAGTTCCTCGGAGATCTCGGCGTTCGTCCGTGCCATCAGAACAAGCGCGGCAACCTCGCACTCCCGCGCGGTGAGATCGGGAAATCGCTCGCGGATACGCAGAGCGCGCGCACGCAGATCAGTGGGCTGCGGGTGGGTCAACCGGTCGAGCAGCCTCCTGCTCACGTCTGCGCTGAGTGTCGAGTGACCCGCGGCGACCGCCCGGATCGCGGTCTCGAGCTGGATCCGGCCCGCGTCCTTGGTGAGGTAGCCGCGGGCACCGGCCGTGAGCGCGTCGGTGATCGACTCATCGTCATCGAACGTGGTCAGCACGAGCACAGCAGCCCCGGGATAGTTGCGCGCGATCTCACCCGTAGCCCACACCCCGTCCCGAACCGGCATCCGCAGATCCATCAGCACAACATCCGGGGCGTTCAGCGCGACCTGCCTGACCGCATCCTCACCGTTGGCCGCCTGGGCGACGACCTCCACGTCCTCGATGAGGTCAAGCATCGTCACAAGCCCCTCGCGGACGATGCCCTGGTCGTCGACCACGATGACCCGGATCACGCCGCAGCCGCCTCGACGATGAGCGTGAACCTGCCCTGGGCTGCGCCAGCTACGACCGTGCCGCCGGCAAGCGACCCGAAGCGGGATCGCATCCCCGCAAGGCCCTCCCCCGCGCCACTGTCGGCGAGCATCGTTGTCCGACCAGCGCCCAGCGGGTTGCTCACGATCAACCGGATGCGGCCGCCCACACTGGACATGGTCAACGTCACGGGTTGGCCAGGGGCGTGCTTGCGGGCGTTGGTCAACGCCTCCCTGGCCGCCTCACGAAAGGTGGCGACGACACCGGGAGTGACCGCACCGGTCAGGTCTGCCACCTCGGCAGTGACATCGCCGCCCAGCGCGACCTCGGTGGCTACAAGGTCGTTGATCTGGTCGACGAGTACCCCAAGGTCGACCGGCTCTCGGTCGTTGAGCACCCGCACCGCAGCACGGGCATCCCGCAGCCCGTCTGCGGCGAGTTGACGTGCGGTCTTGGCCCGCTGCGCGAGATCACCCGTGCGACCTGCCTCGACGAGTGCTTCCAGCGCGTCCAGTTGCACCACCAACCCACCGAGCGAGTGCGCCAGAACGTCATGTAGGTCGCGCGCGATCCGGGCCCGCTCATCACGGGCAGCGGACTCCGCCAACGCCCGGTGCGCATCCACCAGCTGGGCTGCGACCAGCCTCTCCCGCTCCGCAGCCACCCGGACCTGACGGCGTAACACCCCGATGACGACGACAGCAGCCAACACCGCGCCGTTGATCAACCCTCTCCCGGGCGCCTCGGCCAGCCAGGCCGCGACGGACACGATCACCGCCGACGCCGCAGCCAACCTCAGCCCGAACGAGACGGGAAGGGCCGGCATAGCCAGCGCCATTACCACCGCCATCAGTCCCGGGATGAACCCGAGCGTGCTCGTCGAGGCCGCGACAGATCCCGCGAAGACCATCACGCCCAACATGCTCGACACCGCCCCACCCGACGTGGCCCGAGGCGAAGCGGCGAGGGCGGCCCACACCGCGACCGCGACAGCGCTCAGGACCGCGCTCCACACCGGCATCCCCGGCCAGGCGATCACCAGCGCGAGGCCGTAGATCGCGGCTCCGACCAGCGCCACCACGCGATCGACACCAACAGGCCCCCGTCGATCGAAGCGACGGAGAGCGGACATGCCCCCATCCTCCCCCAGCACCCCCGTCCCGCACGACCTGCGGGACTTCGGCCAGCACCATTCAACAAGGCTGTGCAAGCCTCCAACGGCTTCGAGGTCGCCGGGTGTCAGTGGGGAAGTGCCTGCGTGCTCGTATAAGGCTCTGATGGCCCTGTCACGCCCGCACAGGCGTGCCGGGGCGCGCCGAGCGCCCGTGTCCGGGCGTTTGACGCGGTAGCGACCTCACCCAGCGACCCCGCCCCGGACTGCGACGATGGCTGGGAAGGGGATCAGTTGCCTGCGGCCGCGGACACGCCCTGAGCTGCGGTGGCGGCCTCATCGGCTGCCGGTGCCTCTTCGGGAGCGGGTGCCTCGTACAGAGCCGAGCCGGTCTTCCACTCGTCGTAGGAGACGTTCCAGAATCCCCAGCCGTTGTCGATCGTCATCTGGCGCTTGCCGTTGATGTACTCCACCGGGTCACCGATAAGGGAGTTGTCCATGAGCCACTTGGCGTTGGACGTGGAGACGTTGGTGCAGCCGTGGCTGACGTTGCGGCGCCCTTGCGCGCTGACCGACCACGGGGCTGCGTGGATGAACTCACCGGACCAGGTCAGTCGCATGGCGTACTTGACCACCTGGTCGTAGTAGCCCGGGTCGTCCTCTTGCTGGCCGGGGGCCACCATGCGGTGGCTGTTCTCCCGAGTGATGATGACCTTGGTGCCGTTGCGGGTGGCGTACTTGCCGGTGACTCCCATGCCATTGCTGACCGGGATCTCCTTGATCACTTCACCGTCGCGCCGGACGACCATGTCATACCCGGTGATGTCGACCACCGAAACCTGGTTCCGGCCGATCTCGAAGTGCACGGGATCGGTGTTCGAGCCCCAGACATTGTTGGCGAACTCCAGACCCGTCATGTCTGCGGTGACATCCACCTTGGTGCCCGAGGGCCAGTACTCGGCCGGACGCCACGCGACCTGCTTGGCGCTCATCCAGCGCCAACTGCCCTCCACGGGCACAGATGTGTTGACAGTCAGCCGACGCTCCACCGCGGCTTTGTCGACCGGAGCGCTGTCGAACAACACGACGATGGGCATGCCGACGCCGACGGTCTCCATGCTCTTCGTCGGCGTGATCGCTGCTGCCTCGGTGTCCCGAGGGGTGAGGGTGGTGAAACCACTGGCCAGCGTCGTCTTCTCGCCCTCGGCGTTCTCGGCCGAGCCGCTCACGGTGTACCCGGTCTCCAGCGCGAGGGTCGCGTTCGACACCCAACTGGTCTTGTCGTCGGACAACTCACCATCGAGCACGGTTCCGTCGGCAGAGGTGACCTCGATGTCCGAGAGGGTTCCACGGGTGCTCACCACCGTGACGGGCGTGTCGGGGCGCACGTCGTCGGCGCCGTCCGGCACGCTGACCGCGATTGCCGCGGCAGGCACCGGCTCCTTGGTCTGGGTCACAGACTCCGCGGACCCCGCGGAACCCGTGGTCGATTGGCACGCAGCCAACCCGACCACCATCAGCGCGGTCAGCGAGAGGCTCGTCCCGCGACGGGACGGACGGACAGTGACCAAGGTGTGCTCCTCGAACCTTGACGTGGGCCTTACGGTGTCGACGCGTGGTGACGTGGTGCGGACGCACCAAAGTCCGCCGAGCGATAATCGCTCAACGGACGACGGTGCCAGGGAGTGCTCTCAGTGAGCGTGTGCCCCCCGGTAGTACTCGTACACCCATCCGATCAGGGCAACGGCACCCAAGACAACACCGATGGCCGACACCCAATAGCCTACAGCGAATCCGAAGAAGATCAGCGACGCACAGGCCGCGAGTGGCAAAGGCCACCAGGACCAGGGCGAAAACTCACCCTGTTCGCCCGGGTACTCGGCCACCGTCGCGTTCGGATTCTCCTCGGGGAGATTGGGCAGTTTGCGGCTGGCCAGGCGCAGGTAGGCGGCAATCATCAGGCCGAGGCCGGCCGACAGGGTCAAGGCGGCGATGCCTACCGGCTCACCACCCATCGCGGCGTAGACCAGGGTGACCGGGATGTAGAAGAGCCCGATGATGAAGAAGACCCAGTACTCGACCCTCACTTGGCACCCTCCTGGGCGGCGACCTTCGTCGGCTCGACCCGGTCATAGCCGGTGGCCTCCGGGTGGTGCAGATCGAAGGCGGGACGCTCGGAACGGATCCGCGGGAGCCGGTCGAAGTTGTGCCGTGGCGGCGGGCAACTGGTCGCCCACTCCAGTGAGGCACCCCATCCCCACGGGTCGTCCACCTCGACCTTGGGGGCGGTGCGGGCCGTCTTGTACACGTTGTACATGAACGGGAACATCGACACCCCGAGGATCATCGCGAAGACCGTCGAGATCTGGTTCCAGGACTGCCACCCGTCCGAGGGCAGGTAGTCGGCGTACCGGCGCGGCATGCCCACCACGCCCAGCCAGTGCTGGATGAGGAAGGTGCCGTGGAAGCCGATGAACAGAAGCCAGAAGTGGATCTTGCCGAGGCGCTCGTCGAGCATCTTCCCGGTGAACTTCGGCCACCAGAAGTAGAAGCCGGCGAACATCGCGAAGACGACGGTTCCGAAGACGACGTAGTGGAAGTGCGCCACCACGAAGTAGGTGTCACTGACGTGGAAGTCCAGGGCGGGCATGGCCAGGATCACGCCGGTCAGACCACCGAAGAGGAAAGTGACCAGGAAGCCCAGCGACCACACCATCGGCGTTTCGAAGGTGAGCGAGCCGCCCCACATCGTGCCGATCCAGTTGAAGAATTTCACCCCAGTGGGCACCGCGATGAGCATCGTCATGAAGGCGAAGAAGGGCAGCAGCACCGCGCCGGTGACGTACATGTGGTGGGCCCACACGGCCACGGACAGGGCCGCGATGGACAGGGTGGCCATGACGAGGGTCTTGTACCCGAAGATCGGCTTGCGGCTGAACACCGGCAGGATCTCGCTGACGATGCCGAAGAACGGCAGCGCGATGATGTACACCTCGGGGTGCCCGAAGAACCAGAACAGGTGCTGCCACAAGATGGCGCCGCCGTTGTCCGCCTCGAAGACCTGTGCGCCCAGGCGCCGGTCGGCGCCGAGCACGAGCAGGGCCGAGGCCAGCGGCGGGAAGGCCAGCAGCACGAGGATCGAGGTGATGAGGATGTTCCAGCTGAAGATCGGCATCCGCCACATCGTCATGCCGGGTGCGCGCATGCACAGGATCGTGGTGATGAAGTTGACCGCACCGAGGATGGTGCCGAACCCGGCCATGCCCAGGCCGAAGATCCACAGATCGGCTCCGACTCCTGGGGAGTAGATCTGGTTCGACAGTGGCGCGTAGGCGAACCAGCCGAAGGCGGCCGCCCCGCCGGGAGTGAAGAAGCCGAACGCGGCGATCAGCCCACCGAACAGGTACAGCCAGTAGGCGAACATGTTGAGCCGCGGGAAGGCCACATCCGGCGCGCCGATCTGCAGCGGCATGATGTAGTTCGCGAATCCCGCGAACAGCGGGGTCGCGAAGAGCAGCAGCATGATCGTGCCGTGCATCGTGAAGAGCATGTTGTACTGCTCTTTGCTCTGCACGAACTGGATACCCGGTGCCCATAGTTCGAGTCGGATCCACAGCGCCATGAGGCCGCCGATGAGGAAGAACACGAACGAGGAGATGAGGTAGAGCAGGCCGATCGTCTTGTGGTCGGTGGAGGTGACCCACTTGACGATCACGGTGCCGGCACGCTCGACCTTCTTCGACGCTGCCGGGGTTGTCGCCGATGTGGATGGGCTGTACTCGTAGGTGCTCATCCCTTACTCGCCTTCTGCCGACGTAGCGTGCTCGGGGCCGTCCGAGCGGCCCAGGTCGAGAGCCAACTCGCCCGTTTGCCCCTCTGCCCGCAACTCTTGCATCTTCAGGTCGAATTCCTCCTGCGAGACCACCGCCACCTGGAAGATCATCTCGGAGTGGTACTCGCCACACAGCTCAGCGCACTTTCCAGGGTAGACCCCTTCGATATGCGGCGTGAACTGGTAGTAGTTGTCCGTCTTGCCCGGGATCATGTCCTTCTTGTAGAGGAAGGCCGGCACCCAGAACGAGTGGATGACGTCGCGGGAGTCCACCTTGAGCGTGACCGGCTTGTCCACCGGCAGGTACAGGGTCGGAACCATCGCCTCCGGGGCGTCGGTGCCATCGAGCGGTACCTGCTCAGAGGTTGCCCACACTCCGGCGCTGGTGTAGTTGAAGTCCCACGCCCAGCGCTTGCCGATGACCTGGATCTCCTCGGTGTCCGTGCGCTCCAGGTCGACATTGTTGATGATCGCCATGTCGCGCGCGGTGAAGAAGAACAGCACTCCGACCATCATCACCGGGATGATCGTGTACATGATCTCCAGCGGTAGGTGGTAGCGCAGCTGCACCGGCAGCGAGGTGTCGTTCTTGCGGCGCCGGTAGGCGATCATGCACCAGAACATCAGACCCCACGTGAGGGCGCCGACGATCCAGGCGGCGATCCACGACCCGTTCCACAGGTTCATGATGATGTCCGTGTGGTCGGTCATGCCGCGCTCGGTGGGGAGCCACCCGCGCTGGACCTCGTCCATGGAGCACCCGGCCAT
The DNA here is from genome assembly GCA_047974565.1 of Actinomycetales bacterium. Classification (GTDB taxonomy): domain Bacteria; phylum Actinomycetota; class Actinomycetes; order Actinomycetales; family CAWJMD01; genus JBDIAG01. The sequence continues at coordinate 78,445 of JBKECN010000054.1, forward strand.
GGTGACCATCACGAGTACACCAGCCCCGAGGGCCTTCAGCCGGGAAAGGCGGTACCTGCTCATCACAGCCCTTCCTCTCCGCTCGGGCTAAGCCGAGAGCTCACCTGTCACTCCTGTCGTGTGACGGACCCCTCTGCGAGGGATGGACGTTGGGCACCCTATCGGTATCGAGTCACTGGTTCGAGACAGGGCTCGATAACGTTTCGCGCGTGCCGAAAACCTCCGGACCTGGCGCCATGGAACGCGCGCACTGGGACAGCGCCACCCACGCCCCGATCAGCCCTGCGGCGCAGGAGGCTCTGCTGGCCGCCCTGGACGAGGGGTGGGCGGATCCCAGGCGCCTGCATCGGGAGGGTCGTCGAGCCCGACTGCTGGCCGATGGCGCCCGAGAGGCGATCGCGGCGGAGTTGGGGGCGCGCACCGAGGAGGTGAGCCTGACCGGGTCCTTCGAACTGGCCTGTCAGGGCGCGCTGCTGGGGGCTGCGAACGGCCGGCGTACTGCCAGACCCCTCGTCGTGCACAGCGCGATCGAGCACTCGGCGCTGCTCACCTCGGTGCAGTGGCTGCAGGACCGGGGTGGGCAGGCTCGCCAGGTGGGGGTGGACGCGGCCGGCCGGGTGGACGCTGCGGCCTTCGTCGCCGCCGTGGACGGGTCGCCGCCCTCGGGCCCGTCGTCTTTGGACCCGTCGTCTTTGGACCCGTCTTCGCTGGAACGTCCGTCGTCGGATCGATCAGAATCGGGCGGGTCGGCAGGTGCGCGGACGTACGCCCACCCGGACACGCGCACGCACCCCGGCGTCGCCGTCCTCCAGTTCGCCAACGCTGAGGTGGGCACGGCGCAGCCTGTGGAGCAGATCCAGCAGGCGTGTCGCGCACGGGGGATTCCGCTGGTGTGCGACGTGTCCACGTCGGTGGCCGCGCTGCCAACCGTGCCGACCGATCTGGCGGTCGCCGACCCGTCCTGCTGGGGTGGACCGTCAGGCCTGGGAGTGCTGGTCGTGCGGTCCGGTGTGCGCTGGCGCTCTCCCTGGCCCGCCGCAGCAGATGGAGCTGCACACACTCCCTTGAGTCCAGGCGGTGCCTACATCCCGCTGGCGCTCGCGGCGGCCGTCGGTCTCCAGGATGCGATGGGTGGACGCAGGGAGTCCGCCCGGCACCGTCACGAGACGATCGCGTGGCTTCGTGAGCGGCTTCCTGCCGCGGTGCCGGACCTCGTCGTGGTCGGGGACCCGGATCGGCGCCTGCCACACGTACTCACCTTCTCGGTGCTGTACGCGGACGGCGAGAGCCTGGTCGAGGAACTGGACCGGGCAGGGTTCGCGGTCGGTTCCGGCTCGGCCTGTACGGCCAGTACCTTGCAGCCGTCGCACGTGCTGGCGGCGATGGGAGCCCTGACCCACGGCAACGTCCGGATCGCCATCCCGCCCACCCCGCGCGACGAGCTCACCGACCAGGCGGAGCGGTTCATCGCCGCACTGTCGCCCGCAGTGGACAGGGTGCGTGAACGACTGGGTGGGGCAGGCCTGTGAGCACTCCGTCCGACTCGGTGGTCGAGGTGGACGCGCGGGGACTTCGGTGTCCACTGCCGGTGATCGAGGCCGCCAAGCGGAGCAGATCCCTGGCGGTCGGCACCCGGCTGCGGGTGCTGTCCACCGACCCGGCGACCGCCTATGACCTGCCTGCCTGGGCTCGGATGCGCGGACATCGGGTACAGGGCGTCCAGAACAACGACGGCCTAGTAGTCGTGGAAGTGGTCCTGGGCGGTTCGCCCGCGTGAGTCCGAGGTGGCGCATCGTCACCTGGCGGGTGTGGCAGGTCGTGGATATGCCGGTCCCGGCTTGGCGAGTGCTCATCGCGACCACGGTCACGTTCGGCACCGCCAAAACGTCGCCCGGGCAACGGTTGGCATCGCCAAACGTCACCCGGGTCACGGTTGGCCGCCCCGGGCCACATCTCCCGTCACCCACCGCGGCACTTCGCCACCACGGTCACGTCTGGGAGCGCCAAACGTCACCCGGGTCACGGCTGGCCACCCCCGGCAACATCTCCCGTCACCCACCGCGGCACTTCGCAACCAGGGTCACGGCTGGCACCGCCAAAACGTCACCCGGGTGACGTTTGGCCGCGGCAGTTCGTCACCCAGGTCACGGTTGGCCTCGCCACACGCAGGCCGACCGTGGAGCACCCACCAAGCTCAGCCGATACCCCATAACCTCGACAGCCCGACACACAAGACCCTCACCCCGAAACACACAACGGACCCGGCCGCCACCGCGGCGCGGGCAGCTCCAAGGCCTGAGCGAGCTCCAGGAGGTACCGAGTTCGAGGAATCGCCTGGGCACCCAGCGAGGCGAGGTGGTCGGTGCGCCACTGCACGTCCAGCAGCCGGGGTAGTCCTTCTGCGGACAGCAACTCGACGAGGCCGACGAGGGCGACCTTGGAGGCGTCGGTGGCGCGGTGAAACATCGACTCACCGGCGAAGAGTCCGCCAATCCCGATCCCGTACAAGCCCCCCACCAGTGCACCGTCCTGCCAGGCCTCGACGCTGTGGGCCACGCCGTCGCGGTGCAGGCGAGCGTAGGTCTCGGCGATCGCCGGGGTGATCCATCTGCCCGCCCGCCCGGGGTCGGCGCATGCGGCCACCACCGCGTCGAAGGCGGTGTCTACCCGGATCTCGAACCGCTGCGTCGCCCGCCGCAGCGATCGCGACACACGCAGGCCGGTGAGCGGGATGACCCCACGCGGGTCAGGCGACCACCAGCCCAGAGGCCCGGACCCGTTGCGCCCGAGCCCCATCGGGAACAGTCCGCGGGTGTACGCGGTCAGCACCGTGGTGGGATTGAGGTCTGCGCCGAGGCAGACGAGATCTTCGCCCGGCTGGGCACCGGCCAGCAGCCGCTCGAACTCGGCCGCGATCGGCTCCGACCAGGGCTCGCGCCGATGCCGCGCCATCATCGCTTCAGCCGGACACGCCGGACGGCACCGAGCGCGCGACCGGGTGGTTCAGCTGAAGGAGTCGCCGCAGGCGCAAGAAGAGGTGGCGTTGGGGTTGTCGATGGTGAACCCCTGCTTCTCGATCGTGTCGGCGAAGTCGATGGTCGCCCCGTCGAGGTAGGGAACACTCATCCGGTCGACGATGACCTCGACGCCGTCGAAGTCGCGGGTCACGTCACCGTCGAGGAAACGCTCGTCGAAGTAGAGCGAGTAGATCAGGCCCGAGCAGCCGCCCGGCTGAACCTGGATGCGCAGGCGCAGGTCGTCCCGGCCCTCCTGCTCGAGCAGGCTCTTCACCTTGACGGCGGCCTCGTCGGTCAGCACGACGCCGTGGGTGGCGGTTTCCTGGGTTTCGGTGCTCATCGTCACGTCTCCGTCCAGCGGTATGCGGCTCATCTGATGCCAGCGTGTGGTGTTGTGCGGTTCTCGTCCTGCGCTCGTGTGCGACCGGGCGGCCGGCGCCCGGTGTGCGCCCCGCCCACTGCCGCCCCATCACAGGGTAGAGCGACGTCCGCACTCCCGTGAGAACCGAACCCTGCCCGTCGATGTTCCCACGACAGCGATCTTCCCACGACAGCGATGTTCGCATGACGGGCCCGGTCCCAGCGAGCCCACGACTCCCCCGCCGACTCCCGCAGCATCGAGCCGCCGCTACGTGCACGGCGGCCGCGGGTACCCGGCACGACAGGTGGCCGACTGTCGCGCCCGCACGGCACGGCCGCGTCGACCGTGGGAGCATGGGGCCTATGACCACCTTCACCGAGCCTGCCGACACGCCGTCGGCATTGTTGCTGCTGGGACGGGGCCGTGATCTCGCCAGTGAGCGCGGCGTCGAGTGCCCAGGCGACCTGCCGGCTCCCTCCGACCCCGACCTCGTCGAGCGGGCCCGGGCCGCCCGGGCCGCCCTCGGGGAGTCCACCTTCGTCCTGGGGCACCACTACCAGCGCGACGAGGTGATCCAGTTCGCCGACGTCACCGGCGACTCCTTCAAACTGGCTCGTCTGGCGGCTGCCCGGCCGGACGCGGAGTACATCGTCTTCTGTGGCGTGCACTTCATGGCCGAGTCCGCCGACATCCTCACGTCCGCAGAGCAGCAGGTCATCCTGCCGGATCTGGCGGCCGGTTGCTCGATGGCCGACATGGCCGCGATCGCGCAGGTGGAGGACGCCTGGGACGTCCTGGCCGAGGCCGGCGTCGCCGACGACGTGGTTCCGGTCACCTATATGAACTCCAGTGCGGCGATCAAGGCCTTCACCGGCCGACACGGCGGCACCATCTGCACGTCCTCGAATGCCCGCACCGCCCTGACCTGGGCCTTCTCCCAGCGGGACGGCGACCGGGCCAAGGTGCTCTTCCTGCCGGATCAACATCTGGGTCGCAACACCGCGGTGCGCGACCTGGGGTACTCCCTGGACGACTGCGTCGTCTTCGACCCGCACAAGCCGGGGGGCGGACTCACCCCCGAGCAGGTGGGCAAGGCGCGGATGATCCTGTGGCGCGGGCACTGCTCGGTGCACGGACGCTTCTCGCTGCGTAACGTCGAGGAAGCGCGGGCGGCCGTCCCCGGAGTGAACGTCCTGGTGCACCCGGAATGCCGGCACGAGGTGGTGGAGGCGGCTGACCAGGTCGGATCCACCGAGTACATCATCAAGGCGCTGGACGCCGCCGAGCCGGGAAGTTCCTGGGCGGTGGGTACCGAACTGAACCTGGTGCGCAGGCTCGCGGCCCAGCACCCCGACAAGCAGGTCTTCTTCCTCGACAAGACGGTGTGCTTCTGCTCGACGATGAACCGGATCGATCTGCCGCACCTGGTCTGGTCGCTGGAGTCGCTGGCGGCGGGTCGGGTGGTGAACCGGATCGTCGTCGACCCCGATGTCGCGCACTGGGCCAGAGTGGCCCTGGATCAGATGTTGTCCCTGCCCGGCGAAACCCACAAGGACTGACCTCATGACCTTTCCCGTGCGATTCCTGCAGTGGCGCCCGGTGCGACCGCGTGGCGCGGTCGTGGGCGTGGCCACCTGCCTGCTGGTAGCCCTGGCCGGATGTTCCTCGAACAGCGAGAGCGCCGGAACCGCGACGCTGACCGAGTCTGCCGAGGCCACGGAAACGGCGACCGCAACCGCGACGGAGACCGAGACCGGCGCGTCCACCTCCTCCGGCAGCGACTCCGCCGGGAGCGACTCCGCCAGCCAAACGTCGGCCTCGGCGGCCGGTGCCGTCCCGGCCCAGTTCTCAGCATTCGGCACCGAACCGTTCTGGAACGTGGCAGTGGACGGCGAATCCATGCTGTACACGGGCGTCGACCAGCCGGACCGGGCGATGACCGGCACCCGGGCGGGCTCCGGCACCGAGGCCGTCTACACGGGGTCCTTCGAGGGCACGGCCTTCACCCTCACCGTGAACCCGGGCGACTGCAGCGACGGCATGTCCGACAACACCTACCCGTACACGGTCGAGTTCAGCTATGGCGAGGCGACGATGAACGGGTGCGCCGAGGACGCCTCGTAACCGGCCCGCGGCTGCCCGCCCACCCGGACCAACCCGCCCACCCGGACCAAACAGCACAGGTGGTGCAGCGGCTGCGAGCCGCGGGATGCGTGTTTGCCGAGGAGGAGGCCGATCACCTGCTGGCGCGCGCCGTCGACCAGAACGAACTCGAGACGCTGCTGGCCCGGCGTGTCGCCGGAGAGCCGCTGGAGCAGGTCGTCGGCTGGGTGGACATCGCCGGTCTGCGGCTGCGGGTCGGCCCCGGAGTGTTCGTCCCGCGCCGGCGCAGCACCCTGCTGATCGACCTCGCCGTGCAGGCCGCCACCCAGCGGGAGGTCATCGTCGAACTGTGTTGCGGGGTGGCGCCGGTGGCCGCTGCGGTGGCTGCCGCACATCCGCGAGTGCGGGTATACGCCGGTGACGTGGACGCCGCGGCCCTGGAGTATGCACGGCTCAACGTCCCCACCGGCGTGGTCGTGCTCAGCGACCTGTTCGCTGGAGTGGACCCGGCATTGCGAGGCCGGGTGGATGTGCTCGCGGTGAGCGCACCGTACGTACCCTCGACGCACCTCGACACGATGCCCCGCCAGGCTCGCGAGCACGAACCGGTGCGGGCTCTGGACGGGGGCTCCGACGGGCTCACGGTCTACCGGCGCATGCTGGCCGAGGCCTCACCCTGGCTCTCCCCCACCGGGACGATGCTGCTCGAATGCGCTCGCCATCAGGCCCCCGCACTCAGTGACGACGTCACCTCAGCGGGCTTTCGCCCGGGTTTGCGGACCTGCGACGACCTGGACGCCACAGTCGTTCTCGCACGTCGGCGGTGAACCCGGGTCGATCCCTGGCGGCTGTGTGTCGCCACTCACTGTGTACCGACACCGCTGAGAACTGTCTGTCGGCGCCTTGAACCCGGGGGTGCGCACCCTCGGCGGACACCTCCGCCGTCGTCCCGAACTCTGTCAGGCGTTCTGATCTGCAAGACCCGCCAGCAGCAACACCTCGGCGGTGGCCGCCCGTTCGAACACGGCCAGGGAGAGGGACTCATTGGTGCCGTGCGCCTTGGTGGCCGGATCCTCGACGCCGGTGACGAGCACCTTGGCGTCCGGGAACACCTCCAGAAAAGCGGCGATGAACGGGATCGACCCGCCGACGCCCTGCTCGACCACGGGGCGCCCGCCCCACGCGGTGGACAGTGCCCAGCGCGCCACCTCGTACACGGGTCCCTGGACGTCGCCGGCGAAGGGCTGTCCGGTCTCCCCCACGTCGAACTGCACGTGCGCGCCAAACGGCGGGTCCTGCTCGAGGTGGGCCTGCAAGGCCTTGCCCGCCTCGGCCGGGTCCTGTCCAGGCGCGATCCGCATGGTGATCTTGGCGCGAACAGACGGGATGAGCGTGTTGGAGGCGTTGTCCACCGTCGGCACGTCCAGGCCTGTCACGGTCACCGCCGGGTTGGCCCAGAGGCGGTCCAGGATCGGGCCGGTGCCGATCTGCCGCACTCCGTCGAGCAGGCCCGCGTCGCGTCGCCAGCGTTCCTCGTCCATCGACAGGTCTGCGGCGTGCCCGTGCACCAGCCCGGGCACCGCAACGCTGCCGTCCGCATCCCACAACCTCGACAGGACGGTGGTGGCAACCATCAGCGCGTCCGGCGCCGCGCCGCCGAACATGCCCGAGTGCAGCGAATGTGAGGACGTCGACACGGTGAGCACCCCGTCGACCAGGCCCCGCAGGGTGACGGTCAGGGAGGGGTCGTCCACGGTCCAGTTGTCGGAGTCGGCGACGACGATGACGTCGCAGTCGAGCAGATCGCGGTAGGTGTGCAGGAAGTCGGCGAAGGACGGTGAGCCGGCCTCCTCCTCCCCTTCGATGAACACGACGATGCCGACGCCGTCATCGGGTCCCCAGGTGTCCAACAGGGTGCGCAGTGCGGTGACGTGCACCATGACCCCGGCCTTGTCGTCGGCCGCACCCCGCCCGAAGAGCCGGCCGTCGCGTTCGGTGGCCTCGAACGCGGGGGTGTGCCAGCCGTCCGCGGTGACCGGCTGCACATCGTGGTGCGCGTACAACAGGACGGTGGGCCGACCGGCCGGTGCGCGGCGGCGAGCGACCACAGCCGGTGCTCCCGGGGTGCCGTCGGGCTTCTTCGCCCGCAGGAGTTGTGGCTCGAGGCCCAGGTCGGTGAGCAGGTCGGCCACCTTCTGCGCGCTGGCCTGCACGGCGGCCGGATCCCCGCTGGCTGCGGAGATCGAGGGAATCGCCACCAGGTCGGCCAGGTCGGTGCGCCCGGCGGGCAGGTGTGCCTGAGTGGCGGTCATCAGAGCCTGGGTGTCCACAGCCATTCACTCAGGGTAGAACCGGACGAGTCGCTCCGACGCGGACGGGCACCAAGGCTTGTCACCGACCTTCCCGACCCCGGGTCGCACCGAGCCCGACGGCTGATGTCCTTCGGGTGCTGATGTGCGGGCCAGGGCGTGGCATACTCACCGCACGTTGGGCACAGCGGAAGCCGGTGCAAGTCCGGGCGGTCGCGCCACTGTCACAGTCAGACCCGCTGCGCCCCACGACCCCTGCACATCCCGACTCGACCACCCATCGACGTTCGCCACCGAACGGCAACTCGACATCCCAACGACGGGGGACGCGACATCCCCACAAGGAGTGGATCCGTTGCACATCGCCGAAGGCGTGCTCCCTCCCTTGCAGGCACTCGGGTGGGGCCTGGCCAGCGCGGGATTCGTCGTGCACGGGGCGCGGCGGGTGATGGTGCTCATCCGCGAGCAGCCCGAGACCCGTCTGCTGCTCGGCGCCGCCGGGGCGTTCACCTTCGTCCTGTCGGCGATCAAGCTGCCGTCGGTGACCGGCAGTTCGTCCCATCCCACCGGCACGGGCCTGGGCGCGGTGCTCTTCCGGCCCCCGGTGATGGCTTTCCTCTGCACGATCGTGCTGCTCTTCCAGGCGCTGTTGCTCGCCCACGGGGGCATCACCACGCTCGGAGCCAATGTGTTCTCGATGGGGGTGGTGGGACCGTGGGTCGGCTACGGCGCGTGGCGGCTGTTGCGCCGGCATCCGCTCATCGCCATCTTCGCGGCGATGACCCTCGCCGACCTGGCCACGTACATCACCACCTCGGCGCAACTGGCACTGGCCTTCCCGGACCCGGGCTCCGGATTCGTCGGCGCACTGGTGAAGTTCCTGTCGGTCTTCGCCCTCACCCAGATTCCGCTGGCCATCGCCGAAGGCATCCTCGGGGTGCTGTTGTGGCGGGTGCTCACCAGCGTGGCCAGCCCCGAGTTGAACCGGCTGGGTCTGCTGCGAGAAGCCCGGTCCGACGCGGCGGCCGGGCGATGACCGGCACTCCCGGGCGCCGGCTCCGCGGGCAGGTGACCCGAGCTCGGGTCGTCAACGCAGTGCTCATCCTGGCGCTCGTGCTCGTCGTGGCAGGCTCCGCCCTCATCGCCCGGCACACCCAGGGCGAGCAGGCGTCCTTCGCCGGGACGGACTCGATCGCCACCGACCTGATCGCCTCGCAGGGTCACACGTCGTGGTTCGACCCGCTGTTGCGGCCGGGCTCAAGCGAGGTCGAGTCCGGACTCTTCGCCCTGCAGGCCGCGCTCGGGGCGGGGGTGCTCGGGTACTGCCTGGGTCGCCTGCACGGTCGGCGGCTGCGTGAGCGGCGCTCGGGCGCGGGCGTCCAGACCCGGCGCGATGAGCGGCGCGATGACCTCGGCGTGCAGGACCAGACGCCCAAGGCCCATCCCTCGACGGGCGCCGACCCGCTGCCGAGACAGCAGGATGAGCATCCGCAGGGCCTGACCCCCGGGGGGTCGGGATGAGTGCGCATGGCGGCGGACTGGCCCTGGACCGGGCCGCCTGGAGCAGCCCGTGGCGGCTGCGGTCGGTGCGCGACAAGGCGTTCTTGTCGCTGGGACTTGTCTGTGTTGCGCTGGTCCTGCCGACCTGGCCGGGTTCGGCACTGGTGGCCGTGGTGGCCACGCTGGTGCTGCTGGGACCTGCGCGGGTGCCGGGCCGCCTGCTGGCCCGGTGTGTGGCCGCTCCCGCGGCATTCATCGCCGTCGGTGCGGTGTCGGTGGCGGTCACCCTCTCCTGGCAGGACGGGCCGCGACTGGGGGTCAGCGAGCAGTCGCTGGCCCAGGCCGGTGACCTCGTCGGGCACGCCCTGGCGGGCACGCTCGGGGTACTCGTCCTGGCCGCAACCACGCCGATGGTCGATCTACTCGGCGGTCTGCGCCGGGTGAAGGTGCCGGACCCGCTCCTGGACGTGGCGGCCCTGATGTACCGGATGCTCTTCGCGTTGCTGGATTCGGTGCACGCCGTGCGTGAGGCACAGACGGCTCGAATGGGGTACGCCACTCGGCGCGCCGCCATGCGCTCGGGTGCGCTGCTGACCGGTCAGGTGATGCTGCGGGCGTGGACCCGGGCCAGCCGACTGGAGGAAGGGTTGTCCGGGCGCGGTTATGTGGAGGGATTGACCACCTTGGAGCCGGGGCGACACGCATCCGCCCGGTTCCTGGCTGCCTCGGCCTGCGTGCTCGGGCTGGTCTGCGCGCTCACCTGGGGGGTGGTCCGATGAGTCATCTCAGCCTGCACGCCGAGGCGGTGCACTTCGGCTACGGGGCAGCCACCGTGCTGTCCGGCGCGAGTCTGCGGGTGGCCGGCGGCCGGCGGGTGGCGCTCCTGGGGGCCAATGGTTCGGGCAAGACCACCCTGTTGCGCTGCCTGAGCGCTTCGCTGCGCCCCGACAGCGGCCGGGTACTGCTGGACGGTGCGCCGATCGACTACTCCCGCAAGGGTTTACGAGCCCATCGGGAACAGGTGCAACTCGTCATGCAAGACCCGGACGATCAACTGTTCTCCGCCGATGTGGCCCGGGACGTCTCCTTCGGCCCGACCAATCTCGGCCTCTCTGCGGACGAGGTGGCCACCCGGGTGCGCGAGTCGCTGGCGTTGCTGGTCATCACCGACCTGGCGGATCGGCCGGTGCATCACCTGTCGTTCGGCCAGCGCAAGCGGGTGGCGATCGCCGGCGCCATCGCCATGCGGCCCTGCCTACTGCTGCTCGATGAGCCCACCGCCGGGCTGGACCCGGCCGGGGTGCAGGACATGCTCGCCGCATTGGCCCGGTTGGAGGAGCACCACACCACCGTGGTGCTGGCCACCCACGACGTGGACCTGGCCCTGGCGTGGGCGGACGAGGTGGCTGTGGTCACCGACGGCATCGTCCACCAAGGCGATCCGGTGCTGCTGCTCGCCGAGCAGGACCTCATCGCCCGCGCCCGGCTGCGCCGGCCCTGGGTGTTGGAACTGGCCGACCGGCTCGGTCTGGCCCCCGACCCCGACCTGGCGCCGCTGCGGGACCTGGACGGGATCGTCGAACGGCTGCGCCCGGGCGCCCGGGACTCGGCTACCACCCTCTGACGTCCACTCCCCGCACCCATCCTCCTCGGGGCGACCTCGCCCGCGCCGCCGACAGATCGACCCCGGGCCGCCTACCCGGTGACGTCCACCGGAAGGCCGTGCCCGGGTGACGTGGGCCGCGCAGAGGTGCTCAGGAAGCACCACATCCCCAGAACACCCGCGCCCCGGTGCCGGCGTGACGCAGAATTCCGGAGTGCGATCTGTCTTCCTTGTCGTGATCCTCGTCGTCGCCGGTCTCGTCACGCCCTTCGACTCGGGTGCTCGTGCGGCGATGCTGACCGGCGTCGTGGGCGCCGGCACGACGCTCGCGTCCGGGGACGAACTGGCCTCCGACAACGGGCGATACCGATTCGCGGTGCAGGGGGACGGCAACGCGGTAGTGTACTCCGGCGGCCGGGCGCTGTGGTCGAGTGGGACGGCGGGTTCTGGGCCGGTACGGCTCGTCGTGCAGCAGGACGGCAACCTCGTGCTGTACGCACAGAGCTCGGGTCGTCCGGTATGGGCCAGCGACACGTTCGGATCTTCGGCGCAGTTGCTCATGCAGGACGACGGCAACCTGGTGCTGTACCTGGCCGCGGCGGCCCGCTGGTACACCGGCGTCGACCCCGGGCCGGCCTCGCTGAGCGCACCCGAAGCACTCGAAGCCGGGGAGCAGGTGTCCTCCCCCGATGGCCGGTTCCGCCTGGTCATGCAAGCCGACGGCAACCTCGTCGGGTACGGGCCCTCGGGCGTGGGCTGGGCCACCGGAACGGCCGGGCACGCCGGTGCGTGGTTGTCTGTGCAGTCCGACGGCAACCTCGTCGTGTACTCGCCGGCGGGTGAGCCGCTGTGGTGGAGCGGGACGCAGGCGGCTGGCCCGGCCACGCTCGTCCTGCAGGACGACGCCAACCTCGTGCTCTACGCCGGCTCACCCCTGTGGAGCCGACGGCTGGCCTTCGCCTCGACGGTGCGCACCCTGACCAGCGCGGAGCGGGCATCGATGACCGGGGTGACCTGGCGAACCGGCTGCCCCGTCGGGCTGAGCGAACTGCGCGCGGTCTCACTGACCTACTGGGACTTCGCGGGCCAGCCCCGAGACGGGACGCTGGTGGTCCACGCGGACGTCGCCGCTGACGTGGTGCCGGCATTCCGGGCGATGTACGACAGCCACTATCCGATTCGGCGGATGATCCCGATCGAGGCCTACGGTGGCAGCGACGACGCCTCGATGGCCGCGGACAACACCTCGGCCTTCAACTGCCGCACCGTCGCCGGCACCACCAGCTGGTCACGCCACGCCTACGGGCGAGCCATCGACATCAACCCGGTGGAGAACCCCTATGTCAGCGGCGGGTCGGTCTCCCCGTCCGCGGGTGCGGCGTACGTCAATCGGTCCAATCCACACCCGGCGGTGCTGCGGGCCTCCAGCGTGGCCGTGCGCGAGTTCGAAGCCCGCGGGTGGACGTGGGGTGGTCGCTGGACCAGTCCCATCGACTACCAACACGTCCAGCGATAGGCACACCCGCGATCGGAGTCGGCCGGGTCGAGTGGTGACCGCGCCCCGCCGATCAGTCCGAAACCGGACAGAGCCCACATCCCCGTCACACGCCGGGGCGCGGAGCCGACGCGGGTCACACCGCGGGCCACACCTGAGGCGAGGATGCTCGGGCCACCCGGGCTCGACGGCTAGGATCGAGGGGTGTTCGGACGCAAGAAGCAAGAGGCCGCCGAGGTCGAGGATCCGGTGGTGCCCGATCGACCCGGCGCCAAGAACCGTCCCACGCCCACCCGGCGGGAGCGCGAGCAGGCCCGGAAGCGTCCGATGGTCCCCGAGGACCGCAAGGCCGACAAGGCCGCGCTCCGCGAGCGGATGCGTCAGGAGCGTGTCGCCCAGCGGCAGGCCCTCTACAGCGGGGACGAGAAGGCACTCGGCCCCCGCGACGCGGGCAAGTACCGGCGGTTCGTTCGCGACGTCGTGGACGGACGCCGCAACCTCGGCGAGTACTACCTGCTGTTGGCGCTGCTGGCCATCATCCTCGTGTTGGGCCCGCAACTCATCGGGATGAACATCGAGGACGCCGCCCGGGTACAACTGATCTCCACTGCGGTGCTGTGGGGCACCATCCTCATCGTGGTCCTGGATTCGTTTCGCCTGTCGCGGATGCTGCGCCGCCGGCTCAAGGAGCGCTTCGGGGAGGACTTCAACACTCGCGGTCACGTGAGTTACGGCGTGAGCCGATCACTGCAGATCCGCCGGTGGCGACTGCCCAAACCAGCCATCGCGCACGGGCAACAGCCGCGTCCCTGACCTTTCGACGCAGTCCGGCAGGGCTTGCGTTCGCGCCCTGCTCTCGTAGACAGCCATCGATGGTCGCTGTGGCAAGCCTGATGTCGTCTCGATGTACGAGGCTCGATCAGCTGCCCGGATGCAAGGACATCGGCCCATAGGCCTTGGCGCCATCCTCGTTCAACGTGACGGCGTCGACGCCGTCCTCGACGAGGTTGTGCCACTCCTCCCCGACCCACGACTCGGCGTCGGCCTGAGTGGGGAACTGGGTGTCGGTCATGCTGCCGGTGGGTGCCAGCTCGCTGCCGGCTGCGTCCAGGTAGGTCCACGTCCATGCCATGACCCAACCCTGCCACGCCGCCGAGGATCTGGGCGGGTGAACCCGGGCTCGACCTCCCGGCCAGCGACTCGACCTCAGCCGGGCTCGAACCTCCCGGCGGCGATCAACCGGCCAGCAGAGCAATCCGCTCTGCAGTCGGCGAGCCGGGCGGGGCGGTATAGGTGACCATCCGGTAGCGACGGTGCCCGGCGATGAGGAAGGCCTGAAAGTCCAACTCGAGCAGCCCGACCTCGGGGTGTCTGAGGTCCCGGATACCGAAGGCGTCGAAATGGGCTTCATGGTCGGACCACATGGCACTGAACTCCGGGCTTCCGCTTCGCAGCTCGGCAACGAAAGCACCCAACTCATCGTCGTGCGGATGACGCGCCACAGCCGCCCGCAGATAGGCCACACCTTGCATGGCCCAACGATCCCAATGGACGAAGAAATCATGAGCTCGCGCGTCGAGAAACAGAAAGCGAACCGAATTTGGCCGAACGTCGGGGTTCTCGAAATGGAACGGATACAGGGCTCGGCCGACGGCATTGGCCGCGACGATGTCACAACTCTCGTTCAGGACGTGGGCCGGGATCGTCTGCATGGAGTCGAGCACCAGTCCAAGGCCCCGCGGCAGTCCCTGGTCGCCGTCCCGGCCGCGTCCCACCGCACGCCCGGAGACCCGGATGAGCGAGGCAACGTAGTCACTCTCCTCGGGTGACAGCTGCAGGGCGTTCACCAGCCCGTCCAGCACCGCGTCGGAGATGCCGGCCACCTTTCCCCGCTCGAGTTTGGTGTAGTAGGTCGTGCTGATCCCGGCGAGCCAGGCAACCTCCTCTCGCCGGAGGCCGGCCACTCTGCGACGTCCGTTGCCTCCCGGCAACTCTCGTCCCTGCGCGGACAGCCGGCCTCGCCTGGTCATGAGGAACTCGCCCAGTTCCCGGCGTCGATCCATTCTCAGAGCCTATCCAGAACGTTCACGCCGACATCTCTGGCAGGGGCGTGTTGGCTCGCCCGCTGACCGCTGGAGCCGAGGCGCCCGGGCAGGTGCGCGAGTCGCCGGGTCATACCCAGGGGAGTACAGACAGGGCCCGGCTCGGGCCTTGCCCATTCGACGCCGAGACGATGTGCTTGTGTCAGCGGTCGAAAGGCCGCCGAGACCCAGGATGTTATCCACGCATGCCGTGGAGCAGGACCTGAGCTCTGGAACACGGGAATAGACCCCGTGCCCCACGGCTCAGGTCCTTTTTTGTTTCTCGGATCAGCACGAAGGGAATGCGGTAGTCATGAGCACGGAGTATGCACCGCTTGCGGAGCGCATCGTCGACCTGGTCGGCGGTCCACAGAACATTCGCAATGTCTTCCATTGCCAAACCCGGCTACGTTTCAACCTACGCGACGATACGGCGGTACGTCAGGATGAACTGGTCGACACCGACGGGGTCGTCACCGCGCTGAACAGCAGCGGGATGTACCAGGTGGTCGTCGGAATGCACGTCAAGGACGTCTTCGACGAGGTCCAGAACGTGCTCGGCCAGGACCCCACGGCCACGCCGGCCTCCGACGAGGGCACCGAGACGAAGAAGCGACCGGTGGCCGCCTTCATCGACTTCGTCGCGGGCGCCTTCGCTCCGGTGATCCCTGCCATCGCCGGTGCCGGCATGGTGCGCGCGGTGCTGGCACTCCTGGTGACCTTCGGGGTGATCAGCCGCGAGTCCACTACCTATGTCGTCCTTGACCTGTTCGCAGCGGCCGTCTTCTACTTCCTGCCGGTCCTGCTGGCCTTCTCCGCGGCGACGAAGCTCAAGTGCAATCCGTACCTGGCCGCCTCGGTGGCCGGAATCATGCTGCACCCGGTGTGGATCGGACTGGTGACCGCCGGGGAGCCAGTGAATCTCTTCGAGGTCATACCCCTGCGACTCACCGAGTACGGCAGCACGGTGATTCCGATCCTCATCGTCATCTACGTGCAATCGCACGTCGAACGCTGGCTCAACCGGATCAGCCCGAAATCGATCAACCTCATCTTCGTGCCACTGTTCACCTTCCTCATCATGGGCACCCTGGCGCTGGCCCTGCTCGGCCCGATCGGCGACTTCCTGGGCGGCTACCTGGCTGCCGGATTCAACTACCTCAGCATCAACATCCCTTGGGCCGCACCTACTCTCATCGGCGCGCTGTGGCCGATCATGGTGATGTTCGGCGTGCACAACGCCGTCGGCCCGCTAGGGCTGGCTGCCATCGCCACCTCCGGGTACGACTCCATCACCGGCCCCGGCATCCTCGTCTCGAACATCTCCCAGGGCGTGGCGGCGCTCGTGGTCGCCTTCCGGGTCAGCGACCCGAAGATGCGTCAGGTGGCCAGCGCAGGCGGGATCACCGGACTCATGGGGATCACCGAGCCGGCTCTGTACGGGGTGAACCTGCCCAAGCGGTACCCACTCGTGGCGGCCATCATCGGCGGTGGCGCGGGCGGATTGTTTGCCGGGCTGACCCACACCCGACGCTTCGCCGGTGGCTACTCCGGCCTTCCCGGCCTGCCGATGTACATCGGCGACGACACCCTGCAGTACCTGGTCAACATCGTCATCGCCCTGATCATCTCCGTGGTGGTCACCGCGTCACTGACCTTCGCCTTCAGCCTGCGCTACGAGAGGAAGACCTCCGCTTCCCAGGACGCCGAGACCACCCCGCCACACGGCCCGGCGGGTCCCACGCAGATCGACCTCACCGAGGCACCGGCTGCCACCGCGTCCGGCCAGAGCACCGTTGCCACCCTCACCCGCACCACCACCATCACCTCTCCGGTCAACGGCGTTGTCATCCCCCTGCACAAGGTGCCCGACGCGGCGTTCTCGTCCGGCGCGATGGGCCCCGGCGTCGGCGTGGAGCCATCGGACGGCGCCATCGTGGCGCCCTGCTCGGGCACGGTCGTGGTGTCGATGGACACCGGTCACGCCTTCGGCATCCGCACCGACTCCGGCGTGGAGGTACTCGTGCACGTCGGCGTGGACACGGTGCAGATGGGCGGGGCGGGTTTCACCGGGGCGGTGGCCAAGGGCACCCGGATCGAGGCCGGCCAACGTCTGGTGACCGCAGATCTGGACGCCATCGCCGCGGCCGGCCACCCGGACACGGTGATCGTCATCGTCACCAACCACACCAAGGTCTCTGCCGTGTCCGAGCCGAGCCTGGGACGCGTCATGGGGGGTCAAACCATGTTCACCGTCGACAGCTGAACTCACCTGCGAACGGCCCCGACCCCGGCCCGCCAGGTCCGGGACCACATTCTTGGAAAGGACGACTGATCACCATGCAGTACAACGAGCTCCAACCTTTTGGCCCCGACTTCCTGTGGGGCGCTTCCACCTCGGCCTATCAGGTCGAGGGCGGCTGGGACGCCGACGGCAAGGGACCGTCGGTGATCGACGCCCGAACCCACTTCCCCGAAGGCACCACCGACTACACGGTGGCCTCGGACCACTATCACCGCTACCTCGAAGACGTGGAACTCTTCGCCGAGTTGGGATTGAAGGCCTACCGGTTTTCGGTGGCCTGGACAAGAATCCAACCGACCGGCACCGGCCCGGCGAACCCCGAGGGCGTCGCCTTCTATCACCGGCTGATCGACGCCCTGCTCAGCAGGGGAATCGAACCCATCGTCACGATGTACCACTTCGACCTGCCACTGGGCCTTGACCAGCAGGGCGGGTGGGGCAACCGGGCGACCGTGGACGCCTTCGTCGAGTACGCCAGAATCCTGTTCTGCGAGTACGGATCCAAGGTCCGGTACTGGCTCACCATCAACGAGCAGAACATGATGATCCTGCACGGCGACGCGGTGGGCACCACGGGTAAGTCCGGGGAGTCCGGCAAGAAGGCGGTCTACCAGCAGAACCATCACATGTTCCTCGCCCAGGCCCGCGCCTCGGCGCTGCTGCACGAGATGCTCCCGGACGCCAAGATCGGCCCGGCGCCCAACATCGTGTCGGTGTACCCGGCCACTCCGGCACCGGAAGACGTTGTGGCCGCGGACGACTGGGACGCGGTGCGCAACCTGCTCTACCTCGACCTGGCGGTGCGTGGCACCTACCACCCCCTCGCCTGGCGGTACTTGACCGAACGGGGCTGGGAGCCGGAGATCCTCGACGGCGACCTGGAGACGCTGGCCCTGGGCACGCCGGACTTCATTGCCTTCAACTACTACTCGACCCAGACGGTGGGGGCTTCGCGCGGAGATGCCTCGGACCTCAAGGCCAGGGCCGGCGACCAGCAGATCGTGCGCGGCGAGATCGGCCTCTACCGGGCGGAGAAGAACGAACACCTGCAGACCAATGCCTTCGGCTGGGAGATCGACCCGGTCGGTGTGCGGACCACGCTGCGCCGGCTGTGGGACCGGTACCGGCTGCCGCTGATCATCACCGAGAACGGCATCGGGGCGTTCGACACCCTCCAGGACGG
This sequence comes from Actinomycetales bacterium, assembly GCA_047974565.1. Taxonomy (GTDB): domain Bacteria; phylum Actinomycetota; class Actinomycetes; order Actinomycetales; family CAWJMD01; genus JBDIAG01. The sequence goes on from JBKECN010000054.1 coordinate 96,402, forward strand.
CCGGGTGCACGACGACTACCGGATCGACTACTACCGCAGGCATCTGGAGCAGATCCAGCTCGCCATCACCGACGGGGTGGACATCTTCGGCTACTGCCCCTGGGCGGCAATCGATCTCATCTCGACGCACCAGGGTTGCTCGAAGCGGTACGGCTTCATCTACGTCAATCGCGAGGAGTTCGACCTGCTCGATCTGGCCAGGATCCGCAAGGACAGCTTCTTCTGGTACCAGCAGGTGATAGCGACCGGCGGCCAGGAGCTGAGGCCGGCGAGCGATCTGATCCCGGAACTGGGCATCCCAGGCGGCTGAGGCCACCCGCGGCTGGGGCCCACCAGCGGCCCCAGCCGACCGGCCAGTCCGGCCAGTCCGGCCCAGCAGCATGCAAGAGTTCAGCCTCGGGGTACTCGGTAAGGAGTGTGCGGTGCGAGTCACCAGGGTGTTGAACAACAATGCCGTCGTTGCCACCGATCCCGATGGACAACACGTGGTGGCGCTGGGGCGAGGGCTGGGTCACGGACGTCGCCCCGGCGACCTGCTCGACCCCGCCCGGGTGGAGCAGGTCTTCGTCGACAGCGGTGACGCGGTGGGCCGTCAACTGACCCAGTTCCTCAGCGACGTGCCGATCGAGTACGTGCGGGTGGCCTCTCGGATCGCCGAGTTGGCCAGCCAAAGGCTGGGGCTGACGGTCACCCAGAGCCTCATCCTGCCGTTGGCGGACCACGTCCACTTCGCCGTCCAACGCCAGCGCCAGGGCATGCACCTGCAGGCTCCGCTGCGCTGGGAGGTGCGCCAGTTGTATCCGGCGGAGTTGGCGGTCGGCGAGGCCGCGGTGCAGCAGGCGAACGCCATGCTGGGAGTGCAGTTGAACCCGGACGAGGCGGTGTCGATCGCCCTTCACCTGGTCAATGCACAGTTCGCCACGCCGGGCCTGAGCCACGTCGTCGAGATGACCGAGGTGATCACCCAGGTCACCGCGCTGGTGGAGCGGACGCTGCAGATCACCGTGGACCAGGACTCGATGAGTCTGGCCAGGTTCGTCACCCACCTGCGCTACCTGTTCACCCGGGTGGCCGGCGGCACCCAACTGACCGAACCTGAGCCCTCGTTCGGCCAGGCGATCGCCAACGCCCACCCGGAGGCGATGGCCTGCGCGGTGAAGGTGCGCTTTCTCATCGAGATGGGCGTCTCGACGACGCTGACCTCGGACGAGACCGCGTATCTGGCGATGCACATCGCCAGACTGGCCTGGGATGTGCGCGGACGGTCCGAGCGGGGCCCGCGAATGTAGCTGGGACGGCAGGGCAGCGGCAGACCGGACGTCAGCTGGTCGTCTCCTCGATGCCGTGCCGTTGCACCAGGTCGGCCAGGCGAACCGCTTCGCGCCGACCGAACTCGCCGTCCGCGCGCTGAATCGCCATCACCGCCACGGTGTCGGTATCGGACAGGTCGAGCACCGGCCAGGGCCGGTCCCCGAAGGTCACGCCGAGCACCTGAGGCCACTCCAGCCGGGTGGTGATGAAGACGTTGCGCACCACCAGCCCCTCCGGTGAAGGGGTCGCCCGCACCCAGGTGAGCCGGTACAACAGCCACGCCACGAAGAACCCGAGCAGCACGAAACCCAACCGGTCCAGCAACCCACCCGTGGGTATCCCCACCGCCAGCACCACCATCAGCAGCAGGAAGACACCGGCCGCGACCACCGCCACCCGGCGAGCCCGGCGGGGCGCAAACGCCGTGTACAGCGGGTCGTCGGACCAGTCGTGCGCCATCGCTGCTCCCTCGTTCAGATCCGGCAGGCGTGGATGGTCGTCACCAGGATGGCCCGCGCGCCGATCTCGTAGAGGTCGTCCATCACCTGGTTGGTGCTCACCCGCGGCACCATCGACCGCACGGCCACCCAGCCCTTGTCGTGCAGCGGCGACACCGTCGGCGACTCCAGGCCGGGGGTGATGGCACACGCCGCTTCCACGTGCTCCACCCGCACGTCATAGTCGACCATGACGTACTGGCGGGCCACCAGCACCCCCTGCAGGCGGCGGATGAGCACGTCCAAACCGGCCGGACGTTCCCCGGCCCGGGAGATGAGCACCGCCTCGGACTCCAGGATCGGCTCGCCGAACACCTCCAGGCCGGCCGCGCGCAGGGTGGTGCCGGTCTCCACCACGTCCGCGATGATGTCCGCCACGCCCAGCTGGATGGACGACTCCACGGCTCCGTCCAGCCGCACCACCTCGGCCGTGATGCCGCGCTCTGCCAGGTATGCCCGGACCAGGCCGTCGTAACTGGTGGCAACCCGGCGGCCCTCGATGTCGGCCAGAGTCGAGGCCGAGCCGGCCGGTGCGGCGAACCGGAAGGTGGAGCGGGCGAAGGCCAGCGGCATCACTTCGGCCGCGGCGGCACCCGAGTCCAGCAGCAGATCCCGCCCGGTCAAGCCCACGTCCAGCGTGCCCGACCCGACGTACACCGCGATGTCCCGGGGGCGCAGGAAGAAGAACTCTGCATCATTGCCGGGGTCGCTGAGCACCAGCGTCTTCGAATCCCGCCGGACGGCGTAGCCGGACTCGGCGAGCATCTCGCTCGCGGGCTCGGACAGCGAGCCCTTGTTGGGCACGGCGATGCGGATCATCTCGTCATTTCCTCGGATTCATCGGGTGATCGGTGTGCCCGGGCCACGGGCCTCGGACGCGCTCGCCCCTGGGTCAGGGACACGGGGACATCCCCCTGTGCCCACTCACAGATGGGTGTAGACGTCCTGCAAACTCAGCCCCTTGGCCAGCATCAGCACCTGCACATGGTAGAGAAGTTGCGAGATCTCCTCGGCGGTCCGCTCGTCGGACTCGTATTCGGCGGCCATCCACACCTCGGCCGCCTCCTCGACGATCTTCTTGCCGATGAAATGCACCCCGGCATCGAGTTCGGCCACGGTTCCCGAGCCGGCCGGTCGGGTGGCGGCCTTGTCGGCCAACTCGGCGTACAGGCCGTCGAACGTCTTCACGGCCCCCACCCTAGCGACCCACCCGGACGCTCACCTGCACCACGTCAGCAGGTGGACGAGGCCAGTTCACGCAACTCGGCGATGGCGGCCTCGGCGTCTTCGGCGCCGTAGACCGCGGAGCCGGCCACGAAGACGTCCGCGCCCGCCTCGGCGGCCCGCTCGATCGTCTCCCGGGAGACCCCTCCGTCCACCTGCACCCACACATCGAGGCCGGCGTCGCGGATCGCCGCCCGGGCCCGCCGCACCTTGGGCAGACACACGTCCAGGAAGGTCTGCCCTCCGAAGCCCGGCTCCACCGTCATCACCAGCAGCATGTCCATTTCCGGCAGCAGGTCGATGAAGGGCTCCACGGGCGTGGCTGGGCGCAGCGCCATCCCCGCCCGGGCGCCCAGGCGTCGCAGTTCGCGGGACAGCCGGATCGGTGCGGTGGCCGCCTCCACATGGAAGGTCACCGACTGGGCACCCGCCTCGGCGTAGGCCGGGGCCCAGCGGTCCGGGTCGTCGAACATCAGGTGACAGTCGACCGGGACCGGGCTGATCGAGAGGATGTGCTCGACGACGGGTAGCCCGAAAGTGAGGTTGGGCACGAAGTGGTTGTCCATGACGTCGACGTGCGCCCAGTCCGCCGTGGCGGTCTTGGCCAGTTCGCCGCGCAGATCCGCGAAGTTGCTGTTGAGGATGCTCGGCGAGATTTGCATGCCCATGGAGTTCACCCTATGGCCTGCGCGACGGTGCACCCGATCGCCCGCACGGCCTACCGGCCGGCCGAACGGCAGGCGGGTCGGCGGCCTGCCGGACGACGGCCCGGCAGGGGTGCGCCGGGCTCTTAGGATGGCGGCCATGAGCACAGACAATCCCTCCGGTCAGGTGGCCCCGACTCCCGTGCACGGGCCACCTCGCCGGGTGACGCCGGCCCTGGTCATCGTGGCCAGTCCGGACGTGATCGCCGAGTACCAGCGTGAGATCGGCAGCCGGTACAGCATCGACTACGACCTGGTCTGCACCACCAGCGGTCAGGAGGCCGAGGAACGCACCCGCGAACTGGTGGCGGCGGACATCCCGATCGCCATGTTCATCACCGATATCGACCTGCCGGACTGCAGTTACGACGACCTGCTGCGTGACCTTCAGCCGCTCTGCCCGACCGCCCGCCGACTGCTCATCGTCGACATGTCCCGCTGGAAGCGGTTGCCAGTGCAGGAGATTCGCGACTCGGTCTCCGACGGGATGATCGACGCCTATCTGGGGCTGCCCCGCGGGCCGCGCGATGAGGAGTTCCACACCGCGATGGCCGAGATGCTGTCCGAGTGGGGGTGGACGGCCAATGGCCCAGAGGTCGACTCGGTGCAGATCGTGGTGAGCGAGTCCTCGGCCGGGCTGGCTCAGATCAAGGATCTCTTCCAACGGATGGGTATCCCCTATCGCAAGTACCCGGTGGATTCGGACGTGGGCCGCCAGGTGCTGACCGAGGCCGGGCCGGACGCCGCACTGCCCCTGGTGCGCTCGACGGACGGGCGAATCCTGTCCAACCCGACGGTCGCCGACCTGGGCGCGGCCCTGTACGGCTCCACCGACGACCTGCCGACCGGCTACGTGGCGGACCTCGCCGTCATCGGGGCCGGCCCAGCCGGGCTGGCGTCAGCCGTCTACGGGGCCTCGGAGGGCCTGGAGACGATCGTCATCGAGTCCGAGGCCGTCGGCGGACAGGCGGGCACCTCGTCGATGATCCGTAACTATCTCGGCTTCCCGCGTGGCATCTCCGGGATGCGGCTCTCCCAGCGCGCCCGGTTCCAGGCCACGCGGTTCGGCGCGCGATTCCTCATCGGCAGGCCGGTGGAGTCGATGACACTGGCCGCCGGATCCGATCCGCACGAGATCTTCCTCGCCGGTGGTGCCTCGGTGCAGGCCCGTGCGGTGGTGGTGGCCACCGGGGCCCAGTACCGCAAGCTCGGGGTGGAGTCGGTGGAGAACCTGGTCGGTCACGGCGTGCACTACGGAGCAGCCATGAGCATCGCCCAGGGCCTGCGCAACGCCAAGGTGTACGTCGTCGGCGGGGGAAACTCGGCCGGTCAAGCGGCAGTGCACCTGGCCCGGTTCACTCCCACCGTGACGATGCTCGTGCGTCGCCCCGGTCTGGAGGAGACGATGTCGGAGTACCTGGTGCGCGAGGTGCACGCCAACCCGCGGATCACCGTGCGCGGCTGCACCGAGGTGGTGGATGGCGGCGGCGAAGGACGGCTGTCCTGGTTGCAGTTGAAGGACACCCGGACCGGCCGCGAGCAGCGGGTCCGAGCGAATGCCCTGCTGCTCCTGCTCGGTGCGGACCCGTGCACCGACTGGCTCCCGGACGGGGTTGCGGTCGACCCCAAGGGCTTCATCCTCACCGGGCGTGACGTGCCAAAGCCGCTGTGGGAGCACGAGATTCCCCCAGAGCCGAACGCCACGTCCCTGGACGGGGTGTTCGCGGTCGGCGATGTTCGAGCGGGCTCGATGAAGCGGGTCGCCTCGGCCGCGGGAGAGGGTGCCTCGGTGGTTCCGCTGGTGCACCGCCACCTGTCCGAGATCCCCGCCGACCACGGGTGAGGGGCCGCCTGCGGTAGCGCATGCACCCGATAGTCGCTCTCCGCGAACGGGTCTCGCCGGCCTCCGGGTCACGGTGTCCGGCGGGACTCTGGGGTTCGCGCCAACCCGCGGCGGCCGTCGGGCTCTGGCCGGTGGTCACCCATCGGCGCGGGTGTGGCCGGATCAGCGAGGGCTGAGCAGCGCCAGGAACATCGCGTCGGTACCGTGCACGTGCGGCCACAGCTGGGCGGTCGGACCGTCCCCGAGACCGGGTATGTCGTGACCGGCGGCGGCCCGCAGCGCCGCCGGGGCGTCCAGGAGTTGCACCTCGGGGTGGGCCCGCAGCACGTCCTCCACCACGAGCAGGGTCTCGGCCGGATGTGGTGAGCAGGTGACGTACGCCAGCACGCCTCCGGGTCGGCAGGCGCGCAGGCCGGAGGTAAGCAACTCCCGCTGCAGGGGCGCCAAGGCTGCCAGGTCCGCCGGACGGCGGCGCCAGCGGGCCTCGGGCCGGCGCCGCAGCGCACCCAGACCGGTGCACGGTGCGTCCACCAGGACGCGGTCGTACCGGTCCGGTTCGAGATCGCCCACGACACGACCATCCTCGGTGCGGACCTCGACCGGCTCCCCCGCCATCAGGCCTCCACGCACCAGGTCGGCTCGGTGCGGAGCCGGTTCGATCGCCACCACTCGCGCCGGCCGTTCGACGGCCAGCCCCGCCAGCAGCGCCGTCTTGCCGCCGGGTCCGGCGCACAGATCGAGCCATGCTTCGTCGGGGCCATCGATCGGCACCCCCGCCAAGGCCAGGGCCACGAGTTGGCTGCCCTCGTCCTGCACCCGGGCTCGCAGCTCGGCCACCGCCGCGACACCGGCCGGGTCGCCGGACGGCAGGGTCGCCGCGTACGGCGACCAGCGGCCCGGCTCGGCCCCGGCGTCGATGAGTTCGGCCGGGTCGGCCAGGCCTGGCCTGGCGAGCAGGCTCACCCGTGGGGGTTCGTTGTCGGCTTCCAGCAGGGCAGCCAGGTCGTCCGCGGGGCGGCCGTGCATGAGCAACGACTCACGCAGTGCTCGCACGATCCAGCGGGGATGGGAGTGCACCAGGGCCAGCCGTTCGGTCGGGTCCCGATGCTCGGCAAGGATCTGCTCCTGCCACTGCTCGGCGCTTCTTCCTGACACATTACGTAGCACCGCGTTGACGAAACCCGATGCCCCGGAGCCGATCTCGCGTCGGACCAGGCCCACGGTCTGGGACAGTGCCGCATGCGGGGGGATCCTGGTGGCCAGCAGTTGATGGACGCCGAGCCGCATCGCGTCCAGCACCGGTGGGTCGATCCGGTCCACCGGACGATCCGCAGCGATCGCGATGATGGCGTCGTAGGCTCCGCGGCGGCGCAGGGTGCCGTAGGTGAGTTCGGTGGCCAGCCCCGCGTCGCGACTGTCCAGGCCGGCCCGGCGGATCAGACCGGGCAGTACCAGGTTGGCGTAGGCGTCACTCTCGTCGACCTGGCGAAGCGCCTGGTAGGCAACGCTTCTGGCGGCATCGGCGGTCTTGGCGCGGGCCGAGGGCGGTTGCTGGGACCACTGCTTGGTGGCCGCTGAGTCGGGGCGACCCGCCGACTCGCGCCGATCCCGCCGACCCGAGTCCGAGGCTCGCCGATTCGAGTCCGAGCCCCGCCGATCCTGCCCGCCGCGCCCGGGTGCACGCCGGTCCTGGGCACCCGAACCCGACCCACGCCGGTCCGGACCACCCGGGCCCGACCCACGCCGACCCTGACCATCCGACCCGAAACCACGCCGGTCCGGACCACCAGAACCCGACCCACGCCGACCCTGACTATCAGTGTCGGTTCGGCGCCGGCCCGAATCACCAGAACCCGACCCACGCCGAGCCTGACCATCGGTCTCGGTTCGGCGCCGAGCCTCACCTCCGGCATCGTTGCGCCGCTGGCCCTGGCTCCACGGACTGGAGGCCCGGTCGCCGCGGCCCCGGGATGAGCCTGCGCGCTGCGGGCCACCTCGCCCGCGGCCCCCCTGGGCGAAAGAGCGGGCGGCTCCGCCCGAGCCTCGGGCCGGGCCCGACGGCCGGGAGGATTGGCGATCGGCGTCGCTGTCGTCGGTCGTCACTCGAACCTCTCCCCCGGCTCCGGCCGCACCCCACGGGCCCAGTCTGCGGCCGGCATCGGCTTCTTGCCGGCCGCCCGCACCAGGCCCAGACGCACTGGGCCAGAACCTGTTCCGACCAGCACCCGCTTGTTGGTGACATCGAGTACCGCGGCCGATACCTCGCCGTCCGCCGGTGTCCCCACGTCCAGGCTCACCGGATCGAGCTTGACCCGCTCTCCGCGGAAGGTCGTCCAGGCGCCTGGTGCCGGGGAGCATCCGCGGATCAACCGGTCGACCTGCGCCGCGGGGCGGGACCAGTCCACCCGCGCATCGGCCACCTCGACCTTGGCCGCCACCGAGAATCCCGACTCTGGCTGCGGCACAGGCTCTATCGTGCCAGCTTCAATGCCGTCCAGGGTGTCGGTGAGGAGCTCGGCGCCGGCCACCGACAACCGGGCCATCAGGTCTCCGGAGGTCTCGTCCGGCTCGATCCGGGTGCGCATCGTGGTGAACACCGGGCCGGTGTCCAGCCCTTCCTCCAGCCGGAAGACGCTGACTCCGGTCTCTTCGTCGCCGGCGATGATGGATCGCTGTACGGGGGCCGCTCCCCGCCAGGCCGGCAGCAGGGAGAAGTGCAGGTTGATCCATCCGCGCGGCGGCACGGCCAGCAGGGAGGGTGGGACGAGGTTGCCGTAGGCCACGACCGGGCAGCAGTCGGGCTCCAAGGCGGCCAGTTCGTCGTGCAGGTGCTCATCGCGCATCCGGCGGGGGGTCAGCACGGGAATATCGGCCTCGAGAGCAACGGCCTTGACCGGCGACGGGACCAGGTGCCTGCCTCGGCCGGCGGGGGCGTCCGGGCGGGTGAGCACCGCCACCACCTCGTGTGGGGAGTCCAGGAGCCGGCGCAATGCCGGTACCGCAGCGTGGGGCGTGCCCGCGAAGACCAGCCTCACAGTGCGCGGCCGAAGGTCGGATGCGGGGAGACCTTGACCTGGGGCGTCGGCGTGCCCGCGTTCCAGGCGGCCTCCCGGATGGCCTTCATCGCGAGTTTTCGGGTGGCCTTGTCCATCCGGTCGATGAACAGGATGCCGTCGAGGTGGTCGGTCTCGTGCTGCACGCAGCGCGCCAACATCTGGGTGCCCTCGATCGTGACGTCCTCGCCGTACTGGTTCTTGCCCCGGGCCACGGCGCCGTAGGCGCGTGGGGTGTCGAAGAAGATTCCGGGCATCGACAGGCAGCCTTCCTCGCCGTCCTGGATCTCGTCGGTGAGGTCGAGGGTGGGATTGATGAGGTGGCCGAGCTGTCCGTCGATGAAGTAGGTGAACACGCGAAGGCTGACCCCGATCTGGGGAGCGGCGAGGCCGGCGCCGGGGGCGTCCATGAGGGTGTCCTCGAGGTCCTTGACCAGCTGGCGGATCTGCTTGTCGAAGTCGACCACGGGATCGGCCTTGGTGCGTAGCACCGGGTCGCCGAAGAGTCGGATCTCCTTGATCGCCACCGTGATGCTCCTTTCGCACCGGGCAGTCGTGCCCGGCGCCGTCGCGTACCGGACCAGGATAGGTGGCGCGCACGTGCTTGCCCGACCGCTCCGGCCCAGTCACTACGACTCCCACCGGTCACCACGACTCCCGCTCGGTCACCGCGACTCCCATGACGATGTCCCGGCCCCTGGACCGCCGCGATCTCCCAGACCGCCACCGCGAGACCCGGAGTCCTTGCCGCATAAGCGAACCCTCAGGGCTACCTCGCCCGTGCCGACGGTGGTCGAAGGCGGACGACGGCGGCGCCCGTGGCCGGAGTCGGCGAACCTGTCACGTACGGTGTGCCGAGCACTACCCCTTTGTCACCGGTTCGGAAGGACACCTCTGCACATGTTGCGTCGGCTTGCTGGGTTCGGGATCGTGATCGTTGCGTGCGCTGCGGCGGTGACGGGATGCGGGTCATCCGAGACGACGTCGCAGTCCACCAGTACCTCCTCCAGTGCGACGGACTCCAGTACCTCGGACACCGGTAGTTCCACCACGTACACGATGGACGAGGTGAGCCAGCACGCCGACGACAGTTCCTGCTGGGTGGCGATCGACGGCAACGTGTACGACGTGACCGAGTGGATCGGCGAGCACCCCGGCGGCCCGACCCGGATCGAGAACCTGTGCGGCACGGACGGGACTGCCATGTTCCGCGGTCAGCACGGCACCCAGTCTGCTCCCAACGACCAGCTGGCCAGTTTCCAGATCGGCACCCTGAGCGAGTAAGAACCGACGGGACGCCCCAGTCCTCCCGTCCGACGAACACCCCTCCGGTTGCCGAGTTCCAGCCTGGCCCACGTCGCTGTCGTGAACGGCCCGCGGCCTCAGCCTGGCGTGCATCGACGATGCGAGCTCACACGGACTGGGTCTGCATGCGAACCCGGGGAGCCGGCCGCTTGCCCGCCGACGCGACGGCCCGTGCCGCCCGCAGCGCCGCCGCGAGCGCCGCCCGCTCCCCCGCAGCAGCCCTGATCAGGGCGCGTTCGATTCGTAGGTCCGGATCGTCCCATCCCAAGACCGAATCCGCCGGTTCCAGCGTCAGTGCCCCAGACCCTTGGGGCGCACTCCCCGACGAGGCCACCGAGCCGGCCACCGAGTCGAACGTTGTCGGATAGGGGCCCACGACCTCGACGTCGCGGGGCAGCCGGGCGGCGGCGACGAAGGCGCTGAGGTCGACCCCCACCACCTCGGCCAGCACGCCTGCCGGAGGAAAACCGAGCTCGACTCGATCGGCGAGTTCACGGTCCGCCCAGCCGAGCGGATCCCAGCGCACCAGCGCCTGCACGGCCCGGGCGGCGGCATCGGCGACGATCACCACGCGCCCGCCCTGCGCGGCGGGACGTACCAGGGCGGCAGCGGCCATCCACCGGCTCAGTGCGTGCGCAGGAGCGTCCAGTTCGGGACGTGCCAGCGGTACCCAGCCATCCAGGAGCACGGCGGCGGCATAGCCGGCGGCAGCAACCGGTTCGGCCCCTGCGGTTGCCACGACCAGGGCAGGCTCGTCGGGCACGCAGGGCAACACGCTCGTCTGGGACGACGACACACGCACGGGTACGCCCGGTAGCGCCCGGCCGATCTCTTCGGCGGTTCTGGTGGAGCCGACTCGAACAGCGCGCAGCCGAGTACCCGCGCATTCGGGGCACCGCCAGAGTGACTCCGGTTGCCCGCACCACCCACAGTGCACCGGACCGTCGCTGCGCGCCACCTCCATCGGACCCCGACAGCGCTGGCAGCGGGCCGGGCGGCGGCACTGCTGGCAGGTCAGTGAGCGGACGTACCCGACGTGCGGGACCTGCACGAGCACTGGCCCTGGGAGCGTTGGCTCAGGTGCGCCCACCGGACCGCGCCTCGTGGACGTCGGTCCGGACGGGGTGGCGGTGCCGAGCCCAGCCCGCAGGGCACGCAAGGCCACCGATGGAATCCGCGCGGTGCGGGCAGCCGCGTCGCGCAGGTCGTCATCTCCGGAGACCCCGATGCGTGGCATCGCCGCCCGCAGCACCGCCCGCTCGGCAACCAGGGGGCGCGCCCACCCCTGCCGCACCAAGTGTGCATCGGCGACACTGACCGCGAATCCGCCGAACAGGGCTGCGGCGCCGCTCTGCTCGGCCCTCAACCGGAGCACGTCTCGGGTGTGCGGGTAAGGGGCCCGCGGCTCGATGTGCAGGTCGTCGCCGTCGTCCCAGCACACCACCAGACCGAGCCGGTGCACGGGCGCGAAGGCGGCGGCACGCGTACCGACGACGATCGACGCCTCCCCGAGCAGCACCCGCAGGAAGGCCCGGTAACGCGGCGCCGGGCCCAGGTCGGCGGTCAGGCGCGCCACCCGGTCGAGCAGGCTGGCAGACGCGGCGGCGGACAACGCCGCGAGCACTCGGTCGACATCACGGTGGTCGGGGACGGTGATCAGGGTTCCCCGACCCGACTGCGCGGTCGCGATGGCAGCCGACGCGATCGCGGCCGGCCAGTCGGTGTGCGCGGGCTGGCTGGGCAGTGCGGCCCAGACCGCCCGCGGTCCGTGCCCGGCACGCAAGCGGGACCAGAAGGCCGGCCCGGCTCGATACCCGCGCCACGGTAGGTCCGGGTCGCTCGCGCCGTCCGGGAGTGTCTCGTCCGTCGCGCCATCCGCACCGACCGGGCCATCCGCACCACCCGGGCCATCCGCCTCAAGCGGGCCACCCACATCAACCGGGCCATCCAACTCAACCGGGCCGTGCGCGCCAGCTGAGTCACGCCCACTGTCGGCGCGACCCGACCCGGCGGCCTCCCCGGTGGCGTGTCGGTCTCCGCCAGCATCCGGCCGGATCGCAGCGGCTGTCGCGAGCTGTTCTTCGCGATGATCTGCTGGGACCCCGGTCGCCTCAGGTACGCCGTCACCGGAACCGTCCGTGACCTGCTCACGGTGACCCACGTCCGGGGCCGTGGCCAGCCCGGCGCGGACCGACTTCTCCGTGCGCGCGTGACGAGGCGGAATGGCCAGCCGCAGGACGTCGCTGACGGTGCCGGCCTGCTCTGTCGCCACCGCCTCGGCCAGCGCGAGCACCTCCGGGGTGAGCACCGGCAGGTCGGACGGAACGCGCAGTAGCGGGCGAAGCCCCGGGTGATCGCTGGTGGCCCGGCGCTCCACGACGAATCCGGGCACCCGGCGTCCGCCGAACATCACCGTGCAACGCACCCCGGGCCGAGCCGAGGCGTCGAGTTCGTCCGGCACCAGGTAGTCGAATACCCGGTCCAGGTGAGCCGGGCTGAGCTCCAGACGCACGCCGGCCACCGGCTGCTCAAGGCTGGATGCGCGTACCTGTGGGACGGCTCGCCGGGGACCTCGCCCGAGCAGGGCCAACTGCTCGTTCGTCTCCGGTTCGCGTTCGTCCACGGCCACACTCAATCAGACACCGCCGACGGTGCCGCCACGACGCGGACGCCGGACCCGTCTGCCCGGCAGCGCACCGGGGTCTGCCCGGACAGCGCGATCTGCGCGCACCGGACCCGTCGGCCCGGCACTGTAGGCTCACTGGTTGGTCCGCCGACATCCCACATCTTCTGGAGCACCGTGTCCGAGTCTGCACTGCGTCTGTTCACCTCTGAGTCGGTGACCGAGGGACACCCGGACAAGATCTGCGACCAGATCAGCGACGCCATCCTGGACGACCTGCTGCGCCAGGACGCCGAGAGTCGGGTGGCGGTGGAGACGATGGTCACCACCGGCCTGGTGCACGTGGCCGGCGAGGTCCGCACCAACGGCTATGCCGACGTGGCCCGGCTGGTGCGCGACACGATCCTGCGGATCGGCTATGACTCCTCGGAGAAGGGCTTCGACGGCCGCTCCTGCGGGGTCGAGGTGAGCATCGGTGAGCAGTCCTCCGACATCGCCCAGGGCGTGGACAAGGCGCACGAGACCCGCGTCGGGGGCGGCACCGACCCGTACGACCTGCAAGGCGCCGGCGACCAGGGCCTGATGTTCGGCTACGCCTGCGACGACACGCCCGAACTCATGCCGCTGCCGATCTGGCTGGCGCACCGGCTCTCAGAGCAACTCACGCACGTGCGCAAGGAGGGCCAGCTGCACTACCTGCGCCCGGACGGCAAGACCCAGGTGACGATCGGCTACGACAAGGACCGCGCGGTCACCGTCGACACCCTGGTGCTGTCCACCCAGCACGCAGCCGACATCCACCTGGAGGACCGGCTGGCACCCGAGGTGAAGGAACACGTGATCGACCCGGTGCTGGCGCGGGTCGATCTGGACCACTCCGGTACCCGCACCTTCATCAACCCGACCGGGGTGTTCATCATCGGCGGCCCGATGGGCGACGCCGGCCTCACCGGCCGCAAGATCATCGTGGACACCTACGGGGGCATGGCCCGGCATGGGGGCGGGGCCTTCTCCGGCAAGGACCCGTCCAAGGTGGACCGGTCGGCGGCCTACGCGATGCGCTGGGTGGCCAAGAATGTCGTGGCGGCCGGGCTGGCCAGCCGCTGTGAGGTGCAGGTCGCGTATGCGATCGGCAAGGCCCACCCCGTTGGCCTGTACGTCGAGACGTTCGGCACCGAGCAGGTCAGCGTCGAGTCGATCACCAAGGCGATCCAGGAGGTCTTCGACCTGCGGCCGGCCGCGATCGTCGCCGATCTCGACCTGCTGCGGCCGATCTACTCCCAGACCTCGGCCTATGGCCACTTTGGCCGGGAACTGCCCGATCTGACCTGGGAGCGGACCGACCGGGCCGACGCCCTGAAGTCCGCAGTGAGCTGAGGTCCGGCCCCTACCTCATCGCAGGGTCACCCGGCCCGTGCCGGGGTGGCACGCCTCAGGGCCGGTGGGCGTCGGTGCTTGCCAGGCCCGACGTGTTCCGGCCTGCCGTGTCGGGGCCAGTATCAGGGCCTGCCGTCTCGGGGCCTGTATCGGGACCTGCCGTGTCGGGGCTTATGCCGTCGACTCCGGCAGCGTCGGAATCCGAACCGGGTTCGTCCCCGGCCAGCACCGCCAGCACCTGCTCCCCGTACTTGGCCAGCTTGGCCTGGCCGACCCCGTTGACCCCGGCCAATGCCCCCAGGTCTGCCGGGCGGGACTCGGCGATCTCCCGCAGGGTCGCGTCGTGGAAGATCACATAGGCCGGCAGGCCCTGCTCGCGGGCGATCCCGGCCCGCCAGGAGCGGAGCCGTTCGAAGTCCCCACTGGCGCCCGGGGACAGGGTGTGCTCGGTGGCTCGCGGCCGCGTGGCCGCCCGCCGCGCCGGCCGGGCCACCTCACGCCGGAACTGGACGGTGCGTTCGCTACGCAGCACGTCGGCGCTCGTCTCGGTCAACGAGAACGTGTTGTGCCGGCCGTCCACGGCAAGCAGACCGTGGGCGATCAGCTGACGCGCCACCGCCCGCCACTCACTCTCGTTGTGCTCGGCGCCGACACCGAACACCGAGAGCGAATCATGGCTCCATTGCTCGACTTTCGCGGTGCGCCGGCCGAGCAGGATGTCGATGATCTGCCCGGCACCGAAATGCTGGCCTCGCTCGCGGTCGAGCCGGGCGACGGTGGAGAGCATCTTCTGCGCGGCCACGGTGCCGTCCCAGGACTCGGGCGGGGTGAGGCAGGTGTCGCAGTTGCCGCACGCCTGCTCGGTGGGCTGTCCGAAGTAGGCCAGCAACTGACCCCGCCGGCACTGCACGGTCTCGCACAGGGCGAGCATCGCGTCCAGGTGATGGGACAGTCGCTGCCGGTGCGCCCGGTCGCCGTCAGACTCGGCGATCATCCGGCGCTGCTGCACGACGTCGGCGAGTCCGTAGGCGAGCCACGCCGTGGACGGTTGACCGTCGCGGCCGGCCCGCCCGGTCTCCTGGTAGTAGCCCTCGACGGATTTGGGCAGGTCGAGGTGTGCGACGAAACGCACGTCCGGCTTGTCGATCCCCATCCCGAAGGCGATCGTGGCGACCATCACCACGCCGTCCTCGCGCAGGAAACGGGCTTGGTGCCGCGCGCGGGTACGGGCATCGAGCCCGGCGTGGTAGGGCAGCGCGGTGATGCCTTGATCAACGAGGAACTCCGCGGTGCGCTCCACCGAGGCCCGCGAGAGGCAGTAGACGATGCCCGCGTCGCCGGCGTGCTCGGTGCGCAACAGATCCAGTAACTGCCGCCGCGGCTCGTTCTTGGCCACGATCCGGTAGGTGATGTTGGGCCGGTCGAAGTCGGCGACGAAATGCCGGGCACCGGTGGCCGGGGTGAGGTGCAGCCGGTCGGCGATCTCGGCTCGGGTGGCCTGCGTGGCGGTCGCGGTCAGCGCGATCCGCGGGACCTGCGGCCAACGCTCGGACAACCCGGACAACTGGAGATAGTCGGGGCGGAAGTCGTGACCCCACTGGGCGACGCAGTGCGCTTCGTCGATCGCGAACAGGGCGATCCGGCCACTGTCCAGGAGGTCGGCGGTGGACGGCACCCGCAGTCGCTCCGGTGCCAGGTACAGCAGGTCGAGATCGCCGGAGCGGAACTGGGCCTGGGTGGTGGCGCTCTCCTGCGGTGTTTGGGTGGAGTTGAGGAAACCGGCGCGCACCCCCACGGCTCGCAGCGCATCCACCTGATCCTGCATGAGGGCGATCAGCGGCGAGATCACCACCCCGGTGCCGGGCCGCACCAACGCGGGGATCTGGTAGCACAGCGACTTGCCCCCGCCGGTGGGCATGAGCACGAGTGCATCACCGCCGGCGACGACGTGCTCGACGATGTCATTCTGCTGGCCACGGAAGCCGTCATAGCCGAACACCTGCCGCAGCACCTGCAGCGCGGCACCGGGTTCGGCCTGTCGCGGTACGCCCACAGCCGGGTGCGGCACCGTCACCGGGACGGGATCCGGGCGAGCATCTGATCGAGGATCGCGTGCGAGATTGTGGTCTTGTCGGCCGGGCCGGCGTGAGCGAAGGACCCGTCGGCACCGAGCAGGGTGACGGTGTTGTCGTCGGTGCCGAAGGCCTTGCCCGGTCCGACCTCGTTGACCACGAGCAGGTCGCACTTCTTGCGGGCCAGCTTGGCCCGGCCGAGATCGATGACGGTGTTGACGTCGTCGCCGGTCTCGGCGGCGAAGCCGATCACGTACTGGCCGGCGCGGCGGCGGGTCCCGGAGATGTCAGCGAGGATGTCCGGATTCCGGACGAGTTCGATCACCGGCGCATCGTCGCCGTCGGGGTCCTTCTTGATCTTGTAGCTGGCCACCTCGCTCGGCCGGAAATCCGCCACCGCGGCGGCCATGATGATGACCTCGACGTGCGGGGCGTGCTCGAGAACCGCAGCGTACAGGTCGGCGGTGCTGGCGATGTCGATCACCCGCACCCCGTCCGGATCGTCGAGCGCTCCCCCGAGCCGACGCGAGGTGTTGCAGCCGAGCAGGGTGACCTCGGCGCCGCGGGCGGCGGCCGCGGCGGCCAGCGCGTAACCCTGCTTGCCGGACGAGCGGTTGCCCAGGTAGCGCACCGGGTCGAGCGGCTCACGAGTGCCGCCTGCGGAGACCAGCACGGTCATCCCGGCCAGGTCCGCGTACACCGAATGGTGGTGGGCCTCCTCGGCAGCCACGGCCTCAGCCACCGCCTGGACGAACTCGGCGCCGAGTCCGTCGGGGCGCTCGTTGGACGTCTCGCCGTTCTCCAGGAGGGAGAGGGCGGCGACGTGGATATGTTCCGGCTCGGGGAGCCGCCCGGGCCCGGAATCGGTGCCGGTCAGCCGCCCCTCGGCGGGGTGGAGTACATGCACGCCACGATCGCGCAAGGTTTCGACGTTCGCCTGGGTCGCCGGGTGCAGCCACATCTCGGTGTGCATCGCGGGGGCCATCAGGACGGGCGCGCGGGTGGCCAGCAGCGTCGTGGTGAGCAGGTCGTCGGCCAGGCCGTTGGCCGCGCGGGCGAGCAGGTCGGCCGTCGCGGGAGCGACCACGACCAGATCGGCGCGCTGGCCGAGGCTGACGTGCCGCACTCCCGGCACGTCGGTGAACACCTCGGTGCTCACCGGATGCCCGGACAGCGCCTCCCAGGTGGGGGCTCCGACGAAGCGCAGCGCAGACTCGGTCGGGATGACGTCGACGTGGTGGCCGGCCTCGGTGAACAGCCGCAGCAGCAACGCGGCCTTGTACGCGGCGATTCCGCCGCTGACGCCCAGGACGATCCGCCGAGGGGGCGAACCCTCGGCGTCTGCCGGGTCGGCGCCGATGCCGAACGTCACGGATTCAGTCTTCCGTCTTCTCCCAGGACAGCAGGCCGGCGTTGATCTCGCGCAGCGCCACCGACAGAGGCTTCTCCTGGACGTGGGTCTCCACGAGCGGGCCGACGTACTCCAGCAGGCCTTCGCCGAGCTGGGCGTAGTAGGCGTTGATCTGCCGGGCGCGCTTGGCCGAGTAGATGACCAGGGCGTACTTGGAGTCGGCGGACTCCAGCAGCTCATCAATGGGCGGGTTGGTGATGCCTTCGGGGGTGGCCTTGGTGCCGTACAAGCGAAACTCCAGTCGATCGGTGGTGCGGGTCGCCCCGACCCTCGACGGGCCGGAACGGTGCGCCCGGGGCGACCCGGTGGTGCTCGGTGCCCCGGACCGGGATCAGTCTCCGGTCTGCTGTGGGGCCGTTGGCAGGGCTTGGTCTGGGCGCAGACCCATCAAGTCTAGTAGATCCTCGGCGGCCTGCTGTACGTCCTGGTTGACGATCGTCGTGTCGAACTCAGATTCGGCGGCCAACTCCACCCGGGCGCTGGCCAGGCGACGCTCGCGTTCGGCCTCGTCCTCGGTGCCCCGGCCCAGCAGCCGGGAGACGAGTTCATCCCACGAGGGTGGGGCGAGGAAGACGAACTGGGCGCTCGGCATGCTGTCACGCACCAGACGGGCACCTTGCAGGTCGATCTCCAGCAGGGCCGGTCGTCCCTGCGCGAGGGTGTCGAGGACGGGCTGGCGCGGAGTGCCAGAACGCTGCTGGGAATGGATCAGTGCCCACTCCAGCAGCTCGCCGTCGGCGATCATCCGGTCGAACGTGGCGTCGTCGACGAAGTGGTAGTGCACTCCGTCCACCTCGCCGGGGCGTGGGGACCTGGTGGTGGCGGACACCGACAGCCACACGTGCGGGTAGCGCTCACGGATGTAGGCCGAGACGGTGCCCTTGCCGACGCCGCTGGGGCCCGCCAGGACCGTCAGCCTGGGCCGAGCGTCCACGGGCCGATCGTCCTGGGCGCGCCGATCGTGCGCGGGGGGCGGGTGATCCGGTTCACTCCCGTGATCGTCCACCTCAGCGCGATTCGAGCAGATCGAGCAGCCGTTGGCACTGCACCGGCCCCAAGCCGCGGACCCGGCGGGTCTCGGCGATGCCCACCTCGGCCATGATCGCCCTGGCGCGGGCGGGGCCGACACCGGGCAACGAGGTCAGCAAGGCGGAGACCTTGAGTTTGCCGATCGCTTCGACCTGCTGGCCCTCCTCGATGACTTCGGCGATCGAGCCGCCGCCGTACTTGAGCCGGTGCTTGACCTGGGCCCGGATGCGCCGGGCCTCGGCCGCCTTCTCCAAGGCTGCGGCACGTTGCTCGGGAGTCAGAGGCGGCAATGCCACGTGGTGGTCCCTTCGCGTCTCGGTGTCCGCGGCCGGGTGACCGCATAGGGTTGCGAACTTAGCGAGTCCGGGGCGGCAGCGGCAATCCGGGCCGGACGTTGGGCGTCTGCCCGGGTTTGGGGCGCCGGACGGGAGTTCAGCTGCCGGCCCGGCTCTCCGGTGCTGGCCCGGTTCTCCGGTGCTGGCCCGGCCTGCGTCGTCAAGGTCCTGCCGTCCCCAGGACGCCGCTGCCAGATCGGCCGCCGCATGTCCTGTCCGTGGGTCGTCCTGTCCGGTTCGTCCCGTCCGTGGGTCTGGACCCTCGGATGCGATGACGGGCTGAGCCGCATTTGCCAGGCGGAACCGCGGTGCTCTTCGGCTCAGAGGTCGTCCACTCCTGACTCAGCGTCCGAGCGCGTGCGCGCACGCGGCGGCCGCCCGGTGCGCGGCGGCACGGACCGCTGCCGGATCAGGACCGGCGCCGAGCACCTCCCGACTGGACGCGGCCAGCACCTGGCGGCGGGCGTCGCCGAACACCCGGCGCAGGTCGTCCGCGGTGGCACCCTGTGCGCCCACGCCGGGGGCCAGCAGCGGGGCCTTGCTGGCGGCCAGGTCGATGCCCAGGTCCTGGACGGCGGTGCCGACGGTGGCTCCCACGACCAGACCGACGTCACCAAGCCGCCCGGCGGCGGCGTTGCGGCGGCCGGCGCCGGCGACGATCCCGGCGGCAACCGGTTCGCCGCCGGCGGTGCGGGCGTGCTGCACCCCCGGCCCTTCGGGGTTGGAGGTCAGGGCGAGGACGAACACGCCTTTGCCGTTGGCGGCAGCCAGGTCGAGCAGCGGGTCGAGTGAGCCGAAGCCGAGGTACGGGCTGGCCGTGACGGCATCACCGGCCAACGGGCTCGCGGCACCGGCGAAGGCGTCCGCGTAGGCGGCCATCGTGGATCCGATGTCGCCGCGCTTGGCGTCCACGATGCACAGCGTTCCCGCCGCACCGAGCCCGGCGATCACCTCCTCCAGCACGGCCATCCCAGCCGAACCATGTCGCTCGAAGAAGGCCGCCTGCGGTTTGACCGCCGCGACGTGACCGCCGAAAGCCTCGACGCAGATCTCGGCGAACCCCCGCAATCCGGTGACGTCGTCGCTCAGACCCCAGGAGGCCAGCAGCGGTGGGTGCGGGTCGATGCCGGCGCACAACGGCCCGTGCCGGTCCATCGCATCCGCCAGACGCTCTCCGAAGGGGGTCATGCGCGCTCCCGGGTGGTCGATGGCTCAGGTCTGGGCTCATGGGCCACGCCGACCACGTCGGCCACCCGGGCGATCCCCCGAGCGACCAGGGCGGCGCCGAGTTCGCGGCCGATCCGCTCCGGGCTGGAGGGGTCGTTGAAGATCGCGGTGCCCACCTGGACGGCGCTGGCGCCGGCGGCGAGAAACTCCAGGGCGTCCAGGCCGGTGCGGATGCCGCCGACGCCGATGATCGGGGCGGTCGACAGTTCTCCGGCCCGCATCGCGGC
>JBKECN010000077.1:0-83868 GCA_047974565.1 Actinomycetales bacterium
CGCCAGTCAAGACCTGAGGCGAGGGACTGGCCGAAGAGTTCGCAGTAGATCAACGCATCGTCGGGAGTCGTGCCCGCCAACACTTCCGGCGCCGACGGCGCCACCATGTGCGCCCCGACAAACTGCCACGGCCGGACCACCTGCAACGCCATCCACGAATCGATAGGCGACGCCTCGTCCAATCTCGCGGACAACTCCACCCATGGACCCGCCAATGCGAAGTCCACCTGCAGAGGATCGAACCATAGATCGCCCATCCCTGGCCCCACGGGCAGGTCGAGACTGACGTGACACACCGCCCCCGGAGCCCACCAATCCGCGGCCACGGCATGCTCACCCCGGGTCACGAAGGCAGTGAGAAACTCCGCCCGACGCACCTCACCGGCCCCGCGCAGGCTCTCGGCCAGCACAATCGCCGCCCGATCACTCCGCTGCCGAAGATGCTCGGCAAAGGCCGCACCAGCATTGGCCACTAGTGCTGCATTGCTCCTACTGGTCACAGTTCAGGACCTCCCTTTCCGGCCTGCCGTCCAGGCCCGGCTGGGCCGCGCTTCGGGCCGATTTTCCGTGAGCCCCTAGTATTCGACATGCTCTCTTCTCGACCTTTCCCGGTATTATCGACTTCACTCGCACGGGCAGGATCTCCCTTCCTCATCGAATCTTCTCCGAGGCGTATGGGAGGAGTTAGCTCTCCAAGAAGTGCACGCTCCCAACCAGTGAGTTCTAGCTGGTTGGCGCAACGAAACACCACTGCTTGGCCCATCGTGCGAGGCTCAGACCCGACCCCATGAAGAGTCCTTCCCGCCGGTCCAAGTTCCCCCCGATGATCAATGAGATCTTGACCCAGCTTGAGGAATCTCCCCTGTCGCTTCACTCCGTTGAACGGCGCATCCGCCGGGTAGACCCTGGCCTCGATCTCGTCGAGACCAGCCTCCTGCGCAGCCCACAGACGACGATTATCCAGGCTGGTGAGCGCCCCGTCAGGCATTCGCACCACCTGGATCGGTTCGCTGACGTAGCCGTGATCCTTGAATCTCTGGACGAGGTCTTTAAGGGTGATCCTCTCGGCGGGCAGCCCCGGCCGCGGTAGGTATGTCTGTCCGCTGATCGTGTTCTGGGAGAAGCGGATCTGGTGGACAGGCACTTGCGTGACCGGTGGAGTAGCATCCGACGCAGGTCGTTGAGTCTCGCGGATCGGCTCCGGAACTGCCGGAGGTGTCGCCTTTCCCGTACCTCGGTTTGAGGCCACCTCCGTCGGCCGCGCTGACGGCACCCAGTCCCTTGACTCTTCCCGCACATTCAGATCCGGCATCGTCAACCCCTCTCCATTGGCGGGACAGTAGGTCAGACTCAGCCGGCGCAGCCGCCGTCAACCAAGCATCTGTGGATAACTCCCGAGACAGGTAGACAAAGGGGCTCTATATCGGTCGTGACACTCGCGCGCCAGATGGAGAATGCGCCAGAAGGCCGAAGAATCCGGAAATGTCTCGTGGGTCTGTTCTGAACCACCCGGACGGATCGTACGCGACCGCACTAGCAGATCGGAATGGAAACCGAGTGAGCCCGAGCGCGAGATGGGATTCGGAATTCGGTAAGGCGCGCGCCTGCTACTCCGGGTGCCCGTCCTGCGCGGGATCGGTGGCCTCAGCAGGAGTGGTGCGGTGGCCCACGTGGTAGCGATTCCGTCCGGACTTCTTGGCTCGGTACATCGCCCGATCGGCCGCCACCATGAGGCTCTCCGGTGTCATCCCGGGCTCGATGATCGCGGCACCGACGCTGGCGGTGACTCCATGCGGAGCACCGATCGAGGCGATGAGCGTGACGATGTCCTCCGCGACATGGGCCACCGCACCGGGCTTGGCCCCCGGCATCAGCACGGCGAACTCGTCCCCGCCCAGGCGGGCCACCGTGTCGGCGGAGCGGAACCGGCGGTCCAGGGCGTGAGCGACCTCGATCAGCAGGGCGTCTCCGGCCGCGTGCCCGTGGGTGTCGTTGACCCGCTTGAAGTTGTCCAGGTCCAGTAGCAGCACTGCCCCGATCTGCAAGGGTGCGGACAGGCAGGCGTCGACGTCCGCACCGAACCTGCGCCGGTTGGCCAGGTTGGTCAGCGGGTCCCGGTCTGCCAGGGACGACAGGGTGCGGTGCACCCGGACGCGCTCGGTGACGTCGACCATCGTCACCAGCACCTCGCGGGTGCCCACGCTGGTCTGCAGGCCGACCACGGACCACCCGACGACGACCTCCTCCCCTTCGATGCCCTGATCGGCCGCGACCCGTTCGCTGAATCCGGCCAGCACCTCGCGCACCGACTCCTCCAGCTCGGGCAGGTCCAGCTCGGAGACGGGCAGGCCCACCAGGGACGACAGGTCTCGACCCAGCATGTGGGCGGCCCGAGCGTTGACCCGGCTCAGGGTCGCGTCGGTGGCCACCAGCAACTGGCCGTGGGGGGCGTCGCTGAAGATCCGTTCGAACCTGTCCCGGGCCTGGATGAGGTCACGCTCGCGTTCGCGTTCGCCGGTGACGTCCCGGGCCACGACGAGTACCTCACGCGCCAGGCCCTCACCGGGCAGCGGTTCAACGTCCAGCGCCAGGTGACGTGGCCCCTGGGGCGTGTGGATCTCCCCTTCGGTGTGGGTGCTCTCCCCCTCACCGGCCCAGGCGCACGCCTGCAGGAAGCGGGCGCCGAACTCCTCGGACATCGCCTCCACCAGGCCCCGGCCGGCCGGGTCGACGCCGGTGATGGCCTGCCCCACAGCAACTATCGGAGTGCCGTCGACCCCGACCACGTGCACGCTGGTGCCCGGCAGATGCTCCAACAGGGTCCGCCAGCGATCCTGGGCAACCGCCAGCCGGGCCGCCAAGGTCGCCTGCTCCGTGCGCGACTCCCGCAGCCGGGCCACCGCCGACTGCAGCGGGGGGCAGAGCAGTACCCCGATCAGGAGGTAGAGGACGCCGCGACGCCAGTCGCTGGTAGCGAACTGGGGGCCTGCCCACAACACCGGAGCGATGAACAGCACCCCGGCCCCGGTGGCGACGGTCAGCAGCTGGACTCGGGTGCCGTAGAGCACCTGCCACAGCATGGGCAGCAGGGCCAGCGGCGCCACCCCGGACAACGAGCCGCCGGTCTGGCCGCGCACCACCTGCACGACCAGCAGAAACACCAGCCACGGCAGCACGGCGACCGTGGAACTGCGCGGGATGAGCACGACGAGTGCGGCCACGACGATCAGCCCGACCAACGCCCCCAGCACCGCGAAGACCTGGTCCTGGGTGATCGGCGACCCCGGGCTCACCAGCAGTGAGCACATCCCCACCGCTGCAACCGTCAGGAACGGCGCGACATCGCGCAGCGGCCGTTCCCGTGGGCTGTAGACGGCGGGGGTACCTTCCACACAGCCAATCGTGGCAGGTTCGAGCACCCCCTGCCGCCCGGAAGGCACTGGCGGCGAGTCGTTTCCCCGGCCGCTAGTCGGTCGCTTCTCTCAAGTCGGTCTGGGCTCGAGGACGGGGTCGGGGATGGCCTGAGGTTCGCCGGCCGACGGACGGCGGAACGTTGGCGAGTCAGGGAGGCTCCGCCGCTGGCCCGTCCTGGGTTCTGCCCTGCGGCGGGTCTCGTAGTCCCCGGCCAAACGTCACCCGGGGTCGCGTTTGGCGGTGCGGGGCGACCTCTAGCGTCGCCACCGGCCGCACTTCGTCACCCTGGTCACGTTTGGCGCCCCGGGGTGACCCCAACCGTCGCCACCGACCGCACATCGTCACCCGGGTCACGTTTGGCGCCCCAAGGTGACCTCTACCGTCGCCACGGACCGCACATCGTCACCCCGGTCACGTTTGGCGCCCCAAGGTGACCCCCAACCGTCGCCACCGGCGGCACTTCGTCACCCTGGTCACGTTTGGCGCCCCAGGGTGACCTCTAGCGTCGCCACTGGCGGCACTTCGTCACCCGGGTCACGTTTGGCGCCCCAAGGTGACCCCCAACCGTCGCCACCGACCGCACATCGTCACCCCGGTCACGTTTGGCGAGGCGCAACGTCACCCGGGTCACGTTTAGCAGTCCAAGGTGACCTCTAGCGTCGCCACCGGCGGCACTTCGTCACCCGGGTCACGTTTGGCGCCCCAAGGTGACCTCCAACCGTCGCCACCGACCGCACATCGTCACCAGGGTCACGTTTTGGCGCTCCAGGGTGACCTCTACCGCGGCCACCGGCGGCACATCGTCACCAGGGTCACGTTTGGCGAGGCGCAACGTCACCCGGGTCACGTTTGGCGGGGCGAAAGCCTTTCTTGTGGCCGCAGTCCCCGTATCAGCGGCGGGCCATGGCCTGCAGCCGCGCGATCCGGTCGGCCATCGGCGGATGGGTGGCGAACATCCGGGTCACTCCGGAGGCGGTGAAAGGGTTGGCGATCATCGCGTGACTGGCGTTGACCAGCCTGCGCTCCGGAGGCAGCGGCAGGGCCTTCGTGCCGCGGTCGAGCTTGGCCAGCGCAGAGGCCAAGGCCAGGGGGTCGCCGGTGAGTTTGGCGCCGTCCTCGTCGGCGTCGTACTCCCGGGTACGGGAGATGGCCATCTGGACGATGCCGGCGGCGAACGGGCCCAGGATGCTGATCGCCAGGGCACCGAGCGGATTCGGACGGTTGTCGTCGCCCCCGCCGAAGTACATCGCCCCGTAGGCGAGCCCGGTGATCACCGACGACGCCGATGCCGCGATCGAGGAGGTGAGGATGTCCCGGTTGTACACGTGCATGAGCTCGTGGCCCAGCACCCCGCGCAACTCACGCTCGTCGAGGATGGCCAGGATTCCCTCCGTGCAACAGACCGCCGCGTGAGCCGGGTTGCGGCCGGTCGCAAAGGCGTTCGGCTGGTTCGTCGGCGAGACATACAGCGCGGGCATCGGCTGGCCGGCCTTGGCCGAGAGTTCGCGGCAGACCCGATACATCACCGGTTGCTCGGCCTCGGTCACCGGATAGGCCCGCATCGCCCGCAGGGCGATGCTGGCCGAGCGCCAGTAGGTGACCCCGTTCATCAGCAGGGCCAGCACCACCCCGATGATCAGCGCGTTGTAGTTGCGCCCGAACAGCAACCAACTGGCGAAGACGACGATGGAGCCGAGCAGCGCCAGCAGCAGGGTCGTCTTGAGTCCGTTGTAGTGCCGGTGCACGGTGCCGCCTCCTCAGGTCTGCCGCCCGACCCGGCCGGTGACCGGCCGGGCCTGCGCGGTGGCCGCACGGATGCGGTCAGACGACATTGTGGCGGACCCTCGAATGGTGCGGGCCCTCACACGGGCGGCGGACGAACGGGCCTACTCGGTCCACTCCTCCTCGAAGTGCTCCTCCGGGAACTCCGGGACGCCGGCGGTGATCAGGCTGCCGTCGGCCCGGGCGGCACCGATCACCGGTGAGTTTCCGGTCAGGCTGGCCCGGCGCGGACCCTGACCGTCCAGGCGGACGGTGACGGTGGAATGCGGCTCCACCTGGACCACGTGGCCGCGCACGCTCACCGGCACCCCACGTTCGCCATCACAGGTGAACGAGATCTCCTCCTGACGCAGGTTCACCTCCAAGCGGCTGCCGAGCAGGAGCAGCGAGAACGTGAGCTCGGTCCATTCCTTGGGCAGTCGCGGGTCGAAGGACAACGCACCGGAATGGTCACGCATGCCCCCGAATCCGCAGACCAGCGCATTCCACACTCCGCCCGCAGAGGCGATGTGCACGCCGTCGGTGGTGTTCTGGTGCAGGTCGGCGAGATCGACGTACAAACCTGTGCGGAAGTACTTCAGCGCCATGTCCGCATAGCCGACTTCGGCGGCGATTATCGACTGCACCACGGCCGACAGGGTGGAATCACCGGTGGTGATCGGGTCGTAGTACTCGAAGTCGGCCCGCTTCTCCGACAACGAGAACTGATCCCCCTGCAGGAACAGCGCGAGAACGACGTCCGCCTGTTTGAGTACCTGGAAGCGATAGATCACCAACGGGTGGAAGTGCAGCAGGAGCGGGCGCAGTTCTCCCGGGGTGTTCTCCAGATCCCACAGTTCGCGTTCCAGGAAGTGCTCGTCCTGCGGGTGTACGCCGAGAGTCTCGTCGTAGGGGATGAACATACCCTCGGCGCACTCGGCCCATTCCTGGATCTCGGCCGGGGTGAGGTCCATCCGAGAGGCGAAACTCGCGTACTCCTCCGGCCGGCGCACCCCGAAGGTTCGCATCACCCCAGAGGCCTTGGCCAGGTTGTACTTGGCCATGACGTTGGTGAACAGGTTGTTGTTCACCACCGTGGTGTACTCATCCGGGCCGGTCACCGAATGGATGTGGAAAGTCGCCTCGCGCGTGTCGTCCGGGCCGGTCTCCCGCCAGAACCCGATATCCGCCCACATTCGTGCGGTCTCGACAAGAATCTCCACGCCTTGCCCGTAGAGGAAGTCCTCGTCCCCGGTCGCCTCGCAGTACTTCATCAGCGCATAGGCGACGTCGGCGTTGATGTGGAACTGTGCGGTGCCGGCGGCGTAGTAGGCCGAGGCCTCCTCACCGTTGACCGTGCGCCACGGGAACAGGGCTCCGCGCATCGCCAGCTCCCGCGCCCGGGCGCGCGCCTTGGGCAACATCCTGGCTCTGAAACGCAATGCGTTGCGAGCCATTTCGGGATTGGTGTACGCCAGGAAGGGGATGACGTAGACCTCGGTGTCCCAGAAGTAGTGGCCTTCGTAGCCCGAGCCGGTCACGCCCTTGGCCGCCACCCCCAGGGTGTCGGCACGAGCCGCCGCCTGGGCCAGCTGGAACAAGGCCCAGCGGATCGCCTGCTGCAGTTCCGGGTGTCCGGCGACCCGGACGTCGGTGTGACGCCAGAACCGGTCGAGCCAACTGCGTTGGTTCACCAGGTAGTGGTCGATGCCCTGCTCGCGCACCCGGTCCAGGGTGCGTCGGCAGCGGTCGAAGAGTTCACGAACCGGCACCCCGCGGGAGGTGTGGTAGGCGGCGAACTTGGTTATCCGGATCGGCTTGTCACGCTCCGCCCGCACCCGCACCACCTGCTTGATCAGGTCCTCGTCGGAGCGGATGAAGGCGTCGAAGGTGTTCTCGGTCTCGATCTGGTGGTCGACGCCCACCCCGATGGTCATCCCGGAGTTGGCGGTGCGATAGCCGACCATCATCCGGTTGCCGTGATGCCACTCCCCTTCGTTGACCAGCACCCGGTGATTGAACTTGCCCGCCTTGCGGGGGTCGAAGGTATCGGCGGAGTTGGCGCCGACCGGGTGATACTCGTCCGCGCCGTCCTGCCGGTTGACCAACTGGGAGGAAATCACCACCGGGGCGAACCCCGACAGCATCGTCACCTCGAAGGTGTAGATCACCACGTGCCGCTCGATGAACGACACCATTCTTGACGATGAGACTTTAACTCGTTTGCCGGACGGGGTGCGCCAGATGAGGTCGCGCCGGTAGACGCCGTCGGCGAAGTCGATGCTGCGCTCGTAACTCTCCAGCTCGGCGACCTGCAGCATGAGCGGCTCGTCGTCGACATACAGCTTGATCGTCTGGGTGTCGGGCACGTTGACGATGGTCTGCCCGGTGCGCGCGAAGCCGAACGCCTCTTCGGCGTGGTGGATGTCCCAGGTCTCGTGAAATCCGTTGATGAAGGTGCCGTGCTGGGCACTCGCCCGGCCCTCCTCGGGATTCGCCCGCATTCCCAGGTAGCCGTTACCGACCGCGAACAGGGTCTCGGTGGTACCCAGGTCGTCGTCCTCGTGTCGGGTCTCGACCAGCCGCCATTCGTTGGCGGGGAAGCGGGTGCGGTCCAGCGGGTCCTCGGCGAGCTCGGCCGCGTTCACGCAATCAGCTCCGCCAGGTCGGTGACCACCACGTCGGCCCCGGCCTGAGTGAGCTCGTCAGCACCGGCGCCGCGGTCGACCCCGATCACCAAGCCGAAGTCACCGGCCCGGCCCGCCTGGACGCCGCTGACCGCGTCTTCCAGCACCACGGCCTCGGCATTGGTGGCGTCGAGTTCGGCGGCGGCGTAGGCGAAGGTGTCGGGGGCGGGCTTGCCTGGCAGGCTGTTCTGTTTGGCGAGCTTGCCGTCCACGACGAGCTCGAACTTGTCCAGCAGGCCTGCCGCGCGCAGCACCGACGGCGCGTTCTGCGACGACGACACGACGGCGATCCGGGTGCCGGTGGCCAGCAGATGCTCGATCAACGCGACGCTGCCCGGATAGGCCTGCACGCCATCGCGTTCGAGCACCTGGGTGAAGACCGCGTTCTTGCGGTTGCCGAGTCCGCACACCGTCTCGGCGGAGGCGGGGTCGTCCGGCTCGCCGTCGGGTATC
Source organism: Actinomycetales bacterium (assembly GCA_047974565.1). Classification (GTDB taxonomy): domain Bacteria; phylum Actinomycetota; class Actinomycetes; order Actinomycetales; family CAWJMD01; genus JBDIAG01. Next base: position 8,316 of record JBKECN010000077.1, read on the forward strand.
TCGATGCCTCGTGAGGCGAGCATGGCTCGCACTCCGTCGTAGCGTGGCTTGCCGTCCACGTACGCGAAATAGTCGGAGTCGGTGTACGGCTCAGGTATGCCACGGGAGGCGAGGAACTCCGAGAACATCTCGTTCCACGCGATCATGTGCACCTGCGCGGTTGGGGTCACCACACCGTCCAGGTCGAAGAGGGCCGCCTTGTAGTTAGTCCAGTCCACGCGCCGGATCGTAGTGGGATCAGCCGGGTACTCACAGGCCTGCGCCGTGAGAAAGTTGCAGAAATAATCGTTCGGGTCCGGCATTCCGAGGGATTACCAGCACCTCTGGGCGATTGTGGGTGTTTCGATTTGGATGCAGTTGATCACCCATTCGCGCACGCCAGGAACGTACGCCTCCGAACGTACCCGCGGCGGACGTCCTGTGGTTGGTGAACGCCCGAGTCGCGGTGATTCGACGGGTACGGAGCCGAACGTGCAATCGTGAGCCGGAATCGCACCGGCGCGCTACAACATCACCCCCGGCAGGATCGTGATGACGATGAGAATGGCGGCGGCCAGACACAGGGCAGACCCCTCCCCCAGCCGAACCCGCCAGGTCGGGGCCGGGTGCTCCGAGGCGTTGACCACGATCCAGATCCAGCGCAGGTAATAGGCCAGGGCGATGGCCACGTTGACCGCTGCCACGACGGCAATCACCCAGCCGATGGCACCCGAGCCGAGGGGGCCGGCGCCTTCGACCACCGGCCGCAGCGCCACCACCTTGGCCACCAGGCCGGCCACGCCTGGGGGCAGGCCGGCCAGCGAGAACAGTCCGAGCACCAGGACGACGGCGGCCACCGGCTCGGTGCGCAAGAGACCGGCCTCGTCGTCGATGGTGTGCAACTGGCCTGCGCGGTGGTGTCGGGAGACGAGTACGACGACGGCGAAGACCGCCAGTGAGGCAGCCACGTAGGCGATCAGGTACGTGCCCACGGCTCCCAGCAGCACCTCACGTGCGCCGGGTGCGGTCAGTGGCAGCAAGGCCCACCCGGCCTGGGCGATGGTCGACCAGGCGAGCAGGGCGAGCACCCCACGCCGGGTGAGCGCGACGATATTGGCCAGCGTCATCGTCACCCCGGCCAGGACGGCCAGCCAGGCCAGCCCATCGCCCGCTCCCAGACCGTCCGGGCCGGTGGCCCAGTCCGGCACCACCTTGACCACGACGAGGGCAGCCGCCGCCACACCGGCCACCTTGGAGACCGTGGACAGGTACGTGGCCACCGGCAGGCTGGTCGCCGGGTACACGTCCGGGGCCCACAGTCCGAAGGGCAGGGCCGCCACCTTGTACCCGACCCCGACGACGATCAGGCTGACCGCGAGCAGGCTCACCACCGGGGTGGCCGTCGTGGCACCGGTGCCGCCGGCCCGCATGGCGTCCAGATAGACCGTGCCGGTGGCCGCGTAGAGCAGGGCGACGCCGAGCAGGGTGAGTCCGAAGGAGGCCACCGAGACCATCAGCAGCCGGGTCGCGGCCAGGGCCGCGGTCGGTGTGCGGGCCGCCCCGACCAGGCCGATGACAGGTAGCGAGGCGGTCTCCAGCGCCACCACGAGGGTCAGCAGATCGCGGCTGGCGATCACCGCCAGGGTTCCGGCGGTGGCCGCGAGCAGCAGCACCCAGAACTCGTGCCGGCTCAGGCTCGACTCCGCCACGACCGGGTCCTCGACGGCGAGCAGGACGATCACCGCTGCGGCCACCAGGGTGATGAGTTGCAGCCCGGTCAGCACGCCGCCGGAGGCGAAACTGCAGCCTCCCGCGGTACAGAAAGTCTGGGTGGGTGCGGCCCGCAGCGCCGGCAGCAGGGAGATCGCCGCCAGCGCCAGGCCGGCCAGGGTGACCCCGTCCAACAGTCGGTTCCGGCCCCGGCGCTCGTGAGGATCGATGCCGCGGCCTGGGCGGGCGCCGTCCAGTGTGCCGGGCAGGATCGATCCGGTCTCCGCCGGCGAGGGGCCACCGGTGGTGCGGGTGGCGCTCAGCGCTGCTGTTGCCGGTGCCGGACGTGACGTCGCGCGGTCGGGCCCGGCGGGGTTCGCGCGGGCCGGCAGCAGCGCCTGGAGCAGCAGCACCGCGAGCGCGGTGGCGCAGGTGAGTGCCACCGGGGCGATGGCCAGCCAGTCGACCGATTGGACGCTCATGCTCAGCCCACCCCCAGCAGGGCGCGCACCGCCGGGCCGGTCAGGGCGAGCAGCGTCCCTGGGGCCACCCCGAAGCCGACGATGAAGAACACCAGGGGGGCCACCACGCCCACCTCGATGCCGGTCAGGTCCTGGGCCGCCGAGTCCGGCTCCGCGTCCGAGTGGATGGACGGAGCGGGCGGCGCGGCCGTCGACGAAGCCTTGGCGGCTCCGGGCGGATGCGGCGCCGACGCAACGGCCGCCGGGCCGACGGCGGCTCCTACGGGCACCCCGGCTGCCGGGTCGGTGTCTTGGGGCTGACTGGCGTCCTGGGGCTGGGGGGCGGCGTCTTGGGGCTGACTGGCGTCTGGGGGTGACCACACCAGGGTCGGCGAGGGTCCCTGCCAGATGAGGTACAGCACCCGCAGCAGATAGGCACCGGCCAGCACCGTGCCCAGGGCCGCCAGGACCGACAGCACCGAGCCGATCCCGGCCAGGCGAGGTGAGTTCCAGGTGCCGATCAGGACGAGGATCTCGCCCCAGAAGCCCGCCAGGCCCGGCAATCCGAGGCCGGCCGCCGAACCGAGGGCGAGCGTCCAGCCCAGCCGGGGGTGGGAGTCCCGCAGACCCGCCGGCAGTGCCCGCAGGTCCGCACTCGCGCGAACCGTGGCGGCCAGGTGCCGGTGCTTGAGCATGCCCACCACCCAGAACAGCAGGGAACTGATCAGCCCGTGCGCGATGCCGACGAACAGGGCCCCCTGGATCGCCGCCGGGGTGCCTGCCGCCACCCCGAGGACGACGAATCCCATGTGGGCGACCGAGGAGAAGGCGATGAGCCGCTTGAGGTCAGGTTCGACCAGGCACACCAATCCACCCCATAGGATGCCGGTCACTCCCAGCGCGGCCAGACCGACGGCCAGGGCCTGCACGCCCTCGGGGACGAAGCCGACGGCGATCCGCACCAGACCGTAGGACCCGAGTTTGAGCAGCACGCCGGCCAACAGCACCGACCCGACCGTGGGAGCGATGGTGTGGGCGGGCGGCAGCCAGGAGTGCAGCGGCCACATCGGCACCTTCACGCCCAGGCCGATGATGAGTAGCAGGGCGACGATCGCCTGGGTCGACAAGGGCAGGCGGGGACCGGCGGCGGCCACCGCCTCGAATCCGGTGCTGCCGACCGCACCGGCCAGCAGCAGCAGGCCGAGCAGCATGATCGCCGACCCGAGGGCGGTGTACAGCACGAAGGTGGTGGCTGCCCGGCGGCGTCGGACCTGCTGGGACTGTTGGTCGGTGGCGTCCGGGTCCCCGCCCCACCGTCCGATGAGCACCCACATCGGTGCCAGGACGGCCTCGAAGGCGATGAAGAAGACGATGAGGTCCCGGGCCGTGAAGGTCAGCAAGGCTGCCGAGTGAGTGGTGGCGAGCACCGCGACCAGGCCCGCGGACGGCGCCCGACGGCCGGTCTCGCCCGGCAGGGCGTCGTCCGCGCTGAACCACAGGTAGCAGCAGCCCAGCGTGGTGAGCAGGCTGGTCAGCAGCACCAGCGGCGCGGTGATGCCGTCCCAGCCGAAGTGCAGGCGAGGCCCCAGCGAACCCATCCAGGCGAGGTCGATGCTCGCCACGTCCGAGCCGCTGCGCCAGGGCACGGTCAGCGCGAGCAGGCCCAGTTCGAGGATCAGGGTGAGCAGGCTGGTGGTGAGCGCGGCGGCGATCGCCACGTCTGGCCGGCGGCGGCTGCATGCCGCGACCACCGCGCCCACTGGCGGCAGGGTGAGGACGGCGAGCAGCAGGAGGGTGCTCAGGACGGCGTCGCTCATCGCATCGCCCCCGCGAGGGTGAGGACCAGGATGCCCACCAGTACCGCGGCGGCCCCGACCCACGCCAGGTAGTCGCTGATCCTGCCGGATTGGAATCTGACCAACTGCCTGCCGAGACCGGCCAGCAGGCTGGGAGCGCTCACCCAGGTGCCGATCACGGCTTCGTCGCCGAGGGCGATGAGCCTGGCCAGTGCCCGGACCGGGCGTACCACGACGACCTGCTGCACGCGCTGGTAGCCGAAGCCTCCGGCAGCCACGGCGCGCAGGCCGTCGGGGAGCCGGGTCGCGACATCACGGTGTCCGGCCGGGCCGCGCAACAGGCCGATCGCCACCCCGGCCACCGCCAGCACGATCCCGACCAGCGAGGTGAGCCAACCGATCTGATAGCCCTGCAGACCCGGGGCGACGAAGGCCAGGGCTCCCCCGGCGACCGTGAGGACGGCCAGCAGGACCAGGGGTCCCAGGATCGAGCCGCCGACCGCCGGCCCCGGGACCGGGGCTGGTGGAGGCAGTGGCGGCACCGGCGGCTTCGGGGGTCGTTCGGCGCGGGTCGGGGCCGGCCGCGAGGTAGCTGACTGCGGGGTAGCTGAGTGCGGGGTAGCTGAGTGCGGGGTACCTGATGGCACGGCCCCGGGGGCCGGAGCGGGCTGGGCGGCCCCAGCCGAGAGGCGGACCGGGGAACCTGCGGAGCCGGTGGTCGGAGAGCCGGTTGCCGGAGGACTGCCGGAGCCGGTGGCCGGGAGGCCGGTTGCCGGAGAACTGCCTGCGCCGGGGGCCGGCGCGCCGCGGTCGCCGATGGGCTGGGTTGACCCGGGGGCTGCGTACTCGGCGCGACCCGTGGCGGCGCCGTCATCGGGCGTGCCCGCGCCGGGTTCCGGGAGGCGTCGCTGCCCGGCGACCGCTCGAGCCAGTCGGTTGGGCAGGCCTCGTGGCCCCGGTCGCTCCTGGCTTGTCGCCGGCCCGCTTTGGGTGCCCGCTGCGGCCCCAGCACCCGGCCGGTCGGCTGCCGGGGAATCGAGCCGGTCCGTGCGGTGGCCGGGAGCACTCCCGGTGGGCGTGTTGTCGCGGGACTGACCCGCTGCCGGGTCCGGGGATTGGTCGGGCGACGGGTCGGACACCCGGGAGACCAGCCGGGAGTGCGGACGCGAGGCATCGAGCGGACGGGTCGTCCAGGTCTGGGGCCGGTCGTGGCCGAGGGCCTCGGTGGGTTGGTTGCGAGGGTCCGGCTGGGACTGGCCCGGTTGAGGCGAGCCCTCAGACGGGGTGGCGGGCTGGGCCATCGGCGGTCGGACGGCACCGGGCCGAGCGACTCCCTGGCCCGCGGCGCCGGGTTCCTGCTGCTGTTCGTGCTCTGCGGCGTCGTGTTCGCGTCGCCACCGGCGTCCGGCGAGCCGTCGGGAGTGCGCATCCTCGTGGCCCGACTCCACCCGCCGACGCGCCTCCTGCCGCTCGTATTCGCGCTTGGCGCGGCCCTCGGCGCTCCACCGCGGCGGCCTGGCGGTGTCCAGGTGTGCGATCAGGTCCCAGTCCTGCACGTCGCCGTGCGAGTCGACGAAGGTCAGCGTCTCGTCCGGGGTCGAGTCGGCAGCCGGAGCCGGCGGCGGAGCGAATTGCGGCCCACGCCTCTCGGCGGAATCGCCTGTACCAGAATCACTTTCGACGTCAACCGGACCCACTGAGGCGCCTGCAGGAGCGTCGATCGGGCCTACCGTGGCGCGGTCGGCTCCGCCCGGGAGGGCTGCTGAGCCCTGCCCGCCGAGAGTCTCGGTGTGACCGGGGGCGTCGGTGTCGGTGCCGTCACCGGTTTCCGCCTGGCCGATGGTGCCCGCAGACCGCGTCGGCGGCGATGGTGAAGCTGGCGGCGCTGGTGAAGATGACTGTGCGTTGTCGGTCGGCTGCTGGGCCTCGATGCTGTCGTCGGCGAGGTAGCGAACCGGCTCGCCCGGGCCGTCCTGTGCCACGGCACCGGCGCTGTCCGCAAGGGCTGCTTGGGCCGCAGCGCCGCCGGCCGGGGCCACCGCCACCGCGTCCTGGGCGTGCGGGCCACCCGAGGAGGCCCCCGGAACTGCCTGCCGGGCGGGGGCAAGCCCAACCGGCTTGGTCAGGTCCAGCCTGGTGAGGGCACCGAACAGCCGTCCGGAGTAGGTGGCGGTGAGCAGCGTGGTGAGCCCGAGGCTGACCAGCACCGCCAGGGCCAACCACCCTGGCAGCAGGCTCTCGCCGTCCGAATACGCGTGGTGCGCGGCGGTGAGCACGCCTTCCTTGCCGACGAAACCGGCCAGCGGCGGCAGGGCAGCGAGCCCGGCGAGGCCGATTCCCAGCAGCACCGTCAGGCGCGGTTCACGACGTCGCAGGTCTGCCAGGCCGGCCAGTTTCGTCGTGCCGAAACGCACCGAGATGGCACCCGCGGTGAGGAAGAGCAGCGCCTTGAAGGCGGCGTGGGCGAGCATGAGCATGATCGCGGCCACCGGCCCCGCGGTCCCGCCCAGGGCGAGGGCGGCGAGCATCACCGCGATCTGGCTCACCGTCGACCAGGCCAGCACCCGTTTGAGGTCGTCTGCGCACAGTGCGGCCAGTCCCGCGGCCAGCATCGAGACACAGGCGATGACGCCCAGCAGGCTCATCGCCACCGGCGCCGCGCTCAGCAGCGCACCGAGCCGGAAGAGCACCACCACACCCGCGGCCACCATCGTCGCGGCGTGAATCAGGGCGCTCACCGGGGTGGGGCCTTCCATCGCGTCCGGCAACCAACCCTGCAACGGGAACTGCGCCGACTTTCCAGCCACCGCGATGACCAGACCCAGCGCGGCCACCGTGACTGCGACGGGGTTCGGGCCCGGCGCGGCCTGGCCCGGTTCGAGCGCGGAGAGCAGCGCGGGGATGTTGGTCGTCCCGACGGCCTGGTAGGCGGCGAGTACGGCCACGATGAATCCCACGTCGGCCAGCCGGGTGACCAAGAAGGCCTGCAGGGCCGCGCGACGGGCAGCGGGACGCTCACTGTGATGCCCGATGAGCAGGTACGACGCGAATCCCATCACCTCCCAGCCCACCAGCATCAGCAGCAGGTCCTGGGCACCGACCACCAGCAGCATCGCGGCGCTGAACAGTGAGACGGTCGCGGCGTACGGGGCGTACCGCAGCGGGCCGGTGTCGCCGTGATGGGGCACCAGGTACCCCACGGAGTACACCTGCACGCACAACGCGACGACCGCGACGGCCACCACGACCAGACTGGTGGTCGGATCGAGGTCGTAGCCGAGGGTGAGGGTCTGCGACCCCACATCGAGCCGACCCAGGGTGACCGGTTCGCAGGCCTGCGACCAGCACGATCCGGCCAGCCCGAGCGCAGCAGCCAGGCTCACGATCCCGCCGGTCACGGCGATGCCGGCCGCGGCACCCCGGTGCCGACGACCCACCGGCAAGCCCACGGCTGCGGCCAGCACCGGCGCGAGCACCAGGGCAAGGAGCAGAAGCTGTGCAGTGCTCATCGCCGACGAGTCCCGATCCGGTCGGCCGCGGGGACGCTCGGCGACCGCTGGTCGGCGTCGGCCGAACCTGGGTCGGCCACGGTCGCGGTCTCGGTGAGGTCGATGCTCGAGCGGGTCCGGAAGAGCAGCAGCACGACCGCGAGGGCGAGGCCGACCTCAGCGGCGGCCACGGTGATCGCGAAGAGGGCGCCGACCTGCCCACTGAGCAGCCCACCGCCGAGTCCGGTGGCTGCGGCCCTGGCGTCGCCGACGATGAGGACGAGGACGGCGGCGTTGACGAGCAACTCGGCGCCGACGAGCACCATGATCGCGTTGCGGCGCACCAGAATGCCGAACACCCCGACCCCGGCCAGCAGCGCCGCCAACACACTCGGCCACACCAGACTCACGCCACGCCCTCCCCCGGCTGGCCCTCCTCGCCGGCACTCGCGCCGGTGGCCCGCGGTCGACTCAAGGACACCGCGGCGACGAGGGCCGCGAGCAACAGGATGGAGATCAACTCGAAGGGCAGCACCCACGAGGTGAAGACGGCCGCGCCGATGGCGGTCGGTCCGCCGTGGGCGCCCAGCCCCGGCACCCGCATCGGCTCGAGGCCCAGGAGGGCGAAGAGGACGAGAGCCGAGACCCCGGCGGCCACCACCGCGGACAGCACGACGCGGGGACCGCGCAAGCTCAGGTCGGACGATGGGGTGATCGGCGCCCGGGTCAGCATCAGCGCGAAGAGCAAGAGCACGACGACGGCGCCCACGTAGACCAGCAACTGCACCAGACCGACCACCTCGGCACCCATGGCGAGGTAGAAGGCCGCCAGCGAACCAAGGCTGACCACCAGCCACAACGCTGCGTGCACCACCTGGCGGGAGAGCACCGCAGCCAAGGCACTGAGCAGGGCCAGCCCGCCCACTCCGGCCAGGAGGATGTCGAGTCCGGTCATGACGAGCCTCCCTCCGGTGAACTCGCCTCGGTCGAGCCGGCCTCGGTCGAGCTGGCCTGGACGTCCAGGTTCCGCAGTGAGGCATCCACGGCGTCCCCGGCCGCAACCTCCCCGTCCGCGACGGTGCGTCCACCCCCGGCAGGGCGATCGCGCCCACCCGAACGCTCGCGCGCGGCCGGGCCGCCAACTGCTCCCGGGCCTTGGCCGGGGGCCGGACGCTCAGCGCGGTGAGGACGTTCACCGCGGGCCACAGGCTCGCCACCGACTTGGCGCTCACCACCAGCAGCACGCTCACCACGGGCTGGGCGCTCACCACCAGCAGCACGCTCACCACGGGCCGGACGCTCACCACGGGCCGGACGTTCAGGGCGCGCTCGCACCGGCCGCTCGCCGGCCCCGGCCTTGCCGTCGCCACCCGCGGCAGGCCGGGCGGCCCTGGGCGGCCGGGTGGGCGGCGCCAGTTCCTTGGCCTCGGGCGCACCGGGATCGAGCGCGGGCGGGGGCGGCACCGTCCACATCCACTCCCGCAACTGATCCAGTTCATGGGTCAACGCCGCCACGTCGGTCGTGGAGTACTCGAACTGCGGGCTCCAGAAGAGCGCGTCGAACGGACACACCTCGATACAGATGCCGCAGTACATACAGAGCGAGAAGTCGATGGCGAACCGGTCCAGCACATTGCGCTGCCGGGCCCGGGCTGCCCCCTCGACCTGCACCGACTCCTTGTGCGAGTCGATATAGATGCACCAGTCGGGGCACTCGCGGGCGCACAGCATGCACACGGTGCAGTTCTCCTCCAGCAGAGCGATCACTCCGCGGCTGCGTGGCGGCAGATCCGGTGCGTGGTCGGGATACTCGGCGGTCACCGTCTTGCGGGTCAGGGTCCGCAGGGTCACCGCCAAGCCGCGGGCCAGGCCGTCCAGTGCCTTACTCACCGCAGCCCCCTCCCCGCCCACCGCAGACCCCGGCCCGCCCACCGCGGGCCCCGGCCCACTCACCGCAGGCCGGTCCCCGACGACCCGCAGCCGATCGACCGCGGGGACGAGCCACTCGTGGCTGAGCCATCAACGTCACGTCCATCACCCCAGCGCCCAGACCACGACGGCGGTGAGCACCAGTTGCGCCAGCGCTACCGGAACGAGCACCAGCCAGGCCAACGACTGCAGCTGATCGGCACGCAGCCGCGGCCAGGCCACCCGGATCCACAGGATCACGAAGGCCACCAGCGCGCCCTTGAGCAGGGTCCACAGCCAGCCCAGCGCCTCGGAGAACGGCCCCGCCCAGCCGCCGAGGAAAAGCACCGCGAAGAGAGCGGAGAAGAGCACGATGCCGGCGTACTCGGCGAGCAGGAAGAAGGCGAACCGCAGTCCCCCGTACTCGGTGTACGGGCCGAGCACGAGTTCGGCGTCGGCGATCGGCATGTCGAAGGGCGGTCGCTGCAGTTCGGCCACCCCGGCGACCAGGAAGACGATCGCCGCAGGGGCCTGCCAGAACAACCACCACCAGTGCCAGCTCTCGGCGATGACGATGAGGTCCAGTGAGCCGGCCGCCATCGCCACCGAGGTGGCCGCCAGCACCAGCGGCAACTCATAACTGAGCAACTGCGCGGCCGTGCGCAGCCCCCCGAGCATCGAATACTTGTTCCCGCTGGCCCAGCCCCCCATGAGGGTGCCCAGCACCCCGACCGCCGAGGCCGCCAGCACGAAGAGCAACCCGGCGTCCAGGTGGGCGCCGACCACCAGCGGACTCAGCGGCACCGCCACCATGGCGACCAGGTAGGGCACCAGGGCCACCCCCGGGGCGAGCGCGAACACCGTCCGGTCAGCGGCCGCGGGGGTGACCGCCTCCTTCTGCAGGAACTTCACACCGTCCGCGACCAACTGGGCCCACCCATGGAAGCCACCGGCGTACATCGGTCCCAGGCGGCCCTGCATGTGCCCCATCACCTTGTGCTCCAACTGACCGACGAGCAGTGGCAGCACAAGGAAGGCCGCCAGCACGGCGACCGAGCGCAGCAACACCTCCAGCCACAGGGGCACGGGACGAGCCTAGCCAACTCGACCCAAAAGCCCGCGGGGTGGACCATCACGAAAGGTGGATCGCTCGCGAACTGCACGAACCGGTAGACATCGCTGGCGGCCCGGAGGAACATGATCCCAGGAGACGCCTTCTTTGCGTGGTCTGTCTCGGTCTGTGCGGAATCTGTCTTGTCTGTCGGGGTTCGCAGAGAGAACAGTGGGCCGCGCGAACGTCGGGATGCCTGACAGGAGGTCACGGTGCAACGTCGTCTCGGTGGATGGGTGCTGGCCCTGGCGGTACTGGTGGGAATGGTTGCCGGATGCAGCAACCAGGACGCGGCCCGCAACGACGACGTCGTAACGATTCGTTGGCTGATCGGTTTCGGCACCGGACTCGAGGCCGGCCAACTCGAGGTCGAGCAGGGCCTGGTCGACCAGTTCAACGCCACCCACGACGACGTCCAGATCGAGATCGTCGTTCGCGAACTCTTCGCCGGCTCCCCGGAGTGGGACGAGGTCAAGGCGTCCGACGAGGCACCCGACATCATCGGCCCGATCGGGCAGTCCGCCGCCCTGGACGCCAAAGACGATTGGCTGGTCCTCACCCGCGAAGAACTGGGCGACGTGGAGTTCGAACCTGCGACCTTGGAGAGCGTGGCGGTCGACGGCGGGTATGCCGGGGTGCCCATCGGGGTCTACCCGTCGATGATGATCGTCAACCGCAAGGCCTTTGCCGAGCAGGGTCTGGCGCTTCCGCCGGACCGGTTCGGCGACCCCTACCAGGGCCAGACCTGGGACTGGGACGCGGTCAGTGGCCTGGCTCGTCAACTCACCCTAGACGCAGACGGCAACCACCCCGGCGACCCGGGTTTCGTCCCAGCGCGGACCAGCCAGTTCGGATTCGCCTCCCAGTACGTGATCACCCCGGTCTTCGGGCAGTCCTTCGGTCAGGGACGCGCGGAGGTCGCCAACGGGCGGATGGAGCCACCGCCCGGCGTGATCGATGGATGGCTGTGGCTGCGGGAACGGATCTACGTCGACGAGACCGCTCCCAACCAGTCCGAGATCGGCTCCGACCTGCTGGACGAGGGCAGTCCCTTCACCTCCGGCAACGTGGCGATGGCGATCGCGTACTCCTGGGCATTGCCGCCGGTTGCCGAGTCACCGGTCGCCCCGGAGGTGAACTTTGCGGTACCGCCATCGCACGACGGCGTTTCCCAAGTCCCTTATCACTTCGACGAATTCAAGGTGCTGTCCACCACGCAGCATCGCGCCGAGGCCGTCGAGGCGATGCAGTTCCTGCTCAACCAGGACGAGGGTGACCTGTTCACCGCCTGGGGCCCGGTGCCTGCTCGCGTCGACCTGCAGAGTCGCTATGTCGAGACGATGCAGGCCGAGTTCCCGGGGAGCAACTTCTCGGACGAGTTCCTCGACCAGTTGCTGACCCACCTGTCCGTGCCTTCACCCGAGAACGGCATGTCGCTGACCGGGGCTGAGGACGCCGCGGACCAGTTCAGTGCCGACCTGCTCGGTAACCCCGACAAGGATCCCAACCAGATCATCGACGACTTCCTCGTCGCACTCGCCGCTGGGAACGAGTGAGCCGTGAGGCCGCCGCGGGCGATCACCCCCGCCGGTGTGCGGCGGTCGCTCCGCTCTGTGCGCGGACGGCTGCTGCTCGTGGTGATGCTCGCCGGGCTGATGCTCGTCGGCGTGGGTGTCGTCCAGGTCCGCTCCAGCGTGCAGGTCGCCACCAGCGCAGGTCGCCTGTCCGCCCTGGCCGACGAACTCGACCGGTTGCTCATCCTGCGGGCCGCGCTCGGCGAGGAGCATATGGTCACCATCTTGGGCCATCTCGGCGTGACCGCAGAGATCATCGGCACGTCGAGTCGCGATCTGCGGATCGAGCGGGTCCGGGCACGCACCGACGAGGCGATCCGCGCCACCGACGTGCTGCCCCGGGATCTGCTCACGCTGCAACTGGCCCGCAATCCAGGCGGCTTCGGCGACGAGTACGTGAATCTGCGCCTCTACCGCGACCTTTCGGATCAGGTGAGCCGCAAGATCGACCAGCTGACATCGCAGATGCGCGATTCCCTCATCCTGCTCGGTGAGCCGGAAGCCGGGGAGTCCCTGGATCGGCTGGAGGCGATGAGCGAACTCGACCTGTACACCGGACAGGTGGTCATCGACCTCGTCGACCTGTGGTTCGCCGACCCCGTCGACGACAACCCCCGGTCTGCTCGCCTCGATGCCTCACTGCGAAACCTGGACGAAGCCAGCGCCGGGCTGGCCCCGCTCGCCCCCGACACTTGGGACGGGGACGTGCCACCCTGGCTGTCCGCTCCCGACTTCGACCAGGTGACCGAGGACGCGTTCCGCGGGCAACGCGTGCGCAGCGGGGCGGCGGCGACCCCGACCGTGCTGAACGGACTCGTCCAGGGGGTCGAACGGTCCAGCGAGATGACGACCTTCGTCCGGAACCAGGCCGAGTTGGATCTGGGCGTCGTAGCCCGCGTCGCGGGTACCGCACGGCAGCAGGCGCTCGCGGTCGCCATCGGCCTGCCGCTGTTCATGCTGGCACTGCTCGGGTTGGCGCTGTGGCAGGCCCGGGTCGTGGTGCGTCCACTGCGTCACCTGGGGTCGGCAGCCATGCGACTGCGCGACGGCCAGACCGACGCTCTGGGCCTGGAGAACGTGCGGGGCACACCGGAGGTGGAGGCCACCGCCGAAGCTCTGGCAGCTGCCGCCCAGTCCTTGGACGTGCTCAAACACAAGGCGGCCCTGATCGCGCGGGGCGACGTCGCAGGGGCGCAACTCCAGGAGCCGGTGCCAGGCGATCTGGGGCGTCTCTTCGACGAGGCGGTGACCACCTTCACCACGACGGTGCGAGACCGGATGGAACTGGCGCAGCAGATGGAGTTCCGGGCCCGGCACGATCACCTGACCGATCTGTTGTCCCGGGGCGCGGTGCTGGAGTTCCTGCAGCAGGCGGTGGCCGATCGCGACACGGAACTGGCGGTGGCGCACCTCGACCTGGAGCAGTTCCGGGAGTTGAACAGCGTGTTCGGGATGCCCACGGCCGACCAGGTCCTGGTCGAGGTGGGCAAGATCCTGGACGAGATGACCCGCGCCAGCGGAGGCGCCGCCGGCCGGTTGGGTGCGGACGAGTTCCTCATCGTGCTCGCCGGAGATCAGGCCGCCTCACGGATCCATGAGCGAATGGCCTTCGTGGTCAACGAGATCGAACATCGGGCCGGGGCTGCCGACTGCATCACCTCAGTGCGGGCTCGGGTAGGTGTGGCGGTGCGCACCGGCGAGGAGGATCCGGCCGATCTGGTGCGGATGGCCACGCATGCCTCGGACGAGGCCAGAGGTCAGGTGCACGGCGCCGTGGTGAGCTTCGACGACGCCAGCCGCGCTCGGGTGGAGGCGGACCGGGAGTTGGAGGTCGCGCTGCGCGAGGCGGTCTCCACCGGGCAGGGCCTGGCCCTGTGGTTCCAGCCGCTGGTCGACGCCAGGACCGGCCGGGCCCGCGGAGTGGAGGCATTGTGCCGGTGGGACCGTCCCGGCTACGGGCGGGTATCTCCGGACCGGTTCATCACGATCGCCGAGCGCTCCGACCTCATCGTGGAGTTGGACAACTGGGTGATGGACCAGGCGATGGCGCAGCTGGCCGCCTGGAACCAGGACCCCGAGTTGAGCACGCTGATGATGTCGATCAACATCTCCGGACGCCACGCGGCCAAGCGCTCGCTGGTGCCGACCGTGCAGAGCTGGCTACAGCGGCATGCTGTGCCACCGTCCCAAGTGATGCTGGAGCTCACGGAGACCTCCCTGGCAATCGACCTGCGCGGGGTCAGCGAACGGCTGGCGCGGCTTCGGGCTATGGGAGTACGGGTTGCCGTGGACGACTTCGGCACCGGCTACACCGGGCTCGGGCAGTTGCGGACGCTGCCGATCGACGAACTCAAGCTGGACCGGTCGCTGCTTCCGCACATCAGCACCGACCCGGAGGCGTGGCGGCTGCTCTCGCTGGTGTGCGGGCTGGGGCACCTGCTGGACGTGTCGATCGTCGCCGAGGGGGTGGAGACGCAATTCCAGGTGGGACGGCTGCAGGGGCTCGGCGTCGATCTCATGCAGGGCAACCTGTTTGCTCTGCCGATGCCTCCCAGGCAGGCGACCGGCTGGCTGCTGGAGAGTCTGCGCGAGCAGTCGCGAGCGACCCGGATCGTGGGTCTGGATTCTCCGAGCGTCACCGGCCGTCCCCGTCACCTCCCGTGAAGCCCGGGGTAGCGGGCCCGACCGGGCAGGATCGTGCCTGCCAGTGGCCACCCGGTGGGGGCTTGCCGCAGGGTCGCTTCAGGGGTCGCGCGGGCCCCACTCCGCCGGGTCGGGCACGGCGGGCGGCAGCGCCTTGCGCCGGGACGGGGCGCCGTGGCCCTCTCCAGGTTCCTTGGCCCCGGGCCAGGGTTTGGCGGCCCGGGCGGCAAGCTGGAAGGACTTGCGCAGCGGGGTGCCCTCGAATCCCTCCGGAAGCAGCAGCGGACGCAGACCGGCGCCCGATCCGTCGTCGAAACCGGTGAAGTCGACCCCGAACATCTCGAAGGTCTCGCGCTCGTGCCAGGCCGCACCCCCGAACAACGGGGTCAGCGAGGCCAGCCTCAGCGGCGGGTCAGCCACCCGGGTGCGGACCAGGAGCCGGCGCAGCGGTCGGCCGGGTGAACCCGCTGCGGTGACCGTGGGCAGGCAGACGAGGTGGGCGACCACGTCGACCCCGGCCGGGTCGGCGTCCCACTGGTCCACCGCGGTGAGCCAGTCCAGGTAACTCCATCCGGCATCGCGAGCGACGGCCACCGCCTCGAACCAGGTGGGGGCCGGCACGTCCACGCAGGGGGTCCCGGCGGCGTCGTCGATGGTGACCTCGACCGGCCAGGCCGGAAGGTCGCCGTATCCGGGGGGCGCGCCGGTGCCGTCACCCGGACCCGTGCCGCCATCCGGGGCCGCACCTTCGTCGGGGGCCCTGCCGCCGTCAGGGGCCGCGCTGGCGTCAGGTGCCGCGCTGGCGTCGGTGGGCGCGCTGACGTCACGTGCCGCGCTGACTTCAGGGGGCGCGCTGACGTCAGAGGGCGGGCTCGCGGACGAGGACCTCGACGGGTCGGGACGCTCGCCGGCCGCGGAGCCGGCGGACTCGTCCGGCGATCTGGGGGGTACGGTCACCGGGTGTGCCCTCCCGGCGAGCGGGACGTGCGGTACCGGTCGGCGAGGGTCTCGTCGGCGATCTTGTTCTGCAGCGTGACGATGCCGTGGAGCAGCGCCTCGGGCCTGGGCGGGCACCCGGGAACATAGACGTCCACCGGAATGATCTGGTCGACACCCTTGGTGACGCAGTACGAATCCCAGTACGGCCCACCGGAGTTGGAGCAGGAGCCGAACGAGATCACGTACTTGGGCTCGGGCATCTGGTCGTACAGTCGACGAATCGCGGGGGCCATCTTGTCGCTCACGGTGCCCGAGACCACCATCAGGTCCGCCTGCCGGGGCCCGGGCGCGAAGGGGATGACGCCGAGCCGGATGAAGTCGTGCTTGGCCATCGAGGAGGCGATGAACTCGATGGCGCAGCAGGCCAACCCGAAGTTGAAGACCCACAGGCTGTATCGGCGACCCCAGTTGAGCACGAAGCGCATCGGCTTGATCGCGGCCGGTTGCAGTCCGCCGATCCGTGGCGCCGGGTCGTCCGGGGTCGCCATCGGCTCTCCCGGGCGGAGCACGGGCATCGGCAAAGGCGTGGGGGTCGCGGCGGGCCTACCAGCCTGGTCGTTGGCGTCCTCGGTCGTCATGTCCACCTCAGCACCCCGGCCCGCCAGGCGTAGACCAGGGCGACGGCCAATACGCCGAGGAAGACCCCCATGGTCACCAGGGTGGGAAGGCCGAGCAGGGCGACGACGGTGGCCCAGGGGAACAGGTAGACCGCGTCCACCGCGAACACCACGTACAGGTAGGCATAGAGGTAGTACCGGATGTTGAGTTGCTGCCAGCCGGCACCGACCGGGTCGACGCCGGATTCGTAGGTGAGGGATTTCGCGCGGGTGGCGTGCTGGGGTCGCAGCAGCCGGTTGGCGGTCATCCCGGCAAGCACGAGCACGATGCCGACGGCCACGACGGTGGCCACCACGAGGTATCCCCTCGGGTCGCCGGCCGTGCCGATGAGCACGCTGGGCTGCCAGGTCACGCTGACGAGCGTACAAGGGTGCCTGCGCGAAGAATCATCTGTGGGCGGAATGCGTTTCCAGCCGGCCAGCCGCGACCTATGCTCGCGAGCATGGGTCAGACGCCGTCTTCGAACACTTCGAGCGACCGCGCCCTCTACCGCACGCCGCGTCGCTGGGGGTCGCTCACTGGGCAGGGACCGACCTTCGACCCGGAACGGGCCTCCCCTTCGGCGTCCGGTTCGGGCCGGGTCACCGACTCCGACCAGATGATGGTCTCGGGTCGGACGACGGGGCCGCCACAGCGACTTCAGGCGGCGCCCGGCGCCCTGGCACTGCCCGCGCGCCGGTCAACCTCAGGCGCCCAGCTGGCAGCCGAGGGGCCGGCGATCCCCGGCATGCAAGCCGAGCCAGGCAGGCAACCGACCTCCGTCCGCCAGGCAGCACCCACCGGCCGACCGAGGCCGGACGCTCGGATGACGAACTCACCAGTGGCTACCGGGACTGGCCCGGTTTCAGTGGCCCCCGCGCGCAGCCGTGACCTTCTGTGGCGGGAGGCCGTCGGTGACGCCTTGCGCCAGAATCGGACCCGACGAGGGGAGCGGCTGGTGGACGTGGCCGGGCGTGCTGGGGTGGCCGCGCAGTACCTCTCGGAGATCGAGCGGGGGCGAAAGGACCCGTCGTCCGAGGTTCTGGAAGCACTCTCGGGCGCACTCGACCTGAGCGTGGAGCAGCTCGCGTCCCAGGCCGTACGTCGACTCGGCGCCCAGACCGGCCCGGCCGATCGACACGAGGGATTCCTGCTGGCCGCCTGACTCGATGCCAGGCTGGACGGCCACACAGCAGTCCACTGAACGGTTTTGCGTCTCACAGACACATTTCCGTACACCCGACGGCCCGGTCCCCCGCCAGGCCACCCAAACCGCGCAAACCCGTAGAGGGACAAGGGCCTGGCCGTGCGCGGCCGCGAGCACCCGGCGCCCATGTCCATGGCCATGGACAGCCCACACCCCGGTTCGGCCCCATAACCACACCCACTGAACGCTTGTGCGTCTCACAGACTCATTTCCGTACACCCGGCAGTGCCCTCGCCCCAGCACCCGCGTAAACCGCACGAACCTCCACTCGACCAGGAGCGGACCCGGCACTGCCGCGAGCACCCGGCACCCACCCCGGTTCGGCCCCACAACCACACCCACAGAACGCTTTTGCGTCTCACAGACACATTTCCATACACCGAACAGCACCCTCGCCCCAGACCTCACACTGGCAAGCGACAACAGGGTGCCGTCCTCACAGCAGGTCAACCGTGCCGGCTCCGGAGCGCAGCCGGGTGATCTGGTCGCGGCTGGACACGATGGCGTCCACCACCCCGTACTCCAGTGCGTCCTGCGCGGTGAGGATCAGGTCGCGTTCGGTGTCGGCGCGAACCTGCTCGGGGGTCTTGGCGGTGTGCCGGGCCAGGATGCCCTCGAGCATGGTGCGAACCCGTTCGACCTCGACGGCTTCGACGATGAGATCCGGGATGGCACCGCGTTGCTGGGCGGCCGGAGCCCCGATGACGACCCGGCCGTGCGGAAGGATCGCGCGACTCCCGGCGGCGCCTCCGGCCAGCAGCACCGCGGCCGTCGACACGGCTTGGCCGACGCAGGTGGTGTGCACCTCGCACCGGACGAACTGCATCGCGTCGTAGATCGCCAGCATCGAGGGGATCGATCCGCCGGGAGAATTCAGATAAAGCTGCACCGGCTCAGGGCTCTCCGACTCCAAGTGAATGAGTTGGGCGATGACGGCATTGGAGACGCCGTCATCGATGCTCGTGCCGAGATAGATGATCCGGTCGACGAGCAGCCGGCTGTACACGTCCACGGTGCGCTCCCCCGCCGGGCCGCGGGTCGTGACGTAGGGAATCGTGTAGCTCATGCTCGGCCACCCTCGACACGGGTGCGGCTCAGTCCAGATGCACCGAGTCCCACCGGATGCCTGGACGACGGCAGCACCTCGTCCAGGCTGGTGATCAGCCGGTCGACGAATCCGTACTCCACGGCCTGCGCCGCGTCGAACCATCGATCACGTCGGGAGTCCTGCTCGACCGTCGCCACGTCCTGTCCGGTGTCCTCGGCCACCAGAGCCAGCACCGTGTCGCGGGTGGCCCGCAGGTCGTCGGCCTGGATCGCGATGTCCATGGCAGTGCCACCGATGCCGGCACTTCCCTGGTGCAGAAGCACTTTCGAATGCGCCATGGCATAGCGCTTGCCGAGGGTGCCCGAACTCAGCAGGAACTGCCCGGCGCTGTACGCCATCCCCAGGTTCACCGTGGCCACGTCGTTGGGGATCGCGCGCATGGTGTCGCGGATGGCGAGCATCCCGGGCACCGAGCCTCCCGGCGAGTTGATCAGGAGGCAGATGTCGGCGCGCGGGTCCTCGGCTGCCAGCACGATGAGCGCAGTGCACACCCGGTTGCTGTTCCAGTCCTCCAGTGGCTCACCGAGCAGGATCGTCCGGCTGTCCAGCAGCCGGCGGTAAAGGTCGTCGTCCAGGCCTGCGCCGGGGCGGTAGGTGTCGGTCATGGGTCCACGATGCGCCCGCTCGCAGCGGCCTCGGGGCCGGTGCTGCTGTGGGCAGTGCTGCTGTCAGCAGCGCGGGTACCCACGGTGGGATATACGCAGGAGGCGACGGCCGCCGAGCCTGCCAGCGCCCGGCCCCTGCTCAGGAGGCCACGCCATGCTGGTAGTCGCGAGGCTCCATCACCCGGGAGACCAGGTAGCCGATGACGATCCCCCAGAAGGCCGCGCTGATGTTGAAGATCGTCAGGCCGGAGATGGTGACGACGAAGGTGACCAGGGAGCCGAGGGTGTAGGAACCGCTGAAGGCCGCCACGAACGCCCCTTGCAAGGCCCGCAGCATCGCGATGCCACCCAGGGCGAGGATGAACTCCGTCGGGGTGGCGAGCATCAGCCGGGTCAAGGTCGGCGCCAGCACCGCGGTGCCCAGGGCGAGCGCCCCGTACACCAGGGCGCCGGTGTACTGCCGGTCCTTCTCCCCGCTGGAGGTGAGGATGGCATTCGTGGGGCCGGTAACGCAGGCGCTGACGGCCCCGAAGACCGCGTTCAGCAGGCTGAAAAGCCCTGATGTGGCGGCGAAGACGTTCACCGGTGGCTCGTGCCCGGCTGCCCGCAAGACAGCGATCCCCTGGCCGTTCTGCACGATCAAGACGGTGATCGCCAGTGGCACGACCAGTTCGAGCATGGCCTGGACGGTGAAGTCCGGGGCGGTGATGACTGGCGCGGCCAGCCATGGCCCGGACGAGCCGGACCACTGGAACTGGCCGGTGATGAGCACTGCGACCACGCCGATCACCAGGGCGCCGAGCACCGGCGGCATCAGCCGGGCCAGGCCGGGCAGGGCGGACAGAGCGATGAAGCCGATCACCATCGGGGCGGCGACGGCCGGGTTCGTCTGCACGGAGGTCACCAGATCGGTTCCAAAGCGCAGGAACACGGCGGCGACCATGGCCATGACGATCGGCATCGGGATCGCCCGCATCACCCGGCGCATCAACCCGGAGAGCCCCAACCCCAGGCACAGCAGGCCGGTGGCGTAGAAGGCGGCCACCACCTCCGGCCACGACAGATGCTGCAGCGAGGGGCCGAGCAGCACCGTCCCGGGAATGGACCAGGCGTAACCGAAGGGGCGTCGGTACAGCAGCGACATGGTGATCGTCGCCAGACCTGCGGACAGGAACATCCCGAAGATCCACGACGCCAGCTCCGCCCCGCTCAGCCCGCCGGCCTGGCCCACCGCCAACACCACCGCGACCGGTCCGGACGCGGAGAAGATGTAGCCGATGAGCCCGTTGGAGGCGTAGTGCGGGCCGAGGTCGCGACGCACGTCGCGCAGGCCGGCCGGCGGGCCCTCGGGCCTCTCCAGGACGTGCCGGTGCTCGGTCACGGTGGCGGACATCGGTGTCGTGCTCCTACGGGTGTGCTGGCTCCGGAATCGAATCCCGGTCCCACGACGCCCGGGCCACCTCATCACACCATCGATCTCGCCGAGGGGCAGCACCCTGGTCGCCCAGTAGAACCTGGGGTGGGGGTACCCGGGTGGCCCAGGGTGGGCGATACCAGGGTGAGGCGCGGGTGGAGGGGATCGCCCCGCGCATGCCGACTCGCCCGGGTGAATGATGAGATGGACGCCATGACGAACCAGACCATGCAGCAGCCCTCGCCCACCCGTCGGCGTGCAGTCGTGACGGGAGCGAGTTCGGGGATCGGCGCGGCCACGGTGCGTCAACTCGTGGCCGACGGCTGGTCGGTGCTTGCGGTGGCCCGGCGTCAGGAACGCCTGGACGCCCTGGCCGCCGAGACCGGGTGCGACATCCTGGCCGCGGACATCACCTCCGACCAGGACGTGGCCCGGATCGTGCAGGCCGCCGGGCCGGACGCAACCACCCTGGTCAACAACGCCGGCGGGGCCCGCGGCACCGAGACCGTCGCCGAGGCGGACCTGGACAAGTGGCAGTGGATGTACGACGCGAACGTGCTGGGCACGGTGCGCCTGACCAAGGCGATGCTCCCGGTGATTCGCTCGGCCGGTGGAGGCACTCTGCTGTTCGTCTCCTCGATCGCCGGACACCTCACCTACGAGGGCGGTGCCGGGTACTGCGCCGCCAAGCACGCCGAGACCGTCATCGCCGAGACCCTGCGGTTGGAACTCAACGGTGAGCCGATCCGGGTGATCGAGATCGACCCCGGGCTGGTACACACCGAGGAGTTCTCGCTGCGCCGCCTCGGTGGGGACCAGGCTGCTGCGGACAAGGTTTACGCCGGCGTCCCCGATCCTCTTGTCGCCGACGATGTGGCCGATGCCATCGTCTGGACACTGACCCGTCCCGCCCACGTCAACATCGACCAACTGGTGATCAAGCCGGTGGCGCAGGCCGCCCCGCACAAGACCCATCGCGTCCCGCAGAGCTGATCTGCCTCACCCGGCGAATGCGCGAACCTTGGTGAGCCCCTACCAGACTGACCCCTGACAGACACGTCACATAACAACTCAACTCACACCAGCGTGTCGGCTTTGGTTGGTGGGCGCCGACCTTACCGTCGTGGCATGGACGAGCAGAACGCCGAGGCGCAAGCACTACCGGCACGGACCTTGGTCGACACCCGGCAGGATGTACGCCCCTCTTCGGCCAACCCGCGGGACCAGATGACGGGCGAGGAACTCACCTCGGACGACCTGGAACGCACCCTGGCGGCGCTGCGCAGCGTACGGGTCTGAGTCCCCCCTCAGGCCGGGCCCCCGGCTTTTTGATCCGATGCCTACGGCCCGGCTAGGGCCTTACCCAGACACATCCGGATCCACACCAGCCGCTTGCTGGCGCAGGTTGATGAGCCGGGCAAGCCACGACGTGAACAATTGCGTCTCGGGTTGGCCAAGGGCCTCAGGATTGGCGGCGGCATACTCGAGCAGGTCATACGCCCCAGGTGCTTCTTGACGCAGCATGGGACCCGTCCCGGTGATGGCGCTCAGGGCGCCCTCGCGCACCGCGACGGAGAGCGGACGGTCCTCTCCCAGGATGATCTGACGAAGAGTGACGCCGATGTTCGTGACCAGCACGTGAGCTGCGGCTTGCTCGGCGGGCACCACTAACCTTCCCTGCTCACTGGCCCTGCGGGTGAGTTCGCGCAGGAGTTCACTCGGCCGTGATTGCGGCGCCGGCGAGTACCCGGGACGCACCGTGCCGTACATGAGGACGTAGAAACCCGGGTTGGCCAGGCCGAAGGCCACGTGGGTATCCCATCCCTGCCGAAGATCCTGGACGGGATCTCCCGAGCTCTCGGCTTCGGCCTTCTCGGCGAGATACAGGTCGAACCCTCGCTCGACGACCGCGTCGAGAAGACCCTGCTTGTTGCCGAAGAAGTGGTACAAGGTTGGCATCTTCACCCCAACTCGGTCACAGATGGCCCGCAGCGAGACGTCCTGACCTGGGGAGGCCGCGATCAACTCAGCGGCAGCGTCCAACAGCCGACTCCGGGTCGCCCCCGACTCCTCCGGCGCCATCTGGTCATCCTAGGCTGTATCGATGGTATACATATACATATCATCGAAATATCGAGGAGTTGGCACATGACACTTCCTTCCAAGCAAACGGCAGACCTGACCGACAAGAACGTCCTCGTCGCAGCGGGAGCCAAGAACCTCGGCGGCCTGATCAGCCGCCGCGTGGCGGCCGCCGGAGCCAATGTGGCCATCCACTACAACTCCGACTCGACCGAACGCCAGGCCCAGGAGACTCTCGCGGACGTGGAGCTTCTGGGCGCTCGAGGAGTGCTGTTGCGTGGTGACCTCACCCGGCCGGCGAACGTGCGGACACTCTTCGGCGATGCCGAGGCCGCCCTGGGCCCGATCGACGTCGCGGTCAACACCGTGGGAAAGGTGCTGCGTAAGCCCATCGTCGACACCACCGAAGACGAGTACGACTCGATGTTCGACATCAACGCCAAGGCCGCCTACTTCTTCATCAAGGAAGCGGGTCTGCACCTGGCCGACGGGGGGAAGATCATCACGATCGTCACGTCGCTGCTGGCGGCATTCACCGACGGCTACTCGACATACGCCGGGGGGAAATCCCCGGTCGAGCACTTCACCCGGGCCGCTGCCAAGGAGTTCGCCAGCCGCGGTATCTCGGTTACCGCGGTGGCGCCAGGCCCGATGGATACCCCGTTCTTCTATGGTCAGGAGACGCCAGAACGGGTCGCCTTCCACAAGTCTCAAGCCATGGGCAACCAGTTGACCTCCATCGAGGACATCGCACCCATCGTCACCTTCCTGGCCACCGACGGTTGGTGGATCACCGGGCAGACAATCTTCGCTAACGGCGGCTACACGACCCGTTGAACCAGGCCCCTCACCTAGAAAGCACACAACGATATGACTAGCAATCCCGTCATCCCAGAGCCCGTCGCCTCCTTCATTCAGAAGGTGAACGACCATGATCAGACAGGTTTTCTCGACGCCTTCACCGACGACGGCGTGGTCGATGACTGGGGGCGAACCTTCACCGGCAGGCAGGAGATCGCCGGGTGGAGCGAGGTGGAGTTCATCGGCTCCAAGGGCGTGTTGACCGTGGAGAAGGTCAGCGTCGCCGGCAGCCAGGTCACGGTGGAGGGCGACTGGCGCTCGAACCATGCCAACGGGCAGTCGAGGTTCGTCTTCGAGGTCGCCGACGACAAACTCTCCAGGATGACCATCCGGCAAGGTTGAGGCCCGCGCAGCACGCGCCCCGGAAGTGCCCAGCCCTTGTGCAGGGCCGTCACCGGTTGCCAGGTTCGTGAGCCGCCCCCGCGGGCCCTACGCTTGAGCGCGCTATGGCACATCTACTGGGGGCCGAGGCCCTGCACCTGGAGTTCCCCACCACCGTCGTCTTCGACTCGGTCTCCCTCGGCGTGGACGAAGGCGACCGGATCGGCGTGGTCGGACGCAACGGCGACGGCAAGTCGAGCCTGCTGGCGATGCTGTCCGGTGCCTTGGAGCCACAGTCGGGGCGGGTGACCCGGCGCAGCGGGGTGCGCTTCGGGGTGCTCGGCCAGGGTGACGACCTCGACCCGGCCATGACGGTGGCCGAGACGATCGTCGGTGATCGTCCCGAACATGAATGGGCCGGGGACCCCCGGATCCGCGAGGTGATCGCCGGACTCGTCGCCGACATCGCCTGGCAGGCGCGCACCGCGGACCTCAGCGGTGGCCAGCGTCGCCGGGTGGCCCTGGCTGCCCTGCTGGTCGGTGACTGGGACCTCATCGCGCTCGACGAGCCGACGAACCACCTCGACGTCGAAGGCATCTCCTGGCTCGCCGAGCACCTCAAGCGGCGGTGGAGTGCGTCGGCGGGTGGCCTGCTCGTCATCACCCACGACAGGTGGTTCCTGGACGAGGTGTGCACCCGCACCTGGGAGGTGCACGACGGCATCGTCGAGCCCTTCGAGGGTGGGTACGCCGCCTACGTGCTGCAGCGGGTCGAGCGTGATCGGATCGCGGCGTCCGCCGAGACCAAGCGGCAGAACCTCATGCGCAAGGAACTGGCCTGGCTGCGACGGGGCCCACCGGCCCGCACGTCCAAGCCAAGGTTCCGGATCGAGGCCGCCAACGCTCTCATCGCCGATGTGCCTCCAGTGCGTAACCCCGTTGAGCTGCAACGCCTTGCAGTGGCCCGGCTGGGCAAGGACGTGGTTGACATCGAGGACGCCGGAGTGAGTTTCGGCGACCACGAAGTGCTGCGCGAAGTGACCTGGCGGATCGGCCCAGGCGAACGCACCGGGATCCTCGGCGCCAACGGGGCCGGCAAGTCCACCCTGCTCGGTCTGGTCACCGGGTCAATAACCCCGACGAGCGGACGGGTCAAGCGGGGCAAGACCGTCCGGGTCGCGATGCTCGACCAGCAGTTCAGTCAACTGGACGAGATCCGCGCCGACCGGGTGCGCGAGGTCCTCGCCCGCACCAAGACCACCTTCACCATCGAGGGCCGGGACACCACCCCGGCGCAACTGCTCGAACGCCTGGGCTTTGCACGCGAACATCTCTCGGCCCGGGTCGAGGATCTGTCCGGTGGCCAGAAACGACGGTTGCAACTGCTCATGCTGCTGCTCTCCGAGCCGAACGTCATCGTCCTGGACGAGCCGACCAATGACGTCGACGCGGACATGCTGGCGGCCACCGAAGACCTACTCGACTCGTGGCCCGGCACCCTCATCGTCGTCTCGCACGACCGGTACCTGCTCGAGCGGGTCACCGACCAGCAGTACGCGATCCTGGACGGGCGGCTGCGGCACGTCCCGGGCGGTGTCGATGAGTATCTGCGGCTGCGGCACGAGCAGGGCACGTCGCCCGTGAGCTTCTCGGGCGGCACCGCTGAGCCCACGCCGGCGCGTGGCCCGGACACGCTGACCGGGGCGGACCGGCGTGCCACTCAGAAGGAGATCGCCTCCATCGAGCGGCAATTGGACAAGCTGCACGCCCGGGTGCAGAAGGCTCACCAGCAGATGGTCGAACACGATCAGAGCGACTATGCAGGCCTGCTGAAGATCGGCGACGACCTCAAACGGCTCGAGGCGGAGGCCGGTGGCCTGGAGGAGCGCTGGCTGGAACTCTCCGATCTGCTGGAGTGACCTGGAAGGCGATACGTCATGGGCACGGGCGGGCGACAGGGCGATCCGTCACCCGATGGCAGGCACCCGTTGCGCGCTCATTGCTGTTGCTGCCGTGTCGCTTCCACGTGTAGCGCGGCGACGGCGAGTTCGTGGTCCTGAGTCGACTCCAGCCCGGAGACGGCCAGAACCCCGACCACACACCCACTCACCACGATCGGCACCGCACCTCCGTACGGGGCGTACTCGCCGCGAGTCAGCGCGAAGTCCTCGAAGAAGGCGGGATTGTGCTGCACCAGATCGTGGTAAACGGCCAGCGACGAGCGAGCGAAGCGCCTGACCACCCGGGACTTGCGTTCGGCCCACCCGTCGTTGTCGGCGCTGGTTCCGGGCATGGCGGCGTGGAATACCCGCTGCTCGCCGAGGGTGATGCTCACCACGACGGCGTGGCCGTCGCGACGACACGTCTCGACCAGGGCCCTTCCGAGCTGCCAGGCCTCGTCGTGGCCGAAGCGGGTCAACTGTACGGGTTCATGGTTCATCTGCTGTTCCCCTTGTCGATCAGTGTGGTTGACCACGGTCCTGGCGGAGTGCTCACTCGCCGTGGGGATCTGCGTCGAGGACGACCACCGCCTTGCCCCCGACCCGGCCGGCCTCCATGTCCTCATGAGCGGTGACGATGTCGTCCAGCCGATAGGACTTGCCCACCGGGATGACCGCGCGTCCGTCGGCCACGGCGCCCAGGAACTCCTGCAGGGTCTGGGATGACAGGTCGTTGGCCTCACCCGAATAGGCGGTGAGGCGAACACCGTTGGGCAGCCAGTCCATCGGATAGAAGTCGGGGATCGACCACTGGTCGGACAGCATTCCGGTGAAACACACCACTCCACCGGTGCGCACCGCGGTCAGGGTGTCCTTCATCACGTTCGCCCCCACGAGTTCGACCGCACCGTCGACGTCCTCGGGCAACAGCGCGCGCAGCGCGGGTGCGATCGAGCCATCGTCGATGAGGATGTGGTCGACCCCGACCGACTCCAGCAGCGGACGGGCCTGAGCCCGTCGCGTGGTGGAGTACACCGTCATTCCCCGCAGTTTGCCCAGCACCGCCAGGGCAAGACCGATCGAGGAGGTTCCACCTCGGATCAGTAACGACTGCCCCCGTTGGGCCTGCAACCCCACACGCAGCGACCCGTCGGCGGTCTGCAGCATCTCCGGGACCGCGCCCAACTGCGCCCAGGACAGCGAACTCGTAAAGGGCAGAACCTGCGAGGCCGGGACGACGACGTACTCGGCATAGCCTCCATCGAAGGTCCGGCCCATCCCTCCCATCATCGTCATCACCCTCGTCCCCGAAACGAACTCGCCACCGGGAGCCGATTCGACGATGCCGGTGGCCTCGATCCCGGGAATCCGGGGGAAGGACCCGGTGGAGGCCATCCCCCGCCGGAAGTGCAACTCGGATCTGTTGAGGCCGAACGCCTTCACGCGAATGCGCACCTCGCCGTCGTCCGGTTCAGGGATCGGCACCTCGCTGATCTGCATGATGTCGGGCGGACCCGGCTCGGAGACGACAACAGCGCGCATGGTCTGGTTCATGACAGTGCCTCCGGGTGAGGGCGGTGAGGGTCGGGGCCGGACGTGGCCGTCCGGCGGGTGCCGGGCAATGAGCGAGGGCGCGGACGAGGCACCCGCACGTACCGCAAGGTCAGCCATGGCGTGGGTCGGCAGGTCGACCGAGGAGGTCCGGCCGGCGGCAGGGCACCGCCGGTGCGGTGGGGCCGTCCCCACGAGGTGTGCCAGGTGGCAGCGGGCGTGCAGCCGGCGGGGTCATCGGTCATTGGACGCCGGGACCTACCGCGGACGCACTCGGATGGTGAATCCGGTGAGTTTGTAGCCCTCGACGAGTTCCTCCCATTGGACACTCGGGGGGCTGACCAGGGTGACGTCCTCGACCAGCAGCCGGCTCAGCAGCACCTCGGTCTCGGCGATCGCCAGGAAGTTGCCGGGGCACCGATGCTGTCCTTCACCGAAGCTCAAGCCCTCGGGCCGGGTGGCTGTCGGCAGTTCGCGTGCGGGGCACAGCCGATCCGGCTCGGTGCCGAAGACCTCAGGGTCGACGTTCGTCACCCGCAGGTACAGGTCGAGCAGGGCTCCCTTGGCGATCTGGTAGGTCCGGCCGTCGGCGCTGAGGGTGAAGTCACGGTCGGCTCGTCGGTGCAGGTGCCCGACTACTGGCTCCAGGCGGAGGATCTCCAGCAGGATCGCGTGCCGCTTGGGGGTGTCGGCGGCCTGGAAGTCCGCCCGCAGCTGCTCGTTCTCCAGCAGATGCCACAGGGCCACCTGGAGGAACTCGCGGGTGGTGATCATCCCGGCCGCACCGTAGGTGATGCACTCGGTGACGATCTCCACCTCGCGGTAGCCGCTGTCCAGGAGGTGCGAGATGACGTTGTGGCCTGGCTGGGCCCGGTTGGCACGAACGGCGGGGTGCACGTCCCGCCACCAGAACCACACGGTGCGGGAGTTGGAGATGAGGAAGGTTCGCACCTGCTGGAACCGGGAGACCCGTTGGCCGGGCAGCACCGCCGGGACCGCGAAGAGCCTGCCCAACCTGATGGCGAGCCCGTCCACGTCGTGAACTCCGAGGCCGATGACGTGCGCGGCGATGCGCACCGACAGCCGATAGGTCTGGGCGGTGAAGTCGCTGACGTCCTCGGCCAGCATCGCGGCGACGATCTCCTCGGACGCCTCCTCGATCACTGGCCGGTGAGTCGTCTGCACCGCCTTGGGGGTGAAGTACTGGGCCACCTTGGTGCGGTAGGCGCGGTGGTCCTCACCGGTGCCGTACAGGATCGGCAGCCGCAGGCCCTTGAGCTGGGAGGCCAGGTACTCGGCGTTGAAACCGGACTGGGTGGTGGCATCGTTGAGCCGCAGCACCTCACGGGCCAGTGCGTGGGACCGGATGTGCCACACATCGCCGATCAACTCCACGGGTGGGCTCACCCGCTCCCCTGCACGGTCGACCCGACGATCCGAGTAGGGGCATTCAACCTCGGGTTCAGCACTCACGGCGCTACGTTCGCACAGGTTCGACGAATCGTGCCCCGTGCACCGGACCGGTGACCCGTACCACGTCGCGACACACCTTCGCCGCGGACAGGGCAACGGACAGATCGAGGGCCTGCTCGGCGTCGGCGACGAGGAAGACCACGCTGGGCCCGGAGCCCGAGACGATGCCTCCGAGGGCTCCATCGGACAGGCCTACTTCGAGAGTCCTGGCCAGGGAGGGCATCAGACTGATCGCCGCCGGCTGCAAGTCGTTGTGCAGGTGCTGGCCGAGCGCATCGGCATCGCCCCGGCGCAGCGCGACCATGAGGGCGTCCGGGATCTCCAGGGGCGCCAACTGTCGGCCCTTGCGGAGCCGGTCGAGTTCGGCGTAGACCGCGGGGGTGGACAGCCCATCCTCGGCCAGGGCCACGACCCAGTGATAGGTGCCTCGGGTCATCGCAGCCGTCAATTGCTCGCCGCGGCCGGTACCGACCGCGGTGCCCCCCACGAGACAGAAGGGCACGTCCGATCCCAGCCGCGCCGCCAGGCCGGCCAACTCGGTCCGGCCCAGCCCGGTGTCCCACAGGTGGTCGCAGGCGAGCAGGGCCGCGGCGGCGTCGGCGGATCCCCCGGCCATGCCACCGGCCACCGGGATCCTCTTGGCGACGGTGAGATTGGCCCCGGCGGTCACTCGGGTGCGTCGGGCCAGCAAGCGGGCGGCTTTGACCGCGAGGTTCGTCCGGTCGTCGGGCACCTCCCCCGCCTGCGCCCCGTGCGTGGTGATCGTGATCACCTGGTCGGGGACGGCGATGAGCTCGTCATACAGGGAGACGGCTTGAAAGACGGTGGCCAGGTCGTGGTACCCGTCGGGCCGGGGGGCTGACACGCGCAGGGCAAGGTTGATCTTGGCCGGTACCCGCACCCGCACCTCACGCACGACTCGACCCTAGCCTGAACCGGGTTGGGGGTGGGCACGTGGCTCTGCGGGGCCGGTGGTTCTGCGGGCCGATGTGCCGTTCGCTCCCGGTGGAGACCGCGGTGGCCGCAGGTAGTACGTCCACGAGCTGGAGGCCGAAACGGGGTGCCGAAGTCGCGATGTGTGACGACGTCCGCGGCCCCAGGCAGTTGCCGACCCGATACGCCGCTCCGCTCCCGCGCCGTGAGGCTCCGCCCGCGGGGTGGGCGCCGACTGTTCCCGGCGAGTGTCGTGGCATCAGGCCAGTAGCCTGGTCCGGTGGGTGAAGGGTTGCTGGGGCCGAGCCAGGTGCGGGCGCTGGCCCAGCAGGTGGGAGTGCGGCCCACCAAAACCCGGGGCCAGAACTTCGTGGTGGACGCGAATACGGTTCGTCGGATCGTCCGGGAGGCTCGGCTGACCCCCGGCGAGCAGGTGCTCGAGGTCGGCCCAGGCCTGGGCTCGCTGACCCTGGCGCTGTTGGAGGCCGGGCATCCGGTGACGGCAGTGGAGATCGATCCGGTTCTCGCGGGGGCCCTGCCCGCGACCGTGTCGGCCAGGCTCCCGGGGCTGGCGGAGGGGCTGCGACTGATCACCGCGGACGCGTTGCAGGTGGACACCCTGCCCGAGCCCCAGCCGACCGCGCTGGTGGCGAATCTGCCGTACAACGTCGCGGTCCCGATCCTGCTGACCCTGCTGGCCAGGTTCGAGTCTCTGACGGGGGCGCTGGTCATGGTGCAGGCCGAGGTCGCGGACCGGCTGGTCGCCGGACCCGGCAGCCGGACCTACGGCGCTCCCTCGGCGAAGATCGCCTGGTACGGCACCGCGGAACGAGTGGGCGAGGTGTCGCGTTCGGTGTTCTGGCCGGTGCCCAATGTGGACTCCACGCTCGTACGAGTGACCCGGGGATCGGCGCGCGGCAGCGAGGCCGAGCGGGACCGCACCTTCGCAGTGGTCGACGCCGCCTTCGCCCAGCGGCGCAAGACACTGCGAGCCGCCTTGACGAGTTGGGCCGGGTCCGCGTCCAGGGCGCAGCACCTGCTGGAAGCCGCCGGGGTGGACCCGGGATGGCGTGGTGAGCGGCTCACCATCGACCAGTTCCACGCGATCGCAGCCGAGCAGGAGTGCCCGACCAGCACCTGACAGCCACCTCGTCCCGAAGTTCAGCTGATCCCGACAAGGCGCGCAGGCGCCAACGGCATGCCAACGTCGTCACATACCGCGACCTTGGCATACCGCTGTCCGCGGCCAGAGGTCACCGCAGCGCGACTAGGCTTGCGGCATGACGCATGTGCTCTCCGCAGTTGCCTGGCCGTACGCCAACGGCCCCCGACATATCGGCCACGTTGCCGGTTTCGGGGTTCCGTCCGACGTGTTCAGCCGGTACATGCGGATGGCCGGGCACGACGTGCTGATGGTCTCCGGCACAGACGAGCACGGCACGCCGATCCTCGTCCAGGCCGAGCACGAAGGTGCCACCCCGCGGGAGCTGGCCGACCGGTACAACCGGATGATCGTGGAGGACCTGGCCGCCCTCGGCCTCTCGTACGACCTGTTCACCCGCACCACCACCCGCAACCACTACGCGGTCGCCCAGGAACTCTTCCTCGGCAACTGGCGTAACGGCTACATGATCGAGGAGAGCCAGCGCGGAGCGATCTCGCCGTCCACCGGGCGCACCCTGCCGGACCGCTACATCGAGGGCACCTGCCCGCACTGCGGCTACGACTCGGCGCGGGGAGACCAGTGCGACAACTGCGGACGCCAGCTCGACCCGGAGGAACTCGGCAACCCCCGATCCCGGATCAACGGCGAGACCCCGGAGTTCGTCCAGACGACGCACTTCTTCCTCGATCTGCCCGCGCTGGCCGAAGCCCTGTCGACCTGGTTGCACGAGAAGGAGGCGGACGGGCTGTGGCGACCCAACGTCATCCGGTTCTCGCTCAACCTGCTGGACGACATCCGGCCCCGGGCGATGACCCGGGACATCGACTGGGGCATTCCGGTTCCTCTGGAGGGCTGGATCGACAATCCGAACAAGCGGTTGTACGTCTGGTTCGACGCCGTGGTCGGGTACCTGTCGGCCTCCATCGAATGGGCCCGGCGCAGCGGCGACCCGGACGGCTGGCGCAAGTGGTGGAACGACCCGGAGGCACTGTCCTACTACTTCATGGGCAAGGACAACATCACCTTCCACTCCCAGATCTGGCCGGCTGAGTTGCTCGGCTACGCCGGCAAGGGCTCTCGTGGTGGCGAGCCTGGTGTCTACGGTGAACTGAATCTGCCCACCGAGGTGGTCTCGAGCGAGTTCCTCACCATGGAGGGCAAACAGTTCTCCTCCTCGCGTGGCGTGGTGATCTATGTGCGAGACATGCTCTCGCGCTACCAGCCGGACGCGCTGCGGTACTTCATCTGTGCCGCCGGACCGGAGAACCAGGACACCGACTTCACCTGGGCCGAGTTCGTCCGGCGTACCAACGACGAGTTGGTGGCCGGCTGGGGCAATCTGGTGAACAGGACAGCAAGTCTCATCCACAAGAACCTGGGCTCCATCCCGGAGCCGGGTGAGCTGACTGCCGAGGACGAGGCACTGCTGGCGACGAGTGCTGCGGGCTTCCAGGCCGTGGGCTCGCTGCTGGAGAACCACCGGCAGAAGCAGGCCCTGGCCGAGGCGATGCGGATCGTCGGCGAGGTGAACCGCTACCTGTCAGACACCGCCCCGTGGGCCCTGAAGAAGACTGACCCAGCGCGGATGGCCACCGTTCTTCACGTTGCGGCACAAGCTATCTCGGACTGCAACACGCTGCTGGCACCGTTCCTGCCGCACTCCGCGCAACGGGTGCACGAGGCCTTCGGACGCACCGGCGTGTTCGCGCCGATGCCGCAGATCGTCGAGGTGGACGACCTCGACGGCGAGGGCAGTTACCCGGTGCTCATGGGCGACTACAGCCAGGTGCCGCGCTGGGAGTCGACGCCGATCGTCCCGGGCACGCCGGTGGCCAAGCCCACCCCGGTCTTCACCAAGCTCGAGACCTCGGTGGTCGATGACGAGCTGGCCAAGATGCGAGACGAGGCGGAGTAGCCGCCCGATGGCAGAGCGACAGCAGCGCAAGGACTCTCACGTTCGGCCGCCACTGCCCGAGCCGTTGCCCGATGGTTTCGCGGTGGTGGACAACCACGCCCACCTCGATCACGAGGCGGACGACGACACGGTGCGAGCCCTGCTGTCGGCGGCCCGCGAGGTGGGCGTCGACCGCCACGTCAGCGTCGGCTGCGACCTGGATTCGGCACGATGGACGGTCGGTGCGGTGCAGCGTTTCCCCGAGGTGCTGGGCGGCGTGGCGATTCACCCGAACGAGGCCCCCCGGCGTGCGGCAGCCGGTGACCTGGACGAGGCGCTCGCCGAGATCGAGCGCCTGGCGGGCCATCCCCGGATACGCGTGGTGGGTGAGACGGGCATGGACACCTTCCGCACCGACTTCGCCGACACCGCAGCGGCGGCCGCTCAGGAGGCGTCCTTTCGGGCCCACATCGAGTTGGCCAAGCGGCTGGACAAGCCGATGCAGATCCACGACCGGGACGCCCACGAGGAGGTGCTGGCGGTGTTGGCCGACGCCGGCGCTCCCGAACGCACTGTGTTTCACTGCTTCTCCGGGGACGCCGAGATGGCCCGTCTCTGCGCCGGGCAGGGGTGGCATGTCTCGTTCGCCGGCCCGGTGACCTTCAAGAACGCCGCCGGTCTGCGGGCGGCACTGGCCGAGGTCCCGCTGGAACTGCTTCTCGTCGAGACGGATTCGCCGTACCTGACCCCGATGCCGTACCGCGGGCGGCCGAACTCCGGTTATCTGGTGCCGTTGACCGTCCGGGCGATGGCCGAGGTGCTCGACCTGCCGGTGGAGCAGGTCTGCCAGTCGATCTCGGCGAACAGTGAGGCCCTCTACGGACCGTGGTGAGGCGAGCGCGGACACCCCACTGCGATGCCCGCACTCAGCACCAGGTCAGGCGCGGCGGATCCGCAACTTCTCCCCGCTCACCGTCGCCCCGGAGATCCGTCGCAGCGCGGCCGAGGACAGCTTGGCGCCGATCTCCACGGTGGAGTGACCGTCGAAGATGTCGATCCGGCCGAGGTCCGACCCGGCAAGCCCACCCTCCCCGGTGATGGCACCGACGATGGCGGCCGGCCGAACGCCGTGGCGCCTGCCAACCTCCACCCGGTACCGCACACCGAGTGGGCCGTCGTGCCGGGTGCGACGCGGTTCACGCCGCGGGCCCACCGGACCACGATCTGCGCCCGCGGGGGCACGGTGGCGTCCGGCGCCCCGTCCGGCTCGGCCGGTGCCATGACCGGCCCAGTCTCGTCCGCCTCGGCCTGACTCTGCCCGGGTGTCGCGCCCGTCCGCGTCGGTGCCGCGACGGGCACGCTTTGCGGAGGGCGCCATGCGCGGGGCACCGTCGTCGCCGGCGGCGCTGGCCAGCAGCGCGGCGGCCAGATCCTCGACGGTCAGGTCGTTCGCTTCGGCGAATGCACCGAGTTGCTCCTTGAACAGGGCGATCCGCTCGCCTTGGAGCCGGGAGGCGGCACTCTGCATCAGCCGCGTCGTGCGATGGGCGGCCAGATCGGCGGCGCTGGGCGGCACGATCTCGGTCAGGTCGGCGCCAGTGGCGCGCTGAATCACCCTGATCTTGAACGTTTCTCGCGGCGTGAAGAAGGTTACGGCCTTGCCATTGCGGCCGGCCCGGCCGGTGCGCCCGATCCGGTGGACGTAGGTCTCCGGGTCGCGTGGGGCGTCGAAGTTGTAGACCGTGCCAATCCGCTCCACGTCGAGCCCGCGAGCGGCAACATCGGTGGCGACCACGACGTCCAGGCTTCCCTCGCGAAGCCGGCTGACGATCCGCTCGCGTTCACGCTGGGGTACGTCCCCGTTCAAGGACGCCGCCGCGACCTTGCGGGCCACCAGGGCGGTGGCCACCTCCTCGCACGCGGACTTGGTGCGCACGAAGACGATGCTGGCCGCTCCCGGCTGCTCGCGCGCGGGTCCGCCGTTCGGAGCAGCCGATTGGGCGGTACCGCGGGTCAGCGCATCGAACTCGAGCAGCCGGGACAGGGCATCCACCTTGGCGGGGAACGGGACCACCGCGTAGGTCTGCTCGACGGTGCCGGTGGTGAGGGTCTGGGTGCGGATGCTCACGTCCACCGGACGGTTGAGGTGAGCCGAGGCCACTGCCCGGATGGCCGGCGGCATGGTGGCCGAGAACAGTGCCGTCTGGCGTCCCTCAGCGGCTGTGGGGGCGTCGCGCAGAATCCGGTCCACGTCCTCGGCGAAGCCCATGGTGAGCATCTCGTCGGCCTCGTCCAGGACGAGGAAACGCAGGTCGGACAGGCGCAGGGTGCCACGGTCGAGGTGATCGATAACCCGCCCAGGCGTGCCGACGACGACTTGGGCGCCCCGCGCCAGCGCCTGCCGCTGGGGGTGGAAGGGGGAGCCTCCGTACACGGTGACGAAGCTCAGCCCCTTGAGGCCGGTTGCGAAGGATTCCAGGGCCGCGCTCACTTGGAGGGCGAGTTCGCGGGTGGGGCACAGGACGAGCGCCTGGACGGTGTCCAGCCGCGGGTCGATCGCGGCCAGCAGGGGCAGGCCGAAGGCTGCGGTCTTGCCGGTGCCGGTCTGGGCCACGCCGGCCACGTCACGTCCGTCGAGCAGCGCCGGGATGGCGGCCGACTGGATCGCGGTCGGGGAGGTGAAGCCGAGTGCCGCTACGGCGCGCGAGATCGGGCGAGGAAGGTCGAAGTCGGTGAAGCGGGGCAGGTCGTCCTGCTCTGCCGGCGAGCCCGGCTCGACGATGGGGCCCGCCGAGCGGCCAGCGGTGCCGGAGGTGGAACTGGCGTGGGCAGTGGACGATTCGCTGGAGGAGTCAGTGATGGATGAGTCAGTGATGGATGAGTCGTCGATGGTGGGGAGGGCAGGCTCGGGCGAGCTGCCGTCCCAGGTGGGGACGTGCGTCATGAAATACGTGCCAATCATGGGAAAGTCGCCGACTCTGCGGCGACTGGTGGGTGGGCGAGCCCGGCTGCTACGCCGGCGCGGTCGCGCGCACCCTCAACCATGGGCCTGGCGACAACACTCGAAGAACGCCATCCAGTGTACCGGTCTCCGGGAGCCCGACTGACCACCAGCCTGGTCAGTGGTCGCCGCTGGCCCGGTGCGAAGCGTCCCGCGGTACCTCAGGATCACGGTTCCGGTTCCACGCCGGCGCCTCACCCGTGGCCGCTGGTGCCTCGCCCATGGCGATATCCCGCACGTCCTGCGGTCGAGGGTCAGCGGACGACCAGCGCCCCGGCCAGGCCGACGAAGAGCGTGCCCAGCACCCTGTCGATACCCCGCCTGGCCCGGGCGTATCCGGCCTGGACGGTCGGGGCGCCCGCCAGAACGGCGGTGAAGGCGAACCAGAGCACGGCCAGCAGGACCATCGACGCGGCCACCGCCACCTTCTCCCCCGTGCTGGTGTGGGCGGGCATCAGGCTGGCAAGGAGGGCGCCGAAGAACACCAGTGCCTTCGGATTGGCCAGATTCGTCAGCAGACCCAGCCGGTAGGCAGCCCACCAGGACCGGGTGGCGCCCGCGGCGGATGCCTCCGGTGTGCCGACCGAGACGGACTTCGCGCTCTCCACCGGGACGGACCCGACCCCGACCCTGTTCGCAGCCGGTGCCGCGTCGACGGCTGATGCCTGGTCGACGGACGAAGCCTGGTCGACGGACGAAGCCTGGTCCATGGCCCCGGCGTCAGCGCGCTGCGGTGGGCTCGTCCGGCGGGTGTGCCAGAGGATGAGCAGGCCGTAGCCGGCCAAGAAGGCCGCCCCGGCGATCCGCAGGCCCTGGTACAGCCCCGCGTGCGCGGCGATCAGCACGGAGATGCCGGTGAGCGCCAGGATGATCCAGCAACTGATGCCGCTCACGACGCCGGCTGCCACGAAGAGTCCGTCCCGACGCCCGTACTTGGCTCCGGAGCGCAGCACGGCGACGAAGTCGGGTCCGGGTGAGGCGACGGCGATCGCCCAGGTGATCAGCAGCGCCAGCCAGGCAGCGGTGGTCACTGGCTCCTCCATGGGTTGAGGCGGGATCGACTCCCGCGGTTGGGCCCGTCCGTGACGCCGAGGGTGGCGCCGGTCGGCAGCCTCGTGCGAAACGGTCGCAGAGGCACATTCTGGTGCGCTGAGCCTCGTTCTGCCTAACAGATCCCACCTTCGCGAACCGCGACGGATTCAGACGAACTCCCGGCTGGCCATGGCAACCGCAACCGGGAGTCGGCCGGTCCAGGGCGTGCCATGACAACCGGATCCGCGCTGGCGTGGCGGGCGTCACCACTCCCCGCCTTGCGCCGATCACCTCCCACTCGCTCGATTCCCGCACCAGGGTCGGTCTCGCACGCAAGCCGGGACAGCACGAAAACCAGGACTGCACGGACGGGCGACGACGGCCAGCAGGGTTTTACGCCCCTCGCGCCGCAAAAGTCACAACCCCAACCGCCCTTGACGCCCGTCCCACTGGCACGATGACGTCCCATGGCCGACAAGAAGCAACCCAAGCTCAGCAAGAAGGTGTACGAGGCCGAGTTGCTGCGCCTGCAGCTCGAACTTGTCAAGATGCAGGAATGGATCAAGGCGGAGGGTCAGCGACTCGTCGTCATCTTCGAGGGCCGCGACGCCGCCGGTAAGGGTGGGGCGATCAAGCGGATCACCGCCTACCTCAACCCCCGCGTCGCCCGGGCGGTGGCACTGCCCGCGCCGACCGAGCGGGAACGTACCGAGTGGTACTTCCAGCGCTACGTGCCGCACCTGCCTGCCGCCGGCGAGATCACCCTGTTCGACCGGTCCTGGTACAACCGGGCGGGTGTGGAGCGGGTGATGGGGTTCTGCACCCCCGAGGAGCACCGCCGGTTCCTGCACCAGGCGCCGATCTTCGAGCGGTTGCTCGTCGAGGACGGGATCATGGTGCGCAAGTACTGGTTCTCGGTTTCGGACACCGAGCAGGAGCGACGCTTCAAGTCACGGCTGGTCGACCCGATGCGGCGGTGGAAGTTGTCGCCGATGGACCTGGAGTCGATCTCGCGGTGGGAGGAGTACTCCCGGGCCAAGGACGAGATGATGGTGCACACCGACATCCCCGAAGCGCCCTGGTACGTGGTGGAAAGCGACGTCAAGAAGCGGGCGCGGCTCAACATGATCGCCCACCTGCTGTCCGTGGTCCCATACACCGACGTGCCCCAGCCCGAGTTGAACCTGCCCAAGCGCCCAGCGTCCACCGGGTACAAGCGCACCCCGCGCTCGCTGCAGAACATCGTCAAGGATCACTCGGCCACTCTGGATCTGCCCTCGCCCAAGCCTGCCTCGGTCAAGGGGACCAAGCACAAGTAACCGGCTCCTCACCGGCAGGCCGGGCCGGGGCAGCACCACCAGCACGGGCCACGCTCGTGCGGGTGGTCGTCCGGCTGGTTGGCGCGAGCCGGCGTCGTCAGTTCTGGGTGGCCGACCGGTGCACTCGTGCGCGATCGCCGGAGCCGGGGGCGAAGACCCACCGGTCGCGGCCCGCGTGTTTGGCCTGGTACAGCGAAGCATCGGCGGCTGCGGTGAGTCGCCAGATCCACTCGGCGCCCTCCCCCGCGGCGGCTTCGGCCACCGCCACCCCCACCGAGCAGGTGGGGCGTACCGGTGGGCCCTCGTCGGTGGGCACCCGGACCGAGCCGACAGTGGCATGCAGCCGCGCGGCCATCCGTTCGGCATCCAGCCGTCCGTCCACCCAACTGAGCACGAGGATCTCCTCGCCCCCGGTTCGCGCCGCGACGTCGGCGGCCCGCACACAACCACGAACGGCGTCCGCGACCGCCAAGAGCACGTTGTCGCCCACCTGGTGCCCGTGGGAGTCGTTGATCTCCTTGAAGTGGTCGAGGTCGAGCACGAAAGCGGCCACCCACTGCTTCTCGCGCACCGCACCAGCGACGAAGATCGGGGCGTGATCGTCGACGAAACGACGGTTGGCCAGGCCGGTGAGCGGATCGGTGTTGGACAGTTCCCGCACCCGGATGAGCGATTGCTCGGCCCGGCGCCGCAGCATCCACGTGCCGTACCCGGTCAGCACGAGCGCGGTGGTGTTCCAGGCCACCTGAATGCCCCAGATCAGCAGGTCGTCATAGGCGCGGACGGTGGCGACACCGAGCACGAACGGGGTGAGCGCACATTGGAGCATGAACGGCCCACGGCCCAACAACATCGCGGCGAAGATCATCGGGATGACGAGCATCACGGGGCTGGCGAAGCGCAACGGATCGTACGACGCCCACCCCGCCACCCCGCAGACGATGTTGGCGTTGATCACCAGCAGCGGGAACAGGCAGCGCCGCCACCGGTAACGAAGGCTGAGGGCGGTTGCCAAGACGGTGATGCCCAGCACCGAGGCGCTGAACAGGACCGACGGGAGCCCGGGCCGCAGCGCGCCGGGTACCACCAGGCTTGACTGGGCGATGACCGAGAGGATGGCGGCGAAGATTCCCAGGCGACGGGTCCAACCCGGCGTCATCCAAGCGGCGAAATCAGTGCGCGAGCGGTTGCCCGTCACACCGAATCCCGTCACCTGGTCCACACGTCATCCCCTCGAGCCACCGGCAGCGATAACCGCCTCATAGAGGTCTCTCGTGCTAACTCCGGTGCCCCTTGACACTCTTCTGGCTGCTTCCCTCAGGCTGATACCTGTTCGGCGTAAGGTTTCGACGTCAACCACCAATTCCGCCAGAGCCACGCTCGCTGGCGGGGCTCCTGCGACGACGAGGGTGATTTCGCCTAAGACCTCGCGCTCAGACCATTTGAGTAGTTCCGCCAGAGTCCCCCGCACCACTTCTTCGTGCGTCTTCGTAAGTTCTCGACACAACGCGGCTTGTCGGTCTTGACCAAAGGTCTCCGCCATGGCCTGCAGCAGGCTCCGGACCCGGTGCGGCGCCTCGAAGAACACCATCGTGCGCGGCTCCTGCGCGAGCGACTGCAGGGCACGACTGCGCTCGCCGGGCTTGCGCGCCGCGAACCCCTCGAAGGAGAACCGGTCGGTGGGCAGACCACTGACGGCCAGGGCCGCGAGAACGGCGGACGGCCCGGGCACACAGGTGACGATCACCCCCGCCTCGATGGCTTCGCGGACCACGCGGTACCCGGGGTCCGAGACAGAGGGCATCCCGGCGTCGCTGACGATGAGCACCGTGGCACCGGCCAGGGCTCGTTGCACCAACCCGGCCGCACTGCGCGACTCGTTATGGTCGTGATGGGCCACCACGTGGCCGCGCGGGGTGATGCCAAGGCCGACCAACAGCCGCCGGAGCCGCCGCGTGTCCTCGGCCGCGATGAGGTCGGCCTCAGCCAGGAGTTCACACAGTCGCGGCGAGGCGTCCATCCGGTCGCCGATCGGGGTGGCGGCCAGGACGATGCGCCCGGACTGCCCCGCGGACACGCGCGCCGCGGGCATGGGGGCCGGCGCGCCGGCCTCGCTGTTGCTCGACATGCCCCCATCCTGAACCCACCCGCCCACAGTCCGGGCATCCTCGGCCCTGTCAGCGGCCAGTCGTACGATTCCCCGGTGTCCATCACCCTGCAGGCGCCACCCCGCGCGGAGCCGTCCCGGCTCGGTTCTGGTGAGGCCCGGCTGCGCTGGTGGCTGAGCGGGCCCCGCTCGCGTGACCTGCTGTGGGGGTGGCTGGGTCCGCTGCTGGTGGCAGTGCTGGCCGGGGTCCTGCGGTTCTGGAACCTGGGTCGCCCGCATCAGCTGGTCTTCGACGAGACGTACTACGTCAAGCAGGCGTACACCCTGCTGGTGAACGGCTACGAGAACCAGTGGCCGAAAGACGCCGATCAGCTGTTCACCGCGGGTCAGCCGAACTCCTTCCTGGAGGCGCCTGACCGCACAGTCCACCCGCCCGTGGGCAAGTGGATGATCGCCTTCGGGGAGTGGCTGTTCGGTATCGACTCCTCGGTCGGCTGGCGGTTCTCGGCGGCGTTGGTGGGCACGCTGATGGTGCTGATCCTGGCCCGCACCGCGCGCCGGATGTTCGGCTCCACACTGCTGGGCTGTACCGCGGGCCTGCTGCTTGCGGTGGACAGCCATCACCTGGTGATGAGCAGAACAGGCATCCTCGACATCTTCCTGGCTTTCTGGGTGCTGTGCGCTTTCTCCCTGCTCGTCCTCGACCGCGATCACGCCCGCGACCGAATAGCCCACCAGCTCTCGCTCGACCGCTCCGCCGTGGCGGGCCTGGGGCCGTGGTTCGGGGTACGGCCGTTGCGATTGGCCGCTGCGGTCTGCCTCGGCCTGGCGTGTGGGGTCAAGTGGTCCGGGTTGTATTTCCTGGCCGCCTTCTGTCTGCTCACCGTGTTCTGGGACTACTCGGCGCGTCGAGCGCTGGGGGTGCGTCAGCCGTGGTGGGGAATGGTCGTGAAGGACGGCATCCCGGCGGCGTTGACGATGTTGCCGGTGGCGGTGCTGACCTACCTGGCGACGTGGATCCCGTGGATGGCTTCGGACAGGTCGTACTTTCGCCAGTGGGGTGCGGAGAATCCTTCTGACACCTGGGTGCCTGACGTGCTCCGCTCGCTGTGGCACTACCACGCGGACATGTGGCAGTTCCACACCACGCTGTCGAGCACGCACCCGTACATGAGCAAGCCGTGGGCGTGGTTGTTCAACACCCGGCCCACCTCCTTCTTCTACGAGGGGCCGAAACAGGGCGAGGACGGGTGCACGGTCGAGTTGTGCTCCAAAGCCATCACCTCGGTGGGCAATCCGATCGTGTGGTGGGGGGCCGCGCTGTCGATCGGGGTGCTGGTCGTGGTGTGGATGGCCCGCCGGGACTGGCGGGCCGGGGCCATCCTGATGGCCTTCGCCGCCGGTTGGGCGCCCTGGTTCCTGTATCCGGAGCGGACGATCTACTCGTTCTATGCGGTGGCCTTCGTCCCCTACCTGGTCTTGGCGCTGACCTTCGTGCTCGGGATGATCCTGGGCGGCCCGGGCATGGGTGCCGAACGCAGGATGTGGGGAGCCGCCGTCGCCGGCGGCATCGTTGTCCTGGCGGTCCTGGTGCTGGCCTTCTTCTGGCCGGTGCTCACCGCCGAGGTGATCCCGAACCCGGCCTGGCAGACCCGGATGTGGCTGCCGTCCTGGGTGTGAGCCGCGCCGTTACCGGTTAGGGGTCGCAGTGGCCGGGTGCTACCCTTGGTCGTCGTCTCAAGGGGCTGTAGCGCAGCTGGTAGCGCACCTCGTTCGCATCGAGGGGGTCAGGGGTTCGAGTCCCCTCAGCTCCACCCCACGCACAAGGCTCGAACCCTTGCCAACGTCAATGTTGGTAGAGGTTCGGGCCTTGTCGGCATCTGCGGCCCAGGTCAGCGCGTTGGCGTTGACCTGCGGGTCGAGCAGCATTTCTAAGGGCCGGTTGTGCTCGACGCGCAGCTCGTTGTCCTCGTCGATGAAGACCTTGGTGAAGAACGCCTGGTTGCAAAGCCGCCGGTTCGTGTCGTCGCAGCGGGCGTAGATGTCGGCGCAGTTCGCGAGCAGCCCGAGCGCGTCGTCGAGGTGGGCTCGGGCGTCGGCGTAGTCGCCATAGTGGGCGTCGATGCGCCGGGTAACTTTGTCCAGTTCACCCGTGATGCGGTCCTGTTCGCGTTTGAGCACGGTGAGCGGGAT
Organism: Actinomycetales bacterium; assembly: GCA_047974565.1. Taxonomy (GTDB): domain Bacteria; phylum Actinomycetota; class Actinomycetes; order Actinomycetales; family CAWJMD01; genus JBDIAG01. Next base: position 50,788 of record JBKECN010000077.1, read on the forward strand.
GGCGTCGGCGTAGTGGGCTTGCATGAGCCGGTCTTGCTCACCTTCGAGCCGGTCACGGTTCGCGGCGAGCCGCGCGAGTTCGTCGGTTTCGGCGGCCATGAGGCGGTCGAACTCGTGGTGCAGCATCCCGGCGAGCGCGTCCTGCTGGGCTGGGGTGATCTGGACGCGCTTGTAGTAGTCCTCGACGAGCTCTCGACATCGTCGATGAGCATGGCCTGGCGGGTGCAGTCGGTGCGCTTGGAGTGCCGACCGGAGCACACGAAGTAGCAGTGGACGTTGCCGTGGCGGTTCTTCGCGTTGGAGACGATGAGCCGTGAGCCGCACTGTCCGCAATGGATCGTGCCCTTGAGGTAGTGGCCGTGCACCTGGGTCGCTTCGACGGCGCACTGGTGCGCGGTCAGCACCGACTGGACCTGGTACCAGACCTCGGCAGGGACCAGCGCTGGGTGGTTGCCCTTGTAGCGGGTGCCTCGGTAGATGACATCGCCCTTGTAGTACGGGTTGGTAAGCATGCGGTGGACACTGGACACGGCCAGCGGCTTCGCTGGCGCTTCGGCGTCGGCAGGCTCCGCAGCCCCCGCGAGGTGAGTTCGTCGTGGAGTTGGCTGACGCTCCAGTCCCCGGAGGCGTACGCCTTGAACGCCCACTCGATCATCGGTGCCCGCTCCGGGTCGAGTTCGATCGTGCGCAGCTCACGTCCCAACTCGTCGCGCGTGCGGACATTGAGGTAGCCGATGGGTGCCTTCCCGTTGGTGCCACAGCCGATGGCTTTCTGGTTCATGCCTTTGGCCACCTCGGTGGCCAGGTTGCGGCTGTAGAACTCGGCGATCGTGGACATGATGCCGTGCAGCAGCATCCCCGAGGGGGTCTCGTCGATGTTCTCCGTCGCGGAGACGAGCATGACCCCGCACTGTTGAAGGGCGAGGTGAATGCTCACGTCGTCGGCGCGGTTGCGGACGAGCCGGTCGACCTTGTGGACGATGCAGTAGGAGACCTTGTTTGCCTTGACGTACTGGATCATCCGCATCAGCTCGGGCCGGTCCGAGGACTTGGCCGAGGCCCCGGCGTCGATGAACTCCTCGACGACCCCGGCCCCGAGCTGATCGGCCTTTCGTCGGGTGGCTTCGCGTTGCGCGGGGATCGAGAACCCCTCGTCGGTGCCGCCCTTCTCCGCCTGTTCTCGGGTGGATACCCGCAGGTAGGACACCGCGACAGCATCGCCCCTGGGTGGGTCGATCAGGCTGGCCGTTGGATCGTCGGCGACGGCGGTCATCGGGGGCTCACTCTCACGCGGTTCGACCCCTCGCGCTCTCCGTTGCCGTGGGAGGGGTGTTGATCGTGAGAGCAGCCGATGAAGGCTGTAGGGCGAGACCCGGATCGGGTCTCGGTGCGTGTTGCCCGTCGGATGACGAGGTTTGAGCCACAACACCCCGCATCGCGAGGCTTGTGCGTTGATTCTATCTGGCCGTCTCGGACACGGCCAGGGCAACCGAGTCCGTGCGGTACGTGTCGGCTGCTCGGGCCGCCGCGCGGGCGACTCTGCTCTCACCTGTTTCCTGCAACGTCAGACGGATGAGGACCTCGGCGAGCTTGTGCAGGTCGGCGCGGTCGCGGTGCACGGCTCGGACGGAGAACGACCGCTCCTCGTACGGGCGGCGGTCGGTCTTCTTGGTGTATCGGCTCATCGGTCTATGGCGCTTCGTCGTCGTCGCCGAGGGTCGCGTAGAACTCGTCCTCAGCTTCCTGGCGCTTGCGGACCTGGGCGATCACGAGCTCGACAAACTCGGTGTCGCTGTCGTCGAACTTCACGTCCTCAATCGGGGCCTGTGGCTCTTCGCCGGGCCAGAACGCCTGACGGGTCGGGCGGTCTCGATCGCCGCGCGTGCCGCAGGCTGTGACCCAGTAGCGGACCCGTTCGCGTGCGTCGGCGAAGTCGCGGTGCCAGCCGAGCGGTGCTGACCCAGCCTGCTCAGGGTCGTATGCGGCGAGCCAGTGCAGATGCAGCGCGGAGAGCTCCCACACGAGTTCTGGGTGGTGGTGCCAGAACGGCGGGACGACCAACGCCTGGAGGCCGTAGGTGAGGCGAAGCCAGTCCACCCACCGGTTGAGTGCGAGCCATTCCTGTTCTAGCTCGTGTGCTGTCAGCAGGCTCCAGTTCACCGGGTGTGGGGGCTCAGGCAGATCGGCGTTCGTGACGCGTGGTGGTCCATCGAACACGTCGGGTTCGTCGGCTTCGGGCAGATCGGAGTCACGCAGCTCAGGATGCTGTTCGCTCATGGTCGTCACCGCTGGTCACATGCTGACGGCCGAGGCCTGCGCCGTCGGCGTCGATCGCTGCGGCGGCTCGTAAGCTGTGGCCTCGCGAGTCATCGAGTTGCGGGGTGAGCGGTCCACCTCGTAGCGGGTGCGGGCCGCGTCGTGGCCGATCTTCTTGGCGACGAACTCCTCGGTCTCGACCGCCTGGCCATTGCGCTCGTAGTTGACTTCGCGCGTGTATCCCTCGGCGACGAAGTTGTCGCCCGGAACGAAGTTCGCGTGGGCGTGCTCGGCGGAGCGGCCGAACATCACGAGGTGGTGGTAGGTCGTCTCGGTCTGTGTGAACGAGCAGTCCTCTTCGCGGCGGAAGTGCTCCTTCCCGATCCGGGCGAAGAACCGTGCGTCTCCCTTGGCGGTCTGCGTCAGCAGCGGGTCGGAAGCGATGAACCCCGAGAGTGACTCCTGCGTGTGAATGGCCATGAGGCTGTCCTCCTGATCTCAGGCGGCCAGTCCGTCGTGGCCGCTGCATCAGGCAGGTGCGCTCCCGCACCCCACGCCCGCGTCAGGGTGCGGGGCGGCGTAGCAGGGCTTCGAGTTCGGTGCGGTCGTTGCGGACTGGGCGGCGTCGGGGCGGTCGGGCCAGGGGCGTAGGTCGGTGACGATGGGTGGCGCGGAGCGCAGCATGGTGATCCCGGTGCCAAACGGAAGAGTGCGGATGCGGTCGGGCGGCAGGATCGGGACGCGCCGTATGGAGCGCTGGTTTGAGCGGGTGCCGCGGTCGCCGAGGGTCACGCTGTCGGTGTACTCGTCGCATTCGCCGATCAGGGTGGAGAGGTCTTGGAGGTCACGACTGTTGGATGCGCCGCCGAGGATGATCTTGACGATGCTGGCGTCCCAGATCGCCCCGGCTTGGTGCTCGCTCCACCGGTCGCGGGCTTGAGCGAGGCACTGCAACACCGGCATCGTGGTGATCCCTGTGCCACCACCTTCAGCCATCAGCGACGGGAGGGGCGCGAGGTTGCCGATCTCGTCCAGCGCCAGCAACAGCGGCGGGTCGAGTCGGGCTCCGGGTGAGCGGGCGGCGAGACGGCGCGCGGTTTCGATGAGGTCCTCCACGAGCGCGGCGGACGCGCCGGCCCCGGCTCCGGTGGCGAGCAGATAGAGCGTGCCTTGCTGGGTGAGGAAGGTTTCGGGGTCGAAGTGCTCGTTGGGGCCGGGTGTGACGGCATCGAGCACTCGGGGGTCGGCGAGGGCTGCGAGTGCGAGGGAGACGCCTTGCCAGATGCTGTCGCGGGTCTTGGGGTCGGCGTCGATCATTGCGCCGAGCGAGTCGCCCCAGCCCATCGCGGCGTTCGGGTTCGAGTTCAGGATCGCGACCGCCTCGGCAGCAGCGCTGAGGTCCAGAGTCCACCGGAACAACTCAGCAGGAGGACGACCGTCAAGAGCGGCGGCGTGCAGCAGCGCCTGGAGGGCGGTGCGGGTCTTGCCTTCCCAGAACCCGCCAGACTCCACACCCCCGAAGGAGAGGCCGGTGGCGGCAGCAAGTCCATTGGCGCGGATCATCGCGGTCAACGGGTCCTCACACCCGCGCACGGGTGACCAGCGCAGACCAGCGGGGATGCCCTCGGCCAGGTGTTGCGGGTCGAACACCGCGACCGGCCCACCCTTCCGACGGCGAGCTCGCAAGGTGGCGGTGAGGTTGTCTGGCCTGGTGCTGGTGGTGACGACGGCTCCGGGGGCGTCGAGGATCGCGTTGATGACAACGTGCAGACCCTTGCCCGAGCGGGGCGGGCCGATCAACAGGATCGAGTCCTCCACCGACGCCCACACCCCCGTGCCACGACTGGCCCCGAGGAGGTAGCCGACATCCGCAGGTGTCGGCGTCTCCAGTGACGGTCGCAGCGTTCCGGCACGATGCAGGAGTGCTTTCGCCGATGCCGTTGTCTTCACCTCGTGCGCAGTCGAGATCCCGGCGAGGCGATGCGGGTCGGTCTCGGTCTTCCGGTTGTGGCGACGCAGCAGCATCCACACCCACGCGACCCCGACGACGAGCGCCGCGAGCAGCAGGGTCGTGACGATCCAGTAGACGACCGGGCTGAGACCTTCCGCGTCGAGTACCCCGGCGGGGTCGGTGGGGTTGAACAGCACCCCGAGCCCCGATGCCGGTCCTGCCGCTGGTTGGGGTGTGCCGGAGAGGAACGCGGCGACCGATCCGGCGCCGCGCAGAGCAAGGGCGAGGCCGAAGGCTCCGATCAGGGCGATGAGGGCGGCGTTGGTGAGTTCGTCGCCCATACCCCCGCCGCGTTGTGTCTGGCTCATTGGAACCGCCGAATCGCCGTCGTGCCCGATATGCGCCCGAACAGGATCGCCTCGCCCGTCGAGCCGGGCGGGAGGTCGTCGAGATCGACCAGCGCCCGGGCCATCCCAGTGTGGGCGGCGTCAGTGTGGCTCACGATGACCGCTACGGCAACATCCTCACCAGGCACGAAACCCTCACCCTCCACCTCCATGAGCCACAGGGGACGCGGGCTGGCGGCGCGGCGACCTCGCCGCGTGCCCGGCACCGGTGCCTGCTCGGCTGCTCGTGCGGGTGGGGTTGGTTTGCGGGCGTGGATGATGTCGGTGAACACGCCACCGTCGCACTCGCGGACCTCGACCCGCACCGAGACAGTGCGGTCCTTCGTGATCTCGTCCATCAACGGCCCGAACGTCGCCCGAGTCCACGCACCCGCAGCAGGTTGCGGATGGACGATGCCATCGACGGCTGCGGTTAGGGTGCCGTCCGCGGCGACGGTGACGACCACGTTGGGCAGATCGACGGGCACCTCGGGCACGTGATCGCGGGAGTGGTGTGTGGGCGTGAGAGGTTCATCGGTGACCCCCAGCCGCGCGAGAGCTCGTATCGAACAGGGCGAGTTCGGCGGGGTGGAGTTGGTGCTGGTGACGAAGCTCCTGGCCTTGATCCGCCAGAGCCCTTGGCCGACGCCCAGGTTCGGGAGGAGTTGCTGCTCGGTGCCGGTCAGGCCGAGCGCGGAGGCGGCGGGTCCGAGCTGGTCGGGTTCCTGCCGGTACACGATCCGTGTCTCTGCGTTCGCCAACAGGCTGTTGGCGAGGGAGCGCATGGCGGAGCCTTGGTCGCCGACGTTGTCGAGGTCGGTGAGCTTGTGGAAGATCAGCATGTTCGCGATCCCGTAGTGCCGGGCGAGCCGCCAGTGCGCATCCATCCGACGCAGCAGCGCGGGGTGGGACATGAGCCGCCAGGCCTCGTCATAGATCACCCACCGCTGCCCACCATTCGGATCAAGCAAAGCGGACTCCATCCACGCTGACGAGCACGTCATCAACACCGAAATCAGCGTCGAGTTCTCCGTCACCCGCGACAGGTCGAGGGAGATCATCGGCAGACTGGGATCGAAGGTCACGGTGGAGGGACCGTCGAACAACCCGGCGAGGTCACCGGCCACGAGTCGGCGCAGAGCGTGTCCGCCGCGGCGTCCGTCTTCGGCGAGGCGGCCGTCGGGGTCGGTGCTGAGAGCCAGGATGCGATCGACGATCATCGGGAGGATCGGCACCTCGTTCTCCCGCACCGTCTGCGTCAACGCCAGGTCGATCGCGGTGTGCTCCAACGGCGACAGCCCGCGCGCGAGAACGGTCTCCGCGAGTGCGCCGACCAGGTCGCGCCTGCGGGCGGCGACGGTGGAGGCCCACTGCTCGTCCGACAGCCCGGACGGGCGGTGGCCCTCGTCGAGCGGGTTCAGCCGCGTATTGAGTCCGTGACCAAGGACGATAGCTCTGCCGCCGACAGCGTTGGCGACGGCGGTGTGCTCGCCCTTCGGATCGCCGGGGACGTAGACCCTGCGGCCGAACGGCAACGACCGTGTGTAGAGAGACTTCGCAAGACTCGACTTGCCGGAGCCGACGATCCCGGCCAACACAACGTTCGGAGCGGTGATGATGCCGCGCGCGTACAGCACCCACGGGTCGTAGACGAACGAGCCGCCGGAGTACAGGTCTTGGCCGACGAACACCCCATCGGCACCGAGGCCTCCTTCGGCGACGAACGGGTACGCCCCCGCCAGCGTGGCGGAGGTGTACTGGTGCCGTGGGAGCCGGAACCGTCCCGGCGTTCGGAGCTGTGCCGCTCCCGGCTCGCCGCTCTTGGGCAGGTAGATCGTGGCGCGTCGCTCCGCCCGCTCAGCCTCGGCCTGTGCTTTCGCGGCGGCGAGTTCGGTCTTGCGTTGCTCGGCGTGGAGTCGGGCTTCGGCGCGGCGGCGCTGTGTGCGGAGCTTGCGGCGTTCCCTCGACGGCGCGACCAGCACGGCCGTATGCAGCCGCTCGCGATCCTGGTTCACAGTCTCAGCCTCGTGATTCGCGGATCGCGGTGATCTTGGCGGGCTCGAACCACGACCTCGACTGCTTCGGCTGCGGCACGTCATGACGCTTGGGTGCACCCGGCGAGGAGTACGAGACCAGCAGTTCCGGCCCGTCCCGTGTCGGCGACGACTCGTCAATCGGTTCGGCGCTCGCGTCGGGTTGGGGGTGGCGGCGCAGCAGTGAGACGTACCCCAGGTGCGGGTTGACGACTTCAGCGAGCCGGTCGTAGGCCTGATCGACCAGACGAGCCGACCGGCGCAGCTCCTCCGCTGCCACATGGGCATCCTGCACTCCGGCTGTCGAAGAGGCGGTGCCGTCGCGGTGGATCAACGTGGTGTTCCTCCAAGGAGACGAGGCCGACCGTCCGCTGCGCATCCTCGGCGAGCTGGGGCATGTCGATGCGGTGGAGTACCTCGCGCAGTGGGACTACGGCCAGGAGACCACGCAGGCGGCACTTAAGAACGGGTACGTCTACGACGAAACCGGCGAGGGCACGAACGACCGGGTGATGATCTCCGGCGACTACGCCCTGAGGCGGGCTCAGGATGCCAGGCGATCCGTCCCGCCGCCACGAAGCCTGCGTGGTTTCCGTCGTCGTGGAAAGCGTGCGCGGCCTTCCGCTCGTGAATGTCAGCGAGCTGTTCCAGCACCTGGTGCAGCGACCGCATCCCCGAAGAAAGGTAACCGATCACCCGTACATCTGTACGGGCTGATCGAACGTGCGGCTCGCGTGCGCGAGACCCCGCAAAGCCTCAGACACCTCAGCGGCGTCGGTGGAATCGAAGAACGTGGGCATGGTCGGCCTCCTGAGTCGTGTGACTCGAAGGTGCGCGCCCAAGACCGTGGTAGAGTACTCATCACAGAGCGGGCGCCATTGATGGGCTAGAGGATCGGAACCTCAGTTCGCACAAAAACAGTGGAGACCCAGGTTCGACTCCTGGCTCCGGCGAAGCCGGATGTAGCTCAATGGGTATAGAGCCCCCGTGTTCTTTTCACCACGACGCTGCGGTCCAGTGCCCGGACTGTCTGGCGGCTAGTTCGAGTTCTTCTGCGCTCAGGTTCAGCCCGCCGAGGTAATAGAAACGTGCGAATCCCAAGAGTCCCCGCTTCCACTGCCTGCTGTTGCGAGGGTGCTCAGCAGATTCGGCAAAGTCGGCGACGGCGATCCCGGCCCAGGTTTCTCTGCTGAGCTTCTGCCCGAGAACCTCGTTGATGCGCCGCGCGGCCTCCTTGGTGACGGCGAAAGCTGCGATCAGATGGCCGATCGTGAAGTGCAGCTTCCCCTCGGTCATCATCGAACTGAGCGGCCCCATCGTCAGTTGTTCCCATCTCTCGCGTTGCGCCTCGGTCAGTGAGCCCAGAACATCTGTCACTTCCGCTGTCACTTGGCCCGCATGATGAATCTGAGCGTTCCGAACGCAACGAAGCACGTGGAAGAGTGGGACGACGTCAGCTGGCTCGTCGACACCTGCGGCATCGAAGAACGTCTTGTGCATGCGTCCAGCGTTCAAAGCCCCCCACGCCTGCGACACCGTGTGGCCTGCGTCCTCCAGCATGGTGATTGCGTCTTTGACGAAGGCCTCATAGACAGCCAGCGCGTACGGAATCGCCACTGCCGCCAGATGAGCATCGGCGTCGAGGAGGAGTTGCGACGCACGGTCCGGTAGGAGGTTAAACCGGTCGATATCCTTTACCGCCGGAAACAATCCGGGAAGCTGATGAGGAGAACCGCTGTGCAGCTGGAGATTGTGCGCTGCCAGTCGAGAGCCCGCAAGGAGCGCGATCATGGCATTGTTCGCCTCGACCCGCGCGTCTACATAGGCCCGGTACCTCGCAAAGTTGATCTCGCTCACACCTCCAGTTTCGCTCATCGCCTCACCGGTCGCGGCGCGTCGGTCCAGATGATCGTGCCCAGCGGCGGCAAGATCACACCCGACGGCACAGCGGCAGCGCTGCGGCAGTGAACGCGGCGGCTTGCTGGCCGACGAGGAGACGGGTCTCACACGAGGCCTGAATCGCGGCTTGCTCGATTGCGGCGACGGCGGCGTCGAGTTCCTCCACGGTGGGTGCGGAGATGGCGATGAGGCCGGTGTAGCGGAGGATGCCGTGGCCGGCGGTGAGGTCGGCTTCTTGTTGGAGCACGTCGTGGTATTCGGCGGTTTGGGAGGCGTCTTCGATCTGGCCGATCTTCGCTCGTTGGGCTTGGTCGGAGATGTGTTCGACTTTCTTCTTGCGGATGTCGCGGGCGGCTCGGTCGGAGCGCATCGGGGTGCAGATCAGCGAAAACGACCGCTGAATACCGGTGGACAGCAGCACCGGCGACAAGAACCCCGGATACACGAGCGAGCGTGGCCACTCACTGACCCACAGCACCGCGTGGTGCGCGGAGTCGGTGCGCAACCGTCCCCAGGTTTCGGTGACCGCGACCGGACCCGCGGTAGCGAGCGACTGACCGAGCTGGCCATGGCGTTCCAGGGTGGCGGCGATGGCGGGGTCGTAGGCCGAGCGCAGCATGACCGCGATCTGTCCTGGCGTGAGCCAGCCCGACGGTGCGAGGTCGGCGGAGCGGAGCGCGGCGACCAGCGTGTTCATCTCCTGACGCAGCACGTTCGCCGCGCCCCGGATGCCGCCGCCCGCGGTTCTGATCTGCCTGGCCGCCGCCTTCATATCCAAGGAGAGAGACAGCGTGGTGGCGTGGCGTTCACCGGCGGGTCCGGCGCGTTCGATCAACTCGGCGTAGGTATCAGCGGCCCATGACCCGTCGGGGGTGCCGTGGGCTGCCCACCACTCGGCAAGCCCGGTGCCGGAGTCCGGCAGGGTGCGCTCCAACACCTGCAGGGTGGCGACGCGGCCGGAGCGGCAGACGGTCGCGAGCACGCGACCCCAGGAGGTGACGCGACGTTCCTGTTCGCCGGGGTCGAGGAGCACGATTGCGGGATGGCTGACCTCACAGACCACGGTCAGGGTCGCGGCGTGGGGGTCGTGGATCATCCCGACCCCGGTGTCGGGGTCCTCGAACTCCCGCAGCCTGGCCATGTCGCCGGGCAGCGCGAGGGTCCCGACAGGACGGGGGACAACGATTCTGCGCTGGTAGAGCAACTGCCCGCCGGTGGTGCGCCACAGCCACCAGCACGTCACCGGCAGCCACTCTACGATGGGTCGGCCTGCGATGGGTATCCAGGTCAGCGCAGCGGAGAGTACCCAGACGGGTGCGGTGTAGGCGAGGAGCATCCCGCCTACGGCGTAGAACGCGCCGATCAGCGTGGCTCCGCCGATGGCGAGGGTGATGGCTGTGTTAGGGAGAGGCCGAGGAGGATGCCTCGGCGGGTGAGGCGGGAGAACTTCACCGGCACGAGATCGCCCGCGCTACGCGGGTTCTGATTCGAGGTCACGGGTCTACTCCTTTGGCGCGCGTGGCGCAGGCGGCGTGGGCTTCGGCGGGGGCGCGGGATCGCTCCTCGGCGCGGGCGGTGCCGGACTTGACGACAGCGGCGCTACCTGAGTGGGCGCAGCCGGGGGCTGAGCGGCAGGCGGTGGCGGTGGGGTCTGGGCGGCGGCATCCGCGGCGTGCTCGCCTTGGGCACCGAGCGCGGTTCCGGCTTTCGGCCCGGCAGTGGCGACTCCCTTGGCGACCTGAGCGCCGACGACCACGGCAGCAGCGGGTCCAGCAGCAGCGGCACCACCGCCTGCGGCTGCACCGCCACCGGACGCAGCGGCACTTCCACCTGATGCACTGGCACCGCTGCCTGCTGATGCTGCGGGCTTGGGCGCGGGCGGCGTACCGCCTCCACCTCCACGGCCAGCGCCACCACTACTGGAACTGCCGGTGCCGCCTGCGCCGTCGAGTACCTTCTTCGGCTCGGCTCCGCCGCCTGCGCCTCGTCCGGGGACGGGGATGGGCCGGTTGAGGGCGTATTTGGCGTCTTGTTCGGAGCCGATGGCGTGGTACATGTCGAAGCCGACGAACGCGATGAACTTGTAGGTCAGGTACGGGGCGAACGCGGCCATCGCCATCAGGACGATCCCGGCGATGAGGTCGCTGATCGAGGCCAGGTCGGCGTCGATGGGTGCCGGGTGATCGCGACCAGGAACATCACGACGAGCACGAGCTTGGAGCAGATCAGCGCGACGACGAACATCGCCCACTTCCCGATCCACCCCCGCGAGGCGTCCCACGACGCGCCACTGAAGGCGAGTGGGGCGAACACGATCGCGACCAGCAGCAGGGCTTGCGTACGAGGAGGGAGAGCCAGACGATGGCGGCGGCGGTGATCGCGAGGCCGGCCATGAAGATCGTGATGATCGCCCCGACTCCGGGGGCGGCAATGTTGATCCCGACCAGGCCGGTGGCGAGGAGGGCGATCTTGTCGCCCATCGAGTCGGTGGTCTCGCCTGCGGCTTGGACGATCCCGATGCACAGCTGGTCGACGACCTCCAGAAGAAGGGCTGTCAGGGTGATGACGACGAACGACCCGAGGACGGACTTGGCGAGGCCGAGGGCTGCGCGGGTAAGGGCGGTGGGGTCGCGTCGGATGAGGCCGGTGATGAGTTGGAGGCAGAAGAAGATCAGCATCACGAACACCGCGACGCCGAACAGCAGGTTGTAGACGCTGACGTAGCCGGGCCGGGTGACATCGACGAGGGTGGTGGTGTCGAACACCGACCAGACCGCCTCGAACAGCCAGCCCGCGGCGGCTCCCATGGCTTGGGCGAGCCAGTCGAACGGGGCCGCGACCAGTGTGGCGGCCCCTTCGCCGACGGCATCGCAGACCGAGGAGATTACCGGGATGTCGCACACGCTCATCACGAACCACCAAGCCCTTCTTGACGACGCCGGGTCAGACTTGCTGGCCGACGTTCCAGAAGAAGTTGAAGAGTGACACCGACGCGCCGCAGATCACCGCCGCGCCGCAGGAGACGAGGACGCCGATCTTCCCCCGCGACGCCAGGTGCGGGTTGCTGGAGTTCGCGCCGAAGCCCCACACGATCGCGGAAACGATCAGCGCGAGGACGGAGGGGATCAGGCCGATGGTCATCACCGCGCCGACGATCGTGCGCAGCTGGTTGATCCCCGGCAACCCATTGGGTGTTGGGGTCGATGTTGATGTCCATCGGCACCAGGCCGACGACGGGCAGAACGGTAGCGGTGAGCAGATCGAACACGGTAGGTCTCCTTGGCGAGCGGCGGCCCGGCAGCGCGGATGCGCAGACGGGGTACACGCCATAGGTGCACCGGTCGTGCCCTCTAGCGATAGCGACTACCAAGCCGACTGAGCGACTGAGGAGTGGCGTACTCGAGCCACCGCGATCCTCGGCCGCGAGGCGACTCGTTGGGCGATGGATGTGACCGACAACGACCGGCCGTTGCTGTTGCGGGCCGATGACATTCCGCTCGACGTGGTCCGCGACATCGGCAGCACGGTCGTCGAGACGGTTGGTGAGAAGCGTTCGACCTGGCGCAGGTGGAACCTCATGGCCGAAGCGACGAGGCAGACGATGGGGTGGCGCTTCGCCACCATGAACGATCGTGAAGCGGTGATCGCGATGGTCACCGACGCCGCCCAGCTCGCATCCCTCCGGCTCATCCCTCCCGAGCTCTCGCTCTCGCCCCTGGTGTTCCGGCGCGACCACGGCATGTCGGTGTTCCGTCCGGTCAACTCAGCGGTCTTCACCTCCGAGGGGCACTCGCTGCGGAGGACCGGCTGCTCGACCGCTCCCGTGACCTCACTGGCCTGACCGTCACCCTCGCGACCGTCGAGAAGATTGCCCGCAACCCAGACGCGGACGGGCTGGTACTGGGTGAGGATCAGGCCGAGGCGTTGACGCGGATCGCGGTGTCGGGGCGGATGCTCGATGTGCTCGTCGGCCCCGCCGGGGCGGGCAAGACCACCGCCATGAACGCGCTCCGCCGAGCCTGGGAGGCCGAGCACGGCAGAGGCTCCGTGGTCGGGCTCGCCCCGTCGGCGGTGGCCGCGCAGGTCCTCGCTGACGATCTCGGGATCGAGACTGAGAACACCGCGATGTGGTGGCAGAACCACCTCACCAACGGACACACATTCCTGCCTGGGCAGTTGGTCATCGTCGACGAAGCCTCCCTCGCCGGCACCCTCTCGCTGGACCGAATCACCGGCCTTGCCCAGCAGGCGGGCGCGAAGGTGCTGCTCGTCGGTGACTACGCCCAGCTTCAATCGGTCGATGCCGGGGGCGCGTTCTCCATGCTTGCCCGTGACCGCACCGACACCGTCGAACTCATCGACGTCCACCGCTTCCACCAGCCGTGGGAGAAGCTCGCCTCCCTCGACCTGCGCCACGGCCACACCTCCGTGATCGACAACTACCTCGCCCACGGCCGCATCCAGGACGGCGACACCGAGACCATGACCGACGCCGCCTACACCGCCTGGCGGGCCGACCGAGACGCCGGACACATCACCGTCCTGATCGCCGAAACCCGAGAACAAGTGACCGCGCTCAACGAGCGCGCCCGCGCTGACCTCCTCATCGACGAGACCCTCACCCAGGATCAAGAGGTCGAGCTGCACGACGGTAGCCATGCGGGTGTCGGGGACACCGTCATCACCCGCCACAACGACCGGAAGATCACGGCCAGCAACGGCAACGACTGGGTGCGCAACGGCGACATCTGGACCATCACTGACGTTCGAGGCGACGGAAGCCTCACCATCCGCAGACCAGGCCGCTCCTACGGCGGCGCGATCGTGCTGCCCGCCGCGTACGTCGCCGAGCATGTCGATCTCGGATACGCCGTCACCGCGCACCGAGCCCAAGGCGTCACGACCGACACCGCCCATGTTCTGGTCGAGCCGACCGCGACGAGGGAGAACTTTTACGTCTCCATGACCCGAGGCCGTGCCGCGAACAATGCCTACGTGATCCTTGACCGTTCCGACGATCACCAGCAGCCGCACCCCGGCGACGACCCGAACGCGAGCAGCCGCAGCGTCCTGACTGGAGTGCTCCAGCACGTCGGAGCGGAACTGTCCGCGCGCGAGACGATCACCGCCGAACAGGAACAGTGGGGCTCGATCGCGCAGCTCGCCGCCGAGTACGAGACCATCGCGGCCGCCGCGCAGCACGACCGTTGGGCATCCCTCGTCCGCGCATCCGGCCTCACCGCCGAGCAAGCCCAAGCCGCGGTCGAGTCCGAAGCCTTCGGCCCACTTACCGCAGAACTCCGCCGCGCCGAAGCCAACCACCACGACATCGATACCCTGCTCCCACGCCTGGTCCAGTCGCGTGGGTTCGGAGACGCCGACGACATCGCCGCCGTCCTCCATTACCGAGTCGCCCGAGCAACCTCACGACCCGCTGGATCGGGCCGAGCCCGCAAAGCACCGCGCCTCATCGCCGGACTCATCCCACACGCAGACGGCGTGCACGATAGCGAGATGCGGGCCGCGCTCGACGAGCGAGAAGCACTCATCGAAGCCCGCGCCGACGCCGTCCTCGACGGCGCCCTCACGGACAACGCACCATGGTCGAGAGCGCTCGGCACACTGCCCCGAGGCCCCAGCCGCGCCGCGACCTGGCGGAAAGCCGCACGAGTAGTCGCCGCCTACCGAGACCGCTACCGCATCACCGGCGACACCCCGCTCGGAGCACCGCCCGTGTCCGAGGCACAGAAGATCGACGCAGCCAGAGCAGGAGCAGCACTTGACAGCGTCCGACAGGTTGCGCAGACCGCGCTGGCGCTCGCCCGTCAAACGTCGGGCCGGGTGGGTCCGACACTGTGACTCTCCACCAGCCCCTCGTGGTTGGACCGGTACCGGCTGTTAAAAGTGTTGGCTCAGGGAGTCGGCTCAGGGACTCGCTGTTACTTCTGTGATCGGCCCGTTCGCTACGCCGGGTTCAAGGGTGACGACTGGCTGGTAACGTGCACCATCGCTTGAATTGGCCTCCCACTCATACACGATGGTTCGCAGAGTGTTGAGATGGCGCCCGACGAGAACAGCCATCGCGAATGGGCCGTGGAAGGCGAGGTGTACCTCGGCCCGTCCCTGACTCGCGGAGAGCTTCTTGACTTGCTGCGCGATGGCTGCGCTGAGACGAGCTGCTTCTCGCGGGTCGATTCGTTCTGTACTCCCAAGTGAGATGATCTCGGCTGCGTCGAATCCATTGGCTGAGTCGTTCACAAGCTGTTCGAAAGCGGTCCGATCTGCATGCGGCGTCAAAGTCACGAAGATCGCCACGCGATGTTGGAGTTCTGCCGTCCGATCTGGTTCGGGTTGCGCGGGCTCGATTGTCAGTTCGGTGTTATGTGGGTCATCGTCGGGCGCGGCCGACGTCCAGGCATTGTCCTCCAGATCGATCACGATCACTTTGCCGATCTTCGTTTCGGGCAGCGCCGCGCCAACCGTGAGGCCGACTGCCAAGTGGGCTCCGCCCGATACACGTACGCTCTTTGCTCCGGCCGCGTACACGGCATCGCTGGTCAGCGGGAGCGTCTTCTGGAACAGCTCCAGCCCTGCACGGGAAGGAAGCCGCCCGTCGTCCGACGGTTTGAGTCGGATGTGAAGGTCCTCCTCGTCGGCGTCAAGGGCAGATGATGTAGGGCGGCTTTGCACGCGAATCGTGAAATCACGTCCTTCTGCGCGAATTCTCGGCTTTCGTTGCTCGATGCGGTGCATGAGGAGGTCGCGCACGATCTCGACTTCGCCCGACGGCTGACGCATGTTCGCTTGCTTCTTGTCGGCCAGGGTTCGTGCAGGCGCGAGTCGCAGGAGCCGATCCGGGGCGTCGTAGTCACACCTCAATTCATCGCCTGCCCGTGTAACCGTGTTCGCGATGCACAGGCTGAAGTTGGGATCGGCATCGAGCTGGAGCAGACGTGGCAGTTCGCGTTCACGGACGATGTCGCTGTGTGCGATGTCGGGGGTGATGACGAGCACGCCTGCCGAGAGACCTCGGGTGAGCGCCTGTTCGAGGCGGTCGGTGGTCGTGCCGGGTCGAAGGTCCGTGTGATCTCTCCACACGACAAGCCCGGCAGCCCTGAGCAAATCCTCAAGAGCGTCGGCTTGCGCGGTGCCGTCTGATTGGCGGTACGAGATGAATACTGGGCCGTCGCCGCGAACGGCACCATCCGGTAAAGGACCGAGGGGAGGGAATCTCGAAGGAGGGAAAGAGACGACTGCTTCCTTCATTGTGGTCCTCCCGAACCGTTTGCGTTGGGCGATGAGGCCGAAGAACGCACCGGTTGGGCCAGGCGCAAAGACGAGCAGCGCGATCGGAGTGGAACTGACCTTGGCGGTCGCACGCATCGCTGCGTGATCTACGGTGCTCGGTCCGGATGGGGCTGGGTGGCTGTGCCACTCACCGACGTAGCCGATCGGATCGTCGTCAGCTCGTTGCTCCAGAAACTCCTGCAAGAGCTCGTCCGCGCGAATGTCGTCGCGAACGTACCTGTTCGTCGTCGCCCTTTGCCCTTCAACAACCAAGGCGTGAGTTGCCACAATGGTGCCGTTCTCCTGATAGCCGAGGAGGATGCCACCAGTCTCCAGAGGAAGGCGGTTCGCTGTCTCGAAGGCGATGCTCTCATAGGCATCGACTCGGAGATCGATATGCGATGGCGGACGAGTCATTCGTGACTCCTCACTGCGCCGATCGACAGGTCTCGCGTTTCCCCCGCTGGGTGGAGAGGGCGACCGACGAGTAGGTCGACGGTGTGACGCACGGTCGCTGCGGCCGCCTCAATCACCGCGTAAGGGGGCGTCGGAGAGATGGGACTGCCACAGCCGGCTTCGAACAGTTCAGACTCAGGCTGGTCGACAACGACGGACGAGGGTGGCAGCGGTTCGGCGCCGTCGAGCGGTGGCAGCACATCGATTCGGTAGCTCGTGCCGCCATTCTGGATCGCCGATGAGATGATTCGCCTGGACAACGCCCGTGCAGTGACATGGAGGAGCGCAGTGGTGGCGAAATCGGCGGTCGCGTCCACCACGAGATCGTGGTCGCTCAGAAGCTCGACAGCTTCGTCACCCGAGGTGAGTGCGTGATCGACCACCGTGACGTTGGCAGCTGCAACCCCATTGCGGTCAACCAGATGCTGCTTGACCGCCGCAACCTTTGACCGTCCCACAGCTTCAGGGCCGACAAGGTGACGGACAAGATTCCCTGGCATAACTACGTCACCATCGAGCAGGGTGAGATTTTGAACACCGGAGCGCACGAGCATGTCCGCGACAAACGAGCCGAGGGCTCCGACGCCCACAACTGCGACTCGACGTCCGCGGAGCTCGGGAGCGAGCAGACCTGAGCGCGCGGCCTTGGCGGCATCGGTGTCGGCACCTGAGCTCAGGCGTCTGACCGCGATGCCGCCATCCACGGTAGGCCACACTTCGAGTGTGATTGCGCCGTCGTGAGAGCCACGTCTGTATATCAGCACCACGATCTCAATCGTGTGGTTGCGAATTCTGCGGTCTAGGTCGACGCTGGGGTTGATACGAGCGGAGATGTCGTCCCATGATCTTGGGGGCACGTTTACATCGCCGAGGTTGGCAACGTATCCGAAGCGATCCTTGCTGTGCTTCGAGGACTTCGCTGGCTTGGTGCCGCCAGCAATCCGCATGAGGTTGTTCGCTGCCGGGCGGAACCGAACGAATCCGCTGGGATATCGGGTCAGGTCATCGTAGAGATAGAGTCGCTCATCCCCTGAGGGCTCGAAGTAGCGGTCGAGGTCGAGGTCAGGCCGGTCGTCTGGCCATCCTGCTGCCGCCTGCTCGAACCAGGCGGCGACGTGTTCGAGGAACGCGGGCGCCTCGGTCCACCACAGTCCTTCGTGATCGTCTTCGGCGACCAAGCACAGCGATCCGTCCAGTTCCCGGTGCCAGGACCACGCGACCGCTTCTGAGTCGAGCGGAACCACGCGGGGTGGCTGAAAGGGATAGCGGGCATGCAACTCCATGAGAACCTCGGTGGCGCCTCCGGGGTGAACGATGGTCCCTCGCCAGCCGTTGTCATCCTCCGTGAAGCCCGCTCGGATCAGCCCTTCCTCGAAGTGCTGTCGTGAGTATGCGACGTAGTCGTCGTACTCGGTGAGGGTCACCCGAAGGTCCTCGTGCCCGCCGGGACGGTCCGTGCGCCAGCCGAGATGGCGGACGCGCGCTTCGACCCGTCCTCATTGAATCCCGGCGGCATCGGAAACACCGTCTCGTCGTCCCCGTTCTTGCCCAGCAGTCCCTGGAACGCCAGCGCGGCTTTACCCTCGTCCTCCTCGTCGAGCGCTTCGCGTGCGGCTTCCGCAGCGTCAGCGAAACGTGCCTTCGCTGCATCCAGCTCATCATCTGTTGCACGAATGCTGATGGTGTGCCCCGGCAGGGTGGGGTCGTTCACTCCGATGCCGAAGGTAACGTAGTCGTTGACGATCTTGCTGACCTCTTCGAGCGCAGAGGCGTAATACTCTGCGTGATCGTTGCCCGAGACCAAGCCGGAGGCGAAGGCTTGGTACGTCGCGACTTCGATGAAGAACCCGCCAGGCTTCTTGCCGGCGCCGAGTATCGAGCGTCGGGTCTGACGGAGCAGCTTCACCGTGGGAACGTAGTAGCCGTCATGCGAGGCGTTCATTTCACTCGACAGCGACGTGAGCTTCTCCGGATTGGTACGCACCCACTCGTCCTCATCGCCCTTCTGAGGGATCTCCCACGTCTCACCATCCCAGTAAGGGCGGGCAGGCACCGCGTCGACATACAGGTCGTACTCGGGGAACGACACCTGCAGACTGCGATCCTGGCGCTTGGTTCGCCGGTGACCATCGTCATCACTCCCGAACTCCGCATGCAGGACGGTGAAGAATCGATCGAGGATGTCTTTCGACGTGACGTCGCTCGGTAGGTCCGGGAGCCGCACGAACACGTCAACGTCTTTGACTCGCTTGATCGACACGTTCCTCTTGTACGAGCCGATCAGCACCGGGTCCACTCCGTACTCGGCGAGCTTCGTGTCGGCTTCGAGTGCATCCCGCACCAGCCGGTGTGCCTCTGGCGCGTTGGCCTTGTCATCGCCGGGCTCGATGGAGCTCAGCGCATCCTTGAACTGCTGCTTGAGGTGAGCCATCGGGCCCTCCGATCTTGTTGTGACTGTCTTGGACTTCTCTGAGCCTGCCCCATGTCACCGACACTTCGGCGAGCATGAATGGCAGGGGCGTACTACTTCTTGCCGCGCTTGCCGGTGCTCTCGTTGGTCGTGGTCTTCGGGTGACGCTTCACCGTGGACTGCTTCACGAACCGACCCGTGACCGCGCTGCGCCCTCGCTTGCTTGCCATACTCCTCACCCCCTCTACCTCACACTCGGTGTCCTGGCCCCGGATTGGAGCCTGTCGCGACTGTATCAGCAAAGCGTCAGCGCCATGCAGGAGACACGCCATGTCGTGTCAGCAACGAGTCAGCGCGCTACGCTTACGCTCATGGAACGGAGACGCGCCGAGGTGGCTAACGCAACGAGGACAGCATGACAGGGACCTCCGACACTTCACCGGGTGTGGAACGGCTCGACGTAACGCAACTTGGCGCGATGCTCCGCGAGCGCCGTGGGAAGCTGTCGCTTCGTCAAGCCGCTGCCGAAGCTGGCGTTAGCTTCAGCACCTTCACCCGCATCGAGGCGGGTGCTCAGCCTGACCTGACCTCATTCACGCTCTTGTGCGCTTGGCTCGGTGTCTCGCCCGGGCAGTTCTTCATGCCGACGGCGTTGCGGGAGATGGCGCCGATCGATGAAGCGATCGCGCACCTTGCTTCCGATCCGCGCCTTGAGCCCGATGCTGCATCCAAGATCGCAGAGATGCTGCGCAGCATGTATGACGCGCTAGCCAAGGCACCGGCTCGGCGCCAAGTGGTTGCTTGCCACCTTCGGGCTGCTTCGATGCTTCGCCCCGGGGTGCCCGAGCGTCTCAACTCGCTCTTGGGGGACATGCACGACAAGTTGGCGGCACGCGTTGCCGCCGGGGAACTGTGACGCTACGGCGCGGGTTCAAGGCAGAAGCCGAGCGCGAGGCGGCGAGAGTTCGGAAGGAACTCGGTCTTGCCTCGCACGATCGCCTTGACCCGCGCGACCTCGCCAAACACCTAAAGGTATCGGTCGTCAACGCCGGTGACTTGGTAGATATCCGCGACCTCGAAGAGCTGGAGCGACTGCAAGCCTTCGCCTTTTCCGCTGCCACCTTCGAGATCGATGATCGTCGGATCATTGTCGTAAGCCCTCTCCGGACACCAGGTCGACAGAACAGCGATATCGCGCACGAACTGGCCCACATCATGTTGAAGCACGACCTCGCTGAAATCCGCGAACTCAACGGGATGCCCTTCCGAACCTGCAAGCCGGACGAGGAGGAGGAGGCTACGGCCTTCGGGGGCACGCTTCTTCTCCCGCGCCCACTCCTTCTCAGCGCAGCGCGCCGACGAACCCCTGTCGACCAGATCGCCGGCCAGTACGACGTCACCGTCGAGATGGCACGGTTCCGTTACAACACCACGGGTGTCGCCAAGCAGGTTGTGTCTCGATAGCTGGGCCGAGAGCGATCCGTGGCCGTTGACTGCCGCAGTGCAGCTTGGCGACCGAATGCGCTCGTATCGTCGGGATCGTTTCTGTGCGCGACCAAGGACTGGACATCCCCTGCGTCGGTGACCAGCCTCGCGAGACCACTCTGTACGAGGTGGTGTGGGCCGACACTCGTCGCGCTCGCGACGGGGCCAGGGACGGCGCCGACTGCGCGGCCGAGTTGACTTGCGTTGTGTGCGACCTTCATCGATCCCGACCGCGCGCCTGCCTCAACCACGACAGTTGCTGCGGATAGCGCTGCCATCAACCGCGCACGGGCCAGGAACCGATGGCGGGTCGGTGTTGCACCTGGTGCCACTTCGCTGACCAGAAGACCGACATCGGCGACACGACCGAGCAGTTCGCTGTGGCCCGCTGGATACGGGCGATCAACTCCGTTCGCCAGGACTGCGATGGTGTCGCCACCGATCGCGAGCGCCGCGCGATGGGCAGCGCCTTCAATGCCGTAGGCACCGCCTGCGACGACGATCCGCTCGGCGGCAGCCAGATCGGAGGCGAGCGTCCCGGCAACGTGCTCGCCGTAGGAGGTTGCGGCTCGCGCGCCGGTGACGGTCACGAGGTCGGCGAGCGGGCGTGCGAGGAACGACGAGGCTCCGCGAGTCCACAGCACGTAGGGAGCCCGCTCACCAAGATCGCTGAGCGAGCCGGGCCACCCGTCGTCGCCGGGGATCAGGACGCCGAGCCCGGATCGTCGTGCTTGGAGGAGACGCTCGTCAAGTGAGTCAATGCCCGGAGTGGAGAAGCGTCCGCGCCAGACTCGGGCGTCAACGTCGCCGAGGCCAGGTACAGGGCTGTCGGACTCAGCCAGCCGCAGAGTTTCGACGCCGCCGACCGTGGCGAGCAGGTGACCCGTCACTGCGTCGTCCGGTTCAACGAGCATCGACAGCACCATTCGCGCGGTGCGCTCATCTCCTGCAATCTCACTCAAGCTCGGCATGGTCGTGTTCCTCTCGGGCTCCTGCCTGAGAGGTGCGCAGAGAGCAGCCAGGTCTTCCGTGCGAGCCAAGCCCGGCGTAGAGTGGAAGACGAGGCAGGTTCTCCTCATATTGCGGGTCCTCCGGGACGGCCCTCGGGCGCTCATACACGTTCTGCCTCCTCGACGGAGAAACACGTGTGTTGAGAGGGCTGCCATGTTCCGCTTCATCTGGACGCTCAGCGTCCGTACCCGCGACTTCCTCCACCGCTACATGCCGAGTAACCGGCTGCTCGCTGCCATCCGCACGCGGCGCGGTCTCAAGTGGGGGCTCCCCGCGATGCTCGTCGCCGCCCCGTACGTCCTTGTCGCAACCATCTGCTCCAGCCTCGTCGCCGACGGCGGCCCCGGCTGGCTTCACCTGGTCGTGCTGTGGGGGTGCTGGAACGCCTTAAAGTTCATCCTCATGGGGCCGGTCAGCGTCGTGCTGCTCGTCCGTGTGCGTATCCGTGAGGCGTTGATCCGTCGCGACCAGCGGCGCGAGGCGCGTGCCGAAGAGCGTGAACCGCTCGTGCTCGCGTAGGCCCTCGCCCAGGGAACATCGCGGGTCAGGAGGCAGTGGCCATCCGGCTGCGTCGTCCACCGCCCTCGCGAATCGGAACGCCATGCTCGGTCAGCGCACGGCGAACTGCCTGAGGCCCCGCACCGACCTTCAAGCCGACCTCTACCAGCGTCAACCCGCTGTCGTAGAGGTCGGCTGCTTCGTGAATGCGGGAAGGGTCGAATCGTCCGCGGCGGATCGGGACCTTCCGCCGCGTCAGATGCTCCGCGACCGTCCGACGGTGGATGCCGAACGCTAATCTCCCGGGGGGATCGTGCCGAGGTCAGCGACGACCGCTGCCGCGTCGCGACATGTTCATGTCTGGCATCGTCGAGTCTTCTTGCGGCGTGTGTGCCAACGCTGCAACGGCTGGCAGGAGACTCACGCCGCCTCCAGTTGCCTCGGCCATGCCGAGTGTCGATTGAGGGTAGAACGGATCCAACCCAGGATGCTTCAGTAGCGTATGTATCTACTAGCTCGTTCTCGCCAACTCGGATGGAGGTTAGCCGTGACTAGAACTCCCGTTCTCGTCTGGGGTTCGTGCTGGTTCGACGAGGAACCAGCCGTTCTTGTCAAGACCGCACGGGCCATTGAGCATGCGATCAGCGTGCTAGACATGCGAGTAATCTCGGTGGTGTTCGACGCCCGGCACGACCGTTTATCCGAAGCGCGGCAGGTCTTGGTGTCGAACGGGATCGACGTCCTCTCGCACGATGTGGCGGCGTATCCCAACAAGAACCTCGGGGTGGCGATGATCACCGCGTTTGCCGGAGAGCGGGAGGCGGATGTCGTTGCAGTGGTCGACCCTGACTGGGCGCTCGATGATGTCGACCAGTTCGTGTTGGACTCTTGGGCCCCTTGCGCCGTGCTGAAGCAGCAGGCGTCCTGCCTGACATCAGCCCGTGGGCAGGCCGTGCGAACCGGCTTGTCGGTGAGCCTGCGATGCGGCTTTTCCGTCCTGGGATGTGGGATGTGGTGAAGACGCCGTTTCCCGGCGCCGTCGCAGCAAGCTTATCTGTGCTCGCCAACGCAACCACCTCCGACGGGTACCGATACGACTGGGGCGGCGAGTGGACCATAGCCGACACTCTCTGGACCACAGGGAGTGTCCGGTGCCCCCCGCTCGGGATGGTTAATGTACGCCATCGACCCACATCGTCAAAGGCGGGCGATGCGTTCCAAATCTGGCGCGCAGTCCTTGCTGGAGCAAAGCGAGATGTACTACCCGTAGACATGGCCGAAGCGCGTGAGGCAGCGGCTGAGCTCGGCGATGCAGACCTGGCGGACGCACTCCGCGGAAGCGCAAGCGAGCAGCTGGCCGAACTAGAGACACTGACCCTCTCGCCTACCGTGCTGCAGCTCGTCCCCATGGTGCTCGTGCCGTTGGCATACCACTGCGATGGCCTAGACACTCGTGAATGGCGGTTTCCTAAATCCGACACTGACTCTCCTTACCACAGGCCGTCACTCGGGGCGCTCAGCACGCTCGCGACATGGGCGGCAGGGAATGCGTTGACACGCTCATCGATGCCGCCGACACAGTCGCACACGGGCGGCGTGCTCGGCGACTGGGACGCCGCGAATGAATTGCATGCGCGACGGATCCTAAGGGAGACTCGATGAATCTCACCGTCATCGTGGTCTGCTCCTCCGATACCCTGATCGAGAACTGCCTGGCGTCGATCGACGAAGATGTCCAGACCATCGTCGTGCTGAACCACCCGACACCCGATGTCGAACGGATCGTGGGAGATTTCGCACCCTCCACCGTTCTCCGGCACGACGAGCAGAACCTCGGCCGGCTTCGTCAGATGGCAGCCGAGATGGCAGTAACGGCGCGAGTCGTCTATATCGACTCGGATTGTGTCTCACTCCAGGGACCCTCGGTGCGATAGACGCAGCACTTGACAAGTACCCCGCAGTCAGCGTTCCAATGAGGTACCGACACACAGGCCCGATCACGCGCGCCGTAGCACGGTGCAGGCAGTACACCACGCCGGATAGCGCTCTACTTATCCCCGCTGCGTTCAACCTGTCGATCCAGAGCAGAATCGGCGGGTACCTATACGACTCACGGCTTGCGTGGGGGGAGGACAGCGATCCATGCCGGCGGATTCGAGCGGCGGGACTCGCCATCGGAATTTCAAAAGGCCTCGTATGGCATCGAGCGCTCGGCACCCGAGCTGATGCTGCATCGGCTCGGCGACTAGGGAGGGGCCGACGTCTCCGTGAGCGCATCCTCGAGGATTCGCCGCGCGTAGTGTGGCACGACCTCCTCGGACGGGGTGAACTCCAAGGAGCGATCATCTGTATCCGGCCCCTGGAGTCCACCACAGACGGACGAGACGAGCGTCGGTCCTGCTTGTAGAACCCGCGCACCCTGCGCAAAGATAGGGTCTTCAGGTGTGGGCAGGGGTTCTCAAACTCTCTACGGAGGTCCACCATGACCCTCCTACTCGAACCCGCATCGTCTTCGATGCGGAAAGTTCGGACAGTGAGGGTCGGTTCGCCTCATGACGCGCCCTGGCTATGCCGGGGCGCGTTTGTGTTGGCGCGGAGGCATCTTCGCTCTGAGGTGAGGCGACGGCCTGGCCGGCACGAATCGCGTCCCAGGTTCGCTGGGCACCGCGGAGGTCATCGAAGATGTCGGTGAGGACGTCGCTGGAAACGCGAGCGTGTTCGTCGACGTAAAACGCTTGGTAGATGGCTTGTTGATCTTCCCCCGGTGTTCATCGGGTGCGGCACGGTAGAGGCTCGGGTCCAGGCCGAGATCGCCGAGTCGTACGGAGTGTCCCAACCCAGGATCTCGCGAGCCATCACCACCATGACACCGTTGATCGAAGCCGCCCTACGCACGTGGGTGCCCACCGCAGAAGACCTCGACACCACCCGTGGCCAATGCCTGGTCGATGGCACCCTGGTGGCCTGCTGGTCCTGGAAACGGCACCCCGACCTGGGCAGGGCTGAGCGCTGGTCGATCCGGTTGCCGAAGGCGATGTCACACGCCCGCGCGAGGGGGTGCTCGGACTTGGGGCCCCAAGTGGCAGCCCCAGCCAGTGTCGGGGACGACGCAAGGGTCTGCTGGTAGAGGTGCAGCAGCCGGATGGCAGTCAACGTCGCGTTCCGGCGAGTCCGCCGCCGCAATCAGCCGCTCCCCGGCAGCTTGCCGAAGGTCGAAGTCCGCGCTGTGGAGCACGCGCGGATCAGACGAGGTGACACACGGAGCAGCCATGCCCGAGCAGCACATGTTGACAGGTCTACGCCGTACACCTAATATGCTTCCCACTTAGCATACGCCGTACACCTAGTGAAGAGACTGACGCCATGATCCATCCTCCATGCGTCCACGCTCACGCGGCTGGCCTCCTCCATCTCCTCACACATGCCACCTCCCTAGCCGCGGTGGCGGTGTACTCGGTGGGGCTGCTCTGGGACTCACGCACCGTTCCCGCGCCCTCGCCGCGCCGGGCGTGATCGCGGAATCGTCATGCTGACCAGCCACCTCGCTCAGCTCTGGGAGCCCCTCAACGGCCCCGTCGCAGCTGCCGCCGTCACGCCGGTCCTAGCGTTCGAGATCCATCTCAGCGCCGTCGGCCTGCGCCCGGGGACCGCCTCGGCACCCACGCGCTTCGTCGCGGAAGCCTGCATCCGATGACCCTCCCCCTGCCCACCGGATGGACGCGCCGAAACGTACTGCTCGCCGCCGCAGCCGCAGCGCTCGTGGCGGCAGCCGTCGTGCTACCTGAGGCGGTTGCGCGTCTCCTGCACGCGGGGGGCACGGGAGTGACGGCCGCCGCTCTGCCGCAGATGGTAAGTCGTGGATTCGACGTATGGGTGGCCACGGGATCGTCCGAGCTCCCGCCCGATCTGACATCGGCGACCGCATTCTGGAAGACCTTTCATGAGGCCAAGGCCGTGCTCTCGATCGCCGCACTCACGGCACTCGTCGTGCTGCAGGCTCGCACCTGGACCGCCTACTGCGCCGGGACTCGGGTGCGCCGCCAACGCGTCATGCTCGCACTCGCGCTGCTGGTGGAGACCGTCGCGAATGGGCTGGCCGGGCTGGTGGTGCTCGCCAACGTGCAGGGCAGCATCGCCCCGCTATCCTCGGTGCTCAGTTTTCTCCCTGCCGGCCAAGCCACGCCGGCGATGACCACGATGCACGAGCAGATCGTCTCCGGCGCTGGGTCGCCTGCCACGACCGCGCTGCTCTACGACTTCCGCAACTACCACCTCGCGGTTCTGGTGGGCTCCGCATTGCTCGGGCTCGGGCTGATCTTCGCCGGGATCGTCACCGGGATCCGCTGGGCTGAGGCGCCGGCCCGGCGCCTCCGCGATCTCGTCCTGGCGGAGGTTGTTCTAGCGACAGGGTTGGGCTTTCTGGGGCTGGTGCTGCTGGCGAACCTGTCCACGGTCAACGAGACGATGCCCGCACTTGCCTTGTTCCTGGCGGGCCAGGCCGGCTGAGGCTCGGATCCGGCGCACGAACCGCGAAGGTTGTGCTGTGCGACGATCATGGCGCCGCCCCGCTGGTCGAGCGGCCCGGCACCACGGTAAGACGCTGACCAGCACGGCGGTACCCAGCGCGCCCGGTCACCGAAAGGTGGCAGGTTTCATTCCCACGTGAAGGGTGACGTCGATGTCGAGATCAACGCCTCCCGCCGACGCGGCAACGAAGCCATCGTCGCTGCGGGTCACCCTCACCGACCCGCTGTATCGCGGCGCGACGATCGCCCTGTTCATCTCCGGGCTCGGGGCATCCGCCGCTGCCCCGCAGATCGCCCGGTTCCTGGTACAGGACCTGGGTGCATCCCTGACCGTGGCCGGCCTGTACTACCTCACCAATCTCACCGCCCCGCTCGCTGGGTTCCTGATCGGTGCCCGCTCGGACCACACCGGTAACCGGCTGGGGCTGTTCCGCGGCTGTGCCGTGATCGGCTTCGTCGGGTGGGTGTTGATCGCCTTCTCCACTCACGTGTGGATGCCCTTCGTGATCAGCGCCCTGGTCCTCGGCTTCGCCGGCGCCGCTGGATCCCAGTTGTTCGCCGCTATCCACGACAACCTCCAGGCCCACGACACGAACGTGGCCGACGGCGTGACCTCAATCGTGCGGATGGCCCTGACCGCCGGGTGGGTGGTCGGGCCCGTCCTCGGGGCATTCCTCGCCGCCGCCTTCGGCTTTCGAACCCTGCTGCTGTTCACCGGGTTCGCATCCTTCGCGCAGATTCTGCCGCTCGGGTTTCTCCGCGATACCTCACCTGTCGACCTGCCGTTCCCAGACGACGCCGCCGGAGAGCAGGTCGTGGCCCGACAGGGGTTCCGGGTGATGCTTCCACTGCTCGCATTCACCGGCCTGTACGTGCTCGTCTACGCCGGAGAGCCCATCAAGTACGCCTACCTGCCCATCTACATGGACCAGAACCTCGGCCTATCAGCATTCCTCAGCGGCGCGATCATCGGCATCCAGCCGCTGGTCGAACTCGCTCTCATGCCCGTCGCCGTTCTCGTCGCCAGGCGTATCGGGCTCATGACACTCATGGTCATCGGCGCGGGCCTGGGCATCCTGGCCAACCTCTGCTTCGCATTCACCGGCAGTGCTGTCGGATTGTTCACCGGGCAGATCCTGATGGGAGGCGTGTGGGCCGTCTTCGCAGCGCTGGGCATCATCGTCGCCCAACGCCTCCTCCCGACCGCCGTCGCCACGGCATCGGCAATCTTCATGAGCTCTGTGGCCATCGCCAGCGCGCTCGGCGGACTCACCGGCGGACTCGGCGTTGCCGCACTCGGGCTCCCCCTGGTGTTCCTCGGCCCGGCGCTCTACGGGGTCCTGGCCACGATCGGTCTGTTCATGATGACCCGTTCGAGGCACAACATCCGGTGATCAACTCGTACGTGAAGCAGCCGGAGTAGGAGCGGACCCGGCGAGTGGACCCCACTTCGCGGACGCCGTGCTCCCGCCGTCGATCAGGAAATCGCTGCCGGTGATGAACGCCCCTCGCTCAGTCAGCAGGAGCTCTGCGAGGGTTGCCACCTCGTCCGGGGTTCCGGCCCGGTGAGCGGGACTGAGATCGATCATGCGCCGGTAACCCGGACCGTTGCTTCCGTTGAGTTCATCGCGCGCGAGCGGGGTCATGATCACGCCGGGACTGATGGCATTCACTCGCGCGCCACGCTCCGACCAGTGGATCGCCTCGGCCTGCACTCGTAACGCGTTCGCGCGCTTGGACAACTGGTAGGCGTGCAACCCGTCCGAGAGCCTTTCGGGCTGCAGCACAGGCAGATCCAGCAACTCGTCCGTGGGGGTGGTGGCAAGGGCGGCGTCCTGGTCGGCGGACAGCGCCGGCAACCGATGCCCGGACTGCGAGGAGATGATCACCCCGGCCCCGCCGGCGGAGATGACGTCGCCGAACAACTCCAACACCAGCGCCGTGCCGTACAGGTCGACGCGCAGCACCTGCTCGATGCTTGCCTGGCTCGCCGACACACCAGCGGCATCGATCACCATGAGGACGTCACCGAGCGAGGTGGCAGCAGCCACGAGCGCAGCGACCGACTCCCGGGAGGAGACGTCCACGGTGGCCGTGCTGACCTCGAAGCCGGCGTCTGCAAGCACAGCCGCCGCCCGTTGCGCGTGAACCTCCCGGACATCGGCCAACAGCACGTGCTTGCCGTGCGCTACGCGGCGTGCGATCGCTTGCCCGATCGATCCCGGCCCGATGACGACAACTACCTCGGTCACCCGTGAAACCCCTTCCGACTCTGATCGTCCGCGAGTGCCTAGCCAGGACCTGTTGCCGCCAGCACGCGAGCGCACCTCGAGGACGCCACGAGCCAACCACCCCCGCCCCGCTGGTTGCCAGGTACCGCGATTACCTCCCAGCAGGTGTGCCCCGGCTGCGGCCGCTGCGCCGAGTGCCGCTGTCGCGGCCCTGTGGCTGGCGCTGAGCACCGGGTCGTGGTGCTCCTGCTGCGGCCCACAGCAGGATGGATCGCGCGATTTATCGGGTGCCAACGGGACCCCGGGTGTGCGAGCCTGCGGTGACCTGGGTCCGAACCGGGCCCCAGCGCGAACGCCTCACCGGGGAGCATTCCAATGACCGCACCTTCGACCCCCGTGCGCCGAGACGACGGGGAACTCATCGGCTGTCTCATGCCCGTGGGCGACCAGTGGGTTCCCTGCACCGTCTTCGAGTTTCCGCTCGGGGAGGCGACAAGCCGCCAGGACGCCGAGGAGTACCTGCACGCGCATGGCCTCAGCTATCTGGCCGAGCGCTGGGAGCATCTGCACGAGTCCCACTGGATCACCGTCTGCATCGTCGAAGCCGGCCCGCAGCAGGTCGTCCTAGCCTTCGCCGACTACGGTCACCCTCAGCTGTACGGCACGCGCAAGAGGCTCCTCAGCCCGAACCCGCGGGTTCTTCGAATGGCCTGAGCCCCGCCCACGTCGCAGGGGTTGAATACCCGCGCCATCTCGGACGACCGCACGCCACCCGCCGACATCGAGGTCGACCTCGACTGTGCGGTACTCCCGGCCTTGCTCGGTTGCTGCGGACGTTGAGGTAGTCCAGCGGCGCCCGACCGGGCCTACCGCCGGTAACGATCTTCTGGGTCAGGCCCTCGGTGACCTCGGCGGCCAGGCTCTGGGAGTAGAACTCGGCGATCATGACGCCGGGCACGAGCGTGTCCGAAGGGGTCTCGTCGATGATCCCGGTCACCGAGACGAGGGTGACGCCGGCCTCGATGGGGTGTCATGGATATGGTCGGGTGGTCATCGGGGTCCGCCACGCGGCCACAGCGCGGTCGACGCAGACGGTCACCGCCCGCTCCACATCGGTCGAGGGGTCGAGCAGCCACTGCAGTCCGATGCCGTCCATGACCGCGGTGAGCAGCCTAACCTCGGTCACGATCTGCTCGTCCGTCATCGGGGAGACGGCGCCTGCCTCGATTGCCTCGCGCAGATGGCCGGCGAGCGTGGACAGGTTCCTGGCGTACCGCTGCTGAATGAAAGCATGCGCGGGGTGGGAGGGACTGGATGCCTCCGCGGCGATGGTAGTGAACAGTTCGAGCAAGCCCCTGTTGTTGCGGTGCGCGGCCATCACCTCGGGGAGCCGACTGAAGTAGTCCAGGCCGCTGACGTCAGCGAGCCCGTCGGCGACCGTACGCCGGTCCCACTCCTCCAGGACCGCGGTGAGCAGACCCTCCTTGCTCCCGAAGTGCTGGATCAGCGTGGCATGGGTCACGCCGGCCTTCTCCGCGATCGCGCGGATCGACCCGCCCGCGTAGCCATGCTCGGCGAAGACCTCCATGGTCGCCTCGATCAGCTGCTCGCGTCGCCGCACCCCGGTCCGGTACGGGCCGCGCGCACGGGTCCTCGGTTTCTTGGTGTCCAACCTGGGGGTCTGCGTGGCTTCGGGCATCTCCGCCATCCTCTCACGGCCGTTGCCCAACTCTAACCGATCGGTTATAGTTGGCGAGGCGGCGCCGGCCAGCCGACCGTCTCCTCGCGTGATGCTCGCTGAAGGGAAGCCTCGATGAAGTACTCCATCCTCGGCCCGACCGGGATCCGCGTCTCCCAGATTTGCCTGGGCAGCGCCACCTTCGGCGTCGCCCCGACCGCTCAGGACGCCAACTCCGTCGTCGGTGCCGCGCTGGAAACGGGGGTGAACTTCTTCGACACCGCGAACGTATACGGCAACACCCCGGTCTTCGACCGGCCCGGGCACCCCTCAGCCTCGGAGCGGGAGTCGGCAGAGGAGATCCTCGGCCGGGCCCTGGAGGGCCGCCGCGACGAGGTGGTGCTGGCGACCAAGTCGGGAGAGCGGCGCTGGGACCCCGACGCGGGCTTGTCGCGCCGGTACGTGATCGGGCAGGTTGAGCAGAGCCTGCGCCGGCTGCGCACCGACCACATCGACGTCTATTACGGCCACTTCCCGGACCCGGACACCCCTTTGGAGCAGACCCTCGCGGTCTACGACGACCTGATCCGGCAGGGGAAGATCCGCTACGCGGCGCTGTCGAATCACCCGGCCTGGCAGATGACCGAGGCGCTGTGGATCGCCGACGACCGCCGCCTGGTCTCCGCACCCGTGACGGCGCAGGTGATGTACAGCCTGCTGGACCGCAGCGCCGAGAAGGAACTCGCCCCCGCCTGCTCCCGGTTCGGCCTGTCCATCGTTGCGTACGCCCCGCTGCACGGCGGGTTGCTCGCCGACCTGAAGGTCCTGGACCGGGAGATCGCCGGCGGCAAACGCTACGGCGACTCCGGGTTCTCCGAGGAGGAGATCGCCGTGGCCCGCGAGTTGGACCGGCTCGCCCGGGCGTGGGGACTGGGCCTGCAGCAGGTCTCGCTGGCCTGGCTGCTGTCCCGCCCGGCGGTGGCGTCGGTGATCGTGGGGGCCGAGACCCCCGACGAAATGCGCGCCAACGCCGCGGCCGCCGACGTCGACCTCACACCCGAGCAGCTGGACGCAGTCTCCGCCCTCACCGACTACCTCGCCACCTGACCAACCAGCCGCACGGGCCAGCCGTCACACCCTTGCCATGCGACCACCCATCCGACCGGCCGCGACTCCGGCCGCCGCACCCACCGCGTCCACCCATCAACACACCAGCGGTCTCTGAACAAGAGACAAGCGGTCTGTACTATCGAAGGGTGGATTTTCAGAGAGCCCGCAGCCAGGAGCAGCGAGAACAGCGCCGCCAGGCGATCCTGCACACCACGGCAGCCATGCTCACCGAACTCCCCGTCGCAGCAGTGAGTCTCAACGAACTGAGCCGCCGGGTGGGGCTGGCCAAGTCGAATGTGCTGCGCTACTTCGAGTCTCGCGAGGCCATCCTGCTCGAACTGCTGGACGCCGAACTGCGGGAGTGGATTACCGCCCTCGGCCCCCGCGTCGCCGACCTCGACGGCGATGCCCGTACGCGGGGCGACCGCCTGGCCGAGGCCATCGCGACGACGATGGGTGAACGTCCCGTGCTATGCGACCTCGTCAGCGCCCAAGCGAGCGTGCTGGAGCGGAACATCTCCACCGACGTCGCCCGGCACCACAAGCACGCGACAGCCGACGCGGCTGCCTCACTGGCGCGCATCATCACGGGCGTTCTACCCGAACTCGACGACGACGACGCCTACTGGGTGGTCGTCGTGACCCTCATGATGGCCAGCGCCGCCTGGCCCCGTAGCCAGCCATCGCAAGCCGTCCAGGCCGTCTACGACACCGATCCGCAGATCGCCGCGGGCCAGATGACCTTCGCCCAGGCGGTGGGGACCACCATCCAGGTGCAGATCTGCGGCCTGCTGGCCCGCAGATGAGGTGCCTGTCTCCTCGAACAGCCCTCCAGCGCTGAACCATTCAAGACCGGGCCATCAAGCATCGGGCCGTCCAGCCCAGAACTGCTCAGGCCAGATCCTCAGGACTGGCTCGCGCGCCCCTCGGCGAGCCCGCCGGTCACCTGACCGAGGTCGTTGTCGTCCTGGAACATCGGATAGATCTGACCATGGAACCAGACCTTGCCGTTGTCCTGACCGTCGTTCTGGCCCGGGTCGAGGGTCGCCAGCATCTTGAAGGTGTCGTACTCCTGGTCCGGCTCACCGAGCTGGGACGGGTCACCGATGCCGCCGGCGGCCGTCATCGCGGTGCGTGAGATGCCTGGGAAGAGGGCGCTGACCACGATGCCGCGGTCGGCGTTCTCCGCCGCACCGATCCGGGTCATCGACCACATGGCCGCCTTGGCCGAGGCATAAGCCGACATGTTCACCGTGTCGGTCTCCGCGACCCGGGAGATGACATTGAGGATGTGACCCGAGCCTTGCTCGCGCATGGGACCGAGCGCCGCCTTCATCCCATGCAGGGTGCCCAGCACGTGAATCCGGTGCAGCAGGGCGAAGCGATCCACATCGGTGTCGACGATCGCCTCTTCCATCGCGATACCCGCGTTGTTGATGTACACGTCGACCTGGCCGGTCTTCTCAATGGCAAAGTCGACCGACGCCTTGACCTCAGCCCAGTCCGAGACGTCGGCGTGCGTGGTGAACACGTTCTGCACGCCGTCGAGCTGGGCAAGCCCCTCCCGGTTGACGTCGGTGCCGATCACCGTGGCACCGTCCTGGGCGAAGCGCTTGGCGATCGCCTGCCCGATCCCGCTGCCGGCACCGGAGATCACAATCGTCTTACCCTCGACACTCGTCACGCTGGCCTCCTCAGGGGTGCCACCGACCCCACGGTATGTATCGATCCGGTTCGAGCCAAGGGCGTGTCTCGTAATCCCCGCCCTGCTGCGCAGGACCCTGACGGGCGTCCGGCGGCGTTGTCCTCGACTCGACGTGGCTCTGCCACGCCCTCGCTCGTCCGCCTTGCCGCACACTCCGCC
>JBKECN010000016.1:0-5009 GCA_047974565.1 Actinomycetales bacterium
CCTCGCCCTGCTGTGCTGGCGCCACCACCAACTCATCCACCGCACCCACGGCGACACCCGAGGAGAGGCCTGGCGCCTGATCATGCGCAACGGCCTACCCCACGCGATCCCACCCACCCACATCGACCCCCACCAACAACCCCTACGCAACACCCTGCGCCACGCCATCGACCAAACACGAGCCACCGCAATCCAACTCACTCTCGACACCCAGCCACCACCCTGAGACACTCGACCACCCGCTCGAACGTGTACCAGCAGCGGCGTAACTGGCCTCGCGGCGGGGCGTCTCATCAAAGGCTGACAGACAGGGGTGGCCCTCGGGGCCCAGGTGTGGTTCGACGGTGAGGTGTGGGACGTCACGAGAACCAACCCCACCTTGACTCCCCCGCAGCCCAGCGCGACGAAATAGACAGCCGCGGAGTGGCCCTAGCCTTTGGGTGTCATGGCATCGTCGAGAGCGAGCACGTGTTGGGCGACAGTGACTGGATCGTGCAGGAAGTGCAGGTGGCCCCCGTCCAGGTCCGCGACAGGCCACCCGTGCGCGCGTGAGAACACCTGCTCCCTGGCGTAGGTGTTGCCGAAGGCCAGAAAGGCACAGGGTCTCGTTGCCCAACCCGGCGGTGGTGATACGTGACCGTCGAAGTAGCGCAGCGGCAAACGAGGGCAGTTGCGGTCCAACTCATTGAAGAGTTCCTCGGGGATGACGCTGACGAGGTCGTCGCGGGACCACCATCGGGTCCATGGTGGAAGTACGCCTTGCTCGTCGGCCAGGGCAGTCAGTTGGGCCCGGGAACCCTCGGCCGCCACTGCCGTAGATCCCGCCTCCGGCGGGAGTGCGGCATCCATAAAGACCAGTCTCGAGCCCTCGGAACAGGAGCCGACTGTCGGGGCTAAGAAACCAGCGTTGCTATGGGCAAGGACCAACAGCCTGGGGCACCCGAGGGCACTCCATCTCGCGACCAGGTGAGTAACGTCCTCATCGTTGGTCAGAATGGCCGAGGCCAGGGTTACCTCACGACCCAGGTCCTTGAGGGCCTCAGCGAGCCCTTCGTATGCGGACGCCGGAAGCAACGGACTCGGAAGGACCAGGAGGTCGGCGGCCATGTTCAAGAGCGTACGCGCGACGCCACATCCGCCTGGTGCTCACAGGGCGCGGAGCCGGAAGCCCAGATGCCCGACCTCGACCATATGCTCGTGGGCAAGCTGTCGCGGTTGGTCTCTGAGGAAACCGACACGAGAGTGAGAATCCGGCACCGACACAGAAGTGAGAACCCACAGGTCAGAGCGGTGCGCGACTGACAGATCGCGCGAGCGACCTACAACGGTATCGGTGGTTATGAGTTGGCGCGATGGCTGCTGGCGCCGACGGGCACGTGTGTTGCTGCACTGGTGGTACCGCGGCGGTGCGGCGACCGCGGTAGCGCGTGGTGGCGCTACGGCGGTGAGTTGCCACGATGCCGCTGGCACCGACGGGCACGTGTGTTGGTGCGCTGGCGCTACCGCGGCGGTGCGGCGACTGGCGGCGGCGCGGTCGAGGTCATCGGTGGTTGTGAGTTGGTGCAACCGGCCGCAGGCCTGACTGGCGTGGCCCCTGTCACGGTGCGCTGGCGGTGCCGAGGTTGTGCGACCGCCGGCGGTGGTCGCGAGCAGCGCAGCCGACGACACCGACGGTCGCGAAGTCGCGTGACCGACGGCTATCAACGTCCCGCAGCCAATGCTCCGCAGCGATGGTGGCGGCGCACTGGCGGCCAGCACCGCTGGTGTGCAGGAAGTCTCGCGGGATGCGTACTCAGCGCACCACCAGAGCAAGCGCTGCCAGCGCGGATGCTGCCAAAACCGCTGTGTCGAAACGCTGCTGACTCATCCGGGTGACGCTCCAGTAGCCCACCAGGGCTCCCGCCAGGATCGCCGGTGACAACAGCACCGCCCGCTCCAGGTCACGCCACTGCATGAGGCCCAAGCCTACGGAGAACGGCACCTTGGCCAGGTTGACGATGAGGAAGAACCAAGCATTCGTGCCGACGAAACGTCGCTTGTCGATTCCCGTCGCCGACAGGTACAGCGTCATCACCGCACCAGCTGCGTTGGCAGTCATCGTGGCGAAGCCTGCCGCGATTCCCGCTGTCCAGGCCACTACCGGGCGCTCATGGGCCGTCTGGCTGACGCCTTCCCCTCGCCATCTGAGCACGAGTTGCAGCAGCACCAGCACCAGAAGGAGTGCGCCGATCGAGCGTCTCAGCGTGAGGTCGTCCACAACCCTCAGGAAGATCGTGCCGAGCACCAGGCCGGGTAGCACCGCCGGAAGAAGCCGGCGCACCAGCGTCCAGTCGGCATCGCGTCTGTAGTGCCAACACGCGATGAGGTCTCCGACGATGAGCAGGAGCAGGATGGCGGCAGTGGACTCCTTGGCCGGTAACACCGTCGCGAAGATCGCCACGGCGATCACGGCCAGGCCGCCGAGGGCGGTCTTGGAGTAGCCGATGATCACCGCGGCGAGCACCATGAGCGCGATAGCCAACACTGCGGCATCATCTCGTGCCGCTGGTCAGGGTGACCTCCGGTGGCGCCGCACGCATGGGCGCACTGTCCAGGCCGGACAACCAGGCGATGCCGAAGTAGAAGCGTGCGCGCCGCGCGCGAGGATCAGGCTCTGAGCAGCCCGGCCAGGATCATCTCCTCGACCAACCGGTGCAACGAGTCCTGGATGGCCTGGGCGTTCGAGGGCGTGTGCAGGCTCTGGTCGTCGGGCGAGGAGAGTAGCGCCGAAACCACCGATGGAAGCCCGGACCCCGCCCGATCGGCACCGAAGGCCAGGGGCGTTGCCGACCTCTTGATGATCTCGAACAGCCGGTCTACTCGGGCGGCCGTGCGCAGCGCCAAGGGGCCGGACGTGAAATCGGGATGATGAGCCAGGATCAGCGCGGCCAGGCCGCTGATGTGCGGGGCGGCCATCGATGTGCCGTCCCAGGCCGCGAACCCGTCCGGCGGGACGCTGGAAACGATCGCCACGCCGGGTGCGCACACGTCGACCTCCGGGCCGTGACAGGAGAACTGCGCCGAGAAGTAATCCTGGTCACCAGGCCCCCCGGTCCAGCGCTGACGGGCGTGGTAACTGGACTCCGGGAAGGTGCCTTCCTTGCCGATGGCTGCCACGGTGAGGACGTCCGGGGAAACGCCGGGAAACTGCACCGGCCCCGCCGAGTTTCCCGCAGCCACGATGCAGGCCACGCCTTGGGCCTTGGCCTGAGCCAGCTTCTGCAAGACGATCTGGGAACTGCCCCCAGTGCCCAGGCTCATGTTCACCACATCGAGTTGGGCATCGATGCAGTAGTCGAGGGCGTCGAGCAGACTGCTCAGCCGGCCCCCGGGAAAGATCCTGGCCTCGTGCACCTCTGCGGCCGGCGCGAAACCGCGGATACCGTAAGGCCCATCAGCACCGGCGATCACCCCGGTGCAGTGCGAACCGTGCGCGATCGTGTCCGTGGTCCAGGTCGTGGGGTCCGCTGGGCTGACCGTCACGTCGATGCCGTGGCGTACCTCACGCAGGTCCGGGTGGGTGGCGGCGGCAGCTCCGGAGTCGATCACCCCCACTCGGACGCCCTGTCCGTCATAGCCGGCCGGTAGCCGGTCCAGGCCCATGCAGGTCTGGCCCCAGCCGAGCAGCTGACGAGCCGGGAAAGCCGGGAAGGTCTCGGAGAGATCTTCCAGGACAACGGTGTTCGGTGCCGCACTGGTGAGTTCGGGTCGGTCCAACCACAGCGACCAAGATCCCTGGGCCGGGTTGACGTAGAGCGCGGTCAGTGATGCGTCCGTCTCGTTGGTGAGGGTGAGCCGGACCGAGCCAGTGGCGTCGGTGCGGCCCTGCGCTGGGACCCCCGAGCCGTACAGGTAGACGGTCGCTCCTACCACAGGGACGCCAGATCTGCTGCGCAACACCAGGTGCCAGGTGGTATCGACCCCGAAGGGCGCGACGAAGGCCGGCGGCTCCGGTGCGAGCAGGGCCGGCACCGGGAAGATCGGATGATCCACCTCGACGATGAGCTGTGGATGCTCGGCCAACTGGGCGGCTGTCTCCGGGGGCATCTCGGCCGCGACGACGTCCCGCACCACCGGATCGCCGAAGGACTGCAGAGCCAAGCTCCGGGGGCGCAGGACCCGGCTCACCCGGACCTGCCGGTCACGCTCGAGTTGCTCGATCACCCACCCGAAGTCGACCGGTCCGAACGACATCGGCGACAGCCGTTCGTCTTTGGCGATGAGGAAGTTCTCGGTGGCTCGGCCTCGGACGCGTCCGTTGGGGGAGCGGCGCTGGTCGGTCATGGTTCACTCCTGCGGTTCCTGCGATGGCCAGACCGGCTCATCGGCTTCGATGATGAGTCCGGGCGTGCGTGCCAGGCGCTGCGCGAGGTCCTCGGTGAGCCAGATGACGGCGCGCTCGGGGGCGTGGGCCGGCCCGGTGATCGACTCGACGCGGGCCAGCCGACTCTCTTGCAGGTCGTCGACGGTGCGGCGAAGGGCGTTGGTGTCCCCGGCCACGAGGTAGCGGATCACTCGTGGTCGGGGATGGTGTGGGGTTGACATGGAAGTGGTCTCCTCAGGCTCGGTGCCGAGCTGAAGCTCGCCGGCGTGCCGGCTCAGGCGGGCAGCGAAGGGTCAACGACTCGCGCTCGACGGATGGCCGCCAGCACGGTGCGAGCCCCGTCGAAGGGGTCCTGGCCGGTGCCGGACGAGAACTGCCGGACCGCTGCGATGAGTACCGGAATGACCTCGGCGAGGGCGGTGTGCTGCGGGGCATGGGTACGGACGTAGTGATAGAGGTCCACCAGGACCACGCCCGCCGGTGAGAGATTCGGTGGGGCTGCCGCAGAGAGTGTCTCGAGGATCGACAGGTCGGACGGGAGGGCGTCGAGGGCCGGCGGGGACGCCGCGGCGGGGCTCAGCCCTGCCGCAGCGTCCGGCCGTGTCCAGGTGATGGGCACAGCACTCACGCCTGGGCCGGGACCACC
>JBKECN010000063.1:0-10050 GCA_047974565.1 Actinomycetales bacterium
GTAATCGTGGGTCCACCCGAGCCTCGAAGCGCGCACCCAGCCCACCGACAATTCACCCGAAGCGCAGCCCACCCAGGGCCAGCGTTGCGAACGGCATGCCAACCTCGCCATATGCGACGACATTGGCATGCCCGAACCCGCCTTAGCCCGCCTTAGCCCGCCTTAGCCCGGTAGTACCAGGTCTAGCCAAGGCCGGGACGGCCAGCCCGCGCACCACCATGCACGCCCAACGATGCAGCGGGGGCCAGTGGGGCGAATGAGACTGGCAAGCCATTCCAATGAACACCTTTGCGTCCCACAGACACATTTCCGTACACCAGGCTGGTTCATCAGGGCTGCTTCGGGCTCGGACGGTGCTGGGGCGTGCCTGGATGGTGCTGGGGCGAACCTGGATGGTGCTGGGGCGCGTGTGCCTGGATGGTGCCGGGGGCGAACCCGGAAGGTGCTGGTGCGAACCCGGAATGGTGCTGGGGCGAACCCGGAATGGTGCTCGGGCGAACCCGGAATGGTGCTGGGGAAGCAGAACGACCCCGGACATCGTCCGGGGCCGTCGCAGGTGCAGGACCTGTCCTGCCCGAGGCGTGTGCGGTCACCAGGTGAGCCGCGCGCCGGGTACTCGTCCGTCGCGACGAGTTGGCTGAGGCCGGGTGCGCTACCCGCCCATCACCGACTCGATGCAGTCCTGCTGCTGGCTGGATGGCAGCGTCGAGCACGCCTGCAGGTCATCCACGCGGCTCCCGAAGAAGCCCACGCTCAGCACCGCCAAGATGAGCACGATGACCCCGAAGACGACGCCGATCACACCGGTGATCATGCCGCCGGTCGCCAGGCCACCCTGGCCCGCCAGGCCGAGGCGGGCCTTCTTGCGGCCCTGGAGGCCGAGCACGATGCCGGCGATGCCGAGCAGCAGCCCGGGGACCCCGTAGAAGCAGGCCCCGACGATCGACAGGATGCCGCAGACCAGGGCCGCGATCGCGAGCGGGTTGGAGGGGGCCGGAGCCGGGTAGCCGGGGGTGGCTCCGTAGTTGGCCGGCGGAGTGCCGTAGCCACCGGGTGCGGCCCCGTAGTCGCCGGGTGCTCCGTAGGACGGGGTCGAGCCGGCAGCGGGATCGCTGCCGTACGAGGGCTGTGAGCCCTGGCTCCCGTCACCGCCATAACCCGAGTCGCCGCCATAGGCAGAACCGTCCGGCTTTGGCTGGCCGTCCCCTTCAGGGGGCTGTCCGTAGCCACCAGTCGAACTCATGAAGCCAAGTCCTTCCATCGCTGAGCGCCCCGAGGCGGACGCTGGGTAACGCCCACGTTACGGGTTAAAGCCGCAGAACGCCGTGCGCGGGCGAGCCGTGCTTGGTCACACCACGACAACGATCCGCCTGGTCGCCCGTGCTCACGGCTGGGTGCGAGCGGGTTCAGTGTCGCCGGGACCTAGCTGTCGTCTGTCGGATCTTGCTCACCTTCCGGCGGAGCGATCACTCACCCGCCATCGGCGCGATCACCTCACCTGTCGTCGGTGCGATCCCCTCACCCGCCTTCGGCGAGATCCCCTCACCTGCCGTCGGTGCGATCACTCACCTGC
The DNA here is from genome assembly GCA_047974565.1 of Actinomycetales bacterium. Taxonomy (GTDB): domain Bacteria; phylum Actinomycetota; class Actinomycetes; order Actinomycetales; family CAWJMD01; genus JBDIAG01. Next base: position 1,574 of record JBKECN010000063.1, read on the forward strand.
CAGCGGTGCGATCCCTCACCCACCGTCGGTGCGAGCGCGTTCGGCCCGGTCGCGACATCGCGTTCGCTCGGGCTCACTCACGCGGGTCAGGTCACCACTCATGGGCGGTCAGGTCACCAGGCCGGTCGGTGCACGGGCGGGTCCGTACTAGCATCTTCAGATGCTGCCGTTGGCCGGTCGGCGATCGATCGCCCGCCCACCGGTGGAACCGTCGTCGGAGGGCCCATCGGCGGAGAGGGGATCGGCATGAGCGTGCTCGACGAGATCATCGCCGGAGTGCGACAGGACATCGCCCACCGCGAGGCCCAGGTCAGCTTGGACGATCTCAAGCGCAAGTCCCAGGGCGTGCGCGAAGCCCTGGATGCCTGTGCCGCGCTGGCACCCGGCGAGGAGCACTCGGTGCGGGTGATCGCCGAGGTCAAGCGGGCCAGCCCCAGCAAGGGTTCGTTGGCCGCCATCAACGACCCGGCCATGCTGGCCGGCGAGTACGAGGCCGGGGGCGCCAGCATCATCAGCGTGCTCACCGAGGAACGCCGCTTCAACGGCAGCCTGGCCGATCTGGCGGCAGTGCGGGCGGCCGTCGACATCCCCGTGCTGCGTAAGGATTTCGTCGTCACGCCCTATCAGATCTGGGAGGCGCGAGCCTACGGCGCGGACGTCGTCCTGCTCATCGTGGCCGCCCTGGACCAGCCGGTGCTGACCGGCCTCACCGAGCGGATCCACTCCCTGGGGATGACCGCGTTGGTCGAGGTGCACGACGCCGAGGAGGTGGCCCGCGCCATCGACGCGGGAGCCCGGGTGATCGGGGTGAACAACCGTAACCTCAAGACCCTCGACGTGGACCGGGGCACCTTCGCCGACTTGGCCCCGTTGATCCCGGACGGCATCGTCAAGGTCGCCGAGTCCGGCATCCGCGGGCCGCACGACGTATTCGACTGCGCCCGAAACGGAGCCCACGCCGTCCTGGTCGGGGAGGCCCTGGTCACCGGCGGAAACCCACGGTCGGCCGTCGCCGACCTCGTCAGCGCCGGTCAGCATCCGGCCGGGCAGGGAGGAGCCAGATGACCGCACGCCCCGCGGACGCCACCCACGAGACGAACCAGGTCGGCATGCCCGGCCCCTGGTTCGGTGACTTCGGCGGCCGCTTCATGCCCGAGGCGCTGGTGGCGGCCGTCGACGAGGTGGCCGACTCCTACGACAAGGCGTGCCTGGACCCCGACTTCACCGCCGAGTTGGCCCGATTGCACCGCACTTACTCCGGTCGGCCGTCCATCCTCACCGAGGTACCACGCTTCGCCGCGCACTGTGGTGGCGCCCGCGTGGTGCTCAAGCGAGAGGACCTCAACCACACCGGCTCACACAAGATCAACAACGTCCTGGGCCAGGCCCTGCTGGCCCGCCGGATGGGCAAGACCCGGGTTATCGCGGAGACCGGGGCCGGCCAGCACGGTGTCGCAACCGCAACCGCCGCAGCTCTTTTCGGCCTGGAGTGCGTCGTCTACATGGGTGAGCAGGACACCCGCCGGCAGGCGCTCAACGTGGCCCGGATGCGGCTGCTGGGCGCCACCGTCATCCCGGTCACGGCGGGCTCGCGCACCCTCAAGGACGCCATCAACGAGGCCTTCCGCGACTGGGTGGCCAACGTCGAGGAGACCTTCTACGTCTTCGGCACCGCCGCCGGCCCGCACCCCTTCCCGGCGATGGTCCGGGACTTCCAGCGGCTGATCGGGGTGGAGGCCCGCGCGCAGATCCTCGAGCTGGCCGGCCGACTCCCGGACGTGGTGTGCGCGTGCGTGGGCGGGGGTTCCAACGCGATCGGCATCTTCCACGCCTTCTACGACGATCCCACCGTGCAACTGCTCGGCCTGGAGGCCGCCGGCGACGGCATCGAGACGGGCCGGCACGCCTGCTCGATCACCGGCGGCGACCCCGGAGTGCTGCACGGCTCACGGACCTATGTACTGCAGGACGAGGACGGCCAGACGGTGGAGTCGCATTCGATCTCCGCAGGCCTGGACTACCCGGGCGTCGGCCCAGAGCATGCCTGGCTGCACGCCACCGGACGGGCCCGGTACGAGGGGGTCACCGACGTCGAGGCGATGGACGCCCTGGCGCTGCTCTCGCGCACCGAGGGCATCATTCCGGCGATCGAGTCCTCGCACGCCCTGGCCGGGGTGATCCGCGAGGGCCGCCGACTCGGGCCGGACGCCCTCCTGCTGGTCAACCTCTCCGGCCGGGGAGACAAGGACGTCGACACCGCCGGGCACTGGTTCGGCCTGTTCGACGACGACTCCGGCGGCCGTCCGCTGCCCGATCCCAGCCCGCCGCCGGGAATGAGCGCGCGTCCCCCCATGTCCGGTGGCGTGGCGGGTGACGTGCTGTGAGCACCTCGCTGCCGGAGGCCGGGCAACGCACCCACACCGCCAGTGTCATCGACACCGCCCGCGAGCAGGGGCGGGCCGCCTTCATCGGCTATCTGCCGGCCGGTTTCCCAAGCGTGGACACCGCGGTGGAGGCGGCCAAGGCGGTCGCCGACGGGGGAGCGGACATCATCGAACTCGGCCTGCCCTACAGCGATCCGTCCCTGGACGGCCCGGTGATCCAGGACGCCACGGCCACCGCCCTGGCCGCTGGCATCCGCACCCGCGATGTGCTCGCCAGCGTCGAGCGGATCACCCGGTATGCCCCGCACGTCGCGGTCGTCGTGATGACCTACTGGAATCCGGTGCTGCGCTACGGGCCCGACCGGTTCGCCCGCGACCTGGCCGCAGCCGGTGGCGCCGGGCTCATCACTCCGGACATCACCCCGGACTACGGCCAGGAGTGGATAGACGCCGCCGACGCACACGGCCTGGACAAGGTCTTCCTGGTGGCGCCGAGTTCGACGCCGCAGCGGCTGACGATGACGGTGCAGGCCTGCCGCGGATTCGTCTACGCGGCCTCGCTGATGGGCGTCACCGGTGAGCGGGCCGCGGTGGACTCGGCCGCCCGCGACCTCGTCCAGCGGGTTCGGGTGGCCGCCACCGACCACGGCGGGGAACCCCGGGTGTGCGTGGGCCTGGGGGTGTCCACCCCGGCCCAGGCCCGTGAGGTGGCCGGGTACGCGGACGGCGTCATCGTCGGTTCGGCGCTGGTGCGCGCCCTCGGCCAGGGTGGAGTGGACGCCGTGCGGCGCACCACCGAGGATCTGGTGCAGGGCGTGCGAGCGGGACGGCAGGCCGGCTGAGCGCCGGCCAGATATCGGGGAGACAGATGCGTCGGGTCGCGATCGCCGCCGGAGCGGCGGTGCTGGTATTGATCGGGGTGCTGGCCGGGGTTCTCATCGCCGGCGGCGGATCCGATCCGTCGCCGACCACCACCTCGTCCTCGACGACGGCCACCACCGCACCGGATCTGGGTGAGCATCCGGTGGTGAAGTCGACGGTGGAGACCCAGCCGATGGACAACCCCGGCGACACCGCTGACGACCCGACAATCTGGGTGCACCCGAGCGCGCCGGAGCAGTCGATGATCATCGGCAACGACAAGAAGAGCTCGCTGCAGACCTACGACCTGGACGGCACCCGACTGCAGACCATCAGCGACGACAAGAAGTTCTGGGGCAACTCCGACGTGCGGCAGAGCGTGACGATCGGCGGGCGCACCATCGACGTGGTCGCCGCCAGCCACAAGGGCGTGGCCCTGTTCACCGTCGACCCGGCCACTCGCCAGCTGGCGGCAGCCGGAGACCCCGACGCCCCGGCCACCTCGGCAGAGGGATTGTGCATGTACCACAACCCGCAGACCGGCTCGCTCTACGTCATCAACATCACCATCGAAGGCGAACTGGCCCAGTGGGAGGTGGACGATTCCGACGGCGACGGCCTGCTGGAACTGCACGAGCAGCGGCGATTCATGATCGGCAGCGAGGCCGAAGGCTGCGTCGTGGACGACGAGACCGGGGCGCTGTACGTCTCGCAGGAGGACGTGGCGCTGTGGCGATACTCGGCTGAACCCGGGTCCGGGGTGGACCGGGTGGCGGTGGATCAAGCCGCCTCAGCCGGCGGGCGACTGGCCCAGGACATCGAAGGCGTCACCCTCGTCGACTCGCCCAACGGCGGCTACCTCATCGTCTCGGCGCAGAACAGCGACACCGACGCCAAGGCCTACTTCGGGCTCTACCGTCGCGGCGGTGAGAACGACTTCGTGAGCACCTTCCAAGTGGGCAACGGCAAGGAGACCGACGGCTGCGAACACACCGACGGGGTGGCGGCGACGGCGGCGAACCTCGGCCCGGCCTTCCCCCAGGGCCTGTTCGTCTGTCAGGACAACAACAACTACAAGCCCGGCAGCAACGGCAACCAAGACTTCAAACTCGTTCCGCTGCAAGACATCGTCGCTCTGGACACCACACCCTGAGAGCAGGCCGTTGGCGTACACATCGGGTGCCGGCACGCGGTTCCTGGTGGGGGAGCGCCCCCCGGGCACTGAACGTGTAGGGAGACGAGCACCGACCCGCCAGACCCCTGTAGCGGGGACCCGCGCGGGGGCCAGCCGCCAGTCGCCCTCCCGCCAGTAGCAGTCAGTTGCCTTCCCGCCAGCAGCAGTCAGTTGCCCCCACCAACGGCAGCCTGCCTTCCATCGACAGCACGGTGGCCCATCGACAGCACGGCAGCCCTCCCGGTCAACGCCAGTGCGTCTCTGCGCCCTGAGGGCGGTTTTGAAGCAGGGCCGAGCGAGTGCCCGGCACCCCAACTCGGCACGTGACCTGCACCACAGCCCGGCACAAGCGGTGGCGGGTAATCACGCCCCAGTCGCACCCTTGGCCGGAGGACCTGCATGGTGTGGACGGCACCCTCGGGCAGGACTGCGAGACGCGGATCACAGGTGGCTCGGCGGCCCGAGAAGTGGCTCCCGGGTGTCCGCCGCGTGTCGTGTAGCCTCTCTCGCAGGCCAGGAGCCGAGGTGGTCCCCTGCGCTGTGATAGCCCGACCGGCCTCGGCCGATTCGGCATGTGTACGCTACGGGCCGCTCGTGCGCGAGCAGGTCCCCACCCGCGCTGCCAGCAGCGTTCGGACCCCAGGACGGTGACCATGCACTCACCCATCGCGAGGTTCTCCGCGGCCCCCGGCCCACAGGGCCTCTACACCGGTACCCACGAGCACGATGCGTGCGGCGTGGGATTCGTCGCCACCATGCGCGGCGAGGCCGGGCACGACATCGTGGTCAAGGCGCTCACCGTGCTGCGCAACCTCGACCACCGGGGCGCTGTCGGGGCCGAGCCGAACTCCGGTGACGGCGCGGGCATTCTCACCCAGATCCCGGACGCCTTCCTGCGCGAGGTCGTCGACTTCGACCTCCCCGAGGTGGGCTGCTACGCCGCCGGCATCATCTTCCTGCCGCGTGAGGACGACGAGTGCGCGGCCGCGGTGGCCACCATCGAGCAGATCTGCGCCGACGAGGGCGTGCGGGTGCTCGGCTGGCGGGACGTGCCCACCTACTCCCAGATGATCGGCTCCCTCGCCGAAGGCTGCATGCCGCGGTTCCGTCAGCTCTTCGTCGCCGACGCCGACTCCCCGGCCCGCCGCGGCCTCGAGCTGGACCGCAAGGTGTACTGCGCGCGTAAGCGGTTCGAGCACGCCACCGGGGTGTACGCCACGTCCCTGTCCAGTCGCACGATCACCTACAAGGGGATGCTCACCACGGAGCAGCTCGAACAGTTCTTCCCCGACCTGTCCGACCCGCGGTTCGCCACCAGCCTCGCGGTGGTGCACTCCCGGTTCTCCACCAACACCTTCCCGAGCTGGCCGCTGGCGCACCCGTACCGGATGCTCGCGCACAACGGCGAGTTCAACACCCTCAAGGGCAACCGCAACTGGATGCGCGCCCGCGAATCCCAGTTGGCCAGCGATCAACTGCCCGGCGACATCGAGCGGATCTTCCCCATCGTCACCCCGGACGCCTCGGACTCGGCGTCCTTCGACGAGGTGCTGGAGCTGCTGCACCTGGGCGGGCGGTCGCTGCCGCACGCGGTGCTGATGATGATCCCGGAGGCGTGGGAGAACAACCCCACGATGGACCCGGCCCGGCGGGCCTTCTACCGGTTCCACTCGATGATCATGGAGCCCTGGGACGGCCCCGCCGACCTCGTCTTCACCGACGGCTCGGTGATCGGCGCCGTCCTGGACCGCAACGGCCTGCGTCCGTCCCGCTACGGGGTGACCGACGACGGGCTGGTCGTCCTGGCCAGCGAGGCCGGCGTCCTGGACGACATCGACCCGGGCACCGTGGTGACCAAGGGCCGGCTGCAGCCGGGCCGGATGTTCCTGGTCGACACCGTCGCGGGCCGCCTGGTCGACGACGCCGAGATCAAGGGACAACTGGCCGCCGAGCAGCCCTACGACGAGTGGCTCCAGGCCGGGGTGATCACCCTGGCCGAACTGCCCGAGCGCGAGCACATCCGGCACACCGCCAAGTCGGTCACCCGACGCCAGCAGACCTTCGGCTTCACCGAGGAGGAACTGCGGATCCTGCTCACCCCGATGGGCCAGACCGGGGCCGAGCCGATCGGCTCGATGGGCACCGACACCCCGGTGGCCGTGCTCAGCTCGCGCTCCCGGCTGCTCTTCGACTACTTCACCCAGCTGTTCGCCCAGGTCACCAACCCGCCGCTGGACGCGATCCGCGAGGAGCTCGTCACCGCGCTGACCACGGCGGTCGGCCCGCTGGGCAACCTGCTGGACGGTAACCCGCGCAGCGCCCGCCAGGTGGAGCTGGCCTTCCCGGTGATCAACAACGACGAGTTGGCCAAGATCGCCCGGATCAACGCCGACGGCGACCTGCCCGGCTTCTCCACCGCCCGGGTCAAGGGCCTGTACCCGGTCAAGGGCGGCGGCGCGGCGCTGGAGCGGCGCCTGGACGAGATCTGCGCGCAGGTGAGCGAGGCGATCGCCGGCGGCGCCCGGTTCGTCATCCTGTCCGACCGGGACTCCGACACCGAGTTGGCGCCGATCCCGTCCCTGCTGCTGACCTCCGCGGTGCACCACCACCTGATCCGGGAGAAGACCCGCACCCAGGTGGGTCTGTTCGTCGAGGCCGGTGACGTGCGCGAGGTGCACCACGTGGCCCTGCTGATCGGTTACGGCGCTGCCGCGGTCAACCCGTACCTGGCGATGGAGTCGGTCGAGCAGTTGTGCGCGGAGGGTCGGATCACCGTCGAGCCCGAACAGGCGGTGAAGAACCTCATCTACGCCCTGGGCAAGGGCGTGCTCAAGGTGATGTCCAAGATGGGCATCTCCACCGTCGCTTCGTACTCGGGCGCGCAGGTCTTCGAGGCCATCGGCCTGAGCAAGGAGCTGGTGGCCCGGTACTTCACCGGCACCACGTCCCAGCTCGGTGGCATCGACCTGGACGTGATCGCCGCCGAGGTCGCCACCCGGCACGCCTTCGCCTATCCGGTGGACGGCGAGCACCCGGCGCACCGCGACCTGATCATCGGCGGGGAGTACCAGTGGCGCCGCGAGGGTGAGCCGCACCTGTTCGACCCCGAGACGGTCTTCCGGCTGCAGCACTCCACCCGCACCGGCCGGTACGACATCTTCAAGCAGTACACCCAACGGGTGGACGACCAGGCCCAGCGGCTGATGACCCTGCGCGGGCTGTTCCGGCTGCAGGGCACGGGCGAACCGATCCCGATCGAGGAGGTCGAGCCGGTCAGCGAGATCGTCAAGCGCTTCTCCACCGGGGCGATGAGCTACGGCTCCATCTCGATGGAGGCGCACCAGACGCTGGCGATCGCGATGAACTCGATCGGCGGCAAGTCCAACACCGGGGAAGGCGGGGAGGACGTCGAGCGGTTGCTCGACCCGAGCCGCCGGTCGGCGATCAAGCAGGTCGCCTCGGGCCGGTTCGGCGTGACCTCCATGTACCTGACCCACTCCGACGACATCCAGATCAAGATGGCCCAGGGCGCCAAGCCCGGGGAGGGTGGCCAGTTGCCCGGCCCGAAGGTGTACCCGTGGGTCGCCTCCACCCGGCACTCCACCCCGGGGGTCGGGCTGATCTCCCCGCCGCCGCACCACGACATCTACTCCCTCGAGGACATCGCCCAGCTCATCCACGACCTCAAGAACGCGAACCCGCGGGCGCGGATCCACGTCAAGCTGGTCAGCCAGGTCGGCGTCGGGACGGTCGCGGCCGGGGTCTCGAAAGCCCACGCCGACGTCGTCCTGATCTCCGGGCACGACGGGGGCACCGGCGCCTCGCCGCTGAGCTCGATCAAGCACGCGGGCGGCCCGTGGGAGCTGGGGCTGGCCGAGACCCAGCAGACGCTGCTGATCAACGGCCTGCGCGACCGGATCGTCGTGCAGACCGACGGCCAGCTCAAGACGGGGCGCGACGTCATGATCGCGGCGCTGCTCGGCGCCGAGGAGTTCGGCTTCGCGACCGCGCCGCTGGTGGTCTCGGGCTGCATCATGATGCGGGTCTGCCACCTCGAC
>JBKECN010000071.1:0-53330 GCA_047974565.1 Actinomycetales bacterium
ACCTGGACACCGCCTCGTCCTTCGGCGGCGGCGCGTCGGAGGAGATGATCGGCAAACTCCTCATCGAGATGGTGGACCGGCGGGACATGGTGATCGTCACCAAGGCGGGGGTGCGGCGCGGCCCGGACGGGCCCCGGGTGGATGCCTCCCGCCGAGCCTTGCTGGCCGACCTGGACCAGTCCCTCATCCGGCTGAGCACCGATCACGTGGACCTGTTCGTCGTGCACTCGTGGGACGACTCGGTACCGCTGGCCGAGACGCTGGCCGCCTGCGAACACCTGGTCACCTCCGGACGGGCCCGCTACGTCGGGGTGGCCGGATACCGCGGCTGGCAGTTGGCCCGCGCCGGTACGCTCGCCGAAGGAACCCGCGCGCCGATCGTCGCCGCCCAGACCGAGTTCTCTCTGCTGGCGCGCGAGTCGCACACCGATCTGGCGCCGGCGGCGCAGGCCCTGGGGGCCGGGGTGATCGGCTGGTCGGCCCTGGGCCGGGGCGTCCTGACCGGGAAGTACCGGCGTGGCACTCCCCCGGACTCCCGTGCCGCCTCAGAGCATTTCGCGGCCTACGTTCGCCCCTACCTGGGCGGGCACAGTGCCCAGGTGGTCGAGGCTGTCACCACTGCCGCGTCCGGTCTGGACGCGGTGCCGGCCGAGGTCGCGGTGGCCTGGGCGCGCGACGCCCCCGGAATCGCCAGCATCGTCATCGGGGCCCGCACGGCGAGTCAGTTGCAGGTGCTGCTCGGTGCCCAGGATCTGGTGCTGCCCGGGCCGATCCGCGCAGCCCTGGACGACGTCTCGTCCGTCTGACCTGACAGCACCTCAGGCGTTCAGTCGTTCAGACTGTCCTCGAGTTCGCCGTCCACGTGGTCGTCGAAGTCGTCGGGAGAAAAGTCCCCCTCATCAACGTCGTCCTCTTCGTCTTCGTCTTCGTCGTCCTCGTCATCGTCTTCATCCTCTTCGTCCTCGTCCTCTTCGTCCCCGCCTTCGTCGTCCTCGTCGTAGAGGTCGAAGGGCGTGGTCTCACCGTAGGCGGCGAAGAGCGCCTCGTCGTAGGTGTCGAAGGCATCGGCCAGGGTGTCGTAGGCGCGAGCCACCGCCGGGTCGCTGTCTCCCCGGCGTTGCTGTGAGGCGGTCAGGTGCGACTCCAGGGCTGCGATGAGTCTGTCGAGAGCCGCCCGCGGGTCGGTGGTCATGGCATGACCGTATCCTGCCGCGGGGCACAATGGTACGGATGTCCAGCCAGTCAACAGCCCGGCGCCGTCGTAGCGCGGAGTACGAGTATCGGGTCCTCGTCGTGCCGCGCGGCGAGTCGCGCGCGTCCGTGCAGGAACGTCTCACGGACGAGGCCGAATACGGCCGATGGGAACTCGCCCGAGTCGTGGTTTATATCGGCGGCGCCCGGCGAATCTGGCTGCGCCGCAGAATCATGCGAGTCCAGCGCACCGTGTGAGCCGGGCTCCGAGGGGTCAGTGGCTCGGACCGGGAGTGGATTGAGCGAAGATCTGTCGCCACCGGCCATCCCGATCGATCCACAGTGTCGAATGGGTGCGGTCGTCGGCTCGAAAGATCACCTGGACGAGGTCCGGTGCCAGGTGACGCACCCGCTCCAGCCGGTACGTCGCCGACGGGACGCTGCCGTGGGCGAGCAGGTCGGCGCGCATGGTGAGTTCTCCGGTGGCACCGATCCCGATCCACTCGGTGTCGATGAGTTCGGCCGCGGTGCCTTCGTCACCGTCCAGGAGGGCGCGCTGCAGGGTCTCCACCCGGTCCGCGGGGGTACTGGCGGGTGGCTCCGACAGGTCGAGGGTGCTGAACAGGTCCTCCGGCTCACTCGCGGGCGCGGGCGTACGGGTGGGCGGGGGCGTGCTGGTGGCCGGGGGCGTCTTGGTGGGCCGGGAGTCGGAGCCGCTGAAGCCAGGGCCCGGTGCCGGCTCGATGCCGCGTTGCCAGGAGGTCGCCGCCTCGTTGGCGAGCCGATCGGCCCGCTCGTTGAGGTCGTGGCCGGCGTGGCCCTTGACCCACTCGAACCTCACCCGGCGCCCGAGCATGGCCGCGTCGAGCGCCTTCATGATGTCGAGGTTCTCCGGCGGCTTCCCGTCGCGCTTCTTCCAGCCCTTCTTCTTCCAGCCGGGCATCCACTTGGTGATCGAGTTGATGGCGTACTGGGAGTCGCTGAGAATCAGCAGGTCCTGGCCGGCCTCGGCGGTCTGGCACAGCACCTGCAGGATCGCGGTGAGCTCGCCCATGTTGTTGGTGGCGCGCCGCCAGCCGCCGGCGTCCCAGCGGTTCTCGTCGATGTACCAGGCCCAGCCGGCCGGGCCGGGGTTGCCGAGGGCGGATCCGTCGGTGGCTGCCACGATCGTCACCGGGGCAGCCTGCCATACCCGCCGGGCGTGGTTTCGTACCGCGGACCCGCGTCGCGCCGGTGGCACCGGGTGAGCCGGCTCTCGACGGTGGCGGCCGGGTCGCGGGCCTCAGCAGTCGAGCAGGAATCGCCTCATGACCCGGGTGCCGAACAGCAGGGCGTCCACCGGGACCCGTTCGTCCACACCGTGAAACAGCCCGGAGAAGTCGAGATCGGCGGGCAGCCGCAGGGGGGCGAAACCGTACCCGTTGATCCCCAGCAGGCTCATGGATTTGTTGTCCGTGCCTCCGGACAGGCAGTACGGCAGCACGCGCGCGTCCGGGTCCTCGGCGAGCAGGGCGGCGGCCATCCGGTCGGTGAGGGGGACGTCGAAGGGGGCGTCCAGCGCCACGTCTTGGACGAGGGTCTCGATCCGGACGCGATCGCCGACCAGTTCGGTGATGGTGCGCATCAATTCGTCCTCGCGCCCGGCCAGGAACCGGCAGTCGACGAGCGCAGCGGCCTCGGTGGGGATGACATTGTGCTTGTACCCGGCCTGCAGCATCGTGGGGTTGGCCGTGTTCTGCAGGGTGGCTCCCACCCACCTGGCGGTGGTGCCGAGTTGGGCCAGCAGTTCCGAAGGGTCCTGCCGGTCGAACTCCAGGCCGGTGACCTCGCTGATCGCGTCGAGGAATCGCTGAACCGGTGGGGTGATCTCGATCGGCCACTGGTGGTTGCCGATCCGGGCCACCGCCTCGCACAGGTGCGTCACGGCGTTGTCGGTGCCCACCTGGCTGCCGTGCCCGGCCCGGCCTTCGGCCACCAGCCGGAGCCACCGGATGCCCTTCTCGGCGGTCTGCACGAGGTAGCACCGCTGCCCGGCGACGTCGATCGAGAAGCCGCCGACCTCGCTGACCGCCTCGCTGGCACCCTCGAACAGTTCCGGGCGGTGCTCGACGAGCCAGTGCGCACCCTTGGCTCCCCCGGCCTCCTCGTCGGCGAAGAAGGCGACGACGACGTCGCGGGCGGGTTTGGTTCCGGTCCGGGCGAACTCGCGGATCACCGCGAGCATCATCGCGTCCATGTCCTTCATGTCGACGGCGCCGCGGCCCCACAGCATCCCGTCCCGGATCTCGCCGGAGAAGGGATCGACCTGCCAGTCGGGCGCCTGAGCGGGCACCACGTCCAGATGCCCGTGCAGCACCAGGGCGTCGCGGGACGGATCCTGACCTTCGAGCCGGAAGATCACATTCGCCCGGGTCGGCTCGGACTCGATGAGCTCGCCCTCGATGCCGACCTCGTCCAGCAGGGACATCACGTGCTCGGCGGCCTTGCGCTCGCCGGGCCCGGAGCCGTCCCCGTAGTTCGAGGAGTCGATCCGGATCAGGTCCCGGCACAGGTCGACAACCTCGTCCTCGGCGCCCGGCCTGCCCGCTTCCGGGCGCTCATCGGCAGGTGCGGCTGGTCCCGGTGTCATGTGCGCCTCCTGTGCCTTCGTCGCCGGTGCCGTCCATCGACCCCTCCCCACACGGTAGTCGGGCGGCTGCGGGGCTGGGCGGGCATGCCTGGCGCGGGCCGTCAAAGCGGTTCGGGTGGACGAGTCCGCCGTGCTAATCTTGTCGCCGCGCCGCCACCCCATGGCGGCGTACGCGCGAGTGGCGGAATGGCAGACGCGCTAGCTTGAGGTGCTAGTGCCCTTTAACGGGCGTGGGGGTTCAAGTCCCCCCTCGCGCACAACAACCGGATGGTCCCGACCCGGAGTCGATCTCCCGGGCTCGGGGCCATTCTTGCGTCGGGCACCTGTCACCTGCGATCCCGGCCTGGCTCCGAGTCGGTGGCTGTTTGCGCAGTGCGGCAACGGCCCAGGGGCCCGCATCTCAGGTGCCGCAGGTGCGGGAACAGGTCAACATGTCAGCGACCGGTCCAGCCGGTAGCCGTGAGCCGTGGCGAACCCCGTAACCCCCGCGCAGCCCTCGACATTCCACCCGAAACGCAGCTCATCGGAGCCATGCGCTGGGAGCGGCATGCCAAAGTCGTCATATGTGACGAGGTTGGCATGCCCAACGCTGCAGCCCGCCGAAATCGGGAGTGAAGCGGGCCACGCATTCATCGTGTGAGCGGATTCTCGCGGTGCCTCGGGGACTGAATCTCCGGCAGACACTCATGCTCGATCACACCCTGCACCCGGCCGGTCGGGGACACCGGGGCTGCGCCTGCGAGCCTGACGGAGCGCACTGCGACGACGAGAACAGCCGGCTTGCATCAATATGCATTCATGAATAATCTGCACTAGTGCAAGATCGATGGATTGGCCGCGAACGTCCCGGGCATCGGACGGTGTCGACCGCGTCGCCAGCGGATTCTGGTGAAGAGGCTGCGACGTCCCCCTCCATGGACGCGCCGGACAGGCTCGGTGCCCCTCCCGCGAACACCGGCAACGTGACTCTGCTGTTCGCGGGGCTCATGGTGACGATGCTGCTGGCATCGCTGAACCAGACCGTGCTCTCCACCGCGCTGCCGACGATCATCGGCGAGCTGGACGGCGTGGAGCACATGGCCTGGGTGGTCACCGTGTACATCCTGGCGAGCACGATCATGATGCCGGTCTACGGCAAGGTCAGCGATCTTCTGGGCCGCCGGCCCGTCCTCATCGCGGCGATCCTGCTGTTCGTCGCGGGTTCGGTGATCGGCGCACTCGCCGGCACGTTCACCTGGCTGATCGTCGGCCGTGCGATCCAGGGCCTGGGCGGCGGCGGGCTGATCATCCTGTCCCAGTCGGCCATCGCCGACGTCGTACCGGCTCGCGAGCGCGGCAAGTACATGGGCGTCATGGGGGCCGTGTTCGCCGTGTCCTCGGTCGCCGGCCCGCTGCTGGGTGGCTGGTTCACCGAGGGCCCGGGCTGGCGTTGGGTCTTCTGGATCAACCTGCCTCTCGGCCTGCTGGCCGTCCTCGCGGCGGCCCTCTTCCTGAGGATTCCCAAGCCGACCCGCACCGAGCGGCCAAGGATCGACTACCTCGGCATGGCGCTGATTGCTGCCGCGACCACTTCGGTGGTGCTGGTCTGCACCTGGGGTGGCGGCCAATACGACTGGAACTCACCGCAGATCATCGGCCTCAGCATCGCCGCCGTGGTGCTAGGGGTGGCATTCCTGGTCACCGAACTGCGCGTCACGGAACCGGTGATCCCGATGTCGTTCTTCAAGGACCGCAACTTCACCCTCGCCACAATCGCCGCCCTGCTCATCGGCGTGGCCATGTTCGGCGTCATTGGCTATATGCCGACCTACATTCAGATGGTCACCGGGGTGGACGCAACCGTCGCGGGCCTGCTGATGATCCCCATGATGGGTGGCCTGCTCGTCGCCTCGATCGGATCGGGGGCGGTGGTATCGCGTACGGGCAGGTACAAGGCGTTCCCGATCGTCGGCGCCGCCATCATGGGGGTCGGCCTCTTCCTGTTGTCCACCTTGCAGGTGGACACGGCGACCTGGGTGATGTGCAGCTACCTCGCGGTGATGGGCACCGGTATCGGTCTGGCGCAGCAACTCTTGACCCTGATCGTGCAGAACTCGTTTCCGGCGAGCATCGTCGGGACCGCGACCGCCGCAAACAACTACTTCCGGCAGGTCGGTGCGACCGTCGGATCGGCGGTCGTGGGCTCGATCTTCGCGACCAACCTGACCAGGCTGATCACCGACAAGCTGAGTGCCCTGGGTGGCGGGGCTGGTGAAGGCGGGGCCGTGAACTCGCTCACCCCGGCCATCGTGAACGATCTGCCCGAGCCGATCCGCGAGCTCATCGTGGAGTCTTACAACGAGGCGCTCCTGCCGATCTACCTCTTCCTGGTTCCTCTCGCGGCCGTCGCCCTGATCGTGCTGTGTTTCATCCAGGAGAAGAAGCTCGCAACGAACGTGGAACGCGAGATCCCGGCCGAAGCGCTCGCCGAGGGACAGCTCTCGCCGATGGACCTCACCGGCGAACTCGACGTGGTCGCCCGTCCAGCGCCGAGTGACCCCCGGGTGCCCTGAGGCCACCGGCTGACATGCACTCGATGCATAGAATGCACCCATGCAAACTCCCGGGCCCGATCTGAGAGAGCGACGCCGTCTCGACACGCTCAAAGCCGTGCACGACGCCGCGGTGGCACTGGTGCGCGAAAGCGACCTCACCAGCGTCACCATCGACGCCATGGCGGCGCGGGCCGGCATCTCTCGGCGCACCTTCTTCAACTACTACGCCACCAAGGAAGACGCCGTCCTCGGCACGACTGCGCCGGTGATCCCCCGGGCGGCATTGGAGGAGTTCGTCGACCCCCACTCCGGCGTCGATCAGTTCACTCGGGCACTGAGTCTGATCATCGCGACCGTCCAGAGCACGCGCGGGTTCGATCGCACCCAGATGAGTGAGTTGCGGGAACTCATCGGCCGGTTTCCCGAACTTCGGGCCCGCCTCAAGCAGCACACCGCCGCCGCGGAGGCCCTGGTCGAGGGCGTCCTCATTGATCACTTCTCACAAGAGGGCACCGACCTGACGAAGGCTGGCGACTCGGCTCGCGCACTCCTGCTGCTGGCCAGCGCCGTCCTGCGATTCGCCTACTCCCGCGACCCCGGAGTGCTCACCGACGCAAAGGGTGCCGCGGTCACCGAGGCGATCGAGGTTTTCCGCGAAGCCCTGGACGGCACCGTTCTGTGTCGCTGAACTCTCTGTCGCTGAACCAGGTGCGCCTGGGGCGCCCGAGTTGCGAAAGGGAGGCGCACCAGGGGCATGCCCGGAACCGCAGTTCAGCGTCCGGGCATCGCCGGGTGTGCGCACTCCCCCCGCGTGGTCAGCAGATCGGTATCACCCTGTCACGGTGACCGTGGTGGTTGCCGTGCTGGACTTGCCCCAGCCGTCGGTCACCGTCAACGTCATGGTGTACGTGCCTGCCGTGGAGTAGGCCTTGCTGGTCGCCGACGAAGTGGAACTCGTGCCGTCGCCGAAGTCCCAACGGAAGGAGAGCGAGTCCCCGAGGTTGGGATCTGTCGAACCCGTTGCATTCACATTGCAGGCGAGCGCGGTGCAGGACGGAACGCCCGGGTTCGCCACGGGAGCCGCGTTGTTCGGGGGCTCGCTGATCGTGACGGTGCGGATGACCGGCGAACTGCTCGCGCCGAACTCATCAGTGGCCACGAGGGTCACCGTGAAAGTGCCCGCTGAGGTGTACACGTGAGTCGGCACGGCGCCCGTGCCAGTGCGGCCGTTGCCGAAGTTCCAGGCGTACGTCAGGGTGCTGGCAGTTTCGTCGCTGCTCGACCGGGCATCGAACGTGCAGTTGTTGCCGTTCGTACAGCTTGCCGTGAACGCGGCCACCGGCGGGTTGTTGCCCTGCGGGGTCGAGACCGTCACGGTGGTGTCACGCGACACCTGTTGCAATTGGTCGTAACCATCCATGGCCCGCACCCGCACCACATAGCTACCAGCCGGCAGGGCCGGCGAGGTGTACGAGTAGTTGGAACCGGGAGAGCCTGGGCTGTTGAGGTAGGCGTTGATCCACCGCTCTGTGGAGCTGAACGAGCCATTGGTCTGCAGGTACTGGTTGGCACTGTTCATGACGGCCACCTGGACCGCTTGCATCGCCTTGTCGTCCTCGGCACGGCCGCTGACCACGATCTTGCCCTCGGTGAAGCTCTGGCCCTCGGTGGGCTGGGCCAGTGACTCGTTGAGATACGGGTCCGCATCTCCGGGGTAGACCAGGTACCGGCGGCTCGCACCGCTGGGGTTCGGGTCGAGTTGGCCCGCCGTGTCCTGCGCGATGGCGGTCACGGTGTAGTTGCCCTGGGCGGGCAGATCCACCGAGAGGCTGATCGGCGTACTGGTGGCGCCGGGGGCGGCGACCACTCCGTCCAGCATGGCGAAGCCGGCAGCCATCGTGCCATCGCGCTGCACGTATCGACCCGTGTCCGAGTCTCGCAAGGTGAACTTCACCCCGGCCACCCCGAGGTCGTCGGTTGCCGAGCCGTCGATGTTCAGGTGCAGCGCATCGATGTTCTGCTCGGTCAGCACCGAGCTCAGGAGCGTGTCGGGAGCCAGGTCTCCGGCCGGTCCGGCGTTGAGGGTGAGCCGGCCCTGCAGGGTGGAGGCGGTGCTGAGTTCGCTGTCATCGGTGGCGCGCACGGTGAAGGAGTAGGAGCCGGGGGTCAGGTTGAACGGGGTCGTCCAACTCCAGTTCGTGGAGTTGCCCGCCAGGTCCAGGGCGGTGATCCGGTGCCAGCCGGCGACCGAGTCCACGCTCCAGGTGCCGTCGGCGGCCAGCGTCTCGCGAGTCGAGGTGTTCTGCAGCCGCACCTCGACATTGCGCAGGCCGCTGGTGTCAGTCGCGGTACCCGAGAAGGTGATCGGTGCGCCCACGGCCACGTGGATCGGGTTCGTCGTGGTCGGCGGGTTCACCGCGGCCGGTGCCGTGATGGTGACGCTCGGGGCGACTGCGGTTGGATCCACGAGCCAGGTGCGGCGAACGCCACGGATGTCCGGCTGGCCGGCGGTGTCCACCGCGGTGGCCACCATGTCCCAGCTACCGATGTCGGGGACGGTGACATCGGCTCGCCACGTCGCGCTGCGCGCGCCCACCACATCGGGCACGATCCGGAAGGTGTGGTAGACGGGCGCGAGGCTGCCGTCGTCCTGCACGTACAAGCCGGCGTCGTTGCGCAGCAGGTAGTTGACCGCCGAGACGCCGACGTCGTCGGTCGCGGTGCCGGTCACCTGGAATGTGGTCGAGGTCTGCACGCCGGTCGGCCCGGAGATCGCGGTCGCCGGAGGTTGGTCACCGAAACTGAAGGTCTCGATCTTCTTGACGTCCTTGGACGGGTCCCGGCTGCCGTCGGAGGCGACGGCGCGAGCCCGCACGGTGAGGTTCGAGGCGGTGGCGAAAGTGACAGGAAGGGACCAGGAACGAGTCCGGCCGGCCTGGGCGCCGAGAGTCGCGTTGATCGTGTTGGCGGTGCCCCAGGTGACCAGGTCGTCCTGCAGGTACCGTCCGGAGCCGTTGATGATCTCAACCTGGACGCGAGACACGGTGGACCCAGCGGGGGAGATACCCGTCCCCGAGATCGTGTACTGCTCGCCGGTGGCTACCACCCGGCCATCCACCGGGGTGGTGATCGTGGTGTCCGTGGGAGTCGGCGCGGGGTACTGCGCCAGGTCGTAGAAGGCCACCCGGCCGGTGCGCACCCCACCCTGGATATTGCCGTCACCGCCGGTGAACAACCCACGGGCGGTTGCCTTCATCGCTTTGTTGCCTTCGAAGGAGTTGGAACCGGGGTTCCACTCCAGCGCCTTGCCGTTTGACGGATCGAGCGCGGCGACGTGCTCGCGACGCACCACCTCGTCGCCCAGGGCGTAGGCGCCCAGTCCCTGGCCGGTTCCATAGCCCACGTCGGGCAGTCCGGGGAATGGATCCGAGGAGGTCTGGGACTCGGCGAAGCCCAGGTGTCCGCCGACGTACACGGCCTGCTCGGAGATGCCGATCGAGTACACGCTGTCGAAGAACCGGGCGATCCACTTCGGCTGCATGTTGTCGCCGCCAGCCACGTCGAAGGCGAGCACGGTGTCGTTCAGCGGTGGACGGTCACCCCCGGAACCACTGCCGACGGCGAAGTAGCTGCCGTCCGGCGACACGTCGAGGGCGTAGACGCGCTGCACCCCGCCGACGAACTGCAGGTTGTCGTCGTAGAGGCGGGTCCGCCAAGGCAGTAACTGTTTGCTCGCGGTATCGATGATGGCCACACCGAGTCGATCCTGGCCGGCCACGCGGCGGCCGGTGTGCGCCACGATGAGCCGCGAGTTGTCCGGCGTGAGCTTGAGTCCCTGGACGGTGAGGGTGCCACCCGATCCGAGGCCGCCGGAGAGTTGATTGTCGAAACCGGTGTCCACTGCGCCGGTGCTGGAGTTGACCGCGGCCAGCCCGACCATGGGCGTGCCATTGATCCCGGTGAACCGACCGCCTGCATACACCGTCGTGTCGCTGACCTCGAGTTGGTTGACCACGGCGTTCGCGTTGGCCTTGAAGGCTGCGACCGGAGCGCCGGTGGCGAGGTCGAGTTGCGCGATCTTTCGTTTGGTCACCCCGTTCACGCTGTTGAACGAGCCACCCACGTAGAGCCGAGTCCCGTCCGGGGACGCCTCGACCGTGCTGACGCCGCCGCCGCCGAAGACTGGTCGGAAGCGGGTGTCGATTTGGCCGGTGGTGTAGTCGTAGGCCGCCAGGAATGCCTGATTCACGGTCGCGGTATTACCCGTCGTGTTCGCCAGCGAGGTGAATCCACCTGCCACGAACACCCGGTTGCCGACGACCTCGATGTCCCAGATCTCCCCACCAGTGATTCGGGGCTGACCGGTTCGGGGGGTACCCGGCACCAACGTCGTGTGCCCAGGAATGGGCTGGTTGACGGCCTGGGCGGGAGCGACCGCCGCAGCCACGCCCCCCAAGGCGATGACGGCAGCAGTGAACAGCGAGTACAGACGATGGGTTTTCACGTGATTCCTTACGACGCAGGCGCGTCATCCCCCCGCGGAACAACACACCACCTTGACGGCTCGTGAAGCGTAAGGCTCAGAGATTACTCATGGTAAGAAGTTCACTCGAAAGGCGGTATTGATACCTCTACGACGTGACGGATTGATAACGCCACGTGTCGATATGGGGGTTTTAAGACAACCGCATGGCTCCAGGAAAACTACCTTATGGTCCAAATCGATTATACGGAGCCATTCAGGCGGGTTCGGCTCGGTCGAGCGCCGCGATCGGGATCAACCGGTCGGTCTTGCGGGGGTACTGCCGGAAGTGCGCAGACCGCGTGGTGACCACCTGCGACCAGAGCCGGTCACGTTCGGCTCGCTCGGCGATCCGCACCCGGACCGGATACCGGGCCCTCCCGATCTCCACCTCGGCAGTGCTGGCGTGGCGCAGGTTGGTGAACCACTGGGGCTCGCGATCGCTGCCGTTGGCCGAGCCCACCACCAGGATCTCGCCGTCATGGGGGAAGTAGCACACCGGCACCGTGCGGACGATCCCGGACCGGCGACCGGGCACTGTGACCAGCAGGACCCGCGGACCCCACAGGCTGTTGCCGATTCGCCCTCCCGAGACCCGATACAGCCACACGGCGGTTGTCATGAGGAGACGAAAGGCATTGCGGCGCATGAGTATTGCTCCTTTGAAGAGGTAGCGGAACGAATAGCCCTCCCCAGCAGGGGCACGGGGTGGTGCCGTGATGGGGGGATCGCGCCCCAGGGTAGGGCGTTTTCGCCGCGGTCCGGTCGAGGTAGGCGATCAGAGCCCGTCGGCCTGTGCCGACTCGGTCCACGACGCTCGTCGCCGGTCTCCTGACGCGCCTGGTTCCAGCGACCACACACAAACTCGGATGCGCTCCGAGGACCGCGGTGTGCTCGGTTCCCGAACGGGTGAGCAGACGTGATAGTCAAGAGCGGTGCCCTTCACTTCGCCGGCGGCGGACGACCCGCCAGAACTCCCCTCGCTGCACGGGGAGTTGCCCGAGGGCGAGTGCCTTGTCCTGAGCGCCCGGGACGTCCAGCGGCTACTGCCGATCGAGGCGGCCATCGCCTCCCAGCGGTGGGCCTTTCGCGAGTTGGGCCTGGGCAACGCCCAGCAGCCGCCCAAATCCCGGGTGGACGGCGCGGACGGGTCGGTCGCCCTCACGTACACCGCGAGGCTCGGGAACGAACGGGCGGCGGTGACCAAGACGGTCAGCGTCAATCCGCTCAATGCGGCCGCCGGACTGCCGACGGTGCACGGATTGATCACCGTGCTGCATCCCACCACTGGGCGCCCTCTGGCGATCATCGACGGCACCGCGGTCACCACCCTGCGCACGGCGGCGGCCAGCGCGCTCGCCGTCGATGTGCTCGCTCGCCGGGACGCCTCACGCCTGGTGGTCATCGGCACGGGCGTGCAGGCGCACGCCCATGTCCGCGCGATCGCGGCCGTCCGTGACCTGACGCGGATCACCGTCGCCGGGCGGCGGGTGGACGCCACCCGAGAACTGGCCGATCGGCTCAGCGACGAACTCGGGCACCAGGTCATCGCCAGCATCTCTCCCGCGGTCTGCGTTCCCGAAGCCGATCTGGTGGCTCTGTGCACCGCCAGTTTCACCCCGGTGGTCGAACACGGGTGGATCCGCCCCGGCAGCACCGTGATCAGCGTGGGCTCGTTCACCCCCGACCGGTGCGAGGTGCAACGGGCCACCGTCACCGCGGCCGACCTCGTCGTGGTGGACGACCTGGAGACCAGCCTGGAGCACGCTGGGCCAATCATCCGGGCAGTGCAGACCGGGAGCCTCCAGAGTAGCGATATCGCCTCTCTCGCAGAGATTCTCGCCGGCAAGCACCCAGGACGCACCGAGGCTGACGACGTGGTCTACTACAACAGCGTCGGGCTCGGGGTACAGGACGCGGCGGCGGCCGAAACGATCGTCCAGGTGGCTTTGGCAGTAGGTCTGGGGCGTACCGTCCCCCTCGGGGACTGACCCGCGCCGTCGGCGCGTGAGCGCGTCTCGGCCGACTCGGCGCGCTCACCCCGCAATGCTCTATTTCGCGGCTGCGCATCCGTTGTGAGATCGACGCCCGGCAGCTGAGATCGGACGATGGCGGTCCCTGACCCCCATGCGGCATAGTCAAGCGATGGAAACACCGGGCCAGGACGCCCGAGGCGTCCACGACCGTCTCGGCGGGCCCGCCCGTTCGCCTACGGCGGGGGTTCCGCATGGCTGACTTCGGGGACGAACTACGCGGCCTGGCGGCCATGTGGGGCGGGCGAGACATCTTCCTTCCGGATCAGACGATCCCCGGCCGGGCACGGGTTCATGCGGTGGACTTCGGCGGCCCCACAGGCAAGGGGGCGAGCGGTCCTCCCGTGCTGCTGGTGCACGGATTGGCGGGATCTCATCTGCACTGGGTGAAGGTGGGTCCGCTGTTGGCCCGCCGACGGCGGGTGGTGGCGCTGGACCTGCCCGGATTCGGCCTGTCGCAGGATCAGGGGTTGGACGTGTGGGGGTTGGGCGGGGCCGTCACTGAGGTCGCCGACGCGCTCCTCGACGAGCCGGCTCTCGTCGCCGGGAGTTCCATGGGCGCACTCGTGGCGGTGTTGGCCGCCCACCAAGCACCCACCACGGTCCAAGGCCTCATCCTGGTGGGGCCGTCTCTCCCGTCCGGGGCGAGCCTGCCCGAGCCGCGCGTGGCGATGGACTTCTCGGCCTTCGCGGTGCCCGGCCTGGGCGAGTGGCTGGTGGGGGTACGACGGGCCCGGCCCACCCGCGCCCAGATCACCGACTTCAACCGGTTGTGCCTCAACGACCCGGGCCTGGCAGACCCGGACGTCGACGCCGCTACCGCGCGGCTGCTCACGTACCGCGACCACGCCCGTCACGACCGAGCCTTCCTGCTGGCGGCCCGATCGATGCTTGCGTTGCTTCGACGGCGCGCGGAACTGGACCGGATCACCGGGCAACTGAGCCAGCCGGTACTGGTGGTCCAGGGTGAGCGTGACCGCTTGGTCAAGCCGGCCGCGGCCCGGCGAGCGGTGGACCGGCACAGTGGCTGGCGGCTGGCGACCATCCCCGGGGCCGGCCATCTGCCGCAGTTGGAACTGCCCGAGCAGTTCGCCGCAGCTGTCGAAGGGTGGATCTCGACGACCTACGGCACCTGAGCGGGCGCTAGGGCACCTGCGCGGGCGCGTCGACGGCCGTTGCCCGTGCCGAGCGTGCCCGGTCCCGGGAGCGCTTGACCTCGTAGAGTCGCTCGTCGGCCACCGCCAGGAGGTCCTCGAGGTCGGTGCCGTCGGCAGGCGCCTGGGCGACCCCGATACTGGCCGTGACCGGATAGCCGCGATCGCGGGACACGCGGGCGACCTCCGAACGCACCAGCGGCTCGACCCGGGCGACCCCGAGGGTGTCGGTGAGCATGACGACGAACTCGTCGCCCCCCACCCGGGCGACCATGTCGTGCCCGCGCACGCACCGCCGCAGTACCGAGGCGAGCTCGATGAGCAACTGGTCGCCGGCCGCGTGCCCGTCCCGGTCGTTGACCTCCTTGAATCGGTCCAGGTCGAGCATCATCAGGGCGATCTCACGCCCCGCGGTGAGCTCACCGGTCACCCGGGTGACCAAGGTGCGACGGTTGGCCAGGCCGGTGAGCGGATCCTGGCCGGCGTAGCCGAATGCCTCTTCGGCGCGTCGAGTCTGTTCGGTGCCCACGCGAATCACCAGGCCCCAGCACACGGCCAGCACGAGCATGAAGACCGCGATCGACGCGGGCGGGATCCACCTGAGCCGGTCGGTCAGCGCGTTGAGTTCATGCTGGGACGCGCGCAGGGCCTCCTGGCGAGCGGTGATGGTCGCGACCAGGACGGTGTTCATCCTGGTCAGGGCTGGGCCCGCCACCCGGTCTTCGCTGGTGGCGCCGGACACGGTCCCGGTCGGCGCCTGGTCGAAGGTGCGCCGCACCTCGTCGGCGTAGGCGTTGTTCGCTGCTTCGATGATGCTCAGGGTCCCGCTGTCCTGGGGGCCGACGACCTCGCGCGCTTCGGCGATCTGCTGGGGAACCTCGATGGCTGTGACTTCGAGGCGGGCACGGTTCTGGGGAGTGGGCTGGCGCCAGTACCCCGCCTCGGCGACTGCCTCCTGGGAGATCGCCGCCTGGACGCCGCGGAAGGCGTCTAGCACTTCGACCTGATGGTCTATCTCAGCTCTCTTGGCATTGATCCGCTCGAATGAACCCATGGTGACGATCGTGACCGCGGCGAGCACGATGAGCAGGACAATCGAACATCCCACGTACACCGCCTTCGGCGATCGCATCCGCATCACACACCTTCCTTGCTGGGGGGCTTCGGTGTGTCGGAGACCTCTCTTTAGTTATTGCTGGGCGAGTGGTGCGTGATCACCGTTTCTGACCCGGTTCTCGGCTTATGCTCGCTGTCGCTCGTGCCGATGCCTCCAGCAGAGCATCTCTGGCCACGGTTGTACCTGCGGCGGAACCGCTCAACCACACGTCGCCGGCCGGCAGGGGCCCGGCGAACGCGTACGACGGGGAGTTCGCCGTGGCAGGGAGCCTATTTCGTCGTCGTTCCGGCGGGGCAGCGCCGCGTCGCGACGCCCGCACCGTAACCAGCGGTCGGGCCGAGCGGTCCGGCCTGGCCCGCCGGACGGTGGCCGTGGTGGTGAGTGGGTGCGCTCTTCTTTCCGGCTGCACCGGAACGGCCTTCGAGATCGCCGCCGACGAGCCGGCACCCTTGCAACTGTGGACCCATGGGGGCACGGACGCCGAACGCGGCGTGCTAGACGACACGGTCGCGCAGTGGGAACGCACCAGCGGAATGGACGTGGAGATCCGGCACATCCCCGAGGGCGACTATCCGACCGAGCTGCAGGCCGCTGCGGCGGCCGGCGAACTGCCGGATCTGCTCGACGTGGACGGCCCGCAGGTGGTCAACCTCGCCTATCGCGGTGACCTCGCCGAGCTGGATGCCCTATTGCCGACTGACGTGCGGGAGGATCTTCTGCCGTCTCTTCGCGAGCAGGGCAGCTACCGGGGGCACCTGTACTCCGCCGGCACCTTCGACTCTGGGTTGGGACTGTTCGCCGACGCCTCCCGGCTTCGCCAGGTGGGCGCGCGAATCCCCACCGGGCCGCAGGATGCGTGGACCGCGCAGGAGTTCGGGCAGGTGCTGCGTGATCTGGCGGCCACCGACCCGGACGGCAAGGTCCTCGACCTCAAGCTCTCCTACGGAATGGGTGAGTGGTACACGTATGCCTTCTCGCCGTTGCTGTCCTCCGCGGGGACCGCGATCCTGGATCCGCAGACCGGTCGCGCGCAGGGCACCTTGGACTCGCCCGAGGCGATTGCAGCGATAGGTGAGTTGGTGACCTGGCGGTCCTTCGCGGTGACCGAGGACCAGGACGCCTTCACCGACCGGGAGTTGGCCATCTCCTGGGTGGGTCACTGGGAGTACGAGCGGTACCGCGCCGCCCTGGGCGAGGACCTGGTGCTGGTGCCGCTACCCGCCTTCGCCGCCGGAACCCGCTCAGGCATGGGCTCGTGGGCGTGGGCGATCCCAGCCACGTCGACCCGACCTGACGAAGCCGCAGAGTTACTCACCGAGTTACTCGAGCCGCACAACGTCCGAGCGATGACTGAGGCGAACGGGGCTGTGCCAGGGCGACTTTCAGTGCTGAAAGAGTCTCCCGAGTACCAGCCCGGGGGCGACTTGGTGTTGTACGCCGAGCAGCTGTCGCGGGCCTGCCCGACGGCGCTGTCCACGGACTGTGTCGCCGTGCCCAGGCCCGCCACGCCCGCCTATCCGGTGGTCACCGCGGAGTTCGCGCTGGCGATCTCGCAGGCTTTCGACCAGACGAACCCGGTGGATCCGGCGTCCGCACTCTCCCAAGCGGCGCACCGGATCGACGCGGACGCGGAGGCGAACGACTACTACGCCAGCCCATAGGCCGTCCGCTGCGGCCTGCCGTGATGGGCTCGCAGTGGCGTGACTGGCTCAGCCGGAGAAAGCTGCGCTGCTGAGCACGGCGGACAGCGAGTCCGCATCGGCGGCGGTCTTGTCGTCGCGGTAGCGCAGCACCCTGGCGAAGCGCAGGGCCACCCCGCCCGGGTAGCGGGTGGAACGCTGGAGTCCGTCGAAGGCGATCTCCACCACCTGTTCCGCCCGTACCTGGACCACGTGGCCCTCGCGGTGCGTGGCCAGAGCCAGGAAACGCTCGGTCTGCCAGTCGAGCATCTCGTCGGTCATGCCCTTGAAGGTCTTGCCGAGCATCACGAATCCCCCGCTCGATGCGGGGGCTGCGTCCGACTCTGGGGCTCCATCCGACTGTGGGGTTTTGTTGGACTCTGGGAATCCGTCCGACGCGGCAGACGACCGGTCGTCCCGAGCCCCGAGGTGGATGTTCGAGAGTTTCCCGCGACGTCGTCCGCTGCCCCACTCCACCGCGAGGACGACCAGGTCGAGAGTGTGCCGTGGCTTGACCTTCACCCAGCCCGAACCTCTCCGCCCGGCGGCGTACGGGGCGTCCGGGTCTTTGACCACCACTCCCTCGTGGCCGGCCGCGACCTGCTCGTGGAAGAAGCGAGTCGCCGCCTCTCGGTCGTCGGTGACGATCCGGTCGACGAGGGCGCGCTCGGGCACCACCCGGGTCAGCGCGGCGAAGCGCTGGTGCAGCGGAAGATCGGTGTAATCGGTGCCGTCGACGTGCAGCAGGTCGAAGCAGAACGTGGACACCTGCGGCGCGCTCGTGGTTGCCGTACGGCTGGCGGTGCGGGCCCCGGTCACCTGGAACGGATACGGGCGGCCGTCGGGTGCGAGTGCGATCGCCTCGGCGTCCAGCACGACGGTGCGCACGGGCAGCGACCTCGCGAGGCCGACCACCTCCGGCAGCCGGTCGGTGATGTCGTCCAGCGACCTGGTGAAGAGCCGGACCCGATCACCGATCTTGTGGATCTGCAGCCGGATCCCGTCAAGCTTGCGTTCCAGCACCCAGGTCGCAGCCTGCTCCCCCATCGCCGCAGCAACCTCGGGTGCCGAACCGGCAAGCATCGGGCGCAGTGGACGGCCCGGCTCGAGGCCCACCCGTGCCACCCCCGCCGAACCCTGGGTGAGCGCGATCCGGGCCACCGGCTCGGCGAAGCCGGCGAACATGACCGCGCGCCGCACCACCGCCTCATCGACCCCGGCGGCCGAGGAGATCGCCGCCTGCAGCACACCGTCGGTGGCGCCTTGGCGGAGTTCGCCGGTCATCAGGGACCGAAGGTACTGCTGCTCGGCTTCGGTGGCGGCGGCGAACAGTTGGTGGATGAGCTCGCGGCGCCTCCCGGCCGAACCTGCCCCGGATTGGCCCTCCAGGTCACGCATCACCGAGTCCACCGCGGCCACGGTCAGCGTGGGGCTGGACGCCGGTTCGGGCAGCTCGGCCAGCCCCCGCCAGCCGACCCCGGTCCGGCGCTGGGGCAGCCTCCCGGCCAGATAGCTTGCCACCACATCGATCTCGTCCTGGCGCGCGGCGATCAGGGCGTCGGCCACGGCGGCCGTCTTGGCCAGTCGCGAGCGGGTGCCGGCGACCGTGGCGCTGACCTGGACCAGGTGGGCGAGCAACACCGGAACAGACTGCCACGAAGTGCGGCCTCGGGTAGCGCCAGAGGTCACCCAAGGCGGCCAACCGTCACCCGGGTCACGGAGCGCAGCCGCCAAACGTCACCCGGGTCACGAAGCGCGGCCTCGGGTAGCGCTAAAGGTCACCGCAGGCAGCCAAACGTCACCCGGGTCCCGGAGCGCCACCGGCCAAACGTCACCCGGGTCACGAAATGCAGCCTCGGGTAACGCCAGAGGTCACCTCAGGCCGCCAGAGGTCACCCCAGGCCGCCAAACGTCACCCGGGTCACGAAACGCAGCCGCCAAACGTCACCCGGGTCACGAAGCGCAGCCGCCAAACGTCATCGCAGCCGGCCAAACGTCACCCGGGTCACGAAATGCAGCCTCGGGTAGCGCTAGAAGTCACCCAGGGCAGCCAAACGTTACCCGGGTCACGAAGCGCAGGCGCCAAACGTCACCGCCACCGGCCAAAAGTCACCCGGGTCACGAAAAGCGGCCTCGGGTAGCGCTAAAGGTCACCGCAGCAGCCAAACGTCACCGGGGTCACGAAACGCAGCAGCCAAACGTCACCCGGGTCACGAAACGCACCGGCCAAACGTCACCCAGGCAAGCGCCGGAGCCTCGGCCGACTGGCTGGGAGCTTGAATTGGGGCGCTCCCGCGAGGACTCCGTCGCGCACCACCGCCGGAAGTCGTCGGGAGGCGTCCGTCCGGGTCGCCGTCGAACTGATCGACTGAGGCGGCCTCGCCCGGCTGTGCGGGCACGCCCCTCGCGGCGCGCCTTGGCCTCACCGCGTGGCGTAGAACGCGACGGCCGACGAGGCAGCGACATTGAGAGAGTCGACCCCGCCAGACATCGGGATCGTCACCCGCCTATCGAGCACCTCTTCCGTCTGCGGCTCGAGGCCGTGCCCCTCGGTCCCGAACACCAACGCAAGCCTGTGATGATCTTCCGCTACCAGATCGTCAAGAGCGATCGCCCCTTCCCCGAGCGTCATGCCAGCCACGACGTAGCCAGCCGCCTTGAGCCGATCGACACCGCTCGGCCACGGATCGATCCGCGTCCAGGGGACCTGGAAGACGGTGCCCATTGAGACACGGATTGCCCTGCGGTAGAAGGGATCTGCGCATCGAGGCGTCACCAGCACAGCGTCGACGCCCATCGCCGCCGCCGAGCGAAAGCACGCGCCGACGTTCGTATGATCGACCAACGAGTCGAGGATGGCGATTCGTGAGCGTCTCTTGGCCGGTTCGACGGACAACGACCCGCCGGAGACTGCGCAACACTCCACGTCGGTGTGATCGACGAGGTCAGCGATCCGCGATCGGTGGCGATCGGCCCGCGGACCGCCGGGGTGCCGGGTCGAGGAGTCGGCGCAGTCGTTGCCGTGCTCTGTGCTCATCGAACA
Organism: Actinomycetales bacterium; assembly: GCA_047974565.1. GTDB lineage: Bacteria > Actinomycetota > Actinomycetes > Actinomycetales > CAWJMD01 > JBDIAG01. The sequence goes on from JBKECN010000071.1 coordinate 19,903, forward strand.
AGAGCCGCAGAGCACCTGGCTCAGGCTCGGCAGGGTAGGCCGGTGCATCGAGGCGATGATCCCCCGGTGCAGGTGGAAGCCGGTGATGGTGCTGAGCACCTCCTTGCCCCCGACATACACCGGGGCCTCGGCGGCCTCGGCACGAGTGAGGATGTCCAGGCTCTCCGGAAGCCAACGCTCGCCCATCAGGAAGGCCCGCGGCCGGTGACCGGCGTCCAGGGCCCGGCCGATCACCTCCCGCGACTCGGCCATGTACAGGCCCTCCGCAGGTTCGCGGAGCTTGCGCAGGGACATGTCGGTGAGCCGGGTGAAGTCCCGCACCCGGGGGTCGTCCGGGTCATCGACGCGATGAACCCGCGACTGGATCGCCTCTGCGGTCAACCGAGCACCAGCTTCGCGATTGCCAGCAGACCGACGACCACGATGATGGCTCGCAACGCAGCCGGGGGCAGCCGACGGCCGTAATGCGAGCCGAGGAAACCGCCGATGGTGGACCCGAGCGCGATGAGGAGCACTGCGAACCAGTCGATCTGATCCCAGGCGACCAGGCAGAAGACCACTCCGGCCACCGCGTTGACGATCACCGAGAGCAGGTTCTTCAGCGCGTTGGCACGTTGCATCGACACTGGCAGCAGGCTGGCGATGATCGCGATCAGCAGGATGCCCTGGGCTGCGCCGAAATAGCCGCCGTAGATCCCCGCCAGAAAAACTCCGACCATCAGCGCCAGCCATCGCGCGGGGCTGATCCCGTCGTCGGAGTCGGCCCCAGGCGCTACCTGGTCCCGGGTGGTCGACTCCTCCCCCGGGCCGATGATCCGAACGGAACCGGAGGGGTTCGTCCGCCGATGGAGGTCCTGGCCAGCGGGTGCACGCACGCTGCCGGCGCCCGCCGTCGGGGGCACCGCCTGGCTGGCGAGGTGACGCTGCAGACGAGGCTGGGCCACCACCAGGACGAGGGCGATGACGATGAGCACCGGGACGATCACCGTGAACGAGTCGGCCGGAAGTACCAGCAGGGCGAGGGCTCCGATCAGGGCGCCCACGAACGAGAACGGCGCGAGCCGACGCGCTCGGGTCCCCTGCCCGACGAGTTCGCGGCGGTACCCCCAGGTGCCGCTGACCGCCCCGGGGATGAGACCGAGGTTGTTGGAGATGTTGGCGGTGATCGGCGGGTAGCCCACCGCCAGGAGCGCCGGGAAGGTGATGAGGGTCCCCGAGCCGACGACGGCGTTGATCATCCCGGCGCCGATTCCGGCGATGAAGATGATCAGTAAGTCGCTCACCGCAGCACCCTAGAGGGGGTGCCGGTCAACGGCTGGCCCGGGCCGTCCACCTGCCGTCCTCGTGCTCCACCGTGAGCGCCAGACCGAAGGTCCGGGAGAGGTTCTCGGCGGTGAGGGTCTCCTCGATCGGCCCCTCCGCAACGATCTGCCCGCTCCGCAGCAGCAGCGCGTGGGTGAAGCCGGGTGGAATCTCCTCGACGTGGTGGGTGACCAGCACCAGCACCGGAGCCATCGGATTGCCCGCCAGGGTGGACAGCCGCGCGACCAGATCCTCGCGACCGCCCAGATCCAGACCTGCGGCGGGCTCGTCCAGCAACAGCAGCTCGGGATCGGTCATCAACGCCCGGGCGATCTGCACGCGCTTGCGTTCGCCCTCCGAAAGTGTGCCGAAGGTGCGGTCGGCGAGGGTTTCGGCCCCCATCGCGGTCAGCAGTTCACGGGCCCGCGCCTCGTCGGCCGGGTCATAGTCCTCGTGCCAGCGGCCGGTCACCGCATACGAGGCCGTCACCACCACGTCGAGCACCCGCTCGGACGGTGGAATCCGTTCGGCGAGACTGGCACTGGCCAGGCCGATGCGAGGGCGCAGTTCGAAGACGTCCACCGTGCCCAGTTCGGCGTCCAGGATGGTGGCCACTCCCCGGGTGGGGAACATCCGGCCCGAGCACACCTGCAGCATGGTCGTCTTGCCTGCCCCATTCGGGCCCAGTACCACCCAGCGCTGCCCCTCCTCCACCGACCAGACGATCTCGTCGAGCAAGACCGCGCGTCCCCGGCGAACGGTGACCCCATCCAGTTCCACCACCACCGCGGGCAGTTCATCCTGCTGCGTGTCCATCGCTCCCCTATCCCACCTGTCCCGCCGGCTGCGTCGGCTCTCACTTGGCTGCGTCGACCCACCAGATGTCGACGGCACGAGGCTACGCGCCCGACGGGGCGAGGACACGCGATAGGACGCGTCCGGCGAGGCGGGCGCTCATCGGACAGGTCATAGGCTTGCCGGGTGCCCGACATGCTGCGCCTGGAGCCACCGAGGTCGGTGCTGCTCGCGCTGTGGGCCAGTGCGGTGGTGCGCGGCGAGGCCGACCCGTCGGAGGCAGCCCGGGCAGTCCAGTCTGCTGACGCGGACCCGCATCGGATCGTCGGCGACGACCTGCCGGTGAGCGCCGATCCGCTCGGGCCCGGTCTGTTCGACTGGCTTGATTGGCTGGCGCACCGCGATGTCAGGGCGGTGCGGGCGGTGCTGCCCGTGCCCGGCGACGTGATGGGAGTGCCCGGTGGGCCCGAGGTCAGCCAGGTGATGCTGGCCGCCGGCGAGGGCGTGGTGACGATGCCAGGCCAGATCGAGGCGCCATGTTGGGCGCTGGCCTGCTCGCTGATCCACTTCGGTTCTGAGCTTGAGCCGGGGGTGAGCGTGCAGTGGGAGCAAGTCGCTGTTGTGGCTTCCGGTCCGACGCCACTGGGTGCTTTGGTCGGGGCGAGTGAGGCACAGCAGCGCCTTCGCAGTGCGCTGGCCCTGGTGACGGCGGAGTTGACCGACCTCGACGTGGCCGACTCCCCCGCCGGTTTCGCGGGGGCCCTTGAGGGGGTACGGCGCGCAGGCCTGGACGCTCGACGATTCCCGCCGGGGACCTCCCCGCGAGTGCTCAGCCTGGTCGACCGAGCGGTTCGGGTGCGCCAGATCGTGGCCCTGGCCCGGACTCAGGAAGGAGCGGCCAGGACCGGTTGGCAACTGGAGCAGCGTCAGCGACATCTGGTGGAGTTGGACACCGCGGCCCGCCATGCCCTGGCCGCCCTCACAGTGCCGGCGGGGTGGGGATGAGTCCGGGTCCGCGGCGCGATCACAGCGGAAGGAGTGGGCGAGTGCCCGAAGCCGATCAGGATGAGTGGAGGGATCAGGCTCCGACGATGGAGGGCGCCCAGCCATCGGGCAACGCCCCGGCACCGGGTGAGGATCGGCCGGCGATTCCTGCGCCGGCGTCGACGGGGCCTTCGCATGGTGTCGCGGGTGGGTCGGCCCGGCCTGCCTCGCGGGGTCCGGTCGCGACGATCGTGCGTGTCCTGGATCGGGTCACCGGCCGCGCCCACGACGCCATCCTGGTGGGGATTCTGGTGATAGGTCTCGCAGTGGTGACCGGGATGGCCTTCCTGTCTGGTGAGGTGTACGAGTCGGTCAAGCAGGGCAATGGCCTGGCCCTGATCGATGGCCCGGCATTGCACCTGTCGGTGGCCACCCGCAACCCCTTCTCCGACACCCTGGTCACCGCTTTCACCGATCTCGCCGGGGTCGTGGGCATGTCGATCATCGCGACCATCGCCACCGCGTTGCTCGTCTGGCGCCAGCGCAGTTGGACCCCGGCCGTCCTCATGGTCTTCGCGGTCGCCGGCTCGCTCACCCTCACCGTGGCCGGCAAGGATCTCGTCGGGCGCGCCCGACCACCACTGGCCGATGCAGTGCCCCCGTACGAGAGTTCGCCGTCGTTTCCCAGCGGCCACACCCTGAACAGCACGGTGATCGCCGGCGTCCTGGCCTACCTGGTGGCCCGCGCCAGCAATGAACTGGCAGTACGGGTCAGCGCCATCCTCATCGCCATCGCCTGGGCGGGCTCGGTGGGCTTGTCCCGGGTGTGGCTGGGCCACCACTGGCTTACCGACGTCGCCGCCGGATGGACCCTGGGGGCGATGTGGGTGGCTGTGGTGATCACCGCCCATCAAGCCTGGCTACGGGTGCGCTCGCGCCCCCGCCCCAGGCCCGCCCTGGCGTGAGAGGTGGGCCCGCGCCAAGGCCAACTCGATGTTCGGGCATGCCAAAGTCGTGACCTGTGCCGACTTTGGCATGCCGCAGGCAGGGGACCAGCTACCCCTGGACCTGCTGCGCCTGCTTGTACACCTCGATGGTCTGCTCGGCGATCGCCGCCCAGGAGAAATGCTCCTTCGCCCTTTTCAGGCCCGCCGCGCCGTAGGCGCGGGCACGCTCGCGATCGCTGGTGGCCTCGGTGAGCGCCGCGGCCAGGTCGTCGGAGAACTGTTCCGGGTCCACCGGGGTGCCGGTGCCGTCCTGCACCTGCTCGATCGGCACCAGCCAGCCGGTCTCCCCCGGCACGATCACCTCGGGGATGCCGCCGGTCGCGGTGCCTACCACGGCCGCGCCGCAGGCCATCGCCTCGAGGTTGACGATGCCCAGCGGCTCGTACACCGACGGACATACGAAAGTGGTTGCGAAGGAGAGGATCTTGCTCAACTCCGGCTTGGGCAGGAACTCCTCGATCCAGATCACGCCCTCGCGCTCGCGCTGCAGTTCGGCGACCTGGCCGGAGACCTCGGCCATGATCTCCTTGGTGTCGGGCGCACCCGCGCACAGCACCAGCTGCACGTCCGCGGGCAGTTTGCGCGCGGCCCGCAGGAAGTGCGGCAGCCCCTTCTGCCGGGTGATCCGGCCGACGAAGACGACGCTGGGCTTGTCCGGGTCCATCCCCCGCGCGCGCACATCGTCGGCCGCCTCGGGTGAATCGTTGCGCTGCCAGGCAGTGGTGTCGATCCCGTTGTGCACCACGTGCACTCGGTCCGGGTCGATGTCCGGGTAGGAGCGCAGAATGTCGTCCCGCATGCCCCCGCTGACCGCGATCACCGCCTGGGCGCCCAGGTAGGCGGTGCGCTCCACCCAGGACGAGACCCGGTAGCCGCCGCCGAGCTGCTCGGCCTTCCACGGCCGCAGCGGCTCCAGGGAGTGGGCGCTGATCACGTGCGGCACTCCGTGCAGCAGGTGCGCCAGGTGCCCGCCCATGTTCGCGTACCAGGTGTGCGAGTGCACGATGTCGGCGCCGGCGCAGTCCCCGGCCATGCCCAGGTCCACTCCGAGGGTGGACAGGGTGGCGTTCTTCGCCTTGAGTTCGGGATCCTCTTGGTACGAGGTGACGTCCGTCTCGTCCCGGGGTCCGCCGAAGGCGCGAACCTGCACCTCGACGTGCTTGCGCAACTCCTTGGTGAGTTCTTCGACGTGCACCCCCGCGCCCCCGTAGATCTCCGGTGGGTACTCCTTGGTCAACAGGTCAACACGCACTGGGCGGGCCTCCTCGGTAGGCAGTTGCGTTCACGATCCGGGCCGCTCGACCCACGATCCGGCACGGGTCGAAAACGGCATCGCGCTTGCCCCCGACCGTACTGGCCCAGGCCCTAGGGTGGGGCCCATGGCCGCACCCAAAGTTCTTGCCATCGTCCTCGCCGGCGGCGAAGGAAAGCGCCTCATGCCGCTGACCGCCGACCGCGCCAAGCCAGCCGTCCCGTTCGGCGGCAGCTACCGGCTCATCGACTTCGCCTTGTCCAACGTGGTCAACGCCGGCTATCTCAAGGTCGTCGTCCTCACCCAGTACAAGTCACACAGCCTCGACCGGCACGTGACCATGACCTGGCGGATGTCCTCCCTGCTGGGCAACTACGTGACACCCGTTCCCGCACAACAGCGGATGGGCAAGCACTGGTACCTGGGCTCGGCGGACGCCATCTACCAGAGCCTGAACCTCATCGGGGACGAGAAGCCGGACATCGTCGTCGTGGTCGGCGCCGACCACGTGTACCGGATGGACTTCTCCCAGATGGTCGACCAGCACATCGCCTCCGGCGCGGGATGCACGGTGGCCGCTATCCGCCAACCCATCTCGCTGGCAGACCAGTTCGGGGTCATCGACGTCAAGCCCGAGAACCCCCGGATGATTCGCGAGTTCCTGGAGAAGCCGAAGAACCCGATCGGCCTCCCGGACGCCCCCGACGAGGTCTTCGCCTCGATGGGCAACTACGTGTTCACCGCCGACGCCCTCGTCGAGGCGGTCACCAAGGACGCCGAGGACGAAGGCTCCGCGCACGACATGGGCGGCAATATCGTCCCGTGGTTCGTCGACAGGGACGACGCCGGCGTCTACGACTTCAAGGACAACCTGGTGCCGGGCAGCACCGACCGGGACCGTGCCTACTGGCGCGACGTGGGGACGATGGACTCCTACTTCGAAGCCCACATGGACCTCATCTCGGTCGACCCGGTGTTCAACCTGTACAACACCCAGTGGCCGATCTACACCGCGTCCACGGGCAGCCTGCCGCCGGCCAAGTTCACCTTCGCCGACGGTGAACGCACCGGCCACGCTCTCGACTCCATCGTCTCCGCCGGCGTGGTGGTCTCCGGCACGAACGTGCAGCGTTCGGTGCTCTCGCCCGGCGTGCGCACCCACTCCTATGCCGAGGTCTCCGACAGTGTCCTGATGGACAACGTCGAGGTCGGCCGGCACGCGGTGATCCGTCGCGCCATTCTGGACAAGAACGTCGTGGTGCCCCCCAAGGCCACCATCGGTGTCGACCCCGAACAGGACCGCGCCCGAGGCTTCTTCGTCACCGACTCGGGTATCACCGTGGTCGGCAAGGACCAGGTGGTCGACCTCTGAACACCTCCTCACCTACGCCCGAGGCGGGCCAGCCCCCGGCTCGACAGGCTGATCGCACGCCGGCCGAGGGTGAGCAGCTGGATGTCGGGCGGGCCGTCACGGACGGCCCGCCCACCATCTTGTTCACCCTCACCGGCACCGACCGCCCCGGCGTCACCGCCGCACTGCTGTCGGCACTCGCCCAGCCGGGAGTGCAGGTGCTGGACATGGAGCAGGTGGTGGTGCGCGGTCAGCTCACCCTGGGTGTGCTCGCCGCCCCCGGGACCGAACACGGCGATTCCGCGGATGAGCCGTCAGCTGGTCAGGCGTTGCTCGACGCGCCCCGGCACCACGACGAACCGGCTAGCCAACATGGGACGGAACTCACCCGGACCCGGGGCTCGCAGCACCCTGCCCCCGCAGCTTCAATGGGTACCGTCGCTTCGCTGCGCACCGCCGCACAGGCCTGTGCCGACACCCTGCAGATGGAATTGCGCGTGCGAGTCGGCCACGGGGACAGCCGATCTCGGCGGGCCGGTCGGGCCAGCGTGACGGTCCTGGCCGAGTCCCTGGACGCGGGGTCGATGCATCAGGTGGCCGGGCTGATCGGAGCCCACGGCGCCAACATCGACCGGATCCGCCGGCTCTCCCGGTACCCGGTGACGACGGTCGAGTTCGAGGTCAGCGGTGCCGAGGTCGACCTGCTACGCCGTGAACTGGTCACCTTCTCCCACGACAGCGGTCTCGACCTGGCGGTCAGCCCCGCGGGGCTGGCCCGACGGGGTCGTCGTCTGCTGGTGATGGACGTCGACTCGACACTCATCCAGGACGAGGTGATCGAACTGCTCGCCGCCCATGCCGGCCGCGAGGCCGACGTGGCTGCCGTCACCGAGGCGGCGATGCGCGGCGAGTTGGACTTCGCGGCCAGCCTGCACGAGCGGGTGGCCACCCTGGCCGGCCTGGACGTCGCGGTGCTGGACCAGGTGCGGGCCGCGGTCCGACTCACCCCGGGCGCAGCCCGGCTGTGCCGGACGTTGCGTCGGCTCGGGTGCACCATCGGGGTGGTGTCCGGTGGGTTCGCCGAGGTAGTGGAACCGCTGGCGGCGGACCTGGGGATCACCCACGTGCGCGCGAACCGCCTCGAGGTGGTGGACGGCCGGCTCACCGGCCGGGTGCGCGGGCCGGTGATCGATCGGGCCGCCAAGGCCGTGGCGTTGCAGGAGTTCGCTGCGGCCGAGCACCTTCCACTGAGCAGGACGGTGGCCGTCGGCGACGGTGCCAACGATCTGGACATGCTGGCGATCGCCGGTCTGGGGGTGGCCTTCAACGCCAAACCGCTGGTGCGTCAGCAGGCTTCGGCGGCGTTGAACGTGCCGTACCTGGACGCCGTGCTCTACCTGCTCGGTATCAGCAGCGATGAGGTGGACGAGGCGGACGCAACGGACTGACGCGTGGGTCCGTCAGTCCTTGGGGGTGTGCACGCTGACCAGCCGGCCGCTGTCCGGCTCGATGTCGGCGAAACCACCTTCGAGTTCGACCTGTGCGACGGTCGAGGTCGGGAAGTGTGCGAACTTGCCGCTGACGGTGCCCGCGGTCGCGGACATCGTCGGTTCATGGCCCACCACGAGCAGGGTCCTCACCTTTTTCGGGGTTTCGGCCACCACCTTCAGGACGTCGCCGACCCCGGCCTCGTACAGGTCCGGGTGCGGGGTGATGGGGACGTCTGCGCCCAGCCCGGAGGCCACCAGTTCGGCGGTCTCCACGGTGCGGGCCGCGTCCGAGCAGACGATGAGGTCGGGGACCCAGCCGGCCGAGTCGAGCCAGGCACCGGCCGCGGCGGCGTCCTTGCGGCCACGACCAGCCAACGGCCGCTCATGGTCGGAGCAGTTGTCCGGGTAGGCCGCCTTGGCATGGCGCATGAGCAGGAGCCGCACCGGCCCCGATCTATGGGAGGGATCGCCAGAAGTCATTGGTGAATCCTGCCGCATTCCCCGGTGGCCTAGCCAGTCGTGCGGTCCCAGTCACCCGGCAAGGGCAGAGCAGAGGAGGCACTTCGTCACCCTGGTCACGTTTGGCACGCGCAGGCCGCCACCGCAGGCCACCAAAAAGACACCGCCCGCACAGCACACCGTCACCACGCCTACCATCGACCGCGGCGTGCCCCCAGCGTTCACCCGCTTGCCCGACGCGCGGCGGCGCGCAGGGACTGCACGAAGACCACCGCAGCGGCCAGGCCGATCCCGATCAGGGTGAAGCCGATCAGCAGGTAGGGCCAGGGATATCCGGGCTGGGCGCCGATCTCGCCGACATACCGCTGCGGGTCGGCGGGGTCGTAGACGATCTCCACCCGATCCCCCGGGGAGGAGGTGTCGACGGTGTTGGACACATCGATCCACAGGGTCCTGGGTCGGCCGTCGATCTCGGCCCGGACAGCGACCCCGGGACGCTGGCCGCGCATCTGGGCACCGGTCACCACGGCGCTGGCGGTGGGCAGCAAGGGGTCCTGCAGCCGGCTGTGCACGTCCGCGAGACGAAAGCCGGTGACGAGCAGCACGAATCCGATGACGAGCGCGGAGGCAGCGATCCAGGGTGCGGTCTGGGCCCAGGGTCGGGCCGAGTCGGACGGGGTCCCCCACCCGAACAGGCCGCCCGTCATGCCTGACATCTCGGGCACCAGAAGAGGTTGCGTCCGGCGAGCACCTCGGTGGCGATGGGGGTTCCGCAACGGCGGCAGGCCAGCCCGGCCCGGCGGTAGACATAGTGCGCGGTCTCCCGGGTCACCCGTCGGCTGGGCCGGTCGGCCGGCTCGGTGGTGACGATCCGGCCGGTGCGCAACGCGGCCCGCATGAGGCCGACCAGGTCGGTCCACATCGCGTCCCAGGTCTCGTGGTCGAGGTCCATCCCGGGCCGGTGCGGGTCCACCCCGTGCCGGTAGAGCACTTCGGCGCGAAAGACATTGCCGACCCCGGCGAGCACGCTCTGGTCCATGAGTAGCGCGCCGATGGCGGTGCGGCTGCGGTGGATCCGCTGCCAGGCGGCCTCGGGTGAGGCGCCACGGCGCAGCGGGTCTGGCCCGAGGCGGTCGCGGATCTGGCGCACCTGGGCGGCGGTGAGCAGTTCGCAGGCGGTGGGGCCGCGCAGGTCCATCCACACCGGCGGCCCGTCCTGGCCGCCCCCCTCCAACCGCAGTCGCACCTGGCCCACCGGAGCCGGTGCACTGCCATGGCCGACGCTGAACTTGCCGTACAGGCCGAGGTGGACGTGCAGCCAGTCGTCCGGGCCTGGCTGGGAGTCGTCCCGGTAGCGGTGGAACAGATGCTTGCCGACGGCGTCGGTGCCGACGAGTTCACGTCCGTCGATCCGCGAAGCCCCGGCAGCGAACCGGCCCTGCGGGCTGGACGCGTGAACAATCCTGCCGCCCAACAGTTTTCGATGCTCCCGTGCCAGCCCGTGAGTGACGTGACCCTCAGGCATGACCGGCCTCGACCGGGCCGGCCATCAGGGTGTGTCTCGTGCAAGCCCGTCGCGAGCCGGCTCTGGCGCAGCGGGCGGCAAGGCGGACGAGCCAGGGCCTGGCGGAGCCACGTCGAGTCGAGGACAACGCCGCCAGACGCCCGTCAGGGTCCTGCGCAGCAGGGCGGGGATTACGAGACACGCCCTAGATGCCCATGCAATGCACGCCACCGTCCACGTGCACGATCTCGCCGGTGGTGGCGGGGAACCAGTCGGACAGCAGCGCCACACAGGCCTTCGCGGTGGGCACCGGGTCGTTGACGTTCCAGCCCAGCGGGGCCTTGCCGTCCCAGTTCTCTTCGAAGGTGGCAAAGCCCGGGATCGACTTCGCCGCGGTGGTGCGGATCGGGCCGGCAGCCACGAGGTTGCAGCGCACCCCGCGCGGGCCCAGGTCGCGAGCGCAGTACCGGTTGGTGGATTCGAAAGCCGCCTTGGCCACTCCCATCCAGTCGTAGACGGGCCAGGCGAGGGTGGCGTCGAAGGTGAGGCCGACGATCGAGGCGCTGTCGGCCAGCAACGGGGAGATCCCCACTGCCAGCGCCTTCAGCGAGTAGGCGGAGACGTTGACCGCGGTCGAGACGTCCTCCCAGCTCGCGTTGAGGAAGTCGAAGGCACCCTGGGGGGCGAAGCCGATCGCGTGCAGCACCCCGTCCACGGAATCGGTGAGTTCGCCCACCTTGGCGGCGAGGCCCTCAACGTGATCGGGGTCGGAGACATCGAGTTCGACCACGCCGAGGACCGGCTCGGGGAGCCGCCGGGAGATGACCGTGGTGATCTTCAGGGCTCGACCGAAGGAGGTGAGGATGACCTTGGCACCCTCCTCCTGAGCGATCTTGGCTACGTGAAAGGCGATGGAACTGTCCACCAGCACCCCGGTCACCAACACTGTCTTGCCTTGCAGAATGCCCATTTGTCAGTCCTTTCACGGATGGTGCGTCATTCATCGGTGGATGCCGGCGGTTGGTCGTCCGGACTCCGGCGGCCGGCCGGGCTCAGTGGCCCATGCCGAGCCCACCGTCGACCGGGATCACCGCTCCGCTGATGTATCCGGCGTGCGGGCCGGCCAGAAAGGCCACCGTCTCGGCGATGTCGGCGACGGCGCCGAAGCGCTTGGCGGGGATGGCGCCCAGGTATGCCTTGCGGGTGTCCTCGGGCAAGGCCGCGGTCATGTCGGTGTCGATGAAGCCCGGAGCCACGACGTTCGCGGTGATTCCCCGGCCGCCGAGTTCGCGGGTCACCGAGCGCGCCATCCCGATCAACCCGGACTTGCTCGCGGCATAGTTCACCTGGCCCGGCGAGCCGTACAGTCCGACCACCGAGGAGATCAGCACGATCCGGCCTCGACGCAGCCGCATCATCGACTTGCTGGCCCGGCGCAGGCACCGGAAGGCGCCGGCCAGGTTGGCGTCGATGACCTCGTCGAAGTCCTCGTCGCTCATCCGCATCAGCAGCGTGTCGCGGGTGATGCCGGCGTTGGCGACCAGCACCTCGACCGGGCCGTTCGCGGCCTCGGCCTGATCGAAGGCTGCGTTCACCGCCGCCGAGTCGGTGACATCGCAGGGCACCGCCAGCACGCCGTCGGGGGCGTCACCGGAACGGGAGGTCACCGCCACCTTGTCGCCGCCGGCCGCGAACCGCTCGGCGATCGCCCTGCCGATGCCACGGTTGCCGCCGGTGACCAGCACGCTGCGAGGTTCGGTGTTGCCCGGGTTCGTCATGCGGGAGAACCTATCGCGAGCCGAGGGCGTCAAGCCTGAGCGCCACGGGCCAGCCCTGACGAACCACGCCGAGGTGTGGATGAGCGTAGGCAGATCGCCTGAATCGTCGATTCGGTTTCGGTGCACGGCCACTCGGCGATCTCGCCGTCACCGCACCTACACTCCCCGGGTGAGCGCCGTCGACGATCGTGAATACCGCAAGGCGTTCTATCAGGCTGTCGACATCCAACAGGGTGCCGACCCTCGCCAACGCGGGTACTACGTGCCGATCTATCAGCGGGACGGCATGCGGGACTACGACCTGGTTCCGCAGCTGCGCGATTCGATCGAGTTCAGCGTTGCGGAGTCCGTACAGTTCCTCTCCGGATGCCGAGGCAGCGGCAAGACCTCCGAACTCATGCGCCTGCGCGAGGAGTTGGAGAGCGCCGGCTACCGGGTGGCCTACAGCGACATCGAGGACTACTTCAACACGCTCCAACCCATGCCGGCTCCGAAGTTGCCGTACGCCCTGGCGGCCGGTTTCGCCCGGGCCCTCGACCGGGACCCGGACAGCGGCCCGATGCGCCGGTTCTTCGAGTTCCTCAAGCGCGTCGACGTGGACGTGGACGCAACCCTGAGGCTCCCCCAGGGGCCCTCGATCACCGCTCTGGTGCGCGACGACACCTCGTTCGCGGCGGAGGCCGCCAAGGTGTTTCGCGAGAACAGACGAACGTTCCGGCAGGAGTTCCACGCCTTCTTCACCGATGTCCTGGCCTCCCTGGACAGCGACCAACCCGTGGTCTACCTCGTCGACTCCATCGATCATTGGCGGGGCACCGGCGAGACCTTCGAGGCAGTGCGGGCCTCGGTGGAGCAGGCATTCACCGAGTTGGCCGACGACCTGCGGATCCCCCAGGTGCACGTGATCTACACGGTGCCGATCTATCTCGATCTGCCCGGGCTCGGCTTACGCCGGGACGTGGTCAACGTCAAGATCGCCGCTCGCGACGGCACCCCATTCGAACCCGGCATCGACGCACTGCACGAGGTGCTCCGGGTACGGGCACCCCGGCACGAGCTCGACCGGCTCTTCAGCCCCGACCACGCCCGCGCGACCATCCAGGCCAGCGGGGGCATGTTCCGGGATCTGCTTCGACTGACCCGCCAGACCTTGCTGGAGACCCGTGCCCTTCCCGCGCACCAAGCCAGCCTTGATCGTGCCCAGATGCTGCTGCGCGAGGGATACGCGACGACCTTCACCAGGGAGCAGATCGAGATCCTGCGCAGCGTGGACAGCACCCACGAGTTGTTCACCGAACGCGACCGAAAGTCGGATGAGGCGGCCCTGGTGACACTGGGCGCCATTCTGCGCTATCCCAATGCCACCACAACGTGGTACGCGGTGCACCCGCTCCTTCGTCCGCTGCTGTGAGCGAGGGGGACGCAGGCGTGGAGGGCGTGCCTGCGGGCGCCGAACCCTCACTGCTGCGCGCGTGGGATCACCTTCGCACTCACCTGGAATGGACGAGGCACGCGCCGTCGCTGGTCTTCGTCACGACGGATTCGCGGACGAGTGCCGCGGGACTGCTGAGCCGCCTGTCGTTGTTCGCCGAACGCACCCAGGAGCCGCTGCGGGTTCTGCGAGGTACCGGGCAGCAGGTGCGAGACGCCGTCACCGGCTCGCTTCCCGCTGGTGGGATCGTCGTGATCGAACTGCCTGATGACGAGAGTCGGACGGTCGCGCTGACCAGGCTCAACGAACTGCGCGCCCGGCTGGCTGTCGAACGCGGGCCTGCGGTGATCATCATCGGGCCCTCCGCGGTAGCCGGTGAGGCGGCTCGGGTGGCAGCGGACCTGTGGGCGGTGCGGTCACTGTGGGTGCCCATCGTGACCGAGCCACCGGGGCCGCAGGAACGGGCCCGCGTGGACCTCACTCGAGCGGTGGACCGCTATGCGGACGACGCTGCCCGTCTGCTCTTTTCGGGGTTCACCATGCCCGCCGAACTGCGCACCGACCGCACCGCCCGAGTGGTGGAGCTGCTGGGACGCGCCAGCAGGGCGTTCCCGGACGACGTGCCCGCAGCGTCCCGCCTCACCGCAGCGGCCCTCGACCTCGCCGAGCCCGACTCGCCCGACCGAGCTCTGGCCTGCATCGCCCATGCGGAGATCCGCGGGGCCGATGGAGACTGGGCCGGGCTGCATCTCGCCTTGCGCGATGCTCTGACTGGCCTTGAGAAGGAAACGTCGCTGGACGCAAGGTATCTCGTCGACCTCATCCGCCAGGTAGGCCTGCGCTACGGGGATCCCGCTGCCGCCGTTGCCGCCGCAGAACGGAATGTGGAACTCCATCGTGATCTGGCCGAGCGGGTCGCCACCCCCGAAGCCCTGCGTGACCTGTCGGTCAGCCTGGACAACCTCGGGGAAGTGGCCCGCGCCCAGGGTGAGTGGCCCACCGCCCGCACCCTCTACCAGGAAGCCCTGAGCGCGGCAGAGGCGGCCGCGGCCGGTGACGACTCGACACCGTTCCGGGAACTGCTTGCCTGGTTGAAGGCGCACCCGATCGGTGAGGCCCCGTCCCAGCCGACGCAGGAGCCACTGGGCTGACACGCAGCGGCGGCGGGACCAGGATCGCCGCGCCCGGCTAGGCTCGGCGTTATGGCCCAGATCGACGACGACTTCATCGCGCTGCCCCGCGCCGAGTTGGCTGACGCTGCCATGGACGCGGCGCGCCGGGCGGGCGCGGAGTGGGTGGATGTGCGGGTTGAGCGGATTCGCGACGCGGGGGTGTCCCTGAAGGATGGAGCCCTCAGTTCCTCTGCTGACGCCACGGACTCGGGGATCGGTGTCCGGGTGATCGTGGACGGCGCCTTCGGCTTCGCGGCAACCGGCGATCTGCGTCCGGAGGCGGCCGTCTCGGCGGCGCGCCGTGCGGTGGAACTCGCGAAGGTCTCCCGGCCGTTGGCCACCGAGCGGGTGGAACTCGCCGGCGAGCCCACCCACGCCGATCAGACCTGGATCTCGCGGTACGAGGTTGACCCGTTCGAGGTGGGAGCGGCGGCTTGGACCGCGCGACTGGCCGATTTTGCTGACCGGCTGGCCGGTGGGGTGACACATTCCACGGTCTCCTTCCGCGCGGTCAAGGAGCACAAGTACTACGCCGACCACGCCGGTACCTCGACGACCCAGCAACGCATCCGGATCCAACCCGAGATCGCGGTGGTGCTCGTCGGAGACGACGGCGTGGAGACCATGTCGAGTACCGCTCCCCCGGTCGCCCGGGGCTGGGAGTACCTCACCGCCGGGCCGGACGCCGGCGGCTGGGACTACGACACCGAACTCGCCCGGCTTCCGGAGTGGGTGGCGGAGAAGATGGCCGCCCCGAGCGTCGAGCCCGGGCCAACCGACGTCCTGATCGATCCGACCAATCTGTGGTTGACCATCCACGAGTCGATCGGCCACGCCACTGAGCTCGACCGGGCTCTGGGCTACGAAGCAGCTTATGCCGGAACATCTTTCGCCACGCTGGATCAGTTGGGCACCCTGCATTACGGCAGCCCGGCGATGCGCGTGACTGGGGATCGCACCGATCCGTACGGCCTGGCCAGCATCGGTTTCGACGATGAGGGTGTGGCGGCCCAGCAGTTCGACCTGATCCGCGACGGAACCCTGGTGGGCTTCCAGCTCGACCGGCGGATGGCCCGGCAGAACGGCCTCGGCGACCCTGCCGGCAGGTCCAACGGCTGCGCCTACGCCGACTCCCCCGGTCACGTCACCATGCAACGAATGCCGAATGTCAGCCTGCAGCCCCTGCCCGACGGCCCGGACCTGAACGGCCTGCTGGCGGCACTGGGTGACGGGCTCTACATCGTCGGGGACCGCTCCTGGTCGATCGACATGCAGCGGTACAACTTCCAGTTCACCGGGCAGCGGTTCTTCCGGGTCCGCGGCGGCCGAATCACCGGTCAGGTCAAGGACGTCGCGTACCAGGCCACCACGACGGATTTCTGGCGATCGATGAGCGACATCGGAGGCCCCTCCACCTACCTGCTCGGCGGCGCCTTCAACTGCGGCAAGGCTCAGCCCGGTCAGGTGGCAGCGGTCAGCCACGGCTGCCCGGCCGCCGTCTTTCGCGGTGTGAACATCCTCAACACCCTCCAGGAGGCAGGGCAGTGACCACCCCGAGTCAGGCACCCGCCGCCGAAGCAGTGGTGGAGCGGGCGTTACGGGCGGCCGGGCGAGCCGGCGACCACGTGAGCACCTCGGTGATCGTCGAAGATGACTCCACCGCGAACCTTCGCTGGGCGTGCAACACGCTGACCACGAACGGGTACGCCGAGAGCCGGCAGGTGTGGGTGGTCACCGCGGTTCGCGGCTCCGGCGGGGTCGGTGTGGCCGGGGTCGGGGGCAGTGCCGACGGCTCGCAGGTCGAGGACCTGGTCGAGCAGGCCCTGGCCCAGGCTCGTCAGGCACCCGCCGCCGAGGACGCCCGGGATCTGCCGCCGGGCAGTCAGGACGTCGACTTCGCCCTCGCCGCCGACCCGCTCGACCCGAACGAGCTGTCGCCGCTGACCCCTCAGCTGGGTGCCGAGCTGGAGACCTTCGCCGCCGCCGACGCCGAACTCTTCGGCTTCGCCGAACAGACCCGCACCACGACATGGCTCGGCACCAGTGCGGGGGCGCGCCGCCGGCACGTGCAACCCTCAGCCACGGTCGAACTCACCGCCAAGTCCCACCAGCGTTCCCGGTCCACGTACGACAACCGGACCGCCGACCGGCTCGCCGACGTGGACCTGGCCTCGATGGCCGCCGGTCTGCGCACCCGTCTGGACTGGCAGGCCCGCCGGGTGAATGTGCAGCCGGGGCGGTACTCCACGATCCTGCCGGCGGGTTCGGTACTCGATCTGCTCATCCACCTGTACTGGGAGGCCGGTGCCCGGGCCGCCCACGAGGGTGAGACCGCGCTGTCCAAGCCGGGCGGTGGCACCCGGGTGGGCGAGACGGTGAGCAATGTCGGGTGCGACCTGATCAGCGACCCGTCAGCCACGGGGCTGGAGGTGGCGCCCTTCCTGGTCACCGCGGCGTCCTCGCCACTGGCGTCGGTCTTCGACAACGGCCTGGACCTGCGCCGCACGGCCTGGATCGACGACGGCCGGCTCAGCGCGCTGCCCGGATCCCGCTTCGCCGCGGGACTGGCCGGTCTGCCCGCCCACCCCCAGATCGACAACCTCGCCCTCAACGTCCGCGACGGGCAAGGCACCATCGACGATCTCATCGCCTCCACCGAGCGCGGCCTGCTGGTGACCTCCCTGTGGTACATCCGTGAGGTCGACCCGATGACGATGCTGCTCACCGGTCTGACCCGCGACGGGGTGTACCTGGTGGAGAACGGGGAGGTTGTCGGGCTGACCGGCAACTTCCGGTTCAACGACTCCCCCCTCGGGTTGCTGAACCGGGTGGAGGCCGCCGGGGTGAGCGCGCCGGCATTGAGCCGAGAGTGGTCCGACTGGTTCACCCGCTCGGCGGCGCCGGCGCTGCGGGTGGCCGACTTCAACATGTCCACCTCGTCAGCGGGCACCTGAGTGGACGAGTCGCAGGTAACCGATCAGGGCCAACAGCCCACGCTGGACGACCCCGACCAGCCCGAACCCGGCCAGCCCGAACCCGACCGGCCCGACCCGCTCGCATCGGGTGAATCCGCCCCGGACGCCCCGCAGCCCACGACTGACACCGAAACTCGCACCGGCCCGCCCGCCCACGACCTGGCCGCAACCACCGCCCCCACCGCCCCCACGGCCCGCCCCGGCCAGCCCGAACCCCAGGCTGGGACACCCCCGGCCGATCACGATGGCAGGCCCGCGGATCACACCGCCGGGTCCGGCAGCAAACCCCGCACAAAGCCGACCGACAGGGTCAAGCGGCCCCGACTGCGCCGACGCCCTCGGCTGCCGTGGAAAGTGCGCTGGTATGTCATCAAGCGCACCGTCGTGGAGTTCATCCGCGACCGGTGCCTGGACCTGGCGGCGGGGCTGACCTTCCGCGGGCTGCTGGCCCTCTTCCCGGCCACGGTCGCCCTGATCTCGCTGGTCGGGGTGGTGGGAGAGAAGGACGAGACCATCGACCTGATGATCCAGTTCGCGGACCGGATCTGGGCCGGCTCGGGCGAGCAGATCCGAGAGCCGCTCACCGCGCTGGCCTCGGCCCGGCAGTTCGCCGGCTTCACCCTGGTCAGTGGCGTCGTCGTGGCCTTATGGTCCGCGTCCAGTTATGTGGTTGCCTTCGGCCGGGCGATGAATCAGATCTGTGGGGTCCAGGAAGGCCGCCCGTACTGGAAGTTGCGGCCGATCCAGATGATCGTCACGCTCGGCCTGGTTCTCATGGTCATCCTCATCGTGCTCGGACTCGTGGTGAGTGGGCCCGTCGCCAAGGCCATCGGAGATCTCTTCGGTCTCGCCGACCTCAGCCTCACCCTGTGGTCCATCGCCCGCTGGCCGGCGATCCTGCTCATCGTCGTGGGGATGGTGGCGCTGCTCTACTACGCCACCCCGAACGTGCGACACCCGGCGATCCGCTGGCTCAGCCTGGGAGCGCTGCTCGCGATCGTCGCCTGGGGGGTGCTCAGCGCGGGCTTCGAGTTCTACGTCACCACCTTCGACTCGTACAACCGCACGTACGGGTCGCTGGCCGGGGTGGTCATCTTCCTGCTCTGGTTCTGGCTGGCCAACATCGCCCTGATGGTCGGCGCGGAACTCGACGCGGAGTTGGAGCGCGCCCACGAACTCCTTGAGGGAATCCACGCCGAGCGCTCCCTGCAGTTGCCGACCCGTGAGGACAAGGCCTACCTCAAGCGGGAAGCCCGCTACGAGAAGGTGGTGGCCCAGGGACGGGAGATCCGCGAACGGGCCGAGGCGACCCGGGCCGGGCCCGGTAACTCTCGCTGAGCGGGCACGGCCAACGCCAACGGCCGGAGGATCTGCCGGAGGGCGCCGGCCCGTCCGCGAGTCAAGGGCCCTCAGGCAGAGCGTGGATCAGCAGAGTCTTGATCAAGGTAGGCATTGGTCACAGATCGCCAGGCAAGGTCCGCGGGCGTACGGTGGCATTCGTGACGACCAACGCGCATCGGCACCGGCCATGGTCGCGCCGCCAGCCCGTCGAGGTCCACTCGGTCACCACCGCCTCGGCCGGGCGCAGCGCCGACCTCGGGCGTCGCCAACTTCAGTACTTCCTCGCCATGCTCGTACGCCTGGTGTGCTTCGTCCTGGCACTGGTCGTGCCCAACGGCTGGATCACCTGGGTCTTCGTCGTGGGCGCGATGGTGCTGCCGTACGTGGCCGTCCTGTTGGCCAATGCCAGCGGCCCGGGCCAGGGCGGCGGCCAGATCACCTCCCCCGACCACGAGGTGCCGCGCATCAGCGAACCGGTGCAGTACCGCATCTCGCACCGCGACACCGACGGCACCTGAGCAGCGTCGGAGTCTGCGACTGCCAGGTCGGCGCCGCTCGCGGCACCCGCCCTCCCGCCCGTCATATCTCCGTTATCTCGCGCAGTGGAAATCCGTCGGGGAAGGCTGGCCGGCCCGCTTCCGAGGGCCTCAGATGGCCGGTTCTCGAGGCAGCCATCCGTCGGCGGGCATCATCCGCCCGGACCCTTCCGGTGCGGCGTGAGGCGGACGATAACCCGCGGCCTTGTTGACAACTCGCGTCGAATGTCATGCTCCGTCACCCTGGGAGAATGCTGGGAATCCGGCCGGGAACCCGCTGGTTAACTCGAAGTGGAGGGGGTGTGACGAATTCGTCAAGCACATTTCCGGCGCGTGACTTGTTCATGAACGACGTGGGTGCCACTCTTATCGCGGCCCTCGCTTCCCAAGCCTGTTCGTGGGCCGCGACCTCGCCAAGCCACAGCGACCATGAGGTGGAGCAGTGACCCAGCCAGTCACCCACAGCAGCGAGATCCACGAACCCCCCTGCGACCCGATGTGCAGCTCACGACGCTGCACCGCGCGGGCCGCTTGGGCGCTTCGCTGGAACAACCCCCGTCTCCACACCCCGGAGCGGCGCAAGACCTGGCTCGCCTGCGACGAGCACCGCGAGCACCTGTCGACCTTCCTCACCCTGCGCGGATACCTGCGCGAGGTGGACGTGCTGGTCGGCCTCGAAGAGCGTCAGGCCATCTCCTTCTGACCCGGTGCCCGGTGCCCGCACCGCGGGTGGCCGGGATCCGTGGCCGTCGCCCGAGTGGGTGCGTCCCGGCCCGGTTCGGTGTCGGCATACGGTAGAGCCGTGCTGAGATTCCTGTTCACCCGGCGCTGGCTCAGCCTGCTGGCCTTGGCGCTCGCCGTCGCCGTCGGGTGCCTCGTCCTGGCACGCTGGCAGTGGCATCGGCGCGAACAGCGCGTCGCTGCCAACCATCTCATCGAGACCAACTACGACCAGGCGCCCGTACCGCTGGACTCCGTGGCGGGCGGCCCCGACTCCCCCGCCCTGACCACAGCCTCCACCTGGCTGCCTGTCCGGGTGCACGGCGAATACCTCGCCCAGGCCACCACCCTGGTCCGAAACCGTCCCCTGGACTCCCAGCCCGGGTTCTACGTGCTGGTCCCGCTGCGGGCGGACGACGGCGCGGTGTGGGTGGTGAACCGCGGCTGGGTACCCACCGGCCGCGACGCCGACACCCCCGACTCGGTACCGGCGCCGCCGACCGGGCCGGTCGAGGTGGTGAGCCGAGTGCAATTACCGGAGAACCCCACCGATCAGGACGCCCCGGCCGGGCAGGCCTATCGCATCGTGCCGACTGACCTGGCCCCGGCGTTGGCCGCCGCCTCCGGGGGTGCCTTCACCGCCGGCGACGTGATCGGCTCCGGGTACGGCCTGCTCGCCGACGAGACTCCGGCGGCCGCCACGAACCCCCAACAGCTGCCCCGTCCGCCGCTGGACGAAGGGCCGCACCTGTCGTATTCGGTGCAATGGGTCATCTTTGCTCTCGGGGCCCTGGTCGGCTTCGGTCTCCTGGTCCGTCGAACCTGGCAGGACGAACAGGCCGATGCCATCGAACGCGGCGAAACTCCCGCGCCGGCCCCCCTGCCTGCGTCGCGCAGATCCGCCCGCCGCGGCCCCAGCGACGAGGAGGTGGAGGACGCCGCCGTGGACGCAGCTCTCGAGCCGGTCCATCCCCGCGGCGCCGACCCCACCCGAACCACGACCGGCCCCGATCCGGCCCAGTCTCGGGGCTGATCGCGCCGACCCGCGTCGCCCGTGCCGGAGTCGCTCGCCACGACCGCTCACCAAGCCACGCCGCCGGCGCACGGGCCCGGCGGGAGCCCAGCGGGCCGGGTCAACTGGGCGATCAGGTGACACTCCGCCGACGTATGTGCCCGCAATGTCGCGGGTACGGCACGATAGGGGCATGGATCTAGGTCTGTCCGACCGCGTATATATCGTCACCGGCGCCTCACGGGGGCTGGGCCGTGCCTGTGCCCGGGTGCTGGCCGAAGAGGGAGCTCGCCTGGTGATCGCCTCGCGCGACCGCTCGGCCATCACTGCCACTGCAGAGTCCCTCGGCACGACAGACCGGGTACTCGCGCTACCGATCGACCTCTCCGATGCCCAAGCCCCCGAGCAGTGCGTCGCGGCGGCAGTCGGGCGGTTCGGACGGGTGGACGGAGCCCTCATCAGCGTGGGGGGGCCGGCCGGCGGCAATCTGCTGGACACCAGCGACGACGCTTGGCGCACATCCTTCGAGTCGGTCTTCCTCGGGGCGGTGCGCACCGCCAAGGCGGTGGCCCGAGGGATCGGCACCGAAGGCGGGTCCATTGTCTTCGTCCTGTCCTCCTCCGCGAAGTCGCCCGTGCCGGGCCTGGCGATCTCCAACGGGCTGCGTCCGGGCCTGGCCATGGTCGCCAAGACCCTGGCCGACGAGCTCGGGTCCCGAGCCATCCGGGTGAACAGCGCCCTGCCCGGGCGGATCGACACCGACCGAACCCGCGAGTTGGATGCCAGTGCATCCGATCCCGGCGGTGCCCGCCAGTCCTGGGAGGCCCAGATCCCGCTCGGCCGCTACGGCTACCCCGAAGAGTTCGCCCGGGCCGCCGTCTTCCTGCTCTCGCCGGCCGCGAGCTACGTCACCGGAACCGCGCTGGCCATCGACGGCGGGATGCTGCGCACCTACTGAGCCCTCGAGCCGGCGCAGGCTGGAGGTGCGGATGCGGGACGCCTGCCCCTGGGATCGCCAAGCCGGGCGAGCTCGCAAGGCCGGTGTTTCACCGGGTGGCGCCTGCAGCCGGGTCGGCGAACTGGGTCCGGTACAGCTCGGAGTACAAGCCTGCGCGAGCGAGAAGGTCAGCGTGGGTGCCGGTCTCGACAATCCGCCCACGGTCCACCACCGCGATAAGGTCGGCATTGCGCACGGTGGAGAGTCGGTGTGCGATGACGATCGAGGTGCGGCCCGCCAGGGCGCTGTCCAGGGCCCGCTGCACCGCAGCCTCCGACTCCGAGTCCAGGTGTGCGGTGGCCTCGTCCAGGACGACCACCGACGGGGCCTTGAGTAGCAGCCGCGCGATGGCGAACCGCTGTTTCTCCCCGCCCGAGAGCCGGTGACCCCGATCCCCCACCACCGTGTCCAGACCGGCCGGAAGGCCGTCCACCACGTCGGCGACCCGGGCCGCGCGCAAGGCGGCATCGAGTTCGGCGGGGGTGGCATCGGGCTTGGCGTACAGCAGGTTGGCGCGCACGGTGTCGTGGAACATGTGCGCTTCCTGGGTGACCACGCCGACCCGGTCGTGCAGGTCCTGCAGGGTCACTGTCCGGGCGTCCACCCCGCCCAGCAGCACCCGGCCGCCGGTCGGGTCGTACAGCCGGGCCACCAGCGCGGTGATGGTCGTCTTCCCCGCGCCGCTGGGCCCGACGAGCGCGACCATCTGCCCCGGCTCGACCCGCAGGCTAACGTCCGAGAGCACCGGCCCGGAGGCTTCCGGCCCCGACCCGCCGACGGTCTCCAACGACGCCAGTGACACGTCCTGAGCACTGGGATAGGTGAACGCGACGTCGTCGAGTTCCACTGACAACGGGCCGGCGGGCAGCGTGGCGGGCTTCTCCGGATCGGTCACCAGGGAGGGCAGGTCCAGGACCTCGAAGACCCGCTCGAAGCTGACCAGGGCACTCATCACGTCCACCCGCACGCTGGCCAGCGCGGTGATCGGCCCGTACAACCGGGCCAATAGCGCGGCCAACGCGAGCAGGGTTCCGATGGTCAGGTGCCCGTCCACGACAAGCCAGCCCCCGACGCCGTACACCACCGCGGTGGCCAGGGAGGCCAGCGTGGTGAGGCTAGTGACGAAGATGAAGCGGATCATCGCGATCCGCACCCCGATGTCTCGAACCCTCGCTGCCCGGTCCGCGTACTCGCGGTCCTCCTCGTCACGGCGTCCGAACAGGGTCACCAGCAGCGCTCCGGCGACGTTGAAGCGTTCGGTCATCCGGGTTCCCAGATCGGCGTTGAGTTCCATGGACTCGCGAGTCAGCCCTTGCAGCCGTCCGCCGACCCGTCGCGCGGGCAGGTAGAAGACCGGCAGGAGCGCCAGGCTCACCAGAGTCACCTGCCAGGACAGGGCGAGCATCGCCCCACCCACCAGGACGAGGGACACCACGTTGGACACCACTCCGGACAGAGTGGAGGTGAAGGCCTGCTGGGCGCCGATGACGTCTGTGTTGAGGCGGGTGACCAGTGCGCCGGTCTGGGCCCGGGTGAAGAAGGCGATCGGCTGGCGCTGCACGTGCGAGAAGACCGCGCGCCGCAGGGAGTAGATCAGCCCCTCGCCGATCCGGGCGGACATCCACCGCTGGATCAGCCCGACGACCGCTCCCAGCAGGGCGAGCACGGCGACGAGCACGGCGAGTTCGACCACGACCCGACGGTCGCCGGGGGTGATGCCGTTGTCGACCAGGCGTTGCAGCAGGAGCGGGCTGGCCACGACGAGCATCGAGTCGGTGACCACGAGGACGAGGAAGACCGCGATGAGGGCCCTCTGGGGTGCGGCGAACGACAGGATTCGCCGGAACGTCTCACGCGATATACGCCGGTTTGCCAGACTTGGATCGGCTTGGAGCGACCGCACGAGCCGCCAGTTTTGCATCGAGATGGCCAGGTACTCCGTTCTCTCAGACCCATGGTGTGCGATTTCCGAAGTTCGTCGCGAACACTACGAACCACGGCTAGCATGCATGTAGTCCTGCGTCAGGCGTGCGGCCGAGTCGGTCCGGCGGAGGGGAACGCGTCCACACCGGACCGCGCGGCCTGGCACAGGCGAGGTGCTCGGGAGCCTGTGCGTCCCGTCGCTGCTGGCATGAAGCTCGGGATCATGCCAGCGCGACGAGGTCGGCATAGTCGGGGCCCCACAGATCTTCCACCCCGTCGGGGAGCAGCAGCACCCGTTCCGGGTGCAGCGCGGCGGCGGCCCCGTCGTCGTGCGTGACGAGCACCACGGCCCCTTCGTAGCGTCGCAGCGCCGCCAGGACCTCTTCGCGGCTGGCCGGGTCGAGGTTGTTCGTCGGCTCGTCCAGCAGCAGCACGTTGGCGGCCGAGACCACGAGGGTGGCCAGCGCCAGCCGGGTCTTCTCTCCGCCCGAGAGCACACCGGCGGGCTTGTCCACGTCGTCCCCGGTGAACAGGAACGAGCCCAGGACGTTGCGCACTTGGGTGTCGGTGAGGTCGGGGGCGGCGGTGCGCATGTTCTCCAGGACGGTGCGGCTGGTGTCCAGGGTCTCGTGCTCCTGGGCGTAGTAGCCCAGCCGCAGCCCGTGGCCCGGCTCGATCTCCCCGGTGTCCGGAGCGTCCACCCCGGCGAGCAGCCGCAGCAGCGTGGTCTTGCCGGCACCGTTGAGCCCGAGCACGACGACCTTGGAGCCGCGGTCGATGGCCAGGTCGACGTCGGTGAAGACCTCCAGCGAACCGAACGATCGGGACAGCCCGTTTGCCCGTAGCGGGGTGCGCCCGCACGCGGCCGGGGTGGGAAACCTCAGTTTGGCGACCTTGTCGTTGGCGCGCACGTCTTCCAAGCCGTCCAGCAGGCGTTCGGCGCGCCGGGCCATGTTCTGCGCGGCCACCGCCTTGGTGGCCTTGGCCCGCATCTTGTCGGCCTGGCGCAGCAACGCTTCGGCCTTCTTCTCGGCATTGGCGCGCTCGCGGTGCCGGCGCTTCTCGTCGGCTTCGCGTTGGGCCAGGTAGGCGCGCCAGCCGACGTTGTAGACGTCGATGACGGAGCGGTTGGCGTCGAGGTAGAAGACCTTGTTGACAACCGTCTCGACCAGGTCGGTGTCGTGGCTGATGACGATGAGCCCGCCGGAGTAGGTCTTGAGGAAGTCCCGCAGCCAGACGATGGAGTCGGCATCGAGGTGGTTGGTGGGCTCGTCCAGGAGCAGGGTGGTCGCATCGGAGAACAGGATGCGGGCCAGCTCCACCCGGCGGCGCTGGCCACCAGACAGGGTGCCCAGCGGCTGGGCGAGCACCCGGTCAGGCAGGCCGAGATTGCTGGCGATCCGGGCGGCTTCGGATTCGGCGGCGTAGCCGCCTTCGGCGGTGAAGCGTGCCTCGAGTTTGGCGTACTGCTCCATCGCGGCGATCCGGGTCTCGTCGTCGGCCGAGGCCATTGCGCCCTCGGTCTCGCGCAGCTTGCTGGCGATCCGGTCCAGGCCGCGCGCGGACAGGATCCGGTTGCGGGCCAGGATCTCCAGGTCCCCGGTGCGCGGATCCTGCGGGAGGTAGCCGATCTCCCCCGAGCGGCGGATGGTGCCAGCGGTCGGCTGGCCGCCCTCGCCCGCCAGGATCTTGGTCAGCGTGGTCTTTCCTGCGCCGTTGCGCCCGACCAGGCCGACCCGGTCCCCCGGACCCACTCGGAAGGTGACATCTTGCATGAGAAGGCGGGCACCGACCCGCAGTTCCACCCCGGAGGCAGCAATCACCGGCTGGTGACCTTTCTATCGTGACGGCCCGCAGGGGCCTGTGGCGCGTGCGAAGGGCCGGCCTCGTCCGTGTGCCTGGCGACGCTCACCCTGGTCTGTGCTCAGTCTGGGATGAGCTGTGCGGCACCACGTAGTGGCCACCTGCCCGGCGCACCAGTCTACCGGCTTGGGCGTGCCGGGCTGACTGCATACTGGCACCGGGCGGGTCGCCGGTATGGCCGATGGCTATCCGGGGAGGTGCACCCCTGCCGACGTCCAGGCCCGTTGCGTGCGGTCGACTGCTCAGGAGTCGGAGTGACCTGGCCGCCTTGACGGCGGGTCGAGGCCGCTGTGCAGTGTGCGAAAGGGGTCACCGCCTGCTACGCGACGTGGACGGCGTCCTTGAGCGTGTCGGGAAGCATCTCGGGGAAAGACACGACCAAGTGCCGCCCGAGGGCGGTGGCAACGCGGGCGAGGGTATCGATGCGGTTGCGGGCGCCGCCGCCTTCTTCGAGTCGGGAGATGACGGACTGAGTGGTTCCCATGCGTGCGGCGAGCTCGCTCTGGCTCAGGCCGGCGTCGGTGCGCAGGTCGTAGATGAGCTGGCCGAGGCCGAGGTCCTGAACGATGCCTGCGCGGGTCTCGGAGCTGACTGCGGGCCGCTTGTTCTTGGTGTCGGTCCAACGTGAGTAGTTGGCCATCGGATCCTCCTTCATCCCCAGGATGACCTGGTCGGGTTCACGGGTAGCGCTGGGCGCCCTGGGCTGCTGTGCGTACTCGGTCGAGCTCCTGACGTTCGTTCTTGCGTTGTTTGCGGAACGTGGTCAGCAGGATGATCCGGGCATCCTTGGTGAACCGGTAAGTGATGCGTCGTGCGGTCGGGCCGAGGGTGAACCGCAGCTCGAACAGCCCGTCTCCCAGGCTGCGGGACCACGGCATCCGGGCTTAGTGTCCGAGGTCGGCCAAGCGGCCCAGGATCACCACGACCTGCTTAGCGCGCCCTCAACCACACCCAGGTCACGCGCGACCTGCGCGATCGGCTTGCCCGTCGGTTCGACCATCCGAACAGCTCCCGTACCGAACTGCCCGTCGCACTTCTTCCGCTTCTGTGGCATCGCATTACTCACTGTCGATGCCTCTATGGTCCGGGGAACCTCACACCCGATCCGCCGGATCCGTCACTGATGTTTGTTGATGAGATAGAGGATGGCCTCGCCGTCTTGGGCGCCGACAAGCACCGCCCCGACTTCACTCCTGCCTTGCTGGAGCCAGTTGGTTGGGCATCCTGCACGCGGGAAGGGTGCTGGAGTGAGGACTGCGGCCACGTACATGGACGAAGGGTCGCTGGCTCGTAGCGTTTCCTCAATCGCCAATGTTGGGTGGCTTAGTGGACACACTGCGTAGACTTCGTCACCGCAACACAGCGTCGCCAACCGTGATCTACGTGGCATGGGATCTGACGGCAGGCTGAGTGGCATCTCGACCACGAGCAACCCATCCGAAAAGTCCACTCTCACTCGCTCCACCAAAATACTCCACGGCAGCTGAGCCCCAGATCCGAGACGCAAGTCCCGGTCCGGAGCACCCCCTATGAACTCAGGATCGAGGGTATTCACACAGCCGGATGCGCGGATATACCGCCCCAGTGACATCCCATCTGCGAGAGCCTCGTCCGTCCACTCGAGCACCTCTTGGCGTTTGAAAGGGTCCATCATTTCGGCTCCGTGGAGCCATCGGCGTAAACGCGCCGGAACCGCCCGGTTGGATCTCGCCAGTCATAGTGCGGTCCAATTGGCTCTGGGTGGCTCAGATCGGGATGCATCGATTCGCGGGGTTCTGGCTTGAGCCCGTTGGACCTTCTTGTCCGTCTGCTCGCTCGTCTCACTGGGCGCAGCTCTGGATGGCCGGTCAGGAGGCTGCGTAGCGTTGCCGGGCGGCTTCTCCGGTGGTGCCGATGGCTTCGCCGAGTTGCCGCCAGGACAGGTGGGCCTCGCGGGCAGCGGTGACGGCTTCGGCGAGTTCCTTCTCCGCGGCCGCGCGGCGGAACGCGGCGAGCTTGACCGCCATCAGGGGCGGCAGGGGTGCCTCGAAATCCTCGGGTGCAGGGTCGTGGTTCTCGAAGGCGTCGGCCAGTTCGTCGGCGTGGGCAATCAGGTCGGCCAGGGATCGTTTGGTCATCTCGGGTTCACCTCTTCAGATACTTCTCGCGGGCGGGGCTCATGGCGTGGACGATCGCGAGGATGCCGTGCCAGGTCACGACACCGACCTCGACCAGGTTCCCGGCCCGATCGGGGCCGATGAACATGACCATGTCGTCGTCTTGGCGGACGTGGGCGATCGCGAACCGCAGCGCGTGCAGCATGTCGTTTTCGGCGACCCCGTGACGCTACGCCGACTCGACGATGACAGGCTCCTCAGTGCCCGACTCCTCGAGTTTCTCGTGAGCATCGTCGCGCCCGTCCTCGGGCTGCTGTTTGCCCACCACTGACCCTCCTTCATGATGACAAAGTTACTTGCGACACGGTGTCTTGCCTAGCCGCTCGATCCGGTAGGCCGGGCGGCGTGAGAACCTCCATCATCGAAGGACCTCGACCCCAAACCCACAGCAACGCGCCCATACCAGCACCGGGC
The DNA here is from genome assembly GCA_047974565.1 of Actinomycetales bacterium. Taxonomy (GTDB): domain Bacteria; phylum Actinomycetota; class Actinomycetes; order Actinomycetales; family CAWJMD01; genus JBDIAG01. Next base: position 48,366 of record JBKECN010000071.1, read on the forward strand.
CGGCAACCCCGTGGGTCTGATGACTTTCGGTGTCGATGCGCACAAGTGGTGCCACACGATTGTGGCGGTGGATGAGACGGGTGGCCGGGTGGCCGTATCGACTGTCGGCTCCTCGACAGCTGACCATCTGGAGGTGTTGGCGCGGGCACAGCGGCACATCCCGGCTGGTGAACAGCGCCGGTGGGCGATCGAGGACTACCGGCACCTGTCCCGCCGTCTGGAGGCCGACCTGTTTGTGCGGGTGAGACGGTGGTGCGGGTACCCCCGAAGCTGATGGCGAACGTTCGGGACAGTGCCCGGATCTATGGCAAGTCCGACCCATTGATGTTCTGGCTGTGGCCCGGGCGGCGCTACGTTAGCCGGGGCTGCCCGTGGCACGGTTGGACGGGCCTGAACGGGAGGTCCGGTTGCTATCTCGTCTTTGCCGGTGTCTAGGTTGCGGGACCAGACCTTGTCCCCGACCTGAACCTTCTCGATCGGGATGTCGCCGCGTTTTCGGTGCGGATCAACGTCCCCGCGACAAAACACGTCCCCGGCATCACGCACTTACCGCCAGCACAGGCTTCTACCGCGCCCGCTTCGGCTTTTGCGGCAACACCAACCACTGAGCGGTGAGTGGGGCAGCTTTCGTCGTGATCCCCAGCTGAATCCAACGAGCCGCGTCTACGAGCCGATGCGTTGCTCGGGCCAGATCCCTGTGAGGCGCATGCGTACATCTGGGTCGCCGCTTCGCACGTGGTGACATGCAACTCTGACCCGACGGTCGCGGACGCGGTCCCCGCAGCCAACGGACCACAACGGCGACAGTCTGGAGCAACACGCCGCACAAGGCACGGGTCAGGAACGCCAGCATTGAAGCCATGCCCGGCACCGTCCACGCACCTCCTCATCATCTGCTTGGAAGATGGTGTCGCCTTCGTCCGCATGGCGACTCAGGCCAGGTCGATCGCCCGAGACAAGGTCTAGGCCATGAAGGATCGTCGCTCCGCTTAGGACTCCTGGTTCTCTCGCTACTTCGTCGCCCTCAACCCAGGGCGAAACGAGTCGGTGGGCTGCGACACGGTCCAGCCGCCCGTCGATCACGGCCTCCATCAGAAATGCAATGGTTTCGACTGTGGGGCCCTGGGGCATCAGCCCCACCTTCCATCGTCCAGGCGTGCTTGCAACCCCGAGTCACTCAGGTTGTCGAGGACCGTCACGTTGTTCCCGGTAGCGGGGTCACGAATCACCACATGATTCGTCCCATCTCCACGGCTGAGCACCTTGACCATCAGGCCATCCTCCGCCTGGATGTACAGATTGCCATTAGCCCCAGCTAGCCGCAGCTAGCCGAGTCTTCGAGCCACGTCCGGCAATCCTCCAGCAGGCCCAGCGCACCCATTCGGTCGGCATGCGAGAGGCCCCCCGCGGCCAAACCCGCCTCAAGACAGATGGCCAGCAACTCGACCGTCGGGCGGTCAAACCCACGAACCATGACTCTCGACGGGTCGAGAAGTAGCACGCCAAGCGGCGCATCTGGTTGCAGGGTCTCCTGGACTCGGACAGCCTGATCGTGGGTCAGCCCTGGGATATCGACGGACCAATAATCGGTCATTTCGCAACCCGTTGGAGTGAGAAGTCGTAGGTCCCCAAGCGTTGTTTCGGGCCGAAGCCGTCGACGCTCGACCCCATTTCCACACGCAGAGCGTTGACGGTCCCGGCCTGGGACCAGGTGAACTGCCGGGTGTCCGCCGGCCCGGTCACCGGGACCGTGGTCGCCGACCGACGCAACCCGCCCGCGGCGTACGTGTACGACCAGGCCGGACCCGACTCAGCACTGGCTGGTACCCACCCCGTCACCCGATCCGCGCCATCGAAAGTCAACACCGCACTGGTCGTGGCCACCCGCGGCGCCGGCGCGTTCCCCGACCCGGGGTCCGGGCTCGTGGTCGGAGTCCAGGACATACTGGCACTGGTGCGGTTCCCCCGCGCGTCATAGGCATACCCGCCGACCATCCGCCCCGCCGCCAACGACCGGTCCACGCCCGCGACCTGCCCCGCCCCAGTGTGGGTGAACACCCCACCCGGGACCGCGCTCACCGCCCCCGCCGGGGTGTACCCCACCTGCCCTGCACCCGTACCCGACACAGCGTTCAGGCGACCCAACCCATCAAACTCATACCCAGACCCGACCCCACCCACCCCACCCATAGCGTCCACCGGGCGCGTAGTGGTCTCACCAGTGCGTTGCCCCGCCTGGTCATAGGCATACGCCACCTCCAGCAACTCCTGCCCCGCCCCGGTCCCGGTAGTGATCGCCACCGGTCGAGCAGCGTTATCCACACCGACCGTGGTCCTGACCCCATTGGGAAACACCAGCCCAGTCAACACCCCATCAGCATCCCAGGAATACCCGAACTCACCACGACCCGGGTCAGTCACCGTGACCACCTGCCCCGCAGCATCATAAGCGCGTCCGCTCCTGGTCCCGTCCGGGTAGATGACCTCCGCCAACCGGGCCACCGCATCCCACGCATACCCCACCGTGGCCGGAGCCAGTGACCGTGGCTCGATCGCTTCCAGCCTCTGTCTTTTGCGGCATGAAACCGCCGGGGCACTTCACGTCTCATAGAACTCGGCCAACAGGTCGAACATCATGTCGACGGCTTCGCGGTCCTGTTCCTCGTTGAATCCTCGAGGGTCGGGAAGCGCGCCCGCGGGGTAGATGTGGGCCAGCACGAGCCATGGCCAACCCAGCTCCGGCCTGCTCGTCCCGCGCCCAACAAGCCACTGTCGGAAGTCCCCGAACTCCTCATCCGAGGCGAGCGCGTATCCGTCGAGGAACGCGCAGACCGTGATATAGGACAGGCTGGGCACGTACATGCCCGGGCGCTTACGCAGGCGCGGCAGGAACCTCCGCAGCGATTCTGCCATCTCAAAACCCAAAGTCGAAGTCGGTGCCATAGTCGAACAACTGCTTGTAGTCACTGATCCCGGTCCCGCCGGGGTGCCATTGGTTGAAAACCTCATGCTTTCGAGAACGTCCTCGATGTAGTTGGGCGAAGTGCTTCGACCGGGGCCAGTCGCTCCCGCCGGCGCACCAAGGCCGCTCCGTTGCATTCGGTCTACAGCGTGGCGTTCGACAGCAAAGCGAAGTGCCGCGAAGATCGTCGCCAAGAGCCCCAGGATCCACTTGATTATCCAGCGTCACCCGGAACCCTCGGAATGCCGAGCGTTCATCGCGTTCCTCGCCGCCACCAGGAATCGCTGCGCATCGCGGCCGGAATCTGAGGACTCTCGGGATCGAGACCGAGTTCTTCGATCTGGTCGAACCAGTCTTCCCTGAGCGATCCTGCGAGAGTGGCGCCGCAGAATGGGCAGTGACGGATGGCCAGGCCAGACGTGCCTCCGTCCAACACCCGAATTGAGATCTCGCGGAACTCTGGACGGTAGTCCAGTGGAACGTCGGGGTCATCAAGCGAGGAGTCGAACTGGGCACAATGGTGTCGGTCAGTTGACATTTATCACCCTTCCGGCAACCGCTTCCTTAATCATCTCGCCCGTTGTTGGATCCATCGTGCCGAGGTGAACGCCTCGGGAGTTAATGACCTCGGTGTCCCCGTGGGTGTGGTCCCACTCGTCGTACTGTCGACTCTTTCCGCTGAGGCCGTTCGCCCTTGTCCCGCCACGCCAGTTGGTTAATGGTTCGAAACCGCCTCATCGGCCATCCCAGGCGTTGCCATCCAACTCGTCACGGACGGGCCCACGTGTCGGCACGCGCTTCCACCACCAGCACTCACCAATCGGCTCATCGAATAGGACTCCCTTTAGAAGCTCTGCCTGGTCCGGCTCTGTGAACGCCTCAAAGTCCCGATCGGCCTTGCCGAGGTGTCCTAGCACGTCCTCCCGGTCATGGTCCGACACAAGGTCCAGGCCACGTTCCAAGGCGTCACGAAGATGCAGCGCGCCGATGAAGTCATGCGCAGCCCAAACCCGTCGATCGTCCGGGTATGAATCCATTTCGATTGTGAAACGACGGACTTGAACCAGCCACCCGTCAACCAACTCTCCCAAAGTTAGTGAAACATGCAAGTTTAGGGGCACCTCTATGGTGCGCCACCCCGGCTGAGTGACCATCGCTGCCTACCGTCCGGTGAAGAAGGCGGTACTTCTCCACGGGCTTTCCTCATTGATGATCACGCGAACTCCGCCATGGTTGATGACTTGAGCAATGGTTCCATCGCCCTGCTTCAGCGCCTCGGGTGTGCCCAGAGTCAATGCATCCTGGATCTGCGCCAAACTCGGTCGTCCAGGGATGTCTCCGGCACCTACGTGCTGATACACAGCTTGCGCGATCTCATCGAGGCCGGACTCCGCGAACCAACCAGCAGGCGTGTAGCCGCAGGAGTTGTGGACGAGAATCTCATCCTTGCCGACGTGGTACGTGTGGATGCCCTGGACGCTGAGGTTGTACGCGAGACCCCGGTGGGAGGTCGCAAGGCGGAGACCGGACACCGTGATTGTCCGCCCGTCGGCGGCCAAACCTTCTCGCCAGGGGCGAGCTCGTAGGCCCGCTCGAAGCGCTGATCGGTCACTGACCAGTAGGGATGGTTGTCCGTCGTGGTAAGGACAGCGCCATCGGTCAACTGCAGGTCGGTCAACGTGTCATCGTGGACGAAGACCTGCTCGACGCGCTTGCCGACCTGCTCCCCAGTCTCGGGATCCGTGGTCCGAACTTCGTCGCCGACTTGGACCGCCTCGATGGGCTTCTTCGAGCCGTCGGCCATCAAGACGAGGGTGGCCCCTCTGAACGAGCAACTCTTGGCTGCAGTCTTGGCGGCAGTCGTCGTGCCTTTCACTCCTGTCACGCTTTTGGTGAGGGGGGTGAGGGTGGTTGCTGTTCCGGCTAGGGCGGTGCCGAAGGCTTGGCCGGAGTCGGCGAAGCAGGGAGTGGTGAAGGCGGTGGTGGCTGCCCGGGCGATGTTG
>JBKECN010000032.1:0-28988 GCA_047974565.1 Actinomycetales bacterium
TCGGTGGGCTGGGTGCGCGCTTCGAGGCTCGGGTGGACCCACGATTACCAGCTAGACCCAGTTCGACCCAGCTAGACGGGTTTGTGGTGGTTGACCTGTTCCCGCATCCGCAGCACGTGGAGTGCGTGGCCCGGTTCACTCCCCATCCGGTCGTCGAGGGTTGGGGCAGCGGCTTGGGGCATGCCGATGTCGTCGCATATGGCGAGGTTGGCATGCAGTTCGCAACGCTGGCCCCTGGGTGGGCTGCGCTTCGGGTGAATTGTCGGTGGGCTAGGTGGGTCTAAAGCGGTCTAAAGCCGGCTTGGCTCGGGAGTTGGCCCGCAGGTCGCCCCGCACGGTCAAGACGTGACAGAACCTGTTCGCGAGGTGGTCGTCGGGAAGTGAGGTACCCAGCGACGACGATCTGGACGCCCTCGCAGACCATTCCTGGACACGACGGTGGCAGAACTGCGTCATCTTGCGCAGCAGGTCCGCCCGCAAGGGCAGGTCCTCGGCCAGATTCCAACCCGCCACCCAGGCGACCCGCCGTGAACCAGGGCGCCACCCGGGCTTGGCGGGCATCCTTGGCAGCCGCCGGGCCAGCGGCTCGTTCGAATCCCGGCACCTTTGTCCGCCATCCCGGCAACTCGTCTTCAGTCGTTGCCTGGGCGGGTGACCGGGCTCGGAGCCGATCCTTCTCAGCCGAATGCCCGTCCTGCACCGCCCACCCGGTGTCGTCCCCGCTGACCGTCAAACCCCCATTCGACAGCCAGGTTTCGCAAGCAAGGCAGACGGCTCGAACGGCCATCAGAGGGGACGCTCCGGACCTCACCTGAATGCTGATCATCGACTGGGCGAACGGGTGAACTCGTCACCGGGAACTTGGACATCTCATGACAGTTCGGGCGACGAGCCCCCCGTCGGTGAGAACTCGCCGTCACAGGGAGTTTGCATGACGGTTCTGTGGCACGAGAGTTGTTCTCACACGGAGGGCGAACGCACCTCACGACAGACCGAGCCGAAGGGGCAGCCATGGCCGAGGAAGGTCACCAGGGTGAGGTCACCATGCCGATGGAGTTGCGGCTACTCGTGCCGATGCAACAGGCTCTGCCCCTGCCGGCCCAGCTGCGGTACTCCGCACGCGATCCCTATGCAGTGAGCATCGTCTTCTCCGGCCCGGACGAGGACGTGGTCTGGGTCTTCGCCCGTGACCTGCTCGCCGGGGGCATGACCCTCCCCCAGGGCCAGGGCGATGTGCGGATCCGCCCCGAGATCCACAGCGGACGACGCTTCGTCATGATCGGGCTCACCTCCCCCGACGGCACCGCCGAACTCGAAGCGGACGCCGACAGCATCAGCGCCTTCGTCGCGCTCACCGAGAAGGTGGTCGCCTTCGGCCGCGAGCATGACGTGGTCAACGTCGACGAAGCGCTCGCCGACCTGCTCGGCTGACCCGCCTGGTCGGCCTGCGGCGCGTCGCTCTCCCCGTCAGCCCGAGCCACCTATCGTGACCGAATGTCCACAGCGGGACCGCGCCACGCCGCGATAATCACGATGCTGGCCGCGACGCTATCGGTGGCCGCTTGCTCCACCGGCGACGGCGCAGGGACCACTGGCTCGCCAGCCAACTCCTCTGCAGCGACCGGCGACGGGGCGATGGCGGCCGAGTCGACAACCAGCACGGTGGATCCGACCCTGACGATCGCCGTTGCGGGTGACGTCCACTTCACCGGCAGGACCGCCGCCCACCTCGACGCACCCGACGACCTGATCTCCGCGCTGCAGCCCTTGACCAAGGCCGACCTCGCGGTGGTCAACCTCGAGTCCGCCATCACCGAACGCGGTACTCCCGAGCCCAAGCAGTTTCACTTCCGCACCCCCGAGTCCGCCCTCACCGTGCTCGACGACGCCGGGGTCGACGTGGTGACCCTGGCCAACAACCACGGCGTCGACTACGGGCGGGTCGGGCTGCAGGACACGCTCGCAGCGCAGGCATCCTCCCCCATCCCGATCGTCGGGATCGGCTCCGACGCCAGTGCGGCCTATGCCCCGGCGATGGTCACCGTCAAGGGGCAGCGGGTGGCTGTCATCGGGGCCACCCAGGTAGGCGACCGGACCGTCCAGGCGTGGTCCGCCGGGGACGGCGAACCCGGGGTCGCCTCGGCGCTGCAGGCCGAGCGCCTGGCCCAGGAGGTGCGCCAGGCCCGCGAGAGCGCCGACATCGTCGTGGTCTACCTGCACTGGGGCGTGGAACGGCATTCCTGCCCGAGCGAGCGCCAGCGCGACCTGACGCCGGAACTCGTCGAGGCGGGCGCCGACGTGATCGTCGGCACTCACGCGCACCAGTTGCAGGGCGCGGGGTGGTATGTGCAGGACGGCACGGATGCCTACGTCAGTTATGGGCTGGGCAACTTCGTCTGGTGGCGCTCGAACGGGGTGCCCGCAGTCACCACGGGTGTCCTCACCCTCACCCTGGACGGACGTCGCACCACGCAGGCCACCTGGACGCCGATGCGCATCGACGACACCGGCATTCCCCGGGTGCTCACCGGCGACGAGGCAGCCCAGGATGTCGCCGACTGGAACGATGCGCGCGAGTGCACCGGGCTGGCAGCCGACCCGCCCAGCCCCTCGGGCGGTGTGGATGCCTCACCAGGCCCGAACTCGACCACTGGCGAGGCGTCAGCAGCCGAAGCCGGCTCGAGCCCCGCGTCCCGTTCCACCGCTCAGCCCGCGGACTGACCCACCGGGGCCAACACGCGCCAAAGGGTTTGGCGCGACCGGCGCACCTCGGATACAGTTCTCAGGCACGGCGCGCCGCGGGTCTGTATTGCCCAAGGCGACCATGTGCGGACGTGGCTCAGCTGGTAGAGCATCACCTTGCCAAGGTGAGGGTCGCGGGTTCGAATCCCGTCGTCCGCTCGGAGGCACCTGCTTTGAAGGCAGCCTGCCCCACGGTGGAGTGGCCGAGAGGCGAGGCAACGGCCTGCAAAGCCGTCTACGTGGGTTCAAATCCCATCTCCACCTCCGGTCTTCGGATCCCGGGCGATTGGCGCAGTGGTAGCGCGCTTCCTTGACACGGAAGAGGTCACTGGTTCGAACCCAGTATCGCCCACCATTGCCCTACGCTTGCCTTCCCTCGCGGTTTCAGCCACGTTCAGTGCGTCCCGAGTGCCGCCGAACTCATCAGGTCGGCGTGTTGCCCATCGCTTCGACACCCTGCCTTCCCTTTCGCCCCCCACTGGGCGGATTGGGCAGTCACGTTCCTCACCGCAGCCGGGCCCACCGCCCAAGCCCCACGACACAAACAGGCTGTAGGTCACTCAGCTGGAGCTCAGGTCCGCGCCCCTCAGCCTGTTCTATGCCGGCCAACCCGCACCCTAGGTTTCCCGAGAGTCCCGGTTCCGGGTCGGCAGACGCTCAGTGTCGGCCACCTCACTGGCACCGGACGTAGGCTCCTCGCCGGCCGACGCAGACCCCCGCCGGCCTCGCCTCGCCGTCGCCGACCCGCGCACTCCCACCCGCGGGGTCCCTCGGGCCGGGGTCACGTCGTCCTTGCTGGCCTGGAAGGCGGCGGCCGCGCCCATGCCGGCCACTGACTGCTCCACCTCGGTGTCCCGAACCGGGGTCAGCGTGACCCCCATCGATTCCTCCCGGGCCAGTTGCTCAGCCACCTCGGCCCGCCGCCGCGATCGTTCCCCGTCCGGCCAGCGCCGCTCGATGGCCGCGTTCATCGCCGCGCCGATCAGCACCGCCAGGGCCAACAGGTACAACCAGATCAGCAGCACGATCGGCGTGGTCAGCGGCCCGTAGATGGACACCGCGCCGGTGGCCGACTGCGCCGGCGAGAGCGAGAGCGACAGGGTGAAACGCATGACCGAGGAGGCCCCCAGCCACAGCAGCAACGCCAGGAAGGCGCCCGGCAGATTGCGCCACCAGGCCACCCGAACCGGGACGCTGATGTGGAACAGCCAGGCAATCGACATCACGCCCACCACCGCCACGACCGGCCAGTAGAACGCCACGATCGGCTGCAACTCAACGGGCAGCAACTCGTGCAGCAGTTCCGGCCCCACCAGCACGATCGGCAGAAAGGCCGAGCCGAGGAACAGGGCCAGCACATAGAGACCGAAGGACATCAACCGGGATGCGACGATCCCCCGGCTGCCGGCCAGGCCGTACATGATCGAGATGGTGTCCACGTAGACGTGCAAGGCCCGTGAGCCCGACCACAGCGAGAAGACGAATCCCAGACTCATCACGTCGTATCGCGGCCGGTTCAGCGCCGAGGTCATGGTGGGGATGATCACCTTGCGTACGACGTCCTCGGTGAGGAACGGGCTGAGGTACTCCCGGGTCATCCGCTCGATCGCCAACTGGGAGGTGAGCATCGAGCCGAGCCAGGCCGCCGAGGCCGCCAGGGCCAGCACCAGCGGCGGGAGCGCGAGCAGCGCGAAGAATGCCGCCTCCGCCGCGAGCGCGGTCACTCGGTACCGCAGCGACAGCCGGACCGTATCGGCCACTATCGCCCAGCCCGCACGCAACCACCGAGCCACTCGGTGCGAGGCTGACGAAGCAGGCATGACCTCCACCGTAGTGAGCACAGCCACACTCGTCCCGACACGACGCGCGCCGGAACCGTGGCTGCGGCCATGATGGAATCGTCCTGGCAGCCCGATGCTGGGACACTGGAGACGTTCATCGCCGGGCAGCCAGCCCGGCTCGTCACCGTTCAAGGCCGGGCATCAGCCCGGCACGCCATGATCGTGGCCGGGCGCCAGCCCGGCTCGCTCATGTGAGAGGAGTCAGTCGTGCAGGTTTGGCCGGGACGGCCCTACCCGCTGGGAGCCACCTTCGACGGCACTGGCACCAACTTCACCCTCTACTCCGAGATTGCCGAGCGGGTCGAGTTGTGCCTGATCGGTGCCCGCGGCGGGGAGAACCGGGTGGAGCTCACCGAGGTCGACGCCTCGGTGTGGCACTGCTATCTGCCCGGAGTTCAGCCCGGTCAGCGTTACGGCTACCGGGTGCACGGCCCCTACGACCCGTCTCGCGGGCTGCGGTGCCACCCGAAGAAGCTCCTGCTCGACCCGTACGCCAAGGCGATCCACGGGCAGATCGACGGCGACCCCTCGCTCTTCTCCTACCGGTTCGACGATCCGTCGAAGATGAACAATGCGGACAGCCGCACCCACACCATGACCTCGGTGGTGATCAACCCGTACTTCGACTGGGGAAACGACCGCCCGCCGCACCGTGAGTACCACGAGAGCGTCATCTACGAGGCGCACGTCAAGGGCTTGACGATGACCCACCCCGGCATCCCGCAAGAACTTCGCGGCACCTATGCAGGCATCGGTCACCCCGAGTTGATCAAGCACCTCCAGGCCCTGGGCGTCACCGCGATCGAACTGATGCCGGTGCACCAGTTCGTCCAGGATTCGCACCTGCAGGAGAAGGGCCTGTCGAACTACTGGGGATACAACACGATCGGCTTCTTCGCCCCGCACAACGCGTACTCGGCCTCGGGCCAGCTGGGCCAGCAGGTGACCGAGTTCAAGGGAATGGTCAAGGCGCTGCATCAGGCCGGTATCGAGGTCATCCTCGACGTGGTCTACAACCACACCGCCGAGGGCAACTCCCAGGGCCCGACCCTGTGTTTTCGTGGAATCGACAACACCGCGTACTACCGTCTGGTGGACGACTCCCCCGAGTACTACTACGACACCACCGGAACCGGGAACAGCCTGCTGATGCGGCACCCGCACGTGCTCCAACTCATCATGGACTCGCTGCGCTACTGGGTGCTGGAGATGCACGTCGACGGCTTCCGTTTCGACCTGGCCGCGACCCTGGCCCGCCAGTTCCACGAAGTCGACCGGCTCTCAGCCTTCTTCGACCTGGTCCAGCAGGATCCGATCGTCAGCCAGGTCAAACTCATCGCCGAGCCCTGGGATCTGGGCGACGGCGGGTACCAGGTGGGCAACTTCCCGCCGCTGTGGACCGAATGGAACGGCAAGTTCCGTGACACCGTCCGGGATTTCTGGCGCAGCGAGCCCTCCACGCTCGCCGAGTTCGCGTCCCGGATCACCGGCTCGTCGGACCTCTATCAGGACGATGGCCGCCGTCCGATCGCCAGCATCAACTTCGTCACCGCCCACGACGGGTTCACCATGCGAGACCTGGTCTCCTACAACGAGAAGCACAACGAGGCCAATGGTGAGGGCGGGATGGACGGGGAGTCTCACAACCGGTCCTGGAACTGCGGCACCGAGGGCCCGACCGAGGACCCGGAGATCCTCGCCCTGCGGGCGCGACAGCAGCGCAACCTGATGACCACGCTGTTGCTGAGCCAGGGCGTGCCGATGATCGCCCATGGGGACGAGATCTCCCGCAGCCAGAGCGGCAACAACAACGTCTACTGCCAGGACAACGAGATCTCCTGGATGGATTGGGATCTCGGCGACGAGCAGGTGTCGATGCTGCGGTTCACCCAGAAGATGGTGGCGCTGAGGCAGAAACACCCGGTGTTCCGCCGCAGGCGCTTCTTCAAGGGCCGCGCCGACCACGGAGGCGAGACCGACCTCGGCGACATCGCCTGGTTCACGATTCGCGGTGAGCACATGACAGAGCAGGACTGGACCAACGGCCTGGCCCGCTCGATGGCGGTCTTCCTCAATGGGGACGCCATTCCCGAGCCGGATCCGTTCGGTCAACGGGTGGTCGACGACTCTTTCTACTTCCTGCTCAACGCCTATTACGAACCGCTCGACTTCGTCATGCCCCCGGCCGAATACGGCGCGGAATGGACGGTGGTCATCGACACCGCAACCGATGACGCCGAAGCGCTGGTCATTCCCGCTGGAGACTCGATCACGGTGCAACCCCGGGCGACCGTGGTGCTCACCCGGCCCCGGCTGATCCACGCCTCAGCGGCGGTGGAGGCCGCGGACGCCGGGCGCAGCCTGCAGCCCAGCGCCCCGTTGGAGGGGCCGACCCCGGCCACGATGACCCGGCCCCCCGCGAAGAAGTCGGCGGCTCCCGGGCCGCGGGGCTTGGGCACCTGAGATGGCCGCGCACACCCACCGACCCCGCTCGGGCCGCCCGGTGCCGGTCTCGACCTACCGCCTGCAGGTGCGCCGGGAGCAGGATTTCGACGAGATCGCCTCCAGGGTGGACTATCTCGCCAGCCTCGGGGTGAGTCACCTGTACCTGTCCCCGATCCTGGCCGCCACCGCCGGGTCGGCGCACGGGTACGACGTGCTCGACCACTCCCACGTCTCGCCGGACGCGGGAGGCCGCGAGGCCTTCGACCGGCTGGTCGCCCGGGCACACCAGGCAGGCCTGGGCGTCGTGGTCGACGTGGTGCCCAACCACATGACCGTACCGACGCCGGTGCGGCTCAACGCTCCCCTGTGGTCGGTCCTGAAGTACGGGCCGTCCTCGCCCTTCGCCGAGTGGTTCGACGTCTCCTGGCCCGCGCCGGGATCGGGTGGCCTGCCCGAACCGGGCGGTGCCCGGGCGCTGCTCATGCCGGTGCTCGGCAATCGGATCGGGTCCGTCCTGGCCGGTGGGGAACTCACCCTGGACGTCACCGGGGACGAGCCGGTGCTTCGCTACTACGACCACGAGTTCCCGGTGCGGGAGGGCACCGAGAACCTGCCGCTGGCCGAGTTGGTCGATCGGCAGTGGTATCGGTTGGCGCACTGGAAGGTGGGCGACGAGGAACTGAATTACCGCCGGTTCTTCGACGTCGGGACGCTGGTCGCGGTCCGGGTGGAGAGCGACGCGGTCTTCCAGGCCACTCACGCCCTGCTCCTGGAGCTTTTCGACACGGGCCAGGTGGACGGTTTCCGGATCGACCATCCCGATGGTCTTGCCGACCCGCGGGGCTACCTGCGTCGGCTGGCCGAGGCCACCGACGGAGCCTGGGTGGTCGCGGAGAAGATCCTCGAGGGCGATGAGCAGTTGCCGTCCGATTGGCCGTGCGCGGGTACCACCGGCTATGACGCGCTGCTGCGCGCAGGCGGTCTGTTCGTGGATCCGGGGGGCGCGGCCCCGCTGCTGGGCACCTGGCAGCGGTTCGCCGGCCGGGACGGTGATCCGGTCCCCTCCGACATGGCCTCGGTGGTCGCCGTGGCCAAGCGCGAGGTGGTTGCCGGGTCCCTGTTCACCGAGGTCGCCCGGCTGGTGGAACTGCTGGTGCGGATCTGCGCGCTGGACGTGCGCCTGCGCGACCACACCCGCCGCGCCTTCGAGCAGGTCATCACCACCCTGCTGGTGTCCTTCGATCGCTACCGGGCGTACATCGTCCCCGGGGAGCCTGCCCCGCCCGATCAGGTCGAGGTGCTGGACCACGCGGTCTCGCTGGCTCGCACGCACCTTGGCGAGGATCTGCACGAAACCCTTGACCTGGTGCGGGATCTGCTGCTGGGCCGCGAGGCCGGCAGTGCCGGCCGGATCGACGAAGGCCTGCGTGCCGAGCTGATCGTGCGCTTCCAGCAGACCTGCGGCCCGGTGATGGCCAAGGGCATCGAGGACACCGCCTTCTACCGGTGGTGGCGGCTCGCCGGGCTCAACGAGGTGGGTGGCGACCCGGACGTGGTCGGCGTGCCCCCGGAGGACTTCCACGCCTTCTCGTCCCGGCAGTTGGTGTCCTGGCCGGTGACGATGACGACGATGACGACGCACGACACCAAGCGCTCCGAGGACGCCCGGGCCCGCCTCGCCGTACTCTCCGAACTGCCGCAAGCCTGGGATGCCACGGCTTCTGCTCTCTCCGAGGCGATCTCGGGCGTACGTTCCCCCCTCGTGGACGGTGCCACGGAGTATCTGCTCTGGCAGACCCTGTTCGCCACGCGGGACGCGGCGCGTGGTGAGCTGATCAGCTCCGAGCGACTCCAGGAGTACCTGGTCAAGGCGATGCGAGAGGCCAAGCAGCGCACCTTCTGGACGGCGGTCGACTCCGACTACGAGGACGCGGTGCTGTCCCTGGCCCGGGAGTCGGTGTCCCTCCCTGAGGTGGCCACCGTGCTTGCCGAGTTCGAACGGACTGCCGAGCAGGCGGTCCGTGCGAACGTGCTCGGCCAGAAGCTGGTGCAGTTGACCATGCCGGGGGTGCCGGATGTCTATCAGGGCACCGAACTCGTCGAGACCTCCCTGGTGGATCCCGACAACCGTCGGCCAGTGGACTTCCCCGCCAGGACCGCGCTGCTGAGCAGGCTGGACGCCGGCGCCCGGCCCAGCGGTCTGGACGAGGAGAAGCTGTTGGTCACCACGCGTGCCCTGCGGCTGCGGGCCGAGCACCCTGACTGGTTCGTAGGCCCCGAGGCCACGTACGCGCCACTACCGACGACGACCGGCCACCTCGTCGCTTTCGGGCGTGGGGACGCCGCCGGTGTCGGGGCCGTCACTTTGGCCACCAGGCTGGCCGTCTCGGTCGCCGATCTTGGCGGCTGGGGAGCCAACACCGTGGCGCTGCCGCCGGGGCAGTGGCGGGACACCATGACAGGGCGGATATTCGACCAGGACAGCCCGGCCGCCGTCGTGGAGGTGCTGGCCGATCTTCCCGTGGCCCTGCTGGTCCGGGCCTGAGCCATCGGCGAGCCGGCACCCCCGGCGGGTGCGGCCGTTGGTGCACCGCTCATCAGTAGTTCTGGCCGTCGGCCCCGAGCCGAAGCCCCGATGCCGTGCCCGCTTCGCCCGTCGAGCCCACCGATACCGTGCCCGTGCGCTTGACTGCGGCGGCCGGCACGGCACTCCCGGAGTATGGCTGTCGCGCCAATTGGAGCACCCGACGCAGGCCTGGTGCCGGGCGATCCCATAAGAAGCCCTGACCGTAGTGGCAGTTCATCGCCGACAGCAGTTGCCGCTCGGACTCCCTCTCAACCCCCTCGGTGACGACGCTGATGTCCAGCGCGTGGGCCAGGTCGATCACGTGCTGGACGATGGTGCGCGAGGCCTGATCGTCGACGATTCGCTGGGTGAAGGACTTGTCGATCTTCAGCACGTCCGCGCCGAGCAGGCACAGGTTCTGGAACGAGGCGTGTTCACTGCCGAAGTCGTCGATTGCCACCGAGTACCCGGCGGCGCGGATCGTCCGCAGCCGTTCCAGGCTCGCGGTGTCGACCAACGCTGTCTCGGTCACCTCGATCCTGATTCGAGCGGTCGCGACACTCGTGTGCCGGGCGGCAGCCAGGATCACGTCCATGAACTCGTCCGAGCGCAACTGCAGGGGCGAGACGTTCACCGACACATGGAAGTCCTCGGGCATCTCGTCGATCGCCTCGAGCACATCCCGCAACACCGAGACGAACACCCATCGTCCCAGTTCGATGATCTGCCCGTGCTGCTCTGCGAGCGGGATGAACTCCACGGGCGAGACCGATCCCAAGGCGTCCGAGCGTAGCCGGGCCAGGCATTCGGCCCCGGCGCAGCGCCCCTCGCGCAGGTCGACGATCGCCTGGTAGTCGAGCCAGAAGGCCCCGTTGCCCTCGGCGCCCTTGAGTAGTTCGAGGATGTGGTCCTGGCGGACCCGTTCGGCCCGCATCTGCGCGCTGTAGTACTGAGTTCCACCGCCACCGGCCTTGGCGTAGTACTGGGCGATGTCGGCGCGCTGCAACAGGTCCACCAGTTCGGCCCGCACCGAATCCGGAGATAGTTGCCCCGACTCGTCGCCGGCACTCAGCAATGCCACCCCGGCGCTGGCGGACACCTGCAGCGTCCCGTCATCGATATGGAAGACGGGAGCGAAGGCCGCCTCGATGGCTCGGCCCATCTGCAGCACCGCGTCCGGGGAGGTGCTGGTGAAGAGCAGGGCGAACTCGTCGCCGCCGATCCGCGCGGAGGCCACCACGGGGGGTCCGATCCCGGCGAGACGCTGCCCGGCCTCGATGAGGAGTTTGTCGCCGTAGTCGTGGCCGTGGGCGTCGTTGATCAGTTTGAAGCCGTCGAGGTCGAGGTAGGCCAGGCCGAGCGGGCCGGGGGTCCTTTCAGCACGGTCGATGAGCCCGCGACGATTGAGCAGATGGGTGAGCGGGTCGGTGAGCGAGAGTTCGCGCAGGTGCTCCTGGGCGGCCACGTGGGCGGCCACCGCGCTTCGGGCCCGCACGATCAGCAGCAGCAGGATCACCGTGCCGAGCAGGGCCACGTAGATCCGAATGCTCAGGGCCGTGTGAGTCACCAGCACCGGAACCACCAGCGGCAGCATGCCAGCGGTGACGATGGCGAAGGATCGCGGGATCGACCAGTTTCCGCGAGCCGCGGTGGCTGGGCGCGACACCTCGTGCATGGACGGGTGCAGGCAGGCGGCAGCCCAGAGGAACGAGGCCACCGGATACGAGTCGAAGGCCGCCGCCCCGAAGGCCCAACCCGATAGTTCCAGGACGTTGTGGGCGATCACGTCGCCTGCCAGGTTGGCCAGCCAGCCCGCCACCAGCAGTTGGAAGGCTCGCCCCCGCAGGATGTCGATGAAGATGAGCCGGGCCACCATGGCGGTACTGACGATGTAGCAGACCGGCGCGACGACGACGTGCGCCAGGGTGATGGGCACGTTGTCCGCGAAGGCGTGCACGCTCGGCATCGCGACGAAGGGCACGACCACCGCCGCGTACGCCATCAGGATGATCGCGATCTCGATCCTCGTGTCGGTGATCCGACTGGTCTTGCGCAACCACACGATCGTCGTGATCGCAGCGATGTCGAGAGACCGCTGCACGGCGATGAGCACGAAGACGAGCCAGCCGTCGCCCGCCATGATGAAGCCGAGCGGCTGGATGATCGGGCGAAGCGTGTAACTGACCACCAGCAGCAGCAACAGGATCCAGGGGGCCTTGCGCTCCGGCTTGTTGACGATGATGCCGACGCCGATGAGGATCGCGGCCACGCCGCACGACACCCCTCGGATCACCAGATGCTGCGGGAACGAGGTGTCGTAGTCACTGTCGAGCAACGCGGGGACCAGACCCGCGGCGTACGCGATGGCGGCGCACACCAACGCGGCCCTTGATGCTCGCCGCATCCGAGCCGCCATCGGGCCGTCCCACGGCGGCGAATCCGGCGATGGCACAGGCTTGCCGGAGGTTCTCAGGGCACTTTTCATTGCGAGTTCAACTTCCAACGGAGGAACCCTTGATCCGCAAACCAGGCTAACAAGTAGATCCCGAACAATAGACGCCTTCTCTGAAAGTCGTTACCAATTGCCTTCACGTCTGAACGGAGAATAGGAATCCTACGATTCATCTCCCGCCCCGGCTGTCGCCCCCTGGCAGGCCAGCGCAGCCGATCCGCCCGTCAAGATCAATGCGCTATCAAGTACTTTCGAGTCGACGCCCAAGGATGCTGAGGTGCGTGTCACATTCGGTGAGCGCGTCGCGATCCGCCAGTGCGATTCGGTAACCGATGGTGATCAGTCGCCCAGCCGCGCCACATGCCAGGAGCCGCGATCATCGTGATGAATCCGCAACACGAGGGCCTCACTCCCCGAATTTCTCAGGAATTCGCCATCGCAACGACCGATCACAGCCGCTACCACCCGCGATCTATGCCGTGCTCGTGCGCTCCATCGATCCAGGTCTGCCGGAGCCACCCCCGGTCGACACCGGCCGGCCGCTGTGACGCATCCCTCACCCCGCCCCGCCCGGAGCGAGGCCGGGGTCGGCCGCTGCTACCGTCACCACGGACCGACCGACCCACGGACCCCGATCCACCCAGAACCGCGATCCACCAGAACCGCCCCGGCGAGGCTGCCGGTGCCGGAGGGAGTGTGCCGATGCGCAGCGCCAAGGACTTCTTCGCCCCCCTCGCGGTGGGCGCACCCACCCCGGTGCGTGAGATCCCGGTGCGGCCGAGCCGCTCCATCCACTTCTTCGATCCGTCCAACCCCAAGATGGTCGCCAAGGTGCCGGATATGGTCGGGGTGGCGGACGTCCTGCTCGGCAACCTGGAGGACGCCGTCAAGGCCGACAACAAGGTCGCCGCCCGGGAGGGCTTGGCGCGGGTGGGCCGCGAGGTCGACTTCGGCCGCACCCAACTGTGGACGCGGATCAACTCCCTCGACTCACCCTGGGTGTTGGACGACCTGCTCACCCTGGTGCCGGCGATCGGCGACCGTCTCGACGTGGTGATGGTGCCCAAGGTCGAGGGGCCGGAGGACATCCACTACGTCGACCGGCTGCTCGCCCAACTCGAGGCCAAGGCCGGCATCGGCCGCCCGATACTCGTCCACGCCATCCTGGAGACCGCCCGCGGCGTGGCCAACGTGGAGGAGATCTGCGGCGCGTCCCCACGGATGCAGGGCCTGTCGCTGGGGCCGGCAGACCTGGCCGCCAACCGCCGGATGAAGACCACCCGGGTCGGTGGCGGTCACCCCGGGTACCTGGTCCGAGCCGATCCCGACCCGGCCGACCCGCAGGCCCCCCGGGCCACCTTCCAGCAGGACCTGTGGCACTACACCATCGCGCGGATGGTGGACGCCTGTGCGATGCACGGAATCCTGCCGTACTACGGCCCGTTCGGTGACATCAAGGACGTCGCCGCCTGCGAGGACCAGTTCCGCAATGCGTACCTGTTGGGATGTGTGGGCACCTGGACCCTGCACCCCGTGCAGATCGAGATCGCCAAGCGGGTCTTCTCCCCCGAGCCCGGCGAGGTCGCCTGGGCTCGCAAGGTCGTCGCGGCGATGGGCGATGGCACCGGAGCGGTGATGATCGACGGCAAGATGCAGGACGACGCCACCGTCAAGCAGTGCCGGGTCGTGGTCGACCTGGCCGAGGCCCTGTCCGCGAACGACCCGGACCTTCGTGCCGCCTACGCCAAGGCCACGCAAGAGGCGGGGGTCCCAGCATGACCGGGAGCGCGAACCCATCGCCGGGCACCGTGAGTGGCAACAGCTTTCGCCCTCGACGGTCGGTGCTGTACATGCCGAGCTCGAACACCCGGGCGCTGGAGAAGGCCAAGTCGATCCCCTGTGACGGGCTGATCCTCGACCTGGAGGACGCGGTCGCCCCCGATGCCAAGCCTGCTGCCCGCGAGAATGCCTGTGCCGCAGCCCAGTCCGGGGAGTATGGACGGCGTGAGATCACCATCCGGGTAAACGGCATGGACACCCCGTGGCATCGGGACGACATCGCCGCTGCCGCCCAGGCAGGCCCGGACGCGATCGTCGTGCCGAAGGTCAACTCGGCGGCGCAGGTGCACGCGCTCGTGGACGCCATCGAGAAGGCCGGCGCCCCCGACCACACCACCTTGTGGGCGATGGTGGAGACCCCGGTGGCGATGCTGCACTGCGAGGAGATCGCCTCGGCATCACCCCGGCTCAGCGTCCTGGTGATGGGCACCAACGACCTGGCCAAGGAGTTGTACGCCGAGCACGTGCCCGGCCGTGCACCACTGCTGACCGGGCTGGGGCTGTGCCTGCTTGCGGCCAGAGCCAGCGGCACGGCGATCCTGGACGGGGTGTTCAACAACGTCAAGGACCCGGACGGCTTCGCCGCCGAGTGCGCCCAGGGCCGCGAGATGGGCTTCGACGGCAAGACCCTCATCCACCCGGGCCAGGTGGCGCCGTGCAACGAGGCGTTCGCACCGTCCGAGGCCGCGGTGGCGCAGGCTCACACGATCATCCAGGCGTGGGACGAGGCACAGGCTCGCGGCGAGGGAGTCGTCACCGTCGACGGACGGATGATCGAGAACCTGCATGTCGACACCGCCCGGCGGGTGCTCAGCATCGACGAGGCGATCCGCGCGATGGGGTGAGTGTCCGGCATGATGGCCTCATGCCACGCCCGCAGCCTTCCACTCCGCTCGCCCCGGCAGGGGTCGGCTGAGTCATGTCTGCCTGGCTGGACGGCCTGCCTTTCGGCGTGGCCATCGCAACGCTCTTCGTCATCGTTCTCGCTCGGGCCCAGGCCACCTACTGGTTGGGTCGACTGGCACGCTCGGGGGCACACCGCACCCGGGTGGCGGCGATGCTCGAGGGCCCTCGCGGGCGCCGGGCCAGCGAACTCCTGGATCGCTACGGGCTGCCGGCGATCACGCTGTCCTTCCTCACCGTGGGTCTGCAGACCGCGATCAACGCCGGGGCGGGGGTGCTCGGCATCCGCTGGCCCCGGTACACCCTGGCGATGCTGCCTGGATGCCTGGCCTGGGCGACGATCTACGCGACCATCGGCTTCGCCGCCTTCGAAGCCTGGTTGAAACTGGCGGCCACCTCGATGTGGGCCGCCTGGCTGGGGCTCGCCCTGGTTCTGCTGCTGGCGGTCGTGCTGTGGCGACGGCACCGAGCCCGCCGCCGTGAGGAGGCGATGCGCTCGAGACCCGGCCGATCCTCCACCCTGCAGCAGAGCTCAGATCCGGACTCCGGGGCCGGGCGTCCGGATGACCGGCTCCCGTCGGGCGGCGCCGGTCCGGACGGGCCAGTCGGCCCTGCCGGCTGAGCCTCAGCCGCTGCTGACCGAACTCACCAGCTGCTCAGTCTAGGTGCTTGCGAGCCTCACGCCGGGACAGCCGCGACATGCCTGGGCGAGCGTCGGTGAAGGCGATCACCCAGTGCGGGTCGGTCTTGGCGTACTCGCGAAGGGCCCACCCGATCGCCTTGCGCGCGAAGAAGTCTCGATCGTCGAGGCTGGCGTCGATGGCCTCGACGAGCAGTGCGGTGTCAGTCTGAGCGGCGAACCGGTTCTGACTCAGGATGGCGGTGCGCCGCACCCACAAATCAGGATCATGTGCCCACGACCGGATCGTCACGTGCACCGTTGTATCGCCCTGGGCGCGTGCGGATCGCAGCACGCCACCCACGCCGTGCACGGCGATCGGGTCGACCAGATCCCACCAGGCGCCGGAGCGGACCAGGTGTTCATACAGATGCAGGCGTTCGGGCCGTTCGGCGAACCTGCGGTACCGGTTGTGCTGGGCGATCTCGGTTGCGGCGTAACGCTCTTCGCGATACTCGGCCTCGTCCCACAGCCGGGCGATGACCAACAGCCACTCCGCCTCGTTCAGTGACCGGGCAGCCAGCGGCGCTCGGATCAGCTGCCGCAGCTCGGCCATGGTGACCCCCCGGTAGGGCATGGCGGACTTCATATAGGCCTGCTGGCCGCGGGCCCGGTCCGGGTCACCGGAACGGGCCAGCAGGTCGCGCACCGTAGCGACCAGGTCGCCGGGGTCTCCGGCCGTCACGTCGCGGCCAAGCGGGCCGCCTCCTCGCCGAGGTCGAAGTCCGCTGCGGGCCACTGCGGATCCATCTGCCGGAAGCCGACCAGCAGCAACTGGCTCACCGCCCACCGGGCATACCACTTGTGATCGGCCGGGACGACGTACCAGGGGGCATCGTCGGTCGAGCATTTGGTCAAGGCGTCGGCGTACGCGTCCTGGTACTCCGGCCAGAAGGCCCGCTCATCGATGTCCCCGGGGTTGTGCTTCCAGTGCTTGTCCGGTCGTTCGATCCGCTCGGCCAGACGTTGGCGCTGCTCCCGCTCACTGATGTGCAGCATCACCTTGACGATGGTCGTGCCCTTGGCCACCGTCTGACGCTCGAAGGTGTTGATGCTCTGGTACCGGCGCACCCAGGACGAGCGGGGCACGAGGTGGCGCACGCGCGCGATCAACACGTCCTCGTACTGCGAGCGATCGAAGACTCCCACCTGCCCAGCGGCGGGCAGGGCCTGACGGATCCGCCACAGGTAACCCTTGGACCGCTCTTCCTCCGTGGGCGCCTTGAAGGCGGTGATCCGCACCCCCTGTGGGTCCATCGCCCCCACGACGTGCCGCATGATGCCGCCCTTGCCGGCGGTGTCCATGCCCTGGACGATGAGCAGCAGGGCCCGACGGCCCCCGGCCTTGGCTTCGGCGTACAACCGCTCCTGCCATTCGGCGAGCTCGGCCCCGGCGGCCTCGGTGGCCTTCTCCGCAGCATGCTTGGAGTGTTTGCCTGCCTCGAAACCCGGTGTGCTGGAAGTGTCCACGGCAGACAGTTCGAAGCCGGGGCCCACCCGAAGCAGATCCGCCACCTCGTCGGGATCGGCTGCGTGAGGTGCCTGCTCGGCGGGCTCCGGGTCGCCCATCCGCGGATCGTCGGTGCGCTCGACCACCCGCACCGGCTCGGATGCCTCAGCTGCCTCAACTGGCACGGACTCGTCTGCAGCCTGGTCGACGGGGTCATCCTCGGGCGTGTCGTCCTCCGGCGTGTCCTGGGCCTCCGTGTCCTGGGCCTCATCCTCGGCGGCCACGACGGGATCAGTTGGCCCTGTTGGCCCTGTTGGCTCAGCTGGCTCAGCTGGCTCTGCCGGCTCTGTCGGCTCTGTTGGGTCTGTCGGCTCGGTTGGCTCCGCAACGTCCGCCAGGTTGTCCGAGTCTGGGGCGGCCTCGGCCTGGTTCTGGTCCAAGCCTGCCTCGCCCTCGCTGGCCTCGAGCGCGTCCGGCGACGCGGCTTCGACGACGCCGGTCTCGGGCTGAGTTGCGGCCTCCCCGACGGTCTCGTCCGCCTTCGGGGCCGCGTCGGACGCACCCGTACTCTGCGCCCTGTCGTCGTCCTCGGGGTGCTTCTTGTTCTTGTGCTCTTTATCCTTGTGCTTCTTGCCCTTGTGCTTCTTACTTGTGACCTTCTCGCCCTCGGGCCGGCCCTTTTCCTGCTTCTTGTCCTTGACCTTGCTCTTCTCGCCCTTGTCCTTCTTGGGCTTGTCTTTCTCGTGTTTGCCCTTCTTATGCTTCTCGTCCTTGGCCTTCTTATGCTTGTCCTTCTTATGCTTCTTGTGCTTGTCCTTCTTGTGCTTGCTCTTCGCGTCCTTGCCCGTGGCGGGCTTACCCTCCGTCACGGAGTCGGAGTCTTCTGGATCCGAGGCCACCTGTTCGCCCTTCGCGTCCTTGCCGGTCTTCTTGTGCTTCTTGCCCTTGTGCTTGGTGCGTGCGCTGATCGAGTCCGCGGGCTGCACGCGTGCGGCATCGTCCTGGTCACCAGTGGTCGCTGCCGCATCCTGCGGGGCCGATCCCTGCGGCGCGTCGTCCTCCGGTGACGGTTCGGCCCAGTCCGCTTCGTGCACCGCGGACGGATCCTGCCCGGCACCCGAGCCACTCGCGCTACCGGCCTGTGTGGGCATCGCTGGACCTCCTCGTCTCGCCCTGCGCGGGCCGCCCACCCGCAGCATCCGAGCCCCATTCGGTGACCTACGAGCCTACTCGTCCGCTGTGGTGGGCGTGGGTGATTCGTCGTCGCGGCGTCCGTGAGTCACCCGCGCGCCGCGCCGCCCGGACGCGCTGTCCTGCCGCCGATCCGTCCACGGTGCCCACCACGACCTGACAACAGGGGTCGGGAGTTGGCAGGCTTGAGCAGTGCACCGATTCAGCGTCTGGTCCCCGTACGCCCGTGACGTCGACCTCGTCCTGGGCCATTCCCTTGCCCCCGACGCGGCTCCCGGGCGGCGGCTCGCCATGCATCCGGGCGAGGACGGCTGGTGGAGCCTGGACGTGCCGGACGCCGGGCCGGGCACCGACTACGCCTTCAGCCTCGACGGTGGCACCCCGATCCCCGATCCGCGCAGTGCCTGGCAGCCCGAGGGAGTGCACGGGCCGAGCCGGGTGTTCGACCCGGGCCAGCACCGGTGGAAGGACGGAGACTGGGCCGGGCGCGGGGTCCGCGGGCGGGTGATCTACGAGATGCACGTGGGCACCTTCACCGCCGAGGGGACCCTCGACGCGGCCATCCACCATCTCGACCATCTGTCGCACCTGGGTGTGGACGTGGTGGAGATCATGCCGGTGGCGGCCTTCCCCGGCACCTGGGGCTGGGGATACGACGGGGTGCACCTGTACGCGGTGCACGACCCGTACGGCGGGCCCGCAGCCCTGCAGCGATTCGTCGACGCCTGCCACCGGCGCGGCCTGGCGGTGTGCCTGGACGTCGTCTACAACCACCTCGGGCCGAGCGGCAACTATCTGCTGCAGTACGGGCCGTACTTCACCGACACCCATCACACCCCGTGGGGTTCGGCGGTCAACCTCGACGCCGAGGGCAACGGCCCGGTGCGCCGCTATCTCATCGACAACGCGCTGCGCTGGTTCCGCGACTTCCATATCGACGCCCTGCGCTTGGACGCGGTGCACGAGTTGCGCGACGGCGGCGAGCGGCATCTGCTGGCCGAACTCTCCGACGAGACCGCGGCGCTGGCCGCCGAGCTCGACCGTCCGCTCGACTTGATCGCCGAGTCCGACCTCAACGACGCGGTGATGGTGACCCCCACCTCGCGTGGCGGGCTTGGGATGAGCGCCCAGTGGGACGACGACATCCATCACGCCCTGCATTCTCTGCTGACCGGTGAGACCCAGGGCTACTACAGCGATTTCGGGTCGATGCAGACCTTGGCGAAGGCGCTCACCGAGGTCTTCGTCCACGACGGCGGCCACTCCACCTTCCGCGGCCGGGATTGGGGGGCGCCGGTGGACCCGTCCACCACGTCCGGCCATGCTTTTCTCGCGTACACCACCACCCACGACCAGACTGGCAACCGGGCGATCGGTGACCGGCTCAGCGCCGGCTTGAGTCTGGACCGCCAGGCGATCGCCGCCGCCATCGTGCTGACCAGCCCGTACACGCCGATGCTGTTCATGGGCGAGGAGTTCGCGGCCAGCACGCCGTGGCAGTTCTTCACCGATCATCCCGAGCCCGACCTCGCCGAGGCGATCCGCACCGGGCGGCGCAGCGAGTTCGCCGACCACGGCTGGAGCGCCGATGAGGTCCCCGACCCGCAGGACCCGGCGACCCGGGACCGGTCGGTGCTCAACTGGGAGGACGTACACCAGCACGACGGGTCCCGTTTGCTCGCCTGGTACCGGGCGCTGATCGCGACCCGGCGCCGCGAGCCGGGCCTTCGCGACGGCGACCTGCGCCGGATGCAGGTCGACTATGACGCCGAGGCCCGCTGGATGGTCATACACCGCAACGAGTTCCGGCTCGCGATCAACCTCTCGGGGCAGACCGCGACGGTTCCGTTGGATCGCACCGCCCAGCATGTGGCCTTGGCCTTCACCGGTGCGCGGCTGCGTCCGCGGTCGGTCCGGCTGCCGGCCGACGGGGTGGCGCTGGTTCTGATCGACGCGTCAGCGACCGTGCGGGACGCGGTCACCGGCTATCTGATCAAGACCGCGGACGAACTCCGCGACGCGGTGGCCAGGGACGACGTCCACGACATGCGGGTGTCGTGCCGCCGCATCCGGGGGGTACTGCGCGCGCACGCGTCCGTGTGGCAGCCGGAGTCGAAGGAGCGCAGCGTGGCGATCGCCGAGCGGGCCCGTCAGATCGCCCGGGCCCTGTCGGACGACCGTGACCACGAGGTCGCGGGCGAGGTGATCGACGAGTGGGCCGAGACCGATGGCTGGCAGGAGTCCCAGCGCGCCGCGGTGCACAAGGCCTTGTACCCGGATCCGGTGAGCGGTTCGACTCCCCCGCCCAAGCCCGCGGTGGTCACCGCCACGCCGAGCCTGTCGTCGGCCGATGCCCGGATGGCGGCAGCCGATCTGGCCGACACCGTCGCGCGGTTCCTCGCCGGGGCCCAGTGGCGTGGTCGTGCCGATCTGCCGGCCCGAGGAGGCTTGGGCCGGTACCGGTCTCGGGCGGCCGGGCGGGTGACGGCTCGGGCGGCGGCGGCCGAGGTGACTCACCCGGACGAGGACCCGTTCGAGTTGTGGCACTTGGTGCGCAAGGCCGCCAAGCGGCTCCGATACACCGCTGAGGCGGGTGCCGACGCCGGGGATCTGGGCGCCAAGGAGGTGACCGCCGCGGCGAAGAACGTCCAGCAGACCATCGGGGAGTTGCAGGACGCGCGCCTGGTGCGGGACCGGTTGTCGGTGGCCGGTGGTGAGGCCGTGGCGGCCGCCAGCCAGCGGGCCGAGGAGACCATCGCGGTCCGCAGTGGCCAGATCGAGCCCGCCCTGGACCGGTTGCGGGCGGTGATGGGACTCCAATCCGGTATCGCCGGGGGTGACAGCGGCGACGCCGCGCCCGATGACACGTCTGCCCCTGGCGGCGGGGCAGGATCATCGCCACCGTCCGCGCAGGGGCCGGAGTCGGAGCCGGCGGGTGGCCAGGACGCCGATGCGGGCGGCCCGTCGAACGCGGACGACCGGTGACGACCTTCCGGGTGTTGACCGGGGACCGGGCCGGCAGTCTCATCGACGAGACCGACCTGCCGGAGTTGTATGCGTACCCGACCCCGGCCGACGGGCGGGCGTGGGTGCGGGCCAGCATGATCAGCACCGTGGACGGCGCCGCCAGCGGCAAGGACGGACTGTCCGGGTCGATCAGCATTCCCGCCGACCGGGTGATGCTGTCCCTGCTGCGCGGCCTCACGGATGTCGTGCTGGCGGGTGCCGGCACCGCGCGCGCCGAGGGCTACCGCCGCGTCGAAGCCCGACCGGCCTTCGCCCAGTGGCGGGCCGAGCACGGCCAGAGTCCTGCGGCGGCCATCGCCGTGGTCACCGGCTCCGGTGACGTGCCCGATGTGCTCACCGACCGGCCTGGCCGCGTCGACGGCGTCGACGAACTCATCGTCCTGACCTGCGAGGCGGTCGAGGCGGACCGGCTCAGCCGGCTGCGGCATCGGCTGGGCGAGGCGAACGTCGTCGTGGTCGGCGACGACCGGGTCGACCTGCCCAGCGCCGTCGCCGCCCTGGCCGACCGTGGCCTGCACCGGGTGTCATGCGAAGGCGGGCCCTCGCTGCTTGGCCAACTCGTCGCATCCGATCGCCTCGACGAACTGTGCCTGACCACCAGCCCCACCCTGCTCGGCGGGGACGGCCCCCGCATCGCACACGGCCCCGAGCAGGCGCTGCCGTTGCGCCTAGGTCACCTGCTTCAGAACGACGAGGCCCTGTTCGCGCGGTGGGTGGTGGCCCGGGAGCGCGGAACGTAGGTCCCGCTCCGGTGGGAGTTCCTTGCGTCAGAACTGCGTTTCCCAGCCCACTGAATCTCACGCGGGTGGCTTCCGCCAGAGCCTGGTTCGCCTCTGGCGCCCGTTCCCGGCCAACATGATCGCGTGATTGCTTCACGGCGAATGTCCTGAGCGTGCTTTCCGCCCCGGCCGCTCGTGCTGGGCGGACGATGCTACGGGCCTATCGTCGAGTAACCATCCGAGGCCTGCGCGGAGTAGGCTCCAAAGAAGGAGCTCTGATTTACTTCTCCCTGTCATTGCGCAAGGCGGAAGATGCATTCAAGAGAATCCGGAGAATCGATCAGCACGTATCTGGGCAGACTCGAAAGAATGGCTGGAGTTGTGAGACAGGTAGAAGTTTGGCCTTATTTGATCTCAGCCACGCCCAACACCCCTTATCGCGTCATACTCAGACCTCAAGGCAGGGTTTCGTTGACAGAGAATGAGATAAATGGGACTCACTCCAGGGAATCTAAAGCGGGGTGTTTCTATTATCGCCGAACAGACTATTCGAGGCGCAACTGTCACCTATTTGGCGCGCTATCGCAGACTGACACATGACGACGTTGGAGGGACTGCTCTCGACATGCGGGGACGTCCCATCATTGCGACGGAAGGAGTTTTCGCTTTCGGGTCCTGGGAACTTCCGAGCAAGATGCTTGGCATATTCCTGAGCCTCAGATCGTGGGGTCGCTACGTAGCGTATGGGGTATTCAGGAATGGCTTCCCCGCCACTCAGCGCCTCTAGTTTTGGATGCAGATATTCGCCTTGGCGTTTCGCTCGTCATCCCAGGCGTCGATCCAGAAGCAGAGAAATCTCAGTGGGAGGATGGCCGCGATAGTAGATCCGGCGGTGATAGTTTCCGGCGTGCCGGACGATTTCCTATTTGGCTTGTTTGGACGCTTGCGACTTTGATCTCTATTTTGACTATCTACTGGATGGTCCTGTCACACTGAGAGAAAGGTCGGGGAATGCTTTGTGTGCTCTGTTGCCTAGGATTGAATTCCTGCTGCACTTAGAGCCCTCGAGTGCTGCGACGGTGCGTTCGAGAAGCCGCACGGTGGGGTTCGCCCGTCGCGTGTAGACCCAAGCGGCTGGATCTGTTCCGTCGGCGGCGTCGAGTAGCTGTTGGGTGTTTGTGAATGACTGTGCGGTGGTGAGGTAGGCCGGTTCGGTCATCGCGCCGTGGTGAAGGGCAGCTTCTTCATGATCGTAAGCACCCTGCGCGGCCAGGGTGGCAAATCGCCGTGTCAGTTTGCTTGGTCTCTTGGTCACGGTGCCTCCTCCATACAGAACTCGTATCCGTCAGGGTCGGTCATCCACAGCTTGGCGTCCGGGCAGGTTCGGGTTAGGTTGGCACCGAGTCGCTGCAGACGTTGACTTTCCTGCTCCAGGCTGCTGCCTGGGTCGGGGGCGAGGGCGAAGTAGAGCCGTTCTGAGGCCGGCACACGCGGGCGGGGGGCGCCCCAGCTGATTTTTGTCGTTCCAGGTGTGGCCTGGATCGCCGCCTCATCGTCCTGGTCCCACACCAG
Source organism: Actinomycetales bacterium (assembly GCA_047974565.1). Taxonomy (GTDB): domain Bacteria; phylum Actinomycetota; class Actinomycetes; order Actinomycetales; family CAWJMD01; genus JBDIAG01. The sequence continues at coordinate 23,427 of JBKECN010000032.1, forward strand.
CGGCCAGTTGACCGCCTCGCTCCAGAAGTGGCCGGTGCGGCGCGAGCCGTCGCACGCCACGGCACCGAATGCCCCACATCCGGCGAGGAATCGGTTGCCCGGCTCGATGACGCAGAACTCGTTGCCCTCCGGGTCAGCCAACACAACGTGAGTTTCGTTCTGGCCTTGACCCACGTCCGCGTACTGGCCGCCGGCTGCCAATGCCCGATCAACCATGTGCTGCTGCGCTGATATCGAGCTGCTGGTCAGGTCGACGTGCTTGGAGTTGGGGATCGTCTTAGGCACCGGGTCCGCGTGGAACCTGATCTCGAACCCGGTGGCAGGGGTTGGCCGCAGAACCAGGTGGCGGCGGTCTCGGGTGATCGGCTGTCCGAGCATTGCCGACCAGAACGCGGCCATGGCGTCGGGGTCGTTGGTCCTGAAGCACAAGGCTGCCATATGCGCCGTCATCGATATCCTCCGCCTCGCTGGTCGCTACCCGAGCACAGTAACGGACAGAAGTTGGGCCACTGACAATCTTGATTTCGGTCACCGTGGCAGCCATGTGCCGATTCCTGTCTCCAGCGCACGCTGATAGATCTTGGTAGCGAGAGCGACATCATGGGTTCCGGCACCGAAGGGGTTGATGACTACACGCGCACCGACTGCCGGGTGTGGGAACTGACCAGACAGAACGATGCCGAGATCCGCGCTCACGGCCCGACCGTTCGGGGGTGCTGGGGTGCCGGGTGCGGTAACTCGGCCCGCCTGCGTCAATCGTCCCAGGAGCCGGTGGGAGTCTGTGCTGACGATCGACCAATCGTCGACAAGCAGGAGGTCGGTCCCCAGGAGCAGTCCCTCGGTAGCGTCGTCGAGGGAGACGTTGACGAACACAGCGTCCGGATCCAGCCAGTCCAGTTCGACGTAGGGCTGAGTTGTTGTGGTGGCGGCGACGACAAGTCCTGCGCCGCGTGTGGCCTGCGACAGGCCACTCGACGTCAGTGCCCCTCGCAGACCCGTCGCGACCGCTACAGCATCCTGATCCACGCCGTTATCACATCCGATAACGGTCGTCACGGACTGGGCTCAAGAAACCCCCATCGCACCCGGACGAAGGTGCCGTGTTGGGATCACACCAGCCGGTGCACCCGTGGGTGTCCTCGGCCCGGCCGTACTGGATGTCGAGCAGACTCTGCCGGATCGACATCCCCGCTCTGCTGCGCAGGACCCTGCCGGGCGTCCGACGGCGTTGTCCTCGACTCGACGTGGCTCTGACACGCCCTCGCTCATCCGCCTTGCCGCACACTCCGCTAGAGCCTGCTCGCGACGGGCTTGCATTACGAGACACACCCTGGTCGAGTAGCCTCAACCCGAGCCTGATTTGCCTCGTTCTGCCGTCCCATCTCGGCCACCAGAATGGATATAATCCACACACATAATTCATTGGTGCGTAAGGATTCTATCCATGCGAGAGTTCGACGAGACGTTACCGTCGACGTTCACGACCCAGACGGCGCGGTCACGGGGGGTGCATCCGCGGGATCTATATGCCTGGCGTGATGCCGGGCCGATCGTCGAACTCTCGCGCGGGGTGTTCCGGAGAGCGGACGCACCGCCGGCGTCCTTCCCGGATGCGCTGGCTGTCGCGTACCGCTCTCCCGGTGCGATCATGTGCTGCGTGTCGGCGGCTGCGATCTACGACCTGACGGATGAGATGCCGCAGACCGTGCAGATCGCTGTGTCGAAGCGCTCCCATGCTCCGCAGATCGACTATCCGCCGGTGACGGTGTTCCGTTTCACAGAGTCCACCTTCGAACTCGGTCTGTCCTCGTTCGAAGCGGCCCCGGGCGAACTCGTGCGCATCTACGACGCGGCGCGCACGGTGGTGGATCTGATGCGGTTTCGTCTCCGCTTCGGCGAGCCAGTCGCACACGCGGCGCTGAACCGATACCTGACGACTCGAGGCGCCCGGCCGTCGCTGCTGCTCGACTACGCGGAGTCTCTCGGGGTCTTTGGACCGGTGCGGGCCGCCCTCGACGTGGCGAGCGCTCAATGATCCGCCCGACCCGAGACACCGCAGCCGGGCGCGCGTATCTGGATCTGCAGAACCTCGCACGCCGAGACAAACGAGGCACGCAAGAGCTGCTGACGATGTATGTCGTTGAGCGGTGGCTGTCACGCATGTCCCGATCGCAGTATGCAGACGACTTCATCCTGAAAGGCGGGATGCTCCTGGCCACGTTCGGTACGCGCCGTCCGACTGTAGACGCCGACGCGCTGGCCCGAAACATGGGTGCAGGTCGGGAGAGTGTCACTGCGCGAGTAATCGAGATCGCAGCGCTCGACGACCCTGACGACGGGGTGGAGTTCCTTCCTGAGGCCACCACGTCAGCGGTCATCCGCGACGACACTCTGTACTCCGGGGTGCGGGTGTCGATGGTGGCGCGACTTGCGACTGCACGAGTGAAACTACGGCTAGATATCAACTTCGGTGATCCGGTGACTCCGGCGCCACGCATGGTGGAACTCCCAACTCTACGCCCGGATACCGCCGCTATTCGCGTCCTGGGGTATCCGATCGAGACCGTTCTGGCAGAGAAGTTCGCGACCGCGATCGAGTTGGGTCGCGCCAACACCCGCGTGCGCGACTACGTCGACATCTACACCCTCACAGGCACGCAGAGCATGGGCTGCGGGTCGATGCGGGATGCGCTCACCGCCACGGCCACGTTCCGCGGTACCGCACTGCGATCTCTCGATGAAGCATCGCAAGGGCTTGGCACACTACGTGACGCCACCTTTGCGGCGTACCGTGCTGGGATGGGCCCGACCGGCGCCAGCCTGCCCAATCGGTTCGAGGATGTCGTCGCCGCCGCAGTGGCGTTCATCGATCCGGTGATCGACGTGCTTGAGGCCGATGCCGTGTGGGAACCGGCGACGCGTCACTGGCGCGCCTGAAGGGACGCGCGGGGTGGCCGGCCAACATGGCGCCAGCGTGTTTACGCGCGGCCGCGAACAACGCCTCACAGCCACCACTGGCCACCAACTCCACCGATCGCAGATGTCTTGCAGTCTCGACCAAGAGTCGATCCGCGTTACAGCACCATGGAGGCCAAGGTGCTTCGCCAGCGCTGCGATGTCCGGGGCATCTTGCTGCCGCAGCGCCACCATCTTCATGGCCAACAGCTGCTCCGGCGACGCATACTGCACCAGCAGACTTGGCCGACCGCTCAGGGCACGCGTTTGCACTGCCGGAATCCAGGGTGCGGCTGATGCGTTGAGCCAATTCCTGGCAGCCCTTCCCGAACGGCAAGCTGGGTGGCCAGCGCGACGACCTCGGGATCGAGTGTGGCGACATCGACATCGCGGGTGACCCGCCGGTCACTCCACCGTCACCGCGACTGCCGCACCACCCACGACGTCGACACTCGCCGACACCCCACGCTCACGCAGCGCCTGATCCAGCAAGGACAACAATTCGACGATGCGATCTCGGCCAAAGGGCGTTTCCGGTGGTATCCCTGCCGCTCAAGCAATCTCCACGCCCAACCGGTCTCGCCCTCGTCCAAGGCGCGCCGTATCTCCCGGGCGGCACCGACCGGCGTCAGCCAGCCTTGGTCCCGCGCGGTCCGTAATGCCTGGCCCAGTCGTAGCGCACGCAGATACCAACTGGCCGATGGCACCACTGCCCCGGTCAGGTACGTGGAGTACCTGCTGGGCGACGTCCCCAGCGCGCGCGAAGCCGGCCTGCGACAGACCGCTCGACGTCAGTGCCCCTCGCAGACCCGTCGTGACCGCTACAGCATCCTGATCCACGCCGTTGTCAGATCCGGTAAAGGTTGTCATGGACTGACTGAGGGCGGGGCAACCCCGCATCGCACCCGGACGAAGGCGCCGTGATGGGATCACACCAGCCGGTGCAGCCACCCGTGGGTGTCCTCGGCGCGGCCGTACTGGATGTCGAGCAGGCTCTGGCGGATCGACATGGTGACTTCGCCGGTCCCGGACGTCGGGTGCTCGGCTCCCGGCTCGACCAACTTGCCCACCGGTGTCACGACAGCCGCTGTGCCGCAGGCGAATACCTCCACGAGCCGGCCACTGGCTGCGTCCGCACGCCAATCGGCGATGTCGAGCTTCTCCTCGCGCACGGTGTGCCCGGACTCGCCGAGCAGGGTGAGGATGGAGTCCCGGGTGACGCCTTCGAGGATCGTCCCGGAGGTCGGTGGAGTGAGCACGCTGCCGTCGTCGTAGACGAAGTACAGGTTCATCCCGCCGAGTTCCTCCACCCAGCGGTGCTCGATGGCGTCGAGGAAGGCCACCTGGTCGCACCCGTGCTCGAAGGCCTCGGACTGGGCGAGCAGGCTGGCCGCGTAGTTGCCGCCGCACTTGGCCGCCCCGGTTCCGCCGGGCGCCGCCCGCGAATACTCCTGGGACAACCAGATCGAGACCGGCTTGACCCCACCTGAGAAGTACGCCCCCGCGGGAGAGGCGATGAGCAGGTAGTCCACCGCATGCGCGGGACGCACCCCGAGGAACGACTCGCTGGCGAACATGAACGGACGCAGGTACAGGCTGGTCTCACCACCGCTGGGCACCCACGCGTTGTCGACCCCGACCAGTGCCTCCAGTGACCCCAGGAAGGACTCCTCGGGCAACTCCGGCAATGCCAGTCGGCGTGCCGAGCGAGCGAACCGCGCTGCGTTCTTCTCCGGCCGAAACGACCACACGCTGCCGTCCGCATGCCGGTACGCCTTGAGCCCCTCGAAGATCTCCTGCGCGTAGTGCAGCACGGCGGCGGCCGGGTCCAACTGCAACGGCCCGTACGCCTCTACCCGCAGATCGCTCCAGCCGCCCTCGCGAGTCCAGTGCGCGCGGGCCAGGTGGTCGGTGAAGTGCTTGCCGAAACCGGGGGCGGCAAGGATGGCCTCGCGGTCAGCGTCCGAACGTGGATCGCTGCGGCGATGCAGGGCGAATCCGGCGATGCTGTCGGTAGTGCTCACGCTCATAGGCGCACGTTATCTCACCCGAGGGCGGCCCCTCAGCCAGAACCTGGCCCGCACGCGCTGCCTGGCAACGTTTCGCCGCGGCGGGTGACCTCTACCGCCACCCCAAGCAGCGAAACGTCACCCGGGCAACGTTTCGCCGCGACGAACTGCAACCCCAGGAAGCCAAACATCACCCCGGCAACGTCTCGCCGCGATGGGTGACCTCTACCGCTACCCCAGGGAGCCAAACGTCACCCGGGCAACGTTTCGCAGCGAACAGCCGAGACCCAGGCGGCCAAACGTCACCAGGGCAACGTTTAGCCACGATGGGCAACTTCTACCGCTACCCCAGGCAGCCAAACGTCACCCAGGCAACGTTTCGCCGCGACCTACCGCTACCCCAGGCAGCCAAACGTCACCCGGGCAACGTCTCGCAGCGAACAGCCGCCACCCCAGGCAGCCAAACGTCACCCGGGCAACGTTTCGCAGCCACCGGCCGCAACTCCAAGCCCCCACACGAACCCGGGCAACGGGTGGCGTCAAGCACCGGGAAAGACCGGCCCTCAGACGCGGGACCGCCTCAGGCTAGCCGGGCGGC
>JBKECN010000100.1:0-23043 GCA_047974565.1 Actinomycetales bacterium
AGGTCCCCTTTCCCCGGGCCAAACGTGACCCTGGTGACGAAGTGCCGCCGGTGGCGACGCTAGAGGTCACCTCGCAGTGCCAGACGTGACCCTGGTGACGTTTGGCGGGTGGCGTTGCGCCCCACCTGCCCCGCCCGCACCAAACCGGCACAGCCAAACGTGACCAGGGTGAGGAACTGCCGCCGGGCGAGACGATCCAGGTCACCTTCCCCCGGCAAGACGTGACCCTGGTGACGAAGTGCCGCCGGTGGTGACGCTAGAGGTCACCTCTCAGTGCCACGCGTGACCCTGGTGACGTTTGGCGGGTGGCGTTGTGCCCCACCTGCCCCGCCCGCACCAATCCGGGTCGGCCAAACGTGACCTGGGTGACGAAGTGCCGCCGGGCTCGACGCTAGAGGTCACCTTTCCCCGGCTAGACGTGACCCGGGTGACGGTTGGCCGGTGCCGTTGCGCCCTACAGGCCCCGCCCCAGCCGTGCATGCCAGACGTGACCTGGGTGTCGAAGTGCGGCAGATCCGGGCGTTGGCGGTCACCTTTCCCCGACCAAACGTGACCCGGGTGATGAAGTGCGGCCGGTGGCTGCGTTAGAGGTCGCCCCCACCCGCACTGTCCCTACCCGCACTGTCCTTACCCGCGCTGTCCCCACCGGCACTACCCGAACGCCCGCCCGGGCCTGACTCGCGGCCGCCCCCGGCTGAGCCGGCATCATCGTCGCCCGCCCCTACACCTCCGGCCGGCTGTCCCGATCCGAGACCGCCGGGTGCCCGGTGCGGCGTGCCTTGCGGCATCGACCCGGGGTGTGATCCCGGACGAGGATCGCCCGGGTACCCCGGCGACGTCCACGGCCCGACCGCTGCTGGCTGTCGCCGTTGACGCTCCATTCGCCGCCGCTCCAGTCGTGGCGCCACCCACGGCACCACCACGCGCCGCGCCAACCACCCGAGCACCAGCAGCACGATCGCGAAGGGAAGCACCGCGCCGGTGATGGTGAGCAGCACCCGGACGCTGGCCGTCAGCGCCGCCCACCCGGCCATCAGCCCTCCGACGAAGCCGACCTCAGTTGCCGCGGTCTCGGTCCGCTCCGGCGTGCGTAGCACCGCGGTCACCGTCGAGTAGGCCACCTGGTCCGCCAGGCTGGCTTGCTGGGCCTTCAACGACTCCAACGTCGCGGTCCGGCTGCTGACCTCGGATTCCAGCGCGATGATGTCCCCGATGTCCGTCGCATTGGACATGATCCGCCGCAACTCCTCCACCGACTGGGTCTGGGTGGCGATCCGGCTCTCCAGGTCGACCAGGGTGAGTTCGACGTCGGTGTCACTTCGCCATCGGCTGGTCTCCTCTCCCAGTCCGGCGATGTCGTCCATCGCCGCCGAGGTTTCCTGCGGTGCAACGCGAATGACGATCCGAGCCTCACCGGGGCGCGCGAGCAGGTCCGGCACCCCGGCGGCGTCGTCGTAGCTGGTGCTGCCGGTGGTGCCGCCGTCGCCGGTGGAGTACCGGTCCACCTGCGCTGAGTCGGAGATCCCGATGCTCTCGCGCGAGGTGTATCCGCCGCGGGCGTCGGCGATCCCGCGCACCTGCGAACTCGCGTCGACGAGATCGTCCACCGTGACGACGATCTCGCCCCGGGAGACGGTGCGCCGAGTCGCCAGGCTTTGCTCGACGGTGCCCGCTGTCGCCGGGCCGGCTGCCTCGGTGTCTGATGCGCCGGCCGCCGGGGATCCCGAGACCGCTGCCTCATCCGACGTCGCCGACTCCGAGGAGCTGCTGCATCCGGCCAGGCCGATGACCAGCACCGCGCACAGCGTTGCGACTCGTCCCGCCCGCCGGGCCGGCACCCGTGCATCGTGCCGCCACTGGTGCTCCTGTCGTCCCGGCGGTGACTGCTCCGCCTGCCGGATAGCTCGAGCGAACGCCATCATCGATCCTTCCCGGTCGGTGCCGATCTTGGCGCGGTCCCGCGTCTGGCGTGAACCACGTTCTTGTTCAAGGCAACTGAGTGGCTGATCCAGCTCGACAGCCCCTGCCCCCTGTGCGTCTCGTGGCCATCCACGGCGCCACAACTGCCCAACCCTCGGTCAGCGCAGCCGATCGGATCACGCCACTGCCGAACGGACGGCTGTCACCCTCCGTCAGCCGTCCGATCGGCTGCGTCATCCGGCCGCATCAGGTGTCGGCCTGTTCATCGCCACCACCGACGGGTCCGGCTGGGCCCGGGTTCCGCCGGCCAGGTCACAAGGGGATATCGACACGGATCGCACTGGACGTCGATCCTGACCCGTCGCGGATCAATGTCCTCGGGCTCAGCCGGACCGCCAGCGTGCCTGCTGCGGTCCGCTGCCCGCCTACGCACTCCACAGGCAAGTTGGCCACAGGCAAGTTGGCCACAGACACGTGGCCACAGGCAGGTGGCCACCACCTCGCCTTGGTGCCAATGCCCCAGAGCCAACCCATCCGTCTGCGGCCACGGTTTGGAGCTGGGCCTGCGGCGGTGCGATCCTGCGCCGTGACCAGCACCAGGGGAGCCCGCGACTCCGTCGAGAACACCCACACCCGGCCGGAGCATCGACGGGTGATCTGGCTGCTCGTGGCGGCCACCTTCGTCGTCTTCCTCAACGAGACGACCATGGCGGTGGCCCTGCGTCCGATCATGAGCGACTTCGGTGTACCGGCCCGCACGGGTCAATGGCTCACGACGGCTTTCATGCTCACGATGGCCGTGGTCATCCCGGTCACCGGACTCCTGCTGCAGCGTTTCGCGACGCGGCAGATGTACATCGCCGCGATGGGCCTGTTCAGCGTCGGCACCCTGGTGGCCGCGATCGCGCCCAGCTTCGCCGTCCTGCTGGTGGCCCGGGTGGTGCAGGCGAGCGGGACGGCGATCATGCTGCCGCTGCTGATGACCACCTTGATGTCCCTGGTGGCGGTCGCCGAGCGGGGCCGGATGATGGGCAACGTCTCGACGGTCATCTCTGTCGCCCCGGCCGCTGGCCCGACGATCTCCGGCGTACTGCTCGACACCACCGGCTGGCGCGGGATCTTCTGGCTGATGCTGCCGATCGGCCTGCTCATGCTCGGGTATGGCGGACGCACCATCACCAATGTCAACGAGCCCAGGCCGGTGCCGGTGGACCTGCTCTCGGTCATCCTCAGCGCGGTCGGATTCGGCGGGCTGGTGTTCGGCCTGTCTCAGGTCGGCGGGGAGCAGGCCGGTGGCCAGGCGCAGGGAACGACCACGCTGAGTGTGGCCCTGGGCGCCGGTGCCACCTGCCTGGCCCTGTTCGTCTGGCGACAGCTCATCCTGCAACGCCGTGACGCGGCACTGCTCGACCTGCGGACGCTGCGCGCACCCCAGTTCACCATCGGCCTGGCGATCATGGCGGCGCTGATGGCATCCCTGTTCGGCGCGGTGATCGTGCTCCCGCTCTACCTGCAGGGCGTGCTTGGTCTGCAGCCGGTCGTCGTCGGGCTGCTGCTGTTGCCCGGTGGCCTGACCATGGGGCTGCTCGCCCAGGTCGTCGGTCGGCTCTACGACCGGCACGGCCCACGGGTGCTGGTCTTCCCGGCAACCATCGTCACCGCCGCGGTGCTATTGGCGTTCTCGCGGGTGGGGGAGCACACCTCGCCCTGGTGGATCCTGGCGGGCCACGTGGTGCTCAGCGTGGCGCTGGCCTTCGTCTTCACGCCGCTGTTCACCTCCGCACTGGCCGCCGTGCCACCCTCCTTGTACTCCCACGGGTCCGCCTTGCTGGGGACGCTGCAGCAGGTTGCCGGGGCAGCAGGCACGGCTATGTTCATCACTGTGATGTCCATCCGCGCCGGGCAGTTGACGGCTCAGGGCCAAGCTCCCGAGGCTGCCCTGGCGGGCGGAGTGCGCACCGCCTTTCTGGTCGCGGCGGCGATCGCGCTGATTCCGGTGCTGCTCGCGGCCTTCGTCCGACGGCCCGAGGACGTCCCGACCTCCGGCGCGCCCGGATGAGCGAGGCGCAGCCGAGGAAACCGACGACCGATCCGCCGAGCGAGCCGGATGTCGTCGTGGTGGGAGCCGGGATCTCCGGCCTGGCGGCGGCCCTGCGGTTGCAGCGAGCCGGTCGGCGGGTGCGCGTCATCGAGGCAACCGAGCGGGTCGGCGGGGTCCTCTGGCGAGGCGCCGTCGGCGGCACCATCGTCGACCTGGGTGCGGAGTCCATGCTGGCCCGGCGCCCGGAGGCGTTGCGGTTCGCCCATTCGGTGGGGCTCGGCGAGGACATGGAGGCTCCGCACACCGGTACCGCCGCCATCTGGTCTCGAGGCCGCCTGCATCCGATGCCCAGCGGTCACGTGATGGGCGTTCCCGGCTCGGCCGAGAACCTGGCCGGCCTGCTCGACGACACCGAGGTCGCTGCCCTGGCCGCCCGCCTGGACCTGCCGGGGGAGCCGGTGCACTGGGACGCCACGGTGGGGTCGTGGCTCACCGAGCGTCTGGGTCGCCCGGTCGTCGAGCGGATGGTGGAACCGCTTCTGGGTGGGGTCTATGCCGGTGACGTGGACCGGTTGTCGGTGCGTTCTGCGCTCCCCCAACTGTGGCCTACCGCGGCGTCCGGGGCGGCGCTCGGCCCGGCCGTGCGCGAACTGCTCGACCAGGCGCCGCGTTCGGCTGGCCCGGTGTTCACCGGCCTGCGCGGCGGGGTGGCGCGACTGGCCGAGGCTGCGGCAGCCGCGCTGGGGGAGGGCGGCACCGAGATCGAGTACTCCCGCCCGGTGACCGGGCTGCGCCGGGTCGCCTCCGGATTCGAGTTGACGGTCGGCGCCGACCAGGCCCATATCCGTACGCCCTCGCTGATCCTGGCCGTCCCTGCTCCGGCGACGGCGAGGTTGCTCGCCCAACTGCCTCAGACGCGTGATGCCGCAACGGTGTTGGCCGGTCTGGAGGTGGCGTCGGTGGCGCTCGTGGTGGCTCGCCTGCCCGGGCGGGCCCTGACCCACGCGATGAATGGCTGGTCCGGGGTGCTGGTGCCATCGGTGGAGGACCGGCTGGTCAAGGCGATGACCTTCTCGGCGGCGAAGTGGGGGTGGGTCTGGCAGGGCGGTGCGGACGTGCTGCGGATCTCCGCCGGGCGGGCCGGCCAGGCCACCAGCCTGCAGCGTAGTGACGATGACCTGGCCAGGGCGATGCTCGCGGACGCCGGCGAGATCATCGGAGTGGACTTGTCCGGCTGCGGCGCCGGTGGACCGGACCGTGCCGCGCGTGGTGGCGCCAGCCCGGGTAGGGGCCAAACCGGCACGGGCATCGGCGATGCTGACCGCAACCGCAGCCAGGCCGACACCGACGACCGCGCACACCCCGATGACCGCGCACACCCCGGTGACCGGGCACACCCCGGTGACCGGGCACACCCCGGTGATCAGGAGGAGGCAGGACTGCGGGTGGTCCGCTGGGGTGGAGCGCTCACCCAGTACGCCCCGGGGCATGCGAACGAGATGGCCCAGGTGCTCGCCGACGTCCGCGGGGTACCCGGGCTGAGCATCGCCGGTGCGTACCTGTCCGGCGTCGGCATCCCGGCCTGCATCGCGGCAGCCGAGGCGGCTGCCGACCATCTGCTCTCGTGACGGGTGCCGACCTGAGATCGCGCAGAGACGGTGGCGGCACCCACCACCTGGCCGCGGCCGAACTCTGCCGCTCTGATCTGGGCCGCTCTGATCTGGGCTGCGCTGATCTGGGCTGCGCTGATCTGGGCCCGCTAGGATCGCGGCCGCTCTAATCTGGGCCACTCTTCGAGCCGCCCCCGAAACCGCGACGCATCACCGGCGAGTCGTGGCCGGCCCACCCGTGCGCAGGCCGACCTCAGGTCCGCGTCGTGCTCCGGTGCCGGGCGTGCGGCCGGCCCACCCGCGCGCAGGCAACCTGCCACCCGAGGACGGGATGGGCTGGGCGCGGATGCCCCGTGAGGGCCGAAACCGCCGGTGGTCGCCGCAGACCCGGCTCTCCTACCGCCCCGCCGGCGATCCCGCCGCCGCCGTCCTGGACGGTCACCATCCCACCACCCGGGGGTGGCCCGGTTCGCGCCCTGCCGGGAGGACCTGCGAGAGTAGGCGACCGTGAGCCAGACCCGTCCCGGCGGCCCGAGCGCCCGCGAGATCAACGACACCATCCGTTACGCCATGTGGTCGGTCTTCCGGCTGCACGACAGACTCCCCGCCGAAGGCGAACTGGCCGTCGACGTGCAGGATCTCGTCAACGGTCTTGCCGACAGCGGCGACCTCGTGGTGCGCGGGTGGTACGACATCGCCGGCCTGCGCGGGGATGCCGACCTCATGGTCTGGTGGCATGCGCCCTCGATCGAGACCCTGCAGGCGGCCTACCACGGCCTGCGCCGCACCGGCTTCGGCAGCCGACTCGAGCCGGTCTGGTCGCAGGTGGCGCTGCACCGGCCGGCTGAGTTCAACAAGGGTCACGTGCCGGCCTTCATGGCCCAGGAGGATCCCCGCGCCTATGTGTGCGTCTACCCGTTCGTGCGCTCTTACGACTGGTATCTGCTGCCCGACGAGGAACGCCGGCAGATGCTCGTCGATCACGGCATGGCGGCTCGCACCTACCCGGATGTGCGCGCGAACACCGTCTCCTCGTTCGCCCTTGGCGACTACGAGTGGATCCTGGCGTTCGAGGCCGACGAACTCCACCGGATCGTCGATCTGATGCGTGACCTGCGGGCCACGCAGGCCCGCCGCCACGTCCGCGAAGAGGTGCCGTTCTACACCGGGCCACGGGTGGAACTGACCGAACTCATCGACAGGTTCCGCTGACCCCACCGCCAGCGGTGTGGCCATCGCAGCAATGAGACACGGTGCAGGAGCTGGGAACCACCAGCGCCTCACCAGCCGCGGGCCCGCCCATCAGCCGCCGCAGCGACCCGCTGGCAGCCGACAGGCTCGTCGGGGGAGGAGTCAGCCGGTGACCTGGGTCAGGCTGATGCCGTTGATGCAGTACCGCTGGTCGGTGGGGGTGTCGAAGCCCTCGCCGGAGAAGACGTGACCCAGGTGCGAGCCGCAGGTGGCGCAGCGCACCTCCACCCGTTCCGAGCCCAGGCTCGTGTCGCGCAGGTACTCCACCGCGTCCCCGGCAAGCGGCTGGTAGAAGGCGGGCCATCCGCAATGCGCGTCGAACTTGGTGTCGCTGCGGAACAACTCGGCACCACACGCCCGGCAGGCATAGATGCACTCGGTCTGGTCATGCTCGAAGGAGTGGGTGAACGGACGTTCGGTGCCGGCTCGGCGCAGGACGGCGTACTCGTCCGGTGACAACTCTTCGCGCCACTGCTCGTCGGTCTTCGTCACGGGGTAGTTCTTGCCGGTGGTCTCCACCGGGCAACGGTAACCCCTCGGGGCACGGCCACGTCTCCCTGAGCAGTCCAAGGTGGCGACCGCCTCAGGCGGTCACCCAACCGTAGCGGCGGGCCTGGGCCACCACCCGCTCCCGGATCGCCAGGATCTGCGGACCGGACAGAGCCGGTTCGACGCTGAGCAGCATCTCGGTCAGTTCTCGCTGCAGGTCGTGTTGAGGCAGCACGTCGACGAACTCGTCGTCCGCGTCCGCCCGGATGGGCTGGCGCCCGACCGGTGCCGTCGTCTGCGCCGGGGTCACGATGCTCACCGAGGACGCCTTGATGCCCCTGTCCCCGTGCTCGGAGGTGTACTCCACGATGGCCCCAGGCCCGAGCAGATGCTTGTCCGGGGTCACGAGGTCGTTCGCGTGGAGAAAGACGTCCTCCCCGCCGCCATCGGGGGCGATGAACCCGTAACCCTTGACGTGATCAAACCGAAGAACCCGGCCCCTTGCCATCCCACACGCCCCCTGTGCGCCATCTCTTGTCCACGAAACTCGACCGCCTGCGCGTCACCCTACCGGGCGGAGTCAGCCCACGTATCCCGTTCCGGCATATAGGTGCAGCACCGGCAGACCCAGCGTGTCCCGCGCCACCGACGCCCAGTCGGTGTGCAGGGTGTCCTCCACCGCGTGCGGCTGGGTGACCACGATGATCTCGCGCGCCTTGTGCTCGCTGGCGGCTTCGCCCAGGGCCGGCAGCGGATCGTCGGTGGTGATCATCCCGTCGGCCGTCACCCCCAGCGCGCGCAGCGAGGCCAGCGAGTTCTCGAGCCGGATCTCCGCCTCGGACAGCACAGTCTTCTCGTCCTGGTTGCGGTCGCGAACGTCGGCGACCAGCTTGCGCATGTCGAGCAGGCTCAGGTCGTCCAGCACGTCCACCAGCAGGCTGCGGTGGTTATCGTGCGGCACCATGACCTGGTAGTGCAGCTTCTCGCCCTTGTGCAGGTCGAGGATGCGCTTGGCGTCGTCGGGCAGCAGGCCCTGCTCGGTGAGAATGACGATGGTGTCGGTCACGCCGCACACCATAGCCGTCACCGGCCACCGTCTCGGACCCGCGCTGCGCGCGCCGCCCTGAGCCGGATCGGTCCGCCCGTATCACCCGACCGCCCGGCACCCTGGACCGGCGTGCACGGCCCGGGCGGGAACCAGTCGAGTACGTCCTCACGGAGCAGGCCAGCGCACCGCACTCGCGGCCAATCCCGCGAGTGCGATGGGGTGAGGACCTCAGCCGAGCAGCCCGGCAATCTCGTCCCGGGAGGGGACGCGTCCACTGACCAGAACCTGCTCGTCGACGACGAGACCGGGCGTGGACATGATTCCGTACGCGGCGATCTGCGGGTACTCGGTGACCTTCTCGATGGTGGCGTCCAAGCCGAGTTGCTCGACGGCCGCGCGGGTCTCCTTCTCCAGCCGGGCGCAGTTGCGGCAGCCCGGTCCAAGGATCTTGATCTGCATCGGTTCTCCTTCACTGGTGCGTGGTCGATGGCGTTGGACGTGGGTGGGCAGATGCTCTGCGGCACCGCCTCAGAAGACGGCGTTGATGATCAGCCCGATGGCGATGATCCCGGCGGCGACGGAGCCGAAGTAGAGGGCAAGCAAACGCGGTCGCAGGACCTGTTTGAGCAGCATGAACTCCGGCAGCGACAGGGCGACGGTGGCCATCATGAACGACAGGACGGTGCCGGTGGCCATCCCCTTGGCCCACAGAGCCTCGGCGATCGGGATGACTCCTGCTGCGTTGGAGTACAGCGGGACAGCAAGGACCGTCACGATCGGCACGGCCAGCGGGTTGTCCGGGCCGGCATACGTCGCGAGCAGTTCCGCGGGCACCCAACCGTGGATGAGGGCGCCGACTCCGACCCCGAGGACGACCCACTTCCAGACTCGGCCGACGATCTCGCGGGTCTCCTGGCGGGCGGCCTCGACCCGGTCGAGCAGGGTCACCCGGGTGGTCCGGGAGTGCAGGGCGGCGGTCGGGGTGGCCCGCACGAAGTCGGCGACCTGGTCGTCGAGATTGAGGCGGGAGAACATCGCCCCGAGCAGCATCGCCAGTCCCAGCCCGGCGACGACGTAGGCGCCGGTGATCTGCCAGCCGAAGGATTGGCCGAGCATGACGACGGCGACCTCGTTGACCAGCGGGGAGGCGATGAGGAAGGTCAGGGTCACCGACAGTGGGATACCCGCGGCGACGAAGCCGATGAACAGCGGGATCGAGGAGCAGGAGCAGAACGGCGTGATCGCACCGGCCATCGCAGCAACTGCCAATGCGAGCGGAAGTGGCTTGTCTTGCAGGTAGTCCCGGACCGACTCCGGCCGGATGGCGGTGCGCAGCATGCCGATCACGAAGATCATGCCCACCAGCAGCAGCAACACTTTGGCGGTGTCGTAGAGGAAGAACTGGATGGCACCGGGGAGTCGGTCACCCGGGTCCAGGCCGAGACCGTCGAAGACCCACGTCCACAGGTGCTCGTTCAGCCAGTACAACCCCGCCCATGCCAGCCCTGCGCCGACGAGGGCGGCACCGACCCGGGTTCGGTCGTGGGTTGGCCCGACCCGAGACGCAGAGGTGCTGGACACCTCGCCACCTCCACCGTGGCGGTACCTGACGGACCGCCTATCTATAGATGAATATCTATATGTTAGCACTACGGCTTTCCGCGGTTCATCGATACGGGGAATCCCGGCGCAACGGCCGATCCAGGCGGGGCGTCGGGGGTGGCGCGCGTCGGCCCGCGGCACCGCGCGATGCGACGACTACCGCAACCCGGCGACGACCGCCGCAACCCGGCGACTGCCGCCGCAACCCCGCGCGACTGCCGCAACCCCGCGACGACTGCCGCAACCCGGCGCGCCTGCTGCCGCAACCCCGTTACGACTGACGCGACCCCGCGACGACGCCGCAACCCCGCGCGACTGCCGCGACCCCGGGACGACTGACGCAACCCCGCGACGACCGACGCAACCCGCTACCCCCTACCGCCTCCCGGCTATGACTGCCGAAACCCGCTACGACTCCAAGACCTCGCCGAAGTCGTAATCCGCAGCTCGCTCGACCTGGTCGTACGTGCACGATGCGGCCTCCCGGTCCGGCCGCATGCGCAGCAGCCGCACGGCATGGCGAAAACGGTGTTTCTCCAATTGATCGAAAGCCACCTCGACCACCAGTTCGGGCCGCAACTGGACGAACGAGTTGTCCCGCGAGGAGTTGAAGCGATTCGACTGGCCCTGGGCTCGAACCGCGGCGCCCTCGGCGTCCCGCTCGACGTAGCCGTCCAGTTCGTCCACCAACTCCAGCCGACGGGCCGCGGTGAAAGCGGAGGCCCCACCCACCGGGAGCAGGGTCCCGTCGTCGGAGTACAGGCCGAGCAGCAACGACCCCACGCCCGAACCCGACTTGTGAATCCGGTAGCCGATCACCACCGCCTCGGCGGTGCGGTGGTGCTTGATCTTGCGCAACACGCGCTTGCCCGGCTGATACCGACCGCCCACCGGCTTGGCGACGATCCCGTCCAGCCCGGCCCCCTCGAACCGGGAGAACCACTCCTTCGCGACCTGCGCGTCGCGGCTCACCCGGGACAGTTCGATCCGGGACCTCAGCTGGCCCGGTGCGGGCTGGGTCGGCTCGCCGGATTGGCCCGAGGCGGTGGCCGGGACCTCGTTCGCCCGTTCGGCCACGCGCTGCTCGAACAGTTCCTCCAACCGCTGGCGCCGCCGGTCGAAGGGCTCGTCCAGAAAGGACGTGCGCTCGTCGGCGAGCAGATCGAAGGCGATGAACGAGGCGGGTGTCTGCCCGGCCAGCAGCGCGATCCGGGACTCGGCAGGATGGATCCGCTGGGCCAGCAGGTCCCAGTCGAGTCGTTGGGCACCGGGAAGCCCGGCGATCACCACCACCTCACCGTCGAGCACGCATCGCGAGGGAAGCCCGAGCCGCAAGGCGTCGACCAGCTCGGGAAAGTAGCGGGTCAGCGACTTCTCGCCCCGCGAGGCGATCTCAACCTCGTCGCCGTCGCGAAAGACGATGGCACGAAAGCCGTCCCACTTGGGTTCGAACAGATAGTCGCCCTGGGGCAGGGCCTCGATCGAGGCGGTGGCGGTGGCCAGCATCGGGGCCACCGGAGGCATCACGGGCAGGTCCATGCCTCCATCCTGGCGGGTTGGCGGCACAATCAAGTCATGGTGACGCGGTCGCAACCGGGGGCAACGGCCAGCCCCGTGCTCAAAGCCGTGGTGGTGGGCGCCGCCGTGGGTGGTGGAACCGCCGTGGTGGCCGGCGCCGCGGTGTCCACCGTGGCTGCGTACTTCGCTCGGCGGGTGGTCACCCCAGATCGGGTCAAGCCGGACGATGCCACAGTGATCAGCGTCGGCGCGGGCACCGCCACCCTGGCCGCGACCCCCGAAACCGTCTCGCCCGGGCGTTACGGCCTGTGGCTGGAGCGCGGGGCCGGGCACGTCCGCCTCGGGCAAGTGGTCGAGAAGGACGTGCGGGCCCGCACTGTCACCCGCCAGGTGGAGCAGATCGACTACGGCAAACTCGTGGTGGGCCCGGCTCGATGGAACAAGTATTACTTCGCCGGCACCCCGACCTCGGCGCTCGGCATCGCGCACGATGACATCTCGATCAGTTCCGACGCAGGTCAGTTGCCGACGTGGTTCGTCCGGCCGAGCAAGGAGGTGGCCCGTCGCGACGTGTGGGCCATCCTCGTGCACGGCCGGGGAGCGACCCGGGAGGAGTGCCTGCGGGCCGTGCCCGTCCTGCATCGGCTGGGTATGCCGGTTCTGGTGCCCACGTATCGCAACGACGTGGACGGCCCCGCGACCACCACCGGACGACTCAGCCTGGGTGATGCGGAATGGCAGGACGTGGAGGCGGCGATCCTGCATGCGCTGGACGCCGGTGCCCGCGACGTGGTGCTCTTCGGCTGGTCGATGGGTGGAGCCATCGTGCTGCAGCACGTCTCGAGATCGTGGACCGCAGACCGGGTGCGAGCGTTGGTGCTGGACTCGCCCGTGATCGACTGGCGGGACGTCCTGGAGCACAACGCCGAACTGGCGAAACTGCCTCGCGCGGTGAGTGAACTGGGTCTGTGGATGCTGGCCGACAAGGCCTGGCGCCGGGTGGTGGGTACCGACGGGCCGGTGGACCTGCGCCGCCTCGATTGGGTGACCCGGGCCGCTGAGCTACGGCTGCCGATCCTGCTGCTGCATTCCGACGACGACGAGTTCGTGCCCTCGGGGCCCTCGCGACGGTTGGCTCAGGCGCGCCCGGATCTGGTGACCTTCGAGTCGTTCCCGCACGCCAGGCATTGCCGGGAATGGAACACCGATCCGCAGCGGTGGGAGCGTGAGGTGGCCCGGTTCCTGCTGCGGCACCTCTAGAAGGGCCCGGTTTGGTAGGCACGGTGCGTGCCGGGTGCTGCACGGGGCATGGTCCCGCGCCGCACGCTGCAAGCGGTGTGGCTTGTGGGACCGATGGGGCGCACCACCACCTGCCAAACGTCACCAGGGTCGCGGTTGGCGGGGAAAGGTGACTTCTAGCGTCGCCCTGGGTCGCAATTCGTCACCCGGGTCACGTTTGGCCGGCACGGGCGGGGCTTGTGGGACGGGTTGGGGCGCAACGTCACCGGCCAAACGTCACCCGGGTCGCGTTTGGCGGGGAAGGGTGACCTCTAGCGTCGCCACCGGCGGCACTTCGTCACCCGGGTCACGTTTGGCCAGCCCGGTTGGCCTGGTTGGCCCGGTCGGGCCGATTGGTGCGGGCGGGGCGCAACGTCACCGGCCAAAACGTCACCGCGGTCACGTTTGGCAGTCAAAGGCGACTTCTAGCGTCGCCCTCGGCGGCACTTCGTCACCCGGGTCGCGTTTGGCTGGCACGGTTTGGCCCGGTCGGGCCGATTGGTGCGGGCGGGGCGCAACGTCACCGGCCAAACGTCACCCGGGTCGCGCTTGGCAGTCAAAGGTGACCTCTAGCGTCGCCCTCGGTGGCGCTTCGTCACCAGGGTCACGTTTGGCAGTCAAAGGTGACTTCTAGGGTCGCCCTCGGCGGTACTTCGTCACCCGGGTCACGTTTGGCCGGCACGGTTGGCCCGGTTGGGCTTGTGGGACGGGCGCGGCGCACCACCGGCCAAACGTCACCAGGGTCGCGTTTGGCAGTGAAAGGTGACTTCTAGCGTCGCCCTCGGCGGCATTTCGTCACCCGGGTCACGTTTGGCCGGCCCGGTTGGCCCGGTTGGCCCGGTTGGCCCGGTTGGGCTTGTGAGACGGGCGCGGCGCACCACCGGCCAAACGTCACCACGGTCACGTTTGGCGCTGAAGGGTGACTTCTAGCGTCGCCCTCGGCGGCACTTCGTCACCAGGGTCACGTTTGGCACTGAAAGGTGACCTCCAGCGTCCTCAAGCCTGGACCAGCGAGGACCAGCAGGACTAGCGGGCCGCACGGATCCGGGAGTACACGAGCACGTCGCGGCGCTCGCCGGCCACCTGGTGGTAACTGCGCAGCAACCCCTCCCGGGCGAAGCCTGCCTGCTCGGCGGTGCGCAGCGCGGCGTGATTCCACGGTTCGATGAGCAACTCCAGGCGGTGCAGTTGGTACAATCCCCAGCCGAAGTCGACGAGGGCTCGCAGGGCGTCCGCGGCCAGGCCCCGGCCACGGTAGGAGGGGGCGATGCTGTACGCGCAGCCGGCCACCCCGTGATCGAGCGAACGGGTCCATAGCACCGCCTGGCCGAGAGGGACTCCGCCATCCCGGCTTGCGATGCAGAAGGAATAGGCACTGCCGTGCAGGTGGCGGCTCTGCTGGACGGCGATCCACTCCAGGGCTTCACTTGCCATGGCAAACCGGGCCAGGGAGCCGATATCGCAGACGTACGTGTCGGTGGCCAGGTCCTGGACCATGGGCAGGTCGTCAGGATGGAACGGGCGCAACCGCACCCGCGCGTGGCTCGGGTCGTGCCGAGGCCAGACCAGCATGCCGCGCGGGTCGCAGAATCGCTGCGACGCCGGGTCGATCCGCGCGGCAGGCTGAAGATTGTTCATGTGCTGAGAACCGCCGCGGACCGTTCTCGTGACGAGAGTGCTCCGCGATTGCGACGAGCCACTCAGGACCGTCACTTTCCGTGATATCGACAGCGCGCGAACGAGGAGCAATCGGGCCATTCTCGCTGACTGGTTCACGAGAAGTTACCTCTGGTGACGTTCGGTGAAGCTCGCGCCCGGTGGTCCGACTCCATGGCGCCGATCACGATGAGGCCGAGGGCTCAACCGACTCGACCGGCTCGACGTGGGTCCACGTGGCGATGCGCTGGTGCTGAGCCGAACCGGTGACCTCGCCGGAGCCGTCCGATCCACCACAGCGGGGTGTGTACTATGGCGACGATGACTACCACCACTCTCATCATTACCTGAGCGCGGCATCGGGCCAGAAGCCCGGTTCCGCGCAGACCTCCCGTGTCCACGGGGGGTCTTTTTGTTGGGGACGATCCTCCGGCAGGATGCAGGTGCCCGGTGACGCCGACGCCGCACAACGGCAGACATCGCACCGGGAAGAAGATCGGCGGGACGCCGCGTGTCCCGCCCGGGCGGTGCCGGGCACACGCCCACACCTCCGTGACGACCAGCACGATTGGAAGCAGATGACCCAGCAGCCGGCCGGCCAGTCGCAGGCGCCCGTGCGCCCCGACCTGCACGTGTACGACACGACGCTGCGCGACGGCGCCCAGCAGGAGGGGCTGAACCTCTCCGTGGTCGACAAGCTGGCGATCGCCGCGTCCCTGGACGAGTTGGGTGTGGGTTACATCGAGGGCGGATGGCCGGGCGCCAACCCCAAGGACACCGAGTTCTTCAAGCGCGCGGCCAAGGAACTGACGCTGCAGAACGCCCAGCTGGCCGCCTTCGGCGCCACGCGACGCGCCGGGGGCACCGCCGCCTCGGACCCACTGGTACGGGCCCTGCTCGACGCCGAGACCCCGGTGGTCACCCTGGTGGCCAAGTCCCACGTGCGCCATGTCGAGATGGCGCTGCGCACCACACCCGCGGAGAACCTCGCGATGGTCGCCGACACCGTGCGCTTCCTCACCGGAGAAGGTCGCCGAGTCTTCCTCGATGCCGAGCACTTCTTCGACGGCTACCGGTTCGACGCCGACTCCGCCGTTGAGGTCCTGCGCACCGCCGCCGAGGCAGGCGCCGAGGTGCTCGCCCTGTGCGACACCAACGGGGGCATGCTGCCGGACCAGGTCGCCGCTGTGGTGCAGCAGGTGCTGGCCGCCACCGGGGTTCCGGGTCCGGACGGGCAGCCGGGCGGACTGACCACCAGACTCGGCATCCACTGCCACAACGACACCGGCTGCGCGGTGGCCAACTCTCTGGCCGCGGTCGACGCAGGCGTGGCTCACGTTCAGGGCACCCTCAACGGTTATGGCGAGCGCACCGGCAACGCCAACCTCGTCACCGTCGTGGCCAACCTCCAGCTCAAGCGGGGTATGGAACTACTCCCCGCCGACGCGCTGCAGGGCAGCACCCGGGTGGCGCACACGGTGGCCGAGATCACCAACGTCCCGGCCTACTCCCGCCAGCCCTACGTGGGCGCCAGCGCCTTCGCCCACAAGGCCGGCCTGCACGCCAGCGCCATCAAGGTGGACCCGGACCTGTACCAGCACACCGATCCTGCGCTGGTCGGTAACGACATGCGCCTACTGGTCTCGGACATGGCGGGCCGGGCGAGTATCGAACTCAAGGGCAAAGAGCTTGGCTTCGACCTGTCCGACGACCCCGAACTGGTGGCCCGGGTGGTCGCCCGGGTCAAGGATCTGGAGAACCGGGGATACACCTTCGACGCGGCCGACGCCTCCTTCGACCTGCTGCTTCGTGAGGAGCTCGACGGGGTGCGGGCCAGCTACTTCACCGCCGAGTCGTGGCGGGTGATGACCGACGCTCGCGGGGGTGAGGCGGCGTTGTCCGAGGCCACCGTCAAGGTGATCGCCGACGGCCGGCGGACGGTGGCAGTGGGGGAGGGCAACGGCCCGGTGAACGCGCTCGACCAAGCGCTTCGCGCGGCCCTGCTGCCCGCCTATCCCGAGCTGGAGGTCTTCGAGCTCATCGACTACCGGGTTCGCATCCTGGATGCCGAGCACGGCACCGATGCGATCACCCGGGTGCTCATCGAGACCACCGACGGCCGCACCTCGTGGACCACGGTGGGGGTGGCGGCCAATGTCGTCGAGGCCTCCTGGGAGGCGCTGGTCGACTCGCTCACCTATGGTCTGATGCGGGGCCGGCTGGATCCTCGATAACCCGGGCGGTACACCGGGAGCGACCGAGCGCTGGACTCAGATTGGCACGCAGGCCTGCACGTGCTGGCGGCGCGCGTTGAGCGTCGTCATCACCTGCACCGGGCCGTGCAATGCCGGCAGGTCAGCGTGCAGCAACGCCACCTCGCCGTCCACCTGCCAGGGGTTGTGCAGGTCGTCGGTGACCAGCAGAACGGTGAAATCACCGAGTTCGAAGGCCTCGACTGTGCTGGTGACCTCCTGGCGCGTGCTCATCCGGGACAGCAGGGCCGAGCCGATGGCCGCGCCCAACAGCCGATCGGACAATGCCTTGGCCTGTTCCGCCGTGCGGCAACACACGATCAGCCGGGTGTCCTCCCGCTCGGCCTGGCTGGCCACCTCGACGATCTCCTCGGGCAGGTGAATCACCAGATCGGTGGAGACCACCGGGGACGAGGTGCCTGCGGCGGTGAATGTACTGGAGACGGTGATGGGCATATCTGACTCCTCCCGGGCTCGGTTCGCGTCGCTGCCGTCGACGCTGTTTCGCGTCCAAACATCATCGGACGTGACTTCGGTGAGTAACGAATCTCGGCGGGACGTTCCCTCGAACGGGTCAAGGGCCTCGCCCAATATGCCGCTGATGCCAGCCGGGTTCACTCGGCTTGGCTCACCCGCATCTCGCCTTCGGATCGAGTGCCTTCGCTGGTACCTCGTTGGTATCGCGCTGGTGTTCGTGATGCCCGGCCATCGCACGCGCAGGCAGGGCATCCCGCGTCGCACCTCGGGTGACATCCTGGGTGGGTGACGGCTCGGACTCCCGCAACATCGCCGCGTGCGGACCCGCTCGAGACCGGCGTACCGGGGCCCGGCCGAGAGTCAGCCCGCCCGGTGCGGATCGAGTACGAACGCTGGCGCGAACTCGAGGCCCGTCATGCCCGTGCGGTGGACGCGCGGGTGGCCGGACACTTGGCCCGTCGCCGTCGCGGCTCGGCGCACCCGGTCGAGGACTTCCTCTTCACGTACTACCGGCTACGGCCGGGAGCGTTACGCCGGTGGCATCCGGGGCTCGGGGTCATCCTGCTCGAGGGACGGGCGGTGCCGGACGCCGAGGCTGACTCTGCAGCCAGGTTCACCGAGTCTGGGCGGGCGTTCGCCGGGTCACAGCCACGGCCGGTGCCCGGCATGGGTTCGGGTCCATCCCCTGGGCCGATAACGGCCGGAACGGGCCCGGCCCCAGAACCAGTAACGACACCCGCATCCAGTTCGAACGCCGCATCCACATCGAGAGGTGCACAGCCACCGAGCCGGGCTGACTGGCGCTGGTATCACCTGGTGGAGGGCGGCATCAGCGTCGATCTGCGCGCCCTGCAGCAGGAACGGGGCCCGGCGGCCAGGCTCATCGCCGACATCCTGGCCGGCACCATGTCGCGGCCTGCGTCGTTCTCGTGCTTCGGCCTGCACGAGTGGGCCATGGTGTATCGGCTTCCCGCGGGTGCCCGGCGCCACGAGGCCTACCCGCTGCGGCTGGGGCAGGCAGATACCGACGAGGTGGTGCGGACCAGTCGGATCATCTGCACCCACTTCGA
Organism: Actinomycetales bacterium; assembly: GCA_047974565.1. Taxonomy (GTDB): domain Bacteria; phylum Actinomycetota; class Actinomycetes; order Actinomycetales; family CAWJMD01; genus JBDIAG01. The sequence continues at coordinate 18,213 of JBKECN010000100.1, forward strand.
CGCCTTCCGGTTCTTCACCCCGGACGCGATGTCGCTCAACGGATGTCACCCGACCCGGGCGACGGCGCCGAGTCGGGAGCAGGCGGGTTGCCTGCACGCCACGATGGACCTGTACAAGCACGCCTATGGCCTCGGGCCGGCAGTACCCGGGGACCTGCTGCTGGCATGTTTCGATCTGGCGCGCCAGGTGCGTCAGTTGGACATGGCAGCCTCCCCATATGACCTGCGTTCCTTGGGGATCGACCCGGTGCCGATCGAAACCCCCTGGGGCCGAGCCGAATACGCGGCCCGGCAGCGACAGTTCAGCTTGGCGGCCGAGCCGCTGCGGCGTCGGCTGCTGGCGATCGCCCGGCGGGTGGCCGGGGAGCCGGTGCCGGCACCCGCCGGGTGACTACGCTGGGGCGAATGCGCATCGCTCGCTTCAGCCTCGACGACGAACCCACCTACGGCATCGTGGACGGGGAGCACCTCATCGTGCTCACCGGCGACCCGCTGTACACCAGGATCGCCCCCACCGATCGCCGGGTGCCACTGGAGGAGGTCCGACTACTCGCCCCGGTGATCCCGCGCTCGAAGGTGGTGGCCTTCGCCCGCACCTATCCCGCGCACGCGGCCGAGTTCGGCAACGAGGTGCCTGCCGAACCGATGATGTTCCTCATGCCGAACACCGCGGTGGTCGGGCCCGACGACCCCATCGTGCTCCCGGCCTGGACCGAGAACGTCGACTACGAGGGCGAACTCGCCGTGGTCATCTCCCGGTTGTGCAAGGACGTGCCAGCCGAACGTGCCCACGAGGTCATCCTCGGCTACACGTGCGCCAACGACGTCAGCGCCCGCGACAAGCAGAAGAGCGACGGACAGTGGGCCCGGGCCAAGGGCTTCGACTCGGCCTGCCCGCTCGGGCCGTGGATCGAGACCGAACTGGATCCAGCCGGTCTGGAGTTGACCACCCGCCGGGACGGCACGGTCGTCCAACGCGGCAACACCGGCGACCTGGTCTTCGACGTGGCCACCCTGGTGGCCTACGCCTCACGGGCGTTCACGCTGCTCCCCGGAGATGTCATCTGTACCGGAACTCCCGCCGGAGTGGGCCCTATCGAGGCCGGTCAACGGATTGAGGTCGAGATCTCGGGCATCGGGACGTTGAGCAATCCCGTTGTCAGGCGGTGATCTTCCCTCGCCACGAGTGACACCGGAGCGAAAAGGGCTTAGTTGAGCGATCTGCGACTTTTATTCTGCGAATCGTGATGAGCCGTAACCCAGTTGAGACGCCGTGGACTACGGACCCGCCATCAAGGGATGGCAGGATGCGCTCATTGAGCGCCCACCAGCGAGGAGTCCGCGATGACCAGCACAGTTCAGTTCGCCAGGCGTCGAATGCTGCTGGGGGTCGGCCTGCTGGCCGCGACCAGTCTCACCGTGGCCGCCTGTGGATCCAGTGAGTTGCCCGGCTCCACCGACTCCTCCACCTCGTCCTCCTCGAGCGCCTCGGTTGAGGCCGATCCGGTTCTGGTGCAGGCATTGCCGGAGAAGGTCGCTCAAGCGGGCAAGATCGTCGTCGGTACCGATGCCACATACGCCCCCAACGAGTTCCTCGCCGAGGACGGAACCACCATCCAGGGCATGGACATCGACATCTTCAACGCGGTCGCGGCCCAGTTCGGGGTCGAGGTGGAATACCAGGCGGCCTCCTTCGACTCGATCATCCTCGGGGTCAGCTCGGGCAAGTACGACGTGGGCGTCTCGTCGTTCACCATCAACGACGAGCGCAAGCAGCAGGTCAACATGGTGAGCTACTTCAGCGCCGGCACCCAGTGGGTCACCGCCGCCGGAAACCCCAAGAACGTCAACCCAGATGAGGCCTGTGGCCTCAATATCGCGGTCCAGAAGGGCACGGTGCAGGTCGACGACCTGCAGGCCCGCAGCACCGCCTGCACCGACGCCGGCAACTCCGCGATCAACCAGATCGTCGAGCAGGACCAGGCCAAGGTCACCGCCGATGTCGTCTCCGGCAAGGCGGATGCCATGCTGGCCGATTCGCCGATCGGCCTGTACGCGGTCAAGCAGACCGATGGCCAACTTGAGGCCGTCGGGGAGATCTACGACTCCGCCCCATACGGTTTCGTCGTCCCGAAGGACCAGATCGAGTTCGCGGACGCGATGGTCACCGCGCTGCAGAACGCCGACAGCGACGGCTCCTACTCCTCGGCCCTGGAGAAGTGGGGCAACGAGTCCGGTGCGGTCACCGAGTTCGCCGTCAACCCGTGATCGCGGCGGGCATGTTCGCCTGAGCGGGGCCTGAGAACTCATGGCTGCCACAACGAAATCGACCATCGCAGAGGCCGACCGGCCGGGTGAGATCCACGCCCGGCCGGTACCTCACCCGATGCGCTGGGTGGCGATCGCGGTGATCATCGTGCTGGTCGCGATGATGATCAACTCCTTCGTCACCAACCCCCGGTGGGACTGGCCCTTCGCCTTCGCGGTGATGAACTACCAACCGGTGCTGCAAGGCCTGGTGCGCGGCACCCTGGTTGGCACGGTCGGCGGGATGGTGCTCGGCATCGTCCTGGGAGTGTCGATGGCCATCATGCGGCTGTCGACCAACCCGGTGCTGCGGGGGGTGGGCGCGGTGTACACCTGGTTCTTCCGGGCCATCCCGCGGTACGTCCTGTTGGTGCTGCTGGGCACCGGGGTGGGATACCTGTACCCGAGGCTCACCCTCGGTGTGCCCTTCGGGCACGTCTTCACCCAGTGGCTGGGCATGCCCGAGGACGCTCTCACCTTCGCTGCGGTCAACGTCAACGCCTTCTCGTCCACGATCATCATGGGTGTGATCGGGCTCGGGTTGTCCGAGGGCGCGTACATGGCCGAGATCGCCCGGGCCGGGATCCTGTCGGTGGACAAGGGGCAGCGAGAGGCCGCTCAGGCGCTGGGGATGAGTCCGGGGCGGATCATGCGCCGGATCGTGCTTCCGCAGGCTATGCGGGTGATCGTCCCCCCGACCGGCAACGAGACCATCGCGATGGTGAAGGACACCTCGCTGCTGGTGGCCCTACCGGTGATCGTCGAGTTGTTCTACCAGACCCAGGTGATCGGTACCCGAACCCTGAAGATCATGCCGAGCCTGATGGCGGCCACCATGTGGTACCTCGTGGTGTGCAGCGTGCTGATGGTCATCCAGTACTTCCTGGAGCGGCGTTTCGGCCGGGGCTTCGGCGAGGCGCCGCCAAGGTCGAAGGCCCGGCGGCTGCTGAGCCGGACGGGGGAGCACTGATGAGCACGACTTCGTTTGCGCCGAGCGGGCCGGATGCCCCGATCGTGCGCGCGGTCAACGTCACCAAGTCGTTCCACGGCAACCAGGTGCTCAAGGGCATCGACATGGACGTCCAGCGCGGCGAGGTGGTGTGCCTGCTCGGCCCGTCCGGTTCGGGCAAGACCACCTTCCTGCGGTGCATCAACCAGTTGGAGACGATCAACGGCGGCCGAATCTGGGTGGACGGCGACCTGGTCGGCTACGAGGACCGCAACGGGACCCTGCACCGCCTGCACGACAAGGCGATCGCCGCCCAGCGCCGCGACATCGGCATGGTCTTCCAGCGGTTCAACCTGTTCCCGCACATGACGGCGCTGGAGAACGTCATCGAGGGGCCGTGTCAGGTCAAGCGCGAGTCCAAGCGCTCGGCCCGGGAGAGGGCCGCGAGCCTGCTCGAGCGGGTCGGCCTGGGAGACCGCCATCATCACTACCCGGCCCAGTTGTCGGGTGGCCAGCAGCAGCGGGTGGCGATCGCTCGGGCACTGGCCATGCAGCCCAAGCTCATCCTGTTCGACGAACCGACCTCTGCCCTCGACCCCGAGCTGGTCGACGAGGTGCTCAAAGTGATGCGCGAGCTGGCCGCAGAGGGGATGACGATGATCGTGGTCACCCACGAGATGTCCTTCGCCCGGGACGTAGCCGACCGGGTGGTGTTCATGGCCGAGGGGGTGGTCGTGGAGGCCGGTCCGCCCGGCGAGGTGATCGCCAACCCCCAGCACGAGCGCACCCAACAGTTCCTGCGCAGGCTCAGCGCTGAGAACTAGGGGCTGAGCCCTAACGGTTCAGACGCCGACGGGGTGCGGCTGTGTGGGCCGCACCCCGTCGGTGCTGGTAGGGATCTACCCGGATCATCGGGTCAGTGGAAGTCTCCTGCGGCGAAGGCCTCCTCCAGTTCCTCCAGCGAGCGGCCCGAGGTGTTGGGCAGCATCTTGTAGAGGAAGCCGATGAAGAACAGGCCGAGGACGAAGAAGACCAGGAACGATCCGACGATGCCGGTGAGTTCCACCATGATCGGGAAGCCGAAGGCGATCACCGCGTTGGTCAGCCACAGGATGAGCACGCACAGGCCCATCCCCAGGCCGCGCATCCGCAGCGGGAACAGCTCGGACAGGCACACCCAGACCGGCACGTTCAGCGCCAGCTGCATGCAGAACACGAAGGCGACGACGAAGAAGAGCACGACGTAGGCCTTGGCGATACCGTCCGGCATCAGCCACGCCGCCAGCACGATCAGCCCGTGGCAGGTGGTGGTGGCGATCAGCCCGCCGATGATGATCTTGCGCCGGGGGATCCGGTCGATCAGGACGAAGAGGCAGATCGCCGACCCGATCACCGCGATGACGCCGGGGACGATGTTCGCGACCAGGGCCGCGTTCTGTTCGAAGCCGGCGACCACGAGCAGTTGGCTGCCGTAGTACATGACGGAGTTGATGCCGGTGCACTGCTGGGCGATGGCCAGGCCGATGCCGGCGATGAAGATTCGGCGGACCCAGGGGACGTTGAGGTCGGCCCAGC
>JBKECN010000010.1:0-78775 GCA_047974565.1 Actinomycetales bacterium
GCGCGACGGCGCCCACCACGGCCAGCAGGTAGGCGGTTAGCGCGTCGACCCGCAGCAGGCCCGCGGCTGTGGTCTGTCCGTCCGGGCCCAGGCTGAGCATCACCAGTCCACAGGCCAGTACGCCCGCGGCCGCCACGGTGGGCACGTGAGGCACGAAGCCTGCACGGGGAAACAGCAGCGAGCCGACGGCAAGCAGGGCCGGGATGGCCAGGGCGGCCCAGATGGCTGCGGTCATCAGTCCCTCAACTCGCTCAGCTGCCTCAGGCCGGTCCCGCCGAAGACACGGTCGATCCGGCGAGTCAGCACGATGAGGATGACCACGACCAGCACCACGTCCGCGAGCACACCGAGTTCCACAATCGCGGGCAGGCCACCCGCGGCCAGGACCGCCGTGGCGCCGATGCCGTTGTCCACCACGACGAAGCCGACGACCTGGGCCAGCGCCTGACGACGGGTGGTCAGCACCAGGAAACCGATGAGGACGACCGCGATCCCCACCGGAATGGCCTGGGCGGTACTCCGGTCGCTGTCGGCGACCAGCGGTCGCGAGGCCAGGAAGGCCACCGTCGTCAGCAGGGCGGCCAGCAGCATCGCGGTGGTCGGGTTGACCACCGGACTGGCATCGGCCTGCAGGCCGGAGCCCAGCCTGCCCGTGGTGCGCAGCAACAACGCCGGGATGAGACCGGCCTTGACCAGGGCCAGCAGGGCAGCCATCGCGTAGACCTCCGCGTGGCCGCCCTCGCTGGCGGAGACGGCAAGCCCGGCCAGGGCCACGCCCTGCACCGCGAGCAGCCCGGCCGCGCCGGTCATGCTGCGCCCCCACAGGATGAGCACCGCGGTCAGCAGCAGGGCCCCGGTGGCGGTGGCGAGCAGTTGCGTCATCGCGGCCCTCCGGTTGAGATCCGACGCGTGGCGTTCGGGCGGGCGGGGATCACGGGGTCACCGTCAGGTAGGAGGCGGTGACGGCGAGGAAGGCCAGGACGAACGAGCCGGCCAGCAACTCGGGGACCCGGAACAGCCGGACCTTGGCCAGGAACACCTCGATCGCCGCCACCACCGCAGCCAGTACCAGGACTTTGACCACTACCGCGGCGGTCCCGAGTACCAGCGCACCCGGGCTGACCTGGCCGGCGATCCCCCAGGGAGCGGCGAGGTTGGCCAGCAGGCCGAGCAGAGCGGTCAGCCGTAGCCAGGAGGCGAGTTCCAGCCAGCCCAGGTCGCGTCCCGAGGCCTCCAACACCATGGCCTCGTGGATCATCGTCAGTTCCAGGTGGGTGCTGGGGTTGTCCACCGGCAGTCGTCCGGTCTCGGCGATGACCGCCACCAACAGGGCGACCAGAGCCAGCACGCTGACCGGGCTGACGATCGAGGCAGGGTCGTTCATCCGGGCGGTGAGGATGGTCGACAGGGTGGACGCACTCACCGGGATGGACAGGGCGTAGACGGCGACCAGGACGGTCGGCTCGACGAGGGCGGAGACCATCATGTGCCGGCTCGAGCCCATCCCGCCGAAGGCCGTTCCGGCGTCCAGGCCCACCAGGGCGATCAGCACCGACCCCAGCAGCAGCACCGACACGACGACGAACAGGTCGTCCGGGATCGCCGGCAGGGTCACCGTGGTCACCAGCGGGAGCAAGGCCACCAGCAACACGCTGGTCGCCATCAGCGCGACCGGCAGGGCACTGCCCAGGAGTACCCCGTCCGCGGTCAGGGGCGTCTTGCGGGCGAGTTTGCGCAGATCACGCCATGGCTGGGTGATCCCGGCCCCGGCCCGGCCCTCCATCCGGGCCCGCACCTGCCGGGTGACGCCGACGACGAGCGGGGCGGCGGCGGTGATCGCGGTGACCTGGATGAGGATTGCCAGAGCCGCGGTGGCCGTGGCCGCCACGGTCGAGGCCGCTGCCGCGGCGGCGATGGCTGGCGGTGTCACCGCGCTGGTGAGGATCGCTGTGGTCATCGCATGACTCCGATGAGCACCAGCAGCAGCGCGGCGAACGAGAACGCCAGGTAGCGGTGGATGTCCCCGTTCTGGATGCCGCGGGCCCAGTCGCCGATCCGGTTGAGCAGACGCACCGCGGGGGCGTAGGCCCGCTCCTCGACGATGTCCACCAGGTGCTGGGAGTAGGTCATCGTGCGCACGGTGAAAGCCGACTCCTGGTGGTGGCTGACGGTGACATCCGTGGTCGGAGACAGCGCATCGTCGAAGACCCGCACGAGCGGCTCGGCGTACGAGGTGGCGGTGTACTGCATTCGCGGACTGGTCCGCACGCCACCGCAGCCCCATCCAAGGTCGACCCGGCGCCGCGGCACCCGCCGGGCCAGCGAGATCACCACCAGCAGGATCGGCAGGGTGAGCAGCGCCGCCAGGACGGTGAGCGCGGCCGGGTCGAGCCCGGCGCTCACCCCCGGCAGACGCAGCGTGGACGGGCCCTGGATCACCACCGCGTCCGACGGCAGAGCGGCGGCCAGGCCTCGCATCACCCATCCGGGAAGGAGCCCCAGGGCGAGGACGCATCCGGCGGCGGCGAGGACGGCGACCTGCATGGTCAGCGGACTCTCGGTGGCCTGCGCCGCGGCCTGGGTTCGCGGCCGGGCCAGGGTGGCGATACCGAAGGCCTTGGTGAAGGTGAGCAAGGCCAGGCCCGCGGTGAGGGCGACCACTCCCATCATCAGCGGCAGCAGGGCCGTGGTGAGCCGATCGATCCGGCCGTCGGCGTGGATGAGTGCCTGCAGCAGGCTCCATTCGGCGACGAACCCGGAGCTGACCGGCAGGGCGGCAGCCCCCAGGCAGCCGACGGCCAGGGCGATCGTGGTGGCCGGCATCCGGACCGCCAGCCCGCCCATCCGGTCCAGGTCGCGTTCGCCGGTGGCGTGCAGGATCGACCCGGCCCCCAGGAAGAGGGTCGTCTTGAAGGCGGCGTGGCTGACCGTGAGCAGCAGTGCCGCCACCAGGGCGGTGGCGGCCACGCCCGGGCGGGTGGTGCGGGTGAGCATGGCGACCGCGATGGCGGTGAGGATCAGCCCGACGTTCTCGCTGGTGGAGTAGGCCAGCAGACGCTTGAGGTCGCTGGCAACGGAGGCCTGCAGGATCCCGTAGAGGGCGCTGGCCAGACCCAACGCGAGCACCAGCAGGGCCCACCAGGGCGGCCCAGCCGGCAACAGCACCGTCGTGGTGAGCAACACCCCGTAGACCCCGAGCTTGACCATCGCCGCACTCATCAGCGCCGACACATGGCTCGGTGCCTCCGGGTGCGCCCGAGGCAACCACACGTGCAGCGGCACCGCCCCGGCCTTGGTGGCGAAACCGATCACCAGCAGCGCGAAACCGGCCGAGGCGGTGCCGCCGCCGAGCGTGGCCTCGGCGATGCCGGCCAGCGACGTGGACCCGGCGGAGGCCGCCAAGAGCGCGAAACCCGCTGCCACCAGAAGGAAACTCAGGTGGGTCATGGTCGCGTACCACAAGCCGGCGGGGCGGACGCCGGCCCGCGCGCCGTGCTCGCACAGCACCAGCACGGTGGAGCCCAGCGCCATCAACTCCCAGGCCAGCAGGAAGGACACCACGTCGCCGGCAGCCGGCACCAACTGCATGCCCAGGACGAAGACGGCGAAGGCGGACCACGCGGTCCGGGAGGCGACCGGACCGTGCGCGTAGCCGATACCGAACAGCGAGGCGAGCACCGCAACCACTCCCGCCACCACCGTGAACACCCCGCCCAGCGGGGTGGCGGCCCAGGTGAGGGTGACTCCGTCGAGGGCAGTGCCCAGAGCGAGCTGACCGTGGTCACCGGCCAGCGCGGTTGCGCCGGTGAGGGCGCCGAGTGCGCCCAGCAGCATCGACAGCGTCCCGGCGGCGACGGTGCGGGCACGCGGCGAGGGCACCGCGACGGCCACGACGACGATCGCGGCCGCGGCCACCACCTGTGCCAGCACCCCTGCGGTGAACCCGGAGTCGATGCCCTGCGAACCCAGACCGATGCCCTGCCAACCCAGGCCGATGCCGGACCCCGGTGTGAGGGTGGCTGCCGGTGCGACGGCGGCCACGAGGGTGGCGCCGGGCGCCGGGGCGGCCCCGGACCAGCCGTCCGGACAGAGGACGGCCACGAATGCGGCGGTAACGCCGATGGGGGCCGGCGTCATCGGCCGGTTGCCCGGCGCAGTGCCTCGACGATCGCCTCCGGCTCCGGCGGGCATCCCGGCACCTCGTCGTCGACCTCGACGACGTCCGATACCGAACCCCGCACCCCGAAACCGTCCCGGAAGACCCCGCAGTTGCGGGCGCACTCCCCGACGGCCACCACCATCCGCGGCTCGGGGGTCGCCTCCACCGTGCGGCGCAGGGGTTCGGCCATGTTGTGGGTCACCACCCCGGTGACCAGCACCAGATCCGCGTGGCGGGGTGAGGCCACCAGTCGGGCTCCGTAGCGATCCGCGTCGTAGACCGGGCCGAAGGCCGCGGCGACCTCGATCTCGCAGCCATTGCATGACCCGGAATCCACGTGCCGCACCTGCACGCTCCCGCCGAAGACTCGTCCCGCCTCGCGGGGTGCCGGCTTCGGTGGGGCGGGCTCGGCGACGCGGCCGCCAGCCATGATCCGGCGGGCCAGGTTCACCGGGTTCACGATGCGCCCTGGTGGTGGTTGTCGAGGTGTTCCACGCGGGCTCGCCGCTCGACCGCCAGCTCGCGCAGCAACCTGCGTGCGGAGATCAGCAGATCGGCCGCCTCGGTTCCGACCAGGGTGTAGGTCACCTGCCCGCCGGCCCGGTGCTGGCGGACCAGGCCCGTGCGTCGCAGTACCGCCAGGTGCTGGGAGAGCCCGGTCTGCTCGACGTCGATGCGGGCACGCAGATCACGCACCGCGTACTCGCGTTCGGAGAGCAGTTCGAGCACCCGGATCCGCACCGGATGCGCCAGCGACTTGAACAGGTCGGCCTTGGCCTCGTACAGAGGAACCGGGCGGGCAGGCATGCGCATATGCGAAGATTCGTATATCGAGGTGCCCGGCGTCAATCGGTTCGGTGAATCTGGTGTGTCGCGGACAGTGAGTTCACCGTCGTGCACTGCACCGAATGGGCATGTCGTGGCAAGGCGTGGCCGACGGCTGGGAGTCCGGTCGCGCGGTTCTGCTCCCGGCGATCGCGCGCCGCCAGGGGGTGGCCGGGGCGCCTCGGTCAGTGTGGCTCGACCCGCAGGGTGGTTCCCCGCGCCGGTTCGCGGTTGAGCGACGGGTCGGACCACCATTGCCGTACGTGCAACGGCACGCCTCGTCGACGGTGTCGTCCTGGGAGTCGTCCGGATGAAGACCACGCCCCGCTGCTCGTGGCATTCACCGGGGTGTCCGGGTCGGGAAAGTCCTCGTTCGCGTTCCGCGCCATCCCGGCCGAGCCACAGCGGCGGCTCAAACGAGACCTACCCCAGATATGCTCGCGCTCGATATCATGAGATATCTGGAGGTGTTCGAGATGGCTGACGTGTTGATCCGAGACGTTTCGGATGCGGTGCTGGCCCAGGTCGATGCGCGCGCTGCACGATTGGGCCTGTCCCGAGTGGAGTACATCCGTCGTCGGTTGGCAGCCGACGCAGCAACAACGGATAGTGCCGTCTCGGCGCAGGACCTGACCGCGTTCGCGGACCTGGCGGCAGACCTGGAAGAGCCCGAGGTGATGGACGCCGCGTGGCAGTGACCCAGTGGCTTGCCGACAAGTCCGCCCTGGTCCGACTTGGCCGGAGCCCGGACGCGGCCAGATGGGCCGAGCGGATCGAACGCGGGCTGGTGCGGGTCGCCACGGTGACGCGGCTAGAAGTCGGCTATTCCGCCCGCACCTGGCAGGACGCTCGCGTCATGTTCACCCAGCCCCCGTTGTCGTCGATGCCGATCGAGTACCTGACGCCCGCGGTCGAGGACCGTGCCGTGCAGGTGCAGTTGCTGCTGGCCCGCGAGGGACATCACCGGGCGCCGACGATCCCCGACTTGCTCATCGCTGCCGCCGCCGAACTCGCCAGTCTCACGGTGTTGCATCAGGACAAGGACTTCGAGCTCATCGCGGCCCTGACCGGACAATCTCTCGAGCGCCTGAACGCCTAGCGGCGCGCCACCGAGTAACCGACCCCGCCGCGAGGCGTCCGCTGTGGCAGCCGGGTACAAAGACATGAGCATCGCGATGAAGTCGTCGAGGTGGTTGACGTGATGGTCACGATGCTCGGTCGGCTGGCCGGGCTGAGTTGTGCTGGCCGGGCGGGGCAAGACTGGTTCCAAGGTTGACGACGTCCGTGCCCGGGCTCTCCTGGGCGTGACCCAGGCTGCCATCGGGCAATGACAGGATGGGCGCCATGTCAAGCCTGTTCGCGGATCTGCGCCGCCAGGGGATCGAGGTGGACGCCTCCACCCGCCGCCGCGCCGAATACTCCTCGGACGCCTCGCTGTACCGGGTGGTACCGCAACTCGTCGCCTTTCCGCGGCATCGCGATGAGATCGTCGCCTGCCTGGGCGCCGCGCGTCAGCACCGGGCCGCGCTGACCATGCGCGGCGCCGGCACCTCCATCGCCGGCAACGCGGTTGGCCCCGGGATCGTGCTGGACACGTCCCGCTATCTCAACCAGGTGCTGGAGATCGACCCGGACGGGCGCCGGGCCCGGGTTCAACCCGGTGCGGTGATGGCCACGGTGCAACGTCAGGCGGCCCCGCACGGGCTGCGTTTCGGGCCCGACCCATCCACCTGGACCCGCGCCACCATCGGCGGCATGATCGGCAACAATGCCTGCGGCCCGCACGCGGTGGCCTATGGCAAGACCGCGCAGAACGTGCGCAGCCTGCACGTGGTGGACGGCCAGGGACGCGAGTTCACCGCTGCCGCAGGCGATCCCACCTTCTCCCCGGTGCAAGGCCTGCCCGACCTGGTTTCGGCCAACCTGGCCACCCTGCGAACCGAGTTGGGTCGTTTCGGCAGGCAGGTCTCCGGGTACAGCCTGCAGCACCTGTTGCCGGAGAACGACTCTCATCTGGCTCGGGCGCTGGTCGGCACCGAAGGCACCTGTGTCCTGGTGCTGGAAGCCGAGATCGACCTGGTGCCGGTGCCAAACGCCCCCACCCTGGTGGTGCTCGGCTACCCCGACATGGCCACCGCCGCTGACGCGGTCCCGGCGCTCTTGCGGCATTCGCCGCTGGCCATCGAAGGCCTGGACGCCCGTCTCGTCGACCTGGTGCGGGCTCATCGCGGCGCCGCCAACGTGCCCGCCCTGCCCGCCGGAGCCGGCTGGCTGATGGTGGAGGTTTCCGGCGAGAACCCGTCTGCCGCCGAGGATGCCGCCAGAGCCCTGGCCGGCGACGCCGGAACCAGCGCCGTCGAGGTGCTGCCCGCGGGAGCGCAGGCGGCCGCCCTGTGGCGGATCCGCGAGGACGGCGCGGGATTGGGCGGACGGACCCCCAGTGGTGCCCAGGGCTGGCCGGGCTGGGAGGACGCGGCGGTCCCGCCCGAGCGGCTCGGGGACTACCTGCGCGACTTCGACGCATTGCTCGCCGCGCACCATCTGGACGGCATCCCCTACGGCCACTTCGGCGACGGCTGCGTCCACATCCGGATCGACTTCCCGCTCGCCGACGGTGCGTCCGGTGTCCGGGTGATGCAGGACTTCCTCACCGAGGCAGCCGATCTCGTCGCAAGCCACGGCGGATCGCTTTCCGGTGAGCACGGGGACGGCCGCTGCCGCAGCGAGCTTCTGCCGCGGATGTACTCCCGACAGGCCCTGGACGCCTTCGCCGGTTTCAAGCACCTTTTCGACCCGGACCGGATCCTCAACCCGGGCGTGCTCGTCGACCCTGACCCACTCAGCGCCAACGTTCGCCGAGCCGGAGCTAGAAAAGTCACTGCAACAAGCGGTTTCGCGTTCATCCACGACCGGGGCAATATCACCGACGCGGTACACCGGTGCACCGGGGTGGGTAAGTGCCGCGCCGACCTTTCCAGCTCCGGCGCCTTCATGTGCCCGTCCTATCTGGCCACCCGGGACGAGAAGGACTCCACCCGGGGGCGGGCTCGGGTGCTGCAAGACCTGACCAACGGCTCCCTGGTCGCGGACTGGAACGCCCCGGAGGTGGCGCAGGCCCTCGATCTGTGCCTGTCCTGCAAGGCCTGCGCCAGCGACTGCCCAACCGGCATCGACATGGCCACCTACAAGTCCGAAGCCCTCTACCGTCGCTACCAGGGCCGGCCCCGGCCTGTCCGGCACCTCACCCTGGGGCAGCTTCCCCGGTGGGCGCGGCTGGCCGGTCCCGTCGCGCCCGCGATCAATCTCGCGATGCGCCTGACGCCCCTGCGCCGGGTCGTGCTCAAGGCATCCGGCCTGGACAGCCGCCGCTCGATACCACGGTTCGCCACCGAACCGTTCCGCCGGTGGCGCCGCCGCAACACTCCCGACCCGTCGGCTGCGATCCGCGGTGAGGTGCTGCTCTTCGTCGACTCGTTCTCCGACAGTTTCGCGCCCGAGGGTGCGCGAGCCGCCATCGACGTACTCAACGACGCCGGATACCGGGTGCGGCTGCCGGCGGAGGGGATCTGCTGCGGTCTGACCTGGATCTCCACCGGACAGCTCGACGGCGCCAAGGCCCGGCTCCGACGCCTCGTCGCTGCCCTGGAACCGGCGGTGGTGGCCGGTCTCCCCATCGTCGGGATCGAACCATCCTGCACCGCAACCTTGCTCACCGACCTGCCGGATCTGCTCGCCGACCATTCGGGCGCCCGGCGGGTAGCCGAGGGCACCCGAACGCTGGGGCAACAACTCCAGCGAGCGATGCAGGACGGATGGCGCCCGCCGGACCTGACCGGTGTCAGCCTGTTGGCCCAACCGCACTGCCACCAGCACTCCGCGGTCGGCTACGACGCCGACCTCGCGGTCCTGCGCGCCGCAGGGGCCCAAGTTCGCACCGTAGCGGGTTGCTGCGGGCTGGCCGGCAACTTCGGCATGGAGGCCGGGCACTACGAGGTGTCCGTCGCCGTCGCCCGCAACGGCTTCCTGGGTGAACTGGACGACTGCCCCGAGGACACCCTGCTGCTCGCGGACGGGTTCTCCTGCCGCACCCAGGCAGCGGATCTCGCCGGAGTCGCCGCAGTGACGCTCGCCGAACTCCTCGCCGGCAAACTCGGTAGGTGAGCGTATGCCCTGTGTGACGCATTCGTCCGAACGGCGGCGCATCTGGGGGAATCGCAACCCATGGCGTCGGCGGGTCCGCCGTCGGCTTATGCTGCACCGACGCTGCCGTCCGGCAGCGAGCGTGATCTGCTCCATGGTGGGAGCGGAAGGGGAAATCGATGCGGTCACACTCACTCACTCGGTTGGCGGGAGCGCTAACCATCGCCGCGGCATCGGCAGTCGCCGCAGCACCGGCACTCGCAGCGCCAGGTGCCACCGGGCACGCAGTCAGCGCGACCCACAGCCAGGGCCCATCCCGGGCTGCGCTGGCCACCGCGCAGGCCGCAACCGAGGACGTCGGAGACCGGCTGACAGCCGGCCAGTCGCTGAGCCCATCGCAGTACCTGTCCTCGGCCAGCGGCCAGCACGAGCTTGCCGCCGACGGGGCCGTCAGCCAGGACGTCGGCCTGTACCTGTCGGGCTGGTCCGGTAGCTGGCACGTCTTCAACGAGAACATGGCCGGGCTCGACCAGACCCAGAACCTGTTCGTCATGCAGGAGGACGGCAACGCCGTGCTCTACAACGCGGGCACCCCGGTGTGGGCGTCCAACACCGCCGGCAACGCCGGCGCCATGCTGGTCGTCCAGGACGACGGCAACGTCGTGGTCTACTCCGCGTCCGGCACTCCGTTGTACGCCAGCGGCAGCATCCAGTCGGTGATGTTCGGTTACAACGTCGACGGCTCCACGTGGAGTTCGTACCTCGAGCAGGGCTGGTCGATCTCGAGCCCGAACGGCCGCTACCGGCTGATCATGCAGTCTGATGGCAACCTCGTGCTGTACTCGCCCACCCGCGCGATCTGGAACTCGGGCACCGTGGGCAACCCGGGAGCGTTCCTGGCTCTGCAGAGCGACTGCAACATGGTCGTGTACGCGGACGGTGGGGCCGGAGCCCGTTGGTCCACCGGGACCTCCCGTTCCGGTGAGTGGTGCGAGCTGACCATGCAGAATGACGGGAACCTCGTCATGTACCACTGGGCCGACGTGACCAGCACCCGGGTCACCGTGCCGTGGACGACGCGGACCGCCGGCGTCAGCTGAGCCCCAGATCGGGCTGAGCCCGAACAATCACACCCCGCTCGCACCGGCGGCCCGACTGGGCCGTCGGTGCGACGGCTTCCGGGGCGGCGCAGCCCGGTGGGACGAATCCGCCACCGTAGAGTGGAACGCTCAGGCATGATGTCCCGTCGACGGGGAGTGTGATGGCACAGTTACGAACCAGAGGGCGCAGGATCGTCGAGGCGCACCTGCAGAACACCGGCATCCGGGCGATGACCGGGTCGATGGTGGCCTACGAGGGCCAAGTCCAGTTCAAGAGCGCCGGGATGGGCGGCGGGGACGGAGTGATGGCCGGCCTGCGGCGACGCGCCAGCGGGGAGTCCCTGTCGTTCATGGAGTGCATGGGGCACGGGGTGGTCTACCTCGCCGTGGACGCCCAGGACACCACTCTCGTCGACCTCAACAACGAGACCCTGCAGGTCGAGTCACGCCAGTTGCTCGCCCTGGCCGGCAATCTGCGCACCGACATCCGGTTCACCGGCCTGCGCGGAGCCAGCACCGGGCAGGGCCTGTTCACCACGACGGTGAGCGGACAGGGTCAGGTGGCGTTGCTGTCCGCCGGTGGCCCGCTGATCGCCCTGGAGGTCAGCGGTCAGTTCCCGCTGGTGGTCGACCCGGACGCCTTCGTCGCGGCCAAGGGCAATGTCAACCAGTCCTTCATCACCGACGTCTCCTGGGCTGCAGTGCTCGGCGAGGGCAGCGGGGAGCCCTTCTCCTTGCGCTGGGACGGAACCGGTGTGGTCTACATCCAGCCTGCGGAGCGCTGATCGATGACGTTCGAGAAGGTCAACAGCAAGGTCGTCAAGGTCAACCTCGCTGCCGCAGGTGAGGTGCTGGCGCGGCGCGGCGCGATGCTCTTCTACACCGGCCAGGTCGGTTTCACCCCCGAGAACGCCGCCCTCGGCGGCGGGGGCGGTGGCTACCCGATGCCGGGGATGGGCACGCAGATGCCGGGGATGCCAGGTCGGGGCGGCGGCGGTTTCGCCGGCCAGATGATGGGCGCCATGGGTCGCTCCCTGGCCGGGGAGAACGAGGCGATGATGCGCGCCCGCGGGCAGGGTGAGGTCTACTACGGACGCAGCGGCCTGCACTGCACGATCGTCCCGGTGCAGGGCGCGACCCTCACCGTCGAGGCGTCGCGACTGCTCGGACACACCGCGAGCCTGCAGTCGAGCATCGTCTCGGTGGCCTCGGCCAGTGGCGGTGGCGGAGGCGGCGGCGGAGGCCTGCGCGGCATGCTGCGTGGCGCGGTCGCCAGCGTGGCCACCGGGCAGGGCATGTTCACCACGCAGTTGTCCGGACAGGGCTCGGCCGTGCTGCTCAGCCACGGTGGCACCCTCGAGTTGCAGGTCGGTCAGCACCCGGTGGTCGTCGACCCGCAGGCCTATGTCGGCCACATCGGCAACATCTCCATCGAACTCTCCACCGCGATGTCCTGGCGTGACGCCGTCGGACGCGGCTCAGGGGAGGCCATGCAACTGAAATTGATGGGCCAGGGAGTCGTCTTCGTCCAGGCATCGGAGCAGAAGCTGTGACCGTTCACCCGTCGGCCGGATCGGCCGGAACCGTGCTCAACCCGATGACGCTGCCGGATGCGGACAATGTCCCGGACAATCCCTATGCGTTCTCCATCGCCATGAATCCGGGCCGTCCGTGGTTCTTGTCCAAGGGCGCGATGATCGCCTATTACGGGAACATCACCTTCACTGCGATTCGGGCGCGTGGGCTCGAAGGTCACCTGCTCGCGATGGTGAGCCACCAGTTCTCGTCCCCGCTGTATGCCCAGGACTGGGTGGTCGGCGAAGGCCACGGGAAACTCGTCGTCGGCGACCGGGGCTATGACATCAACTCCTACGATCTGGAGACCGGGAACCTCACCATCAAGGCGGCGAACCTGCTCGCCTTCGACTCGGGCCTGGCGCTCAACCAGTCGATCGTGCCGGGCTTCGTCACCCTGGTGGGAACCGGCAAGTTCCTCGCCTCGTCGTCGGGGGAGGTGATGTTCGCCGAGCCGCCATTGCGGGTGGACCCGGAGGCGCTGCTCGGCTGGGCGGACTGCCCGAGCCCCTCCCACCATTACGACGCCGGGTGGATGCAGGGCTTCCTCGGTGGTGCGATCGCCATGCTCGGTGGCAACTCCGGCGAGGAGCGGCAGTTCGACTTCACCGGCGAGGGCACGGTGCTGGTGCAGTCCAGTGAGGCGGTGCGCAGCGACTCCGATGTAGCCCGGATGATCGAGGACCAACTGCACATGCTCGGTGCCGACGGCCTGCGCCGGCTGCAGACGACCATCTCCTCACGGCTGGGTGAAGGTGGTCACTGAACCGGGCAGTCGGTCGGGCCCGTCCGCCACATCCGGCTCGGCTACGGCCGATTCGGGGTGGGTCGGCACGGTCGACTCCGGGCGGGTCAGGCCGGTCGGGGACGCCCACGCCTGGTGTCCATCGCCGAACCTGCACGGCGCGACCGCTCGACGGGGTCGCTGACTTGGGCCTGGCGGAGTGGTTGCTGGGGCGGGCCCACGCGCGCCGGGGTGGGCCGTCCGCGCACGGGTGCGGCCCCCATCCCGGCCATCATTCGGGCATGCACGACCCGTCTCATCATGAGGATGGGCACGAACATCCCGCGTCGGGGCTCATCCACGCCGCCCGTGAGTACGACCTGGTGACCAACGCCGTCCTGCTCGGCCAACGACGCAGGCTCTATGCGAGCCTGGCGCAACTGGCGGCGCCTCGGGCCGGTGAGCGGGTGGTGGACATCGGCAGCGGCACGGGCGCTCTCACCACGGCGATTGCCGAACGGCTGCCGCCGGGCGCCTCGGTGCTCGGCATCGACCCGAGCCCGGAGATGGTCGAGCGTGCCACGGAATTGGCCGCCGGAATTCCAGCAGGCGAAAGCCGACCCACCTATGCGCAGATGTCCGCCGAGTCTGTCGACCTGGCGGATGAGACGGTTGACCTGGTGGTCTCGGCACTGGCCGTGCACCACATCCCGGCCGATGTCCGCCCGCGCGCGGCACGCGAGATTGCCCGGGTGTTGCGCCCGGGAGGCCGGGTGATGATTGCCGAATTCGCTCCGATGGGCGGTGAAATCGGTGCCCGGGCGGTATCGGCGCTGGTGGGTCCGGCGATGCGTGAGGATCGGACCGCCGAGGTCTCTGGGCTGCTCCGAGAGGCCGGGCTCGCGGTGATCGACACCCGGCGTGCCGCCGTGTTCTTCGGGTGCGTGCTCGCAGTGAAGCCCTGACCGTGTCGGCGCGGCCTCGGCGGGCGCCAGCAAACGCTCTGCCGCCGGATTGCTCGGCGCCGCTGCCGCTTGGGGTCTGCCAACCTCGTCGCAGGTGACGACGCATCCCGCTGGGCGCCTGGCGCAGCGTGCCGGCGGCCGCGCGAGATCGATCGAGCTGGCTGGTGGCCGCTACTTGTCGTGCGAGGCGGCGCCACCGCAGTTGTGACAGGTGCCGGACAGCGCCATATGGCCCGCGTCCAGGACGAAGCCATTGAGCTGCCGGACCCGGTCGGCAGCCGCATCGAGCAGGTCGGCGGGCAGGTCCACCACGGCGCCACACTCGTGGCACCGGGCGTGCAGGTGTGAGTCGGCCCGGTGATAGGCGGTCACGCCGCTATCCAGATGCACGTGTGAGATGAGCCCGGCCTCGGTCAGCGCCTCCAGGGTCCGGTAGACGGTGGCTCGGTGCACTCCGTCGGCCTCGACCTCGCCGGCGATGACTTCCGCCGTCGGGTGCCCGCCCAGGCTGGCGACGGCCTCCAGGACGGCCAGCCGGGGTGCGGTCACCCGCAGCCCGTGGCGGCGCAACAGTTCCGTTGCGCGGGGGTGCCCAGGGGTGTTCACGGCCCGACGGCCATTCAGCTGGCAGCGGCCTTCAGACGTGACCCGGCAGCAACCTTGACCCCGTGCCCCGCCGGGATGTCGATCGGTTCGCCAGTCTGTGGATTGCGCCCGCGGCGGGCTGGCCGTTCCACTTGCTCGACGCTGAGAATTCCGGGGAGCGAAACCTTCTCACCCCGGCTGACCGCCTCCATGAGCACCTGCTCAAAGGCCGACAGCATCGCCGTGGCGGTGTCGCCGCTGACCCCGGTGCGCAGCGCGATAGAACGTGCGACCTCAGACCGGTTCATTGTGGAACTCCTTTCCCAACACGCGGGCGTCGCGCAGTGGCGGACAAACCCTGCTGTGGCACCCCGCCGGTGCGGGATCTCCACGCCCCCGGAGCGGCCCGACGCACTGCTGATGCTAGGGCACGTTCCTGACTGCCCGCTCCACCGCAGACCATGCGGGTCGGGGTGCGGGAGGAGGGGGGCAGTAGCCCGGGGCGCACGACACCACGGGGAAACCCCGCCCGCGCTGGCGGACACGCCCGCAGCTGGATCGAGCGGCCCTGCCGAGCCGTGACCCTGGGCTCTCAGATGCCAATGGCGGGGATGGAGCCCGGTTAGGCTCGCATCCCCGCCATCGGAGTAGGTACTTGGGTCTCAGATCGCGCGGACGTTCTCCGCCTGCGGCCCCTTCGGGCTCTGAGTAATTTCGAAGTCCACGCGCTGGTTCTCTTCCAGGGTGCGGTAGCCGTCCGCCTGGATGGCCGAGAAGTGAACGAAGACGTCGTCGCCGCCGCCGTCCTGTGCGATGAAGCCGAAGCCCTTCTCGGCGTTGAACCACTTGACAGTGCCCTGAGCCATTCTGGCCAATCTCCTTGTTTCGGGCTGTGTTGCGAGATCGGCACGGCACCAGATCCCGGGAGAGAAGCTGACTCGACCGGCGCTCGCCACGCAGAACATGAAGAACGCCCGCCGGAAAGGGTTCCCAGCGGGCGCATACGACCTGCCAAACCTGCAATCTCAACCGCGTCACACGGTAGCACAGCGAATGTTGGGTGCCAGGGTTTGCGCATGTGACTTCGTGGTTACGGATCTCGAGCGGAAAGTAACACCTGGAGAAGGTGCGCGAGTAATCCGCCAGAAAGAACTGCCCGGCCGGTGTCGCCGGTCGTCCCACCGCCGGACCTGCTCGGTGTGCAGCAGGCCGGCGAGCTGTGCGGGCTGTGCCGTGCTGCGTCTGACCGTGCCGCATCAACGTGCCGCGGCCGAGTGGCATCGCCGGAGACCGGCCGAGTGGCATCGCCCGAGACCGGCCGTGGCGTGCGCCGGTCCGCGATAGCGTCGTATCCATGAGTTTCCTGGCACAAGCCGCAGCGGCGATCTCCATCGTGGCGGTGGTGCCCTGGGTGCTGTGGCGCAGCGCCGAGGACGCCAACGCCCGAGCGTGGGGTCGGTACTGGGTGGTCGTGGCCGTGGTGGGGGCGATCAGCCTGCTGCTGCCCCGGGGTGGGCTGGCGCTCGGGCCTGCGGTCTTCTACCTGGCCGGGAGCGCCGCGCTGGCGTTGAGTGTGCCGGCCCGGCTGCTGCGCGGTTTCCCGCTGCCGGTCACCGAGCCGGCGGTGATCGGTGCGCTGCTCAACCCCCTGGTGGGAGCCGGCTTGCTGCTCATCGATCGATCCGGGATGAGCTTGGGCGCCGGCCACAACCTGCTGTGGTGGGTGGCTGCGGTGCACGCGATCGGGTTCGGCGGCGGCATGCTCGCCGCCACGCGGGTGGCCGCTGGCTACCGCAGGGGGGTGGCGTCCGGACGCGGCGCCTTCGGGTGGGCGGCGGCGGGTGCCGCACTCATCGCGTGGGCCCCGATGTTAGGTGCTCTGTTCGCGCCTCGGTTCGGGGCTCCTGCCGCGGTGGCCGCAGCGGTCCTGGTGGTCTGCGGGTCGGTACTGGTGCTCGTCCTCGGCCGTCCCGGGACGACCGAAGCCGAGCCCTGCGCCGGTCAGACCCAGGCGGACCCGCTGGCCCCGCCGGCTCCGTGACCAGCCGTGTCCGAGGGCTCTGACCCGCACGGCGACGGGCCTGGCGACCCGGTACCCACGGATTCGTCACCGCCCGGTGACGCAGCGATCCCGCGGGGCGACTCGCCGTCGCACCAGGCGTCGGCCGGCGCACAGCCCCGGACCCGGACCCACAGGCGGGCTGCCGACGCGCCCCGTTCGATGCCCCCGCGTCGACCCGGCTCCAGGATCCCGCGCGCTGGGGGTCGGGTGCGGATCGGCTCGATGCCAATCACGGGTACCCCGACCGTGCGTCGGGTCTTCGCCCTGCGGAGCCACCCGGTCGTCGAGGCTGTCCGCCGGTTTGCGCTGCTGGTGCTCGTCGCTCTGGCCGGGGCCACCGTGGGCTGGGCACTCACGCCCCCGACGCAGGCCGAACTCGGCCCCCTACAGGTACACGTGCAGGCCCACCTGTTCGGCCAGGCCCCGGTGGAACTGACCCTGCCGCCGGCGGGAACGGTCACCTTCGACACGCACTCCGGACCGCTGAGCGTGGACGTCTCGGTCGAGTCGATTGATCTGGAGGCCGCCACCCTGTTGTTGGAGTCGCCTCCGGCGGTGGAAGACCTGCAGACCGAGGTGAGCGTCCAGGCGCGGACGGCGGTGATTCGCGCGGTGGCCAGCGCGACAGCGTGCGCGGTGCTGGCTGCTGCCGTCGCCGCCGGACTGGTGTACCGGCGGCCCCGCCGAGCCCTACAGGCGGGGGTGGTGGCGGTCACGATCCCCGCGGTGGCGGCCGGCCTGGCGGTGACGACCTTCACCCCAGCGGCCTTCAACGAGCCACGATTCACCGGACTGCTCTCCCGCGCCCCCTACGTCGCAGGCCAGGCCCGGTCCGCTGCAGACCGGTTGGAGTCCTACCGGTCGTGGGTTGCCGATCTCACACGGTCGGTGACCACCCTGTACGCGACCGCCAATGATCTGCCGGTGCCTGCTGCGCCGACCAGCGACCTGACGACCGTCTTGCACGTCTCGGACATTCACCTGAACCCGCAGGCGTTCGACCTGATCACCACGCTCGTTCAGCAGTTCGGCGTGGACGCCGTCATCGATACCGGAGACATCACCACGTGGGGCTCCGCGGCTGAGTCGGCGACGCTCGAGCCGATCTCAAGACTCTCGGTGCCCTATGTCTTCGTCCGGGGCAATCACGACTCCGCCGAGACCGCCGCTGCCGTGGCCGCCCAGGGCGCGATCGTGCTCGACGACACAGCCGCCGAGGTCGCGGGCCTGCGCATCGCCGGGATAGGCGATTTCACGTTCACCCCCGACGGCGAGGGCGGGTCGCGTCGCAAGGCTCGAGAAGCCGCAGCTGCCCTCGCCACCACCATCACGGCCCAGGCCAGGGCCGGCGACCCGACCGACATCGCCCTGATCCACAACCCGACCGGCACCCAGGCCCTGATGGGCACGGTCCCACTGGTACTCAGCGGTCATATGCACACCCGTGATGTACGCCTGGACGCGACGGGAACGCGGGTGATGGTCGAGGGATCCACCGGTGGTGCCGGGATCACCAGTGGATCGCTGCAGAGCCTGGGCCGCGGGCGGCCGGTCCCGCTGGAAGCCACCCTCTTGTACTTCTCCCCGGACGAGGCCGGCCGGCAACGCCTGGTGGCCTACGACGAGGTGACGGTGGGCGGCCTGGGGCTGGCATCGGTGTCGGTGGAGCGTCAAGTGATCTCCCCGGACGAGCGACCGCGCCAGGAGAACCTGCCCAGCGTCTTCCCGCAGGCCACCGTCTCCGACGGCGCGGCGTCCACCTCGCCGTCGCCGGGCGACAGCGCGGCCACCACCTCCGCCACACCAGCCCCTGGCAGCGGGGACCAGCTCCCGACCACGGCCGCGCCGCCCGGCACCGAGGGTGCGGTCGAGCCGGAGGTCGGCCAGGACTCGGCCACCACCACGCAGGGCGGCTAGGGCGCGAAGGGCGCGCAAGACCGGACGCCCGGTTCGATCGCTGGATCGGGCCGAAAACCCTTCGGAATCAGCCCATGAGGGTCCGGTCCACTGCCCCATCGGGCACACCTGAGCCGGGCCCGTCCCCGGCGTCGCCCCCCGGGTTTACCGTGCGGTGAGGGTTCGGGCCGACACGGTCGCAGGGCAGCAAGGGAGTCGCCATGCGCGAGCACACCGAGCGCCCCGAGGGGGTCGACCCGGACGCCCGACGAGCCAGCCACGCGGACCAGGCCGCTGACGTCGGGACGCGGCACAGCCACCCCCTTGCCCGGGCGGGACACGTCGACGCCGGTGCTGGACGCCAGCCCACCGGCCCGAGCCCGCGATCGGGGCCCGGGCTGCTGGGGCCGGCGGCGATCCGCCAGTTGCAACGCACCGGTGGGAACCGGGCGGTCGCCACCCTGATGCGCGCTCGGGCCGGGGACGGTCTCGAGTCGAGCCGATCGCCGGGATCCGGGTCGCAGCGTCCAGAATCTGACCTCGACCTGGCTGACCTCCCGTCGGGTTCCTCCAGCCCTCCGGCCGAGGCGGGGGTCGTGGGTCCGGCGCCCGAACTCCTGGCGCCCCCAGCCGATGCCGGTACCGGCGTCACCGTGACTGATCGCGGGAAGTACAGCGCGGGCGGGGATGATCCTGGCGCACTCGAAGCGGAGCGCTCCTCCACGTCCGGGCCCGTCCCCGTTACCTCCAGCCCGGGTGCCGGCACACTACCCGGTGGCTCCAACCAGGCCGGTGGGTCGAGCCACGGGTCCGGCACTGGCGGATCGGGCACTGGCGGGTCGGGCGCTGGCGGATCGGGCGCTGGCGGATCGGGCGCTGGCGGGTCGGGCACCGGTGCGTCCGGTCGCCCAACCCTGGTCCAGCCCGGTGCGCCCGGTGGTCGGCGACCTCCGCCGGGTCCGCACGGCTCCGCCCAGCAGGCTCCGCCCGGTGCGGGAGTCGCAACCGCGGCCACCGACGTGCTTGGTCCGCAACCCGAGCCTGGCCAGCAATCCGATGGCGTGCCCGGCGTCGTCTCCGCGTCCGGACCGCCGGCGGTTCCCGGTGGTGAGGGGTCCGGGGTGGTCAGTGCCGCCCTGGCGACGCTTTCCGCCACTCGCGCCGGAGTGATCGAGGCCGCGACCAGCCGGCGCCGACGCGTCCAGCTCGCCGCGGACACCTACCGCCGGCAGGTGGCCGAGAGCTTCTCCGTCCAGTCCCAGCGGGTCCAGGAGAGCTTCGAGGGCACCGTGAACCTGCTTCGAAGCGACCTCGCGCAGCGGACCAGGGCGGTACGCGGCGCCGAGTCCGAGCACTTGGCCCGCGCCGGTGCGGCCGCGAGCGCCGAACGGCAGAACCTGCAAGCCCTCAGGCAGGCCCGGCACGCTCAACTTGACGCTGCGGCACGCACCAGTGCCGAGCAGATCCGCACCGCCGGCAGCACCCAGGCGGGCAGATCCATCGCCGGCGCGCACTCGCGGGCTCAGCAGGCCACCGGATTGGTGGACGCCCGGGCAGCCCAAGCTCAGGGGAATGAAGGTTCCGAGGCCTTCATCCGCAGCATCCGGCGCGGCAAACTGCCCGACGTTCAGCAGCGACTGCGTGCCGCGGCGCACGAGGTGGCCGGCGGCGTGCGTGAGCAGGCCGGGGAGGTGGCCTCGCACATCACCGGAGAAGCCGCTCAGGGACGAGCCGAACTCACCAGCTTCTTCGCCGAGGCCGGGCAAGCTGTGGCAGACAGCCACACCGAGACCACGCGAGCGGTTCGCGAGGCCGCGGACGCTGCGGTCGCCAGCCTGCAGGACGCCGTGCTGCCGGTGATCGCGCGCCTGACCCGCGACCGGGACGCACGGTTGCGCGAACTCCGCTCGGGTCAGGCCGGCATGACCGTGGCGATCGACCGGCAGGTCAGCCAGAGCGTGGCCGCCCTCGACCGCGGCGTCGCCCGCGACCTCGCCGAACTCGACTGGGCGATCGGCCGCGTCGCCGAAGGAGGTGGGGAACCCATCAGCACCCAGCAGGCCGTTGCCGACATCGGCGCCCAGGTCGAGCTCGCCCAGACCCAACACGACTCCACCGCAGACAGTTTCGCCGGCCAGGTGGACCAGGCCGCGGGCCAGGCCACCGGAGCGGTGGATGAGCGGGCTTCCCAGGTCGTGCAGGGGCTGGCCACGCTGGGCGGTGAGGTCACCGGTCGGCTGGCCGAGACGGCGCAGACCACGAGAGGGGAGATGGGCCGGGCGCTGGCGGGCGGCACCACGCAGATGCGCAACACCTGTCAGGCCGCGCAGACGACGTCGGCGACGGCGGTCGGGGACGCGGCCACAGCCTGGCAGGGGCAGGTCCGCGACCAGGGCGAACGGCTGACCAGCCAGGTGGACGACAGCCTGGCCCGGCAGGACACCCAGCTGGCCGGTTTCGCGACTGACCTGGACGCGGGACTGCGCGATTCACGGGCCGAGCGCAGCGAGGGGGGCTTCCTCAGTTCCGTCGGGGCGTTCTTCTCCGGTCTCGCGGACTTCCTGGTCGGAGTCGTCGAGGGCATCGGCCTGGCCCTGTTCGACCTGCTCAAGGGCCTGTGGACGCTGGTCACCACGGTCGTGGGATGGGTGATCATCGCGGTCGTCGTCATCGTGGCGGTCATCGTCGTGGTGGTCTTCGGGTGGGAGGTCCTGCTCATCGCGCTCGCCGTGATCGGCGTGGTGGTGGGCCTGTCGATGGCCGGCTATTACCTGTACCTGGCGTTCACCCGCCCAGACCTCACCTGGCGCGAACGGGGGCGCCTCGTCGGGCGGGCACTCTTCGAGATCGCGCTGGCCGCGCTCAGCCTGGCCGAGCTGCGCGGCCTCACCTCGATCACCAAGCTCGGCCTGATCGCCAAACTCGCTCAGCGCCTGGGCGGCATGGGCAATGCCATCCGGGCCATCCGCATCCTCGGCAGCGTCGAACGGGCGCTGCAGATCCTCGACCGGGTCGGTGACGCCGCCCTGGCCATGCGGCTGATCACCTCGGTGCGGCGCTTCGAGGACATCGTCCGGCTGCTCGACGAACTCGGGACGGCGGCGCGCGTCCTCGAACTCATCACCCACTTCGGCAGTGCCCGCGCCCTGCTCGCTGTGATGGACGCGCTCGGCACCGGGGCTCGGTTGGAGGCCTGCATCGCGGCCTTCGGGGGAGCCGGTGAACTCGCTCGGGTGATCCAGGCGATCGGCGGCGCCGAGCGGCTGGCCCGGTACCTGGGGCAGGTCGGTGGTGACGCCGCCGTGCTGGCCCGGCTGATGGATGAGGTCGGTGGCGCGGCCGCCTTCGCCCGCTACGTGCGTGCCCTGGGGGACGACGCCGCGCAACTGGTCACCCTGATCGACGACGTGGGTGGGGCTGCGGCCTTCCTGCGGTACGTGCGGGCGCTGGGGGACGATGCGGCCCGGTTGCGCCTGCTGATCACCCGGTGCGGCAGCGTCGAGGACTTCCGCGCGCTCCTTCGCACCGTCGGCGACGACATCGTGCGCCTGGAGACGATGCTGCGCAACGCCGGGAACGACCCGGTGCTACTCATGGACCTGCTCACCCAGCCCGGGACCGCCACCGTCGACGAGGTCGCGCGACTCCTGGAGCTCATCGCCGGCGACGTGGCCGTACTCGGGCGGCTGCGGGCACACGTGCCCGACCTTGCCCGGCTGCTGGGCTACCTCGAGCAGGCTGGCCTGGGCAATGCCGGCCGGCTCGCCGACCTGCTGGACCTGGCGGTGGCCCGAGGGTTCGCGGTGGACCGAGTCGAGCGGATCCTCGCCCTGGCCAACGGCGCGCCCGGTGAGTTCCGGCGGCTCGTCCAGGCCCTCAACCGTTTCCCCTTCCCCGCCGCGGGTGCGGCTCCCAATGCCCCGGTGCCGATCTCGATCGCCACCGGGCGCTTCTCCATCGGGGCGGCCCGGATCGTCGCCCACCGGATGGCGCACTACCTGGAACGGCATGTGGACATCTTCTTCCGGTTCACCGCGGCGAACATGAATCTCGACAACACCCTTTGGCCGGCCGGCACTGCGGCAGGCGACGTGGCCCGCCTGCTGGATGAGGCACTTGCCCTGCTGCAGGCCCAAGGCAGGCTCACCGCAGGCAATCTCGGGACCTTCCAACAGGTCACCCTCGGGAACGGGGTGACCGTGCGGGTGATGGTCGACTCCCTCGCCGGTAACCTCACCGTCGTGTCCTTCCATCCGGTGGGCGGGCCGGGAGTGGTCAACTTCGTCCTCGAAGAGATGCGTGCCTTCCGAGCGCTCGTCACCGGTGTGCCGTGATGCTCGCTGGTGCGCGGAAGGCGCTTCCGACGCGAGGGCGCCCGGTGCGAGGAGGTGCTTGGTGTGAGCAGGCCCGGTGTGACTGTCCCGGCGACGAATCGCCCGGCCTCGACCACGGCGCGAAACTGACGCAGGCCAATGAACCCAGGACAAGGATGTGGTGACCAGCATGGCAGCGACTACGGCGGGGACGCCCTGATGCGGATCGGCCTGGAACTGGGTCTGGAACCTGACCCGGACGCCGACGACCTCCAGTACGTCCTGCTGCCTCGTCTCGCGGCCGGGCCACCCGGTCCGGCAACCGGACGCGACCCCGGCTTCGAGGCAGGAGCGGTGGTCATCGACACCGAAACCGGGTCGGGCAGGATCGTGGACGCACTGCGCTACGCGGTCGCCGGCCTGTGCCTGCGGTCGGTGCCGGAACTGCTGGCCGGGCGGGCCTACTCGTACCAGTGCTTCGACTCCCTGCGGGAAGTGCGGTTGTCGCCGGACGGTGCGCTGGTGCGCATCACCGGACCGGGTGTGGACGAACTCAGCTGCCCGCGCGCAGATCTGGCGGCGGCCTTCGTCGCCGCGGGGGGCGAGTTCATCGACCTGATGCCGCAGATCCTGCCCGGCTACCAGGCATACCTGGACACCGTCGAGCGGGACTATCGCGCAGCGCGGGCGGCCCTGCTCGCGCAGTCGGGCTCCACCGGGCCGGCACCTGCGCACCACGTCGACCAGATCCAGCCGGGCGAACCCGCACCCGGTCCGGCCCGATCGGCCCCGCACGCGCAAGCCTTCCCACCCGACGGCCAGGCGGACGCCGACCACCCGATGGAGGGTGAGTTGCTGGAGCGTGCCCGCCGCGCGGGAACCGCGGTGGACGCGGCGCGGGACCTGCTGGCCGCCGGGGTCGACCTCATCCCCCGGCTGAAGCTGCTGCGTACGGTCTACGACCTGTCCCTGGCTCAGGCCCGCGAAGCCGACGACGCGGCCCACTCCTCGACGTAAGCCTGGAACTCCGCGACGTGATCCGGGAACCGCATCGAGGACCGCCTCGACGTGGCCCGGGTATTTCTCGACGGAATGGGCGGGCAGGCGCGCGAGGGAACCGTGATGCTTGTGCGTTGGCGCCGGATGCACGCGCGCCAGCGCCGTGATGCTTGGGCGCTGGCGCGCGCCGTGACACCGGCCGCATCGCAGGCGGCGCGCGATGAGCAGAACACGGGCCTGTCGATAGCCTGAGCCGATGCGCCTGCGCCTGACTCCGCTGGACACCCAGGTGTTCCGCGACCTCGCCACCATGGGCGATCTGTTGCTGGAGTGCGCCAACGCCCTCGCCGAGCTCTTCGGCACCGATCCTGTCTACCGGCAATCCCTGGTGGAATCCCTTGCCGAGAACCAACGCCGTTCCGACGCCCTCACCGCGACGGTGATGCAGCGGCTGAACGCCACCTTCATCCCGCCTCTGGATCGCGAGGACGTCTATGGCCTGGCCGCGGCGATGGACCGCTGCGTCCGGGATCTGGCCGCCTCGGGGGATCTCGTCGTGGAGTTCGGCCTCGGGGTGATGCCGGCCCGATCGGTGGTCCTGGTGTCGGTGTTGGTGCGGCAGGCCGAACTCACCGCCCAGGCCATGCGCCGGCTGGCCCGGGTGAAGGACCTGGTCGGCTATTGGGTGGAGATCCACCGGCTCGAGAACGAAGCCGACCGCACCTACCACCGGCTGCTCGCGGAGATCTTCGATGACGGTGCAGACATCGCCCGGATGCTCAAGCTGCGCGAGGTGATGCGCCGGCTGGACGCAGCCGGCGACTCGTTCACCGCCGTCGCCCGGATGGTGCAGATCATCGCGGTCAAGGAGCGTTGAGTGGACCTGCTGGTCCTGGTCATCGCCTTGTCGATGCTGTTCGCCTACATCAACGGCATGCACGACGCGGCCACGACCATCGCCACCTCCGTCGCCACGCGCGCGCTCACCCCGACCATCGCCGTGTTGATGGCCGCCGGGCTGAACTTGCTCGGTGCCTTGCTGGGCTTGGAGGTGGCCCAGACGATCATCACCGGGATCCTCGATCCGGGCACCGGCGAAGATGCCCTGCTCATTCTGTTCGCCGGCGTGCTCGGGGCCATCTGCTGGGATCTGTGGACCTGGTGGCGGGGAGTTCCCGCCTCGTCTTCGCATGCCCTCATCGGCGGACTCGCCGGTGCCGGCACGGCGGCTGCCGTGCAGGTGCACTGGGGGAACATCGCCCTGCTTGTGGTGATCCCGATGATCGTCGTCCCGCTCGTCGCATTGGCCTTGTCGGCGGCGCTGACCTTGGCCGTGCTGTGGGGCTGGCGCAACTCCTCCCCTCGGCGCACCGGTACTCGCTTCCAGCACAGCCAGGCGATCTCGGCGGCGGCACTTGCTTTGGGCCACGGCTTGCAGGATGGGCAGAAGGCGATCGGGGTGATGATGCTCGGCCTGCTCACCGTGGGAATGCCCCAGGGCGAGGTGCCCTGGTGGGTGCGGGCCTGCATCGCGGTCTCCCTCGCCGCAGGCACCCTGGCCGGTGGCTGGCGGATCGTGCGCACCTTGGGACGGCGGCTCGCCGACCTCGACGCGCCCCGGGGATTTGCCGCCGAGACGGTCGCCAGCACGGTTCTGTACGTAAGCGCCTACGGCCTCGGGGCCCCGGTATCGACCACCCACTCGCTCACCGCCGCAATCGTCGGAGCCGGAGTGATGAGCCGTCCCTCCTCGGTGCGCTGGCGGGTGGCCGGCGAGATCGTCACCGCGTGGCTGGCCACGCCGGTGGTGTCCGGCCTGTTCGCGGCGGGCTTCTTCCTCCTCGCTCGGACCCTGGTGACCTGAGCACACCCTCGCTGGGGATGGCAGCAGGGTGCGGGCAATCACCCGTGAATCGTCATCAGGGCGTGGCGATCAGGCCGCGCAGCACCTGCCCGCGAAACATCAGGCCGCGCAACGCCCGCCCACAAACGTCGGGCCGCGCGACACCGGCCGCGAAACATCAGGCCGCGAAACATCAGGCCGCGCAACGCCTGCCCGCGATACATCAGGCCGCGCAACGCCTGCCCACAAACGTAAGGCCGCGCGAGACCGGGCCGCGCGAGACCAGGCCGCGCGAGACCGGGCCGCGCGAGACCGGGCCGTGCGACACCAGGCCGCGCGAGACCAGGCCGCGGAGATCCAGCGCATGGTGGGCAGTCACGCAATGGTCGGGCGGGCAGGCTCCGACCTCTCACCCGTCACCCCGTTCAGCCGGTGGAGGAGGTGAGGTGACGCTCGACCGCCACCACCCGGTGGGTGCGTCGCTGGATATGCGCCACCAGAACCTCGCCCGCCTCCATGAACGGGTCACGGCGCGGCAGATCGTCGGCTCGCCCGGCAGCGGCATGCCCGGCCAGCACACCGAGCACCGTGCCCAGGACGGGGCGGTGGGTGCACACCGCCAGGGTCTCTTCCTTGCCGATGAGCTTGCTCACCAGCCTGGCCGTGCCCTGACGGTCCTTGCGGTGGCCGTCCTCGCTCAGCTTGCCCTTGGTCTTGATCTTGGCGCCGGTCTTCTTGCTGTACGGCTGAACAGTCTGCAGGCAACGCACCCATGGGCTGGAGAAGACCTTGCCCGGCTGCCAGGCACCCAGCGTTCCCACCAGATTGCGGGCCTGCGCCCGGCCGGCGTCGATCAACGGCCGGTCACCGTCCTCCCGGCCCCAGACGTGGCGCGGCCGGGCATATCCGTGCCGGACAACAATAAACGGGTAAGTGTCGAGAAGACCAGAATCATAGCCCTCGATGAGGGCCTCCAACTGCACTCGGTCGCCTCGCCGCGACAGCCGGCTTGCTGCGTCCTGTGCGCTCACCCACTCGGTCCGGTCCACTTCGCCCGGCCGCGGGGGTTTTGGCAACGGGTCGTAGCTTCCCCGGGCGGCCCAGTAGCGCACGGTCTTGTCCGAGTGATCGCTCAATCGGTAGTGGGCCGAGGGCAGGGGCACTCCCAGCCGGATCCGAAGGCCGGTCTCTTCCAGCACCTCCCGGAACCCTGCGGCCGGGAACGACTCCTGGCCTTCGAGTTTGCCCTTCGGCCAGGACCAGTCGTCGTAGCGGGGCCGGTGGACGAGCACCACCTCCAGCCCGGTGCGAGCTGGTCGCCAGATGACCGCCCCGGCCGCAGCGACCAGACTAGGATCCCGGCGATCGGCGCGCCGGGAGACGCTCTGCTCTGAGTTGGGCATGGGTCACCGACGCCGGGAGCCGCGGCGGCTGCGCCGCCCGATCAACTCCGCCTGCAGATCGCGCAACGGGGTTCCGTCCGGCGCCTCGTGCCGGCCCGTCCACACCCCGTCGGCGCCCAGGTGCCAGGACGAGGTGTGCTCGTCCATCGGCTCGTCGATGAGGCTGGCGACATAGGCCACATGCTCGGCGTCGGCGATCCGGACCAAGGCCTCCACTCGCCGATCGAGATTACGGTGCATCATGTCGGCGCTGCCGATGTACGCGATCGGGTCACCACCATTGCCGAAGGCGAAGATTCGAGAATGCTCCAGGAAGCGCCCCAACACCGAGCGCACCCGGATGTTCTCGCTCAGCCCCGGCACCCCGGGGCGGACCGCGCAGATGCCGCGAACCACGAGGTCCACCGGAACGCCCGCCGTGGACGCCCGGTAGAGGGCGTCGATGAGTTTCTCGTCGACGATCGAGTTGACCTTGATCTTCACCCAGGCGGGCCGGCCGGCTTGATGGTGCCTGATCTCCCGCTCAACTCGGTCGATCAGACCAGAACGCAGTGATCGAGGGGCGACCATCAGCCGATGGAAGGCGGTTCGTGGCGCATAGCCGGAGAGTTGATTGAAGAGTCTGGAAAGATCTTCTCCCACATGGGGATTGCACGTGAGGATGCCGAGATCCTCGTAGATCCGGGCTGTCTTGGGATTGTAGTTTCCAGTGCCGACGTGACAGTAGCGGCGCAGCCCGTCCTGTTCCTGGCGTACCACGAGGGAGAGTTTGGCGTGCGTCTTGAGCCCGACGATGCCGTACACCACGTGTACCCCGGACTGCTCCAGCTTGCGGGCCCAGGAGATATTGGCCTGCTCGTCGAACCGGGCCTTGATCTCGACCAGGGCGAGCACCTGCTTACCGGCGTCGGCGGCGTCGATCAGGGCGTCGATGATGGGGGAGTCGCCACTGGTGCGATACAGGGTCTGCTTGATCGCCAGCACCCGCTTGTCGGACGCGGCCTGCTCCAGGAAAGCCTGCACCGAGGTGGAGAAGGAGTCGTAGGGGTGGTGCAGCAGCACGTCACCGTTGCGGATAGCCGCGAACAGGTTGGTCGGCTTGGAGGACTCCCGGCCGTCGGCGAGGTCGGCGTGGGTGTGCGGCACGAACTTCGGGAACTGCAACTCGTTGCGGTCGGTGTCGGCGATGTCGTTGAGGCCACGCAGGTCCAGCGGGCTCGGCAGTGAATACACCTCGTCGGACTTCACGCCCAACTCACGGATCAACAGTTCGCGGACCTTCGGGTCGATCGTGGAGACCAGTTCCAGGCGCACCGGTGGGCCGAAACGGCGTCGTAGCAACTCCTTCTCCAGCGCCTGGAGCAGGTTCTCGGCGTCGTCCTCCTCGACCTCGACATCCTCGTTGCGGGTGACCCGGAAGAGGTGATGCTGGAGTACCTCCATCCCCGGGAAGAGGTGGTCCAGGTGGACCGCGATGAGGTCCTCGAGGCTGATGAACCGCCGCCGCCGGCGCGCGAGCAGACCCGCCTCGTCACCGTCGAGTGACTCCTCCACGAGCAGGAACCGGGGCAGGGCCGGGGGAACCTTGACCCGTGCGAAGTGCTCGGTCTCGGTGGTCGGGTTGCGCACCACGACCGCCAGGTTGAGGGAGAGCCCGCTGATATACGGGAAGGGGTGTGCCGGGTCCACCGCCAACGGGGTGAGCACCGGGAAGACCTCTTCCATGAAGGTCACCCGCAGATGCTGCTGCTCATCCGGGGTGAGGTCGTCCCAGCCGACCAGGTGGATGTCCTGCTCGTTCAGTAGCGGGCGCAGGACGGTGCCGAACAGGTCCGCGTGCCGGGTCATCAGGGACCGGGCGCGAACCGAGATCGCCTCCAGGACCTCGCGTGGCTCCAGGCCGGACGCGGCGGTCACCGCCAGGCCGGTGGCGATCCGGCGCTTGAGGCCGGCCACCCGCACCATGTAGAACTCGTCGAGGTTGGAGGCGAAGATCGCGCAGAAGCGGACGCGTTCCAGCAGCGGCAGTTTGTCGTTCTCGGCCAACTGCAACACTCGGTCGTTGAAGGCGAGCCAACTCAACTCGCGGTCGAGAAACCTGTCCGGCGGGAGCTCGGGTCTGCCGTCGGCATCCTCGCTCGGCCGGGACGCCACCAGGGCCGGACGCGGTGGCGCGGCCACCTTCGGCGCGGCCGAGCGAGGCGCTCGGGTCGTCGGTTTCCCGTTGGGTGGTTCCGTGTCGGCTCCGCTGGCCCTGGCCGGCCGCGGCGCCATCCGATCACGCGCGGGAGTGGTCATGGGGCCATCATGTCAGGCGACGCCGCGGCCGGTGGGTTGGGAAGGTACGGAGTGGGCGGATCTCCGGCGACCCTGGTGAGGTGGCGTGAAGGCGCGGACTCCCGGTCGGCGCCGGTGTCGCAGGGCCGGTCTACGCTTGCCTGCATGGTCTCGCTGAGTTCCGAACTGGACACCGCCCGCGCCGCCTATGACGACTTGGTCGCCTCCGGTCTTGCCCTGGACCTGCAGCGCGGCCAGCCCAGTGACGCGGACTTCGATCTGAGCAACGACCTGCTGTCCCAGGTCGTGGCGGGCGACACCACGGTCGACGGGATCGAGTTGCGCAACTACCCCGGTGGGCTCGCCGGTCTGCCGTCGGCCCGTGCGCTCTTTGCGGACTACCTCGACGTGCCGGCCGACAACGTCCTGGTCTGGAACAACTCCTCCCTCGAACTGCAGGGGCTGGTGCTGGGCTTCGCGCTGTTGCACGGGGTGCCGGGCGGTGAGCGGGGATGGGCGTTGGACGGCTCGCGTCCGAAGATGATCGTGACCGTGCCGGGGTACGACCGGCATTTCCTGCTGCTCGAACGGCTCGGCTTCGATCTGCTCAGCGTGCCGATCGCCGACGACGGCCCGGACGTGCTGGAGATCGAGCGGCTCGCCGGGGCCGACCCGTCGATCAAGGGTCTGCTCTTCGTCCCCACCTACTCCAATCCCACCGGGGACAGCATCAGCGCCGACAAGGCGCGGGCCCTGGCGGAGATGACGACCGCCGCACCAGACTTTCGGATCTTCGCGGACGACGCGTATCGCGGTCACCACCTCAGCGACGACCCCGACCCGCGAGTCGAGTTCCTCAGCCTGTGCGCGGAGGCCGGCAATCCCAACCGTCCGTTCGTCTTCGCCAGCACCTCCAAGATCACCTTCGCCGGGGCCGGGCTCGGTTTCCTGGCGACGAGTGCGCAGAATCTGGCGTGGGTGTCCCGGTACCTGGGCGCGCAGAGCATCGGGCCGAACAAGATCGAGCAGGCGCGGCATGTCGCCTTCCTGTCCGGATACCCGGGTGGGATCGCCGGCTTGATGCGCGCTCACGCCGAGCTCATCGCCCCGAAGTTCGCGGCCGTCAACGACGCCCTGACCGAGATCCTCGGGCCGGGTGGTGGCGGCTGGGCCACCTGGCGCGAACCCCGCGGCGGCTACTTCGTCAGCCTTGACACCGTGGATCCGGTCGCCGACCGGGTGGTCGAGTTGGCCGCGGCCGCAGGGATCAAGCTGACCCCGGCCGGCGCCACCTACCCCGGCGGCGACGATCCCGGCAACACCAACATCCGGCTGGCCCCCACCCGTCCCCCGCTGGACGAGGTGGTCCAGGCGATGAAGGGGGTGGCCGTGTGCATCCGGCTGGCCGGTCAGGAGTACCGGGCCTCACAGGAGTGAGCGACCCCCGGGCGGGCTGGGGTGGTTGGCTGAGCCTGCCACGGGCCGGCTGGCACGGGGCTGGCCGGCACGGGGCGGTGGCACGGTCCAGAGTGACCGTGGCGCTGAACGGTTGATCGTCGTCAGGGCGCGGGTTCCTGCCCGGGTCAGCCGATCCGGTACTGCTCGTCCACGTGCGTGATCGTGAAGCGCAACCCGGTGTAGATGGCAAGCGCCTGGGCGTTATCGGCCTCGACATACAGGATCACCCGCGAGACGGGCCCGGTTGAGGTGGCCTCGGGGCTGGCCAGGTGGGTGAGGCCGACGACGACGAGGGTGCGGCCCAAGCCGTGTCCCTGGCCGGCGGGGGAGATGCCGATGACGTACACCTCGCCGACCGGCGGGCGTCCGCCGGTCGCCGGATGCACCTTGGTCCAGTGAAAGCCGATCAGTTCCCCTGTGTCGGCCTTCTCCGCCAGCAAGAGCCCGCCCGGATCGAACCACGGTTCGGCGATCCGGTCGTCCAGATCCGCGCGGGTCATCGAGCCCTGCTCCGGGTGGTGGGCGAAGGCAGCCGCGTTCACGGCGAGCAGGGCGTCCTCGTCCTGGCCGATGACGAACGGACGGACCCGGATCCCCTCGGGAATCTGTGCCGAGGGCACCGTGATCGGGTCGATGTCCCGGGCCATCTGCAACAGGCGACGCACCCGGGTCCCGCCGGCTCGGGTGAGCAAGGCCCTGGCCTCGGCGAGCCCGCCATGCGCCCAGACCAGCAGGGGACCGTCAGCGTCGGCGATGGCGGCATCGAGCAGCGCCCGGCCCAGACCGTTACCGCGCCGATCGGGGTGCACGAGTCCTTCGGCGACCGCCTCCTCGGTGCGATTGATCTGGACGTAGCCGATGATCAGGTCGCGATCGCGGATGACATGGTGGCTGGTGCTGGGCCGACGATGACGCAGCGCAAGTTCGGCCTGCTCGGACAGGGCGCGGGAGCCGTCGGCTGCCTCGGCCGCGTCCAGCAGACGGATCACGCCCGGTACATCGTCGGCGACCAAGTCGGTCACAATGGGCTGCGCGTTCATTCGGCCAGGGTAGGGGGCGCGGCTCGGCCTCGGTTGGCCGCGTTGAACTTTGCTTGGGTGTGGAGGGCATGTCCGGTAGTGCCCGCCTTGTCACAGGACCCCGGCGGCGCCCTCGACTCGACTGTGCGATCACGCCTCTTGCTCGTCCGCCCTGGCGCAGGGACCGACAGCGCCGGCTCGTCGGGCTTCAACCATGGGACACGGCCCCGCTCGATCTGTCGTGCCTGAAAGATGGTGCGACATGTGTCGTGGGCGGGCCTGGCCCGTCGGCCTCACGTGACGGGGTCGCCCACAGGTGTCTCACTGGTCGGCTCCTCGCCTTGGGGAACAAAGCGATAGCCGACATTGCGGACGGTTCCGATGAGGACTTCGTATTCGCCACCCAGTTTCGCGCGCAGCCGACGCACGTGTACGTCGACGGTGCGGGTTCCGCCGAAGTAGTCGAAACCCCATACCTCCTGGAGCAGTTGGGCCCGGCTGAACACCCGGCCGGGATGCTGGGCCAAGAACTTCAGCAGCTCGAACTCCTTGTAGGTGAGGTCGAGTGGCTTGCCGCGCAGTCGCGCGGTGTAGGCCTGCTCCTCGATCACCAGGTCTCCGGACCGGATCTCGTCGCTGTCCGTGTCGTCCTCGCCGCTGAGCCGGAGTCGCTCCACCGACATCCGAAGCCGCGCCTCCACCTCGGCCGGGCTGGCCGTGTCGAGCAGAACCTCGTCCATCCCCCAGTCGGCGCTGACCGCGGTGAGTCCACCCTCGGTGAGCACGAGCAGCATCGGTGAGGAGATTCCCGTGGTGCGCAGCATTCGACACAGAGCGCGGGTGGTGGCGAGTTCGCGGCGGCCGTCCACTATCACCGCGTCGGCGGGTGGGGCGTCGATGAGGGCGGCGGGCTCGGCGGGCAGGACCCGAACCGTGTGCGGCAGCAGAGCCAGCGCCGCAAGCACCTCCGGCGAGGGCCCCAGCGCGTTCGTCAGCAGCAGCAACTGTGCCAGTGGTCAGGCCTCCCGCCTGTGGTCATGTCTTCGACCCGACCCGCCAACCGGGCAGCCGCAGGTCGGCCGGGCTCATAGTCCGATGTACCTGACGACGGTCCGATACGTGGGACAACCCGAGAATCGATACGTCGGACAACCCGAGAATCGAATCTTACCCAGGGTCGACTCCACTTCACTCCGATCTTGGCACGGTCGCAAGCGCGATGACTGTTTAGTCGATGTGCTAGGGCCCGGGGCGGCCTTCCCACGCCTGCACAGATACCACGGAGGTTGCCCCAGGTGCCTGATCTCCGGCATGCAGAGGTGGCCGCGCCCTAGGATGCCGGGATGCGCCACGCCCTTGCCCCGGCCACGTCGCTGGGCCTTGTCGCGGTGCTGGGGCTCACGGGTTACCTAGGTGATGTAGCCGTCCTGGGCGTCCTGCTGGTCTTCGTCGTGGGGTTGTCGTCCGGGTGGCCGGTGCTTCTGGGACTTCCCACTCCGCGGGGGTCGACGACGGTGCTGGCCCTGTGCGGGGCCATCGCGGTGGTCGTGGTGTATGGCACGTACGGTGGCCCCCACCCACCGCTGCAGTGGCTGGCGCCGGTGGTGGCCTGCTCGATCGTGGTCACCTTCATGCACCAGTTGCTACGTCGTGACATGCGTCCGCGGTTGGTCGAGTCGGTGGCCGGTGTGGTCACCGGGGTGGTCGTGGTCGAAAGTGGCACGGCGTGGCTGCCGGCCTTGTCGCTGCTTGCCACCTCCAGTCTCATCGGACTGATCAGCGTCGCGGTCACCTCCTTGATCATCGTGCTGCCGGTGCGACGTCCGCTGGTGGCCGTCCTGGCCCCGCTGGCCAGCCTGGTCTGCGGCGCAGTCGTGGTGGTTTTGGGCGGTGGCGGGGTGGGGCCCGAACTGGCCGTGGCCCTGGCCGTCTCAACGCTGTTGTGCGCACTGGACGGACTGTTCCGTCGGCTGCCCTCGGCCAACTCTCGCCAGGCCGCGGTGGCGGTGGCGATCTCCGGGCTGTCGGTCAGCGGACTCGTCGTCCTGATGCTCGGCGCCGCTCTCACCTGACGCTCGTTCGCCCGCTCTGGCAGGTGTGCCCCGCCAGGCACGCCCGGGTCAGTACACCAGCGCTCGCGCGTCCGGAGCCATCACCTCCTCGACGAAGGCGGCTGCACCAGCGATCCGCACCCCGGGGATGAGGTCGTCCTCGGTGAGGCCCCGCCGCGCCGCGCACTGGGTGCACACGGTGACGGTGCCGACGGCCAGCACGGCGGCCACCAGATCCTGCGCCGGGGCCGCATGCTCGAGTTGTAGTTGTTCCGCGCCACCAGGTGCGCCGAACCAGCTCGCCTCGCCGGTGAGCCACAGCGACACGTCCACTCCCGCGGCGACAGCAGTGGCGCTGACGTTGAGGGCCTGGTTGGCGCGTTCGGGGGACTCCAGTCCACTCGTGCACTTGACGATGAGCCTGCTCACGGGGCCTCCTGCTGATTGCGGTGTGTCGTCGACGGTTCGCGTTCCACCGGGCCGCCTGGGGTGTCGGCTTCGACCGTCCTGCCAGGCGCTGGTCGTGCCCGGGTGGCGCGGGTGTCCAGTGTGCTGGGTGGACCAGGAGAACTGGGACGAGCGTCGTCGCCGACAGGGGCGCACCATCGGACCGGGAGTCACGGTGGGTGGGGTCGTCGTCCGTGGGGGCGGCCAACCCGGGTGGGGCGAGCACAGTCCGTGCGCGAGGCCACCCCACCGCCGATCCGCGGTGAATCGCCCACCGTCGCCGCGGTGCGCGGACTACCCTCGACGTGTGGCTTTCGTGATCCCGGACAACCTGCCCTCGTCACTGCTGCCGATCGCCTGGTTGATCGGCCGGTGGGAGGGGACGGGGGTGGTCGACTACCCCACGATCGAGATCAAGCGATTTCACCAGGTGGTGGACTTCCATAACGACGGGCGCCCCTTCCTGGAGTACCAGTCCCACACCTGGCTGCTGGACGACTCC
The DNA here is from genome assembly GCA_047974565.1 of Actinomycetales bacterium. Lineage (GTDB taxonomy): Bacteria > Actinomycetota > Actinomycetes > Actinomycetales > CAWJMD01 > JBDIAG01. The sequence goes on from JBKECN010000010.1 coordinate 34,344, forward strand.
TGCCACGACCGCAAGCCACTGGCCAGCGAGGCCGGCTACTGGCGGGTCAAGCCCTCGGATGAGGAGGCGCCCCGGATCGTCGAGGTCGAGGTCGTTCTGGCGCACCCGACCGGGATCACCGAGATCTACCTGGGTACTGCAGGCGAGGGGAAGGTCGAGATAGCCACGGACTGGGTGGCGCGCACCGAGACCGCCAAGGAGTACAGCGCCGGCAAGCGGCTGTACGGGCACGTCAACGGTGACCTGATGTGGGCCTTCGACATGGCCGCGATGGGGGTCCCGCTGACCTCGCATGCCTCGGCCCACCTGCATCGGGTACCCGCCGACGACGTCTCCATCGACACCACCGCGGGTCATCCCCCGCAGACCCTGGACGTGGAGGACTCCACCGAGGTCTGAGCGCCGGGCGGCCAGGATCACCGCCGATCCTGGGCGATGCGCGAGCGTCCTGGGTGTTGCGCGAGACTTCCGGGGCGATGCGTGAGCGTGGTCGAAACCCTGGCAGCGGACCCGTTGGCCTCGGTGGCGCGGCGTCGGCGATGATGGCGGGGTGACGTCATTGGATGCGCCGGACGCGGTTGCCGCCGACGGCCCCGACACCGGGGTCGCCTGGCACTTCGGCAGCCCGAGCCGGGAGCAGAAGCTGTTGGCCGACGGAGCTGCCGTTGTGGACCTCTCCCATCGGGGCGTGGTCACCGTCACCGGCCCGGACCGGCTCACCTGGCTGGACACCCTCTCGACCCAATGGCTGCGCGATCTGACACCGGGAGTCAGTGCCGAGGCGCTCATCCTGAGCCCGCACGGCCACGTCGAGAACGCGCTGCACGTGGTGGACGACGGTCAGACCCTCTGGCTGGGCGTCGAGCCGGGGGCGGGTGAGCCACTGGTGGCACACCTGGAGAAGATGCGCTTCCTGCTACGGGTCGAGATCGCCGACCGCAGCGCCCAGTTCGCCACCCTCGCTCTGGTGCGTGGCGGGCTGGCCGATCGGGTCTTGACTCCTTCCGCCGCGCAGTTCTGGGACGACCCCTGGCCGACCACCGCCCCTGGTGGAGAGGCCTACAACCCGGTCGACGACGCGTCGCACCCTGGGGCCGAACGCGCCTGGCGCGAACTGTTCATCTCCCGAGAGCGACTGGACGAGGCCATGTCAGCCGCCCTGGACGCCGGGGTGAGCCTGGCCGGGACGTGGGCCAGCGAGGCACTGCGGGTGGCCGCGTTGCGCCCGCGTTTCGGGGTCGACACCGACCACCGGACGATCCCCCACGAGCTCGACTGGCTACGAACTGCGGTGCATCTGAACAAGGGCTGCTATCGCGGGCAGGAGACGGTGGCCAGGGTCCGCAACCTCGGCCGGCCGCCGCGGCGCATCGTCCTGCTGCACCTGGACGGTTCCGAGCATGCGCTGCCCGAGGCGGGCGCGCCGGTGATGCTGGGGGATCGACAGGTCGGCCGGATCACCTCCGCGGTGCGGCACTACGAGGACGGCCCGCTCGCCCTCGCCGTGGTCAAGTCGTCGGTTTCCCAGGACGAGACGCTGACGGTGGGCGGCATCGCGGCAGCCCAATCCGGCGGGGTGGTGGCCGCCCGTCGCTAGGACGTGCGGTCGAGGTCCATTAGGGGACTGAGTCTTGCCGGGCTTCGTGGCCCGCCGCGCGGTTCTCGGCCGTCCGTGCCTGGTGGAGCAGCTGCCGTCCAGATCGGACATTCAGTGTGACCCGCACGACAAGAGCGCTTCCCGGCTTGCGTTTGCTAGCAATAGCAAGCATCATGGATGGCATGAACACACGCGATCGAGTCGGTCTGGGTTCCGGGCTCGGGGAGTATCTGCGCGACCAGCGCACCCACGCCCGGCTCTCCCTGCGCCAACTCGCCGAGGTCGCCGGTGTCTCCAATCCCTATCTCTCGCAGGTCGAACGGGGCCTGCGCAAGCCCAGCGCCGAAGTGCTCAACCAACTGGCGAAGGGGCTGCGGATCTCCGCGGAGGTGCTCTACGAGCGGGCCGGCCTGCTCGAGCCCGACGCGACCCGCCCGCAGGTACGTGAAGCGGTGCTCGCCGATCCACAGTTGTCCGAACGCCAGCGTCGGGTGCTCATCGAGGTCTATGAACTCTTCTGTCAGAGCGGTGACGCCAGCCAGAGCGACCTCGAAGGCCTCACCGATCCTGCGGCCCTGGCAGCGGAACCCCCCACGTCCGTCGTCGAGTCCCCCGCGGACGGTGCAGGTCGGGACGAGGCGTCCGATGCGGCGAACGCCGCTGAGGACACCCGGGCCCGCCGTCCCGCCCGCAGCCGCCGCCCACCGCGCAAGCCCGTCAAGGCGACCGAGGCGCCGTCCGCCTCCGACCTGGAGCCATCCGGCGACGAGAACGACCACCAGCCGAAAGACACCCAGGAGAACCAGGAATAGGCCGATCGGCCGGCCCTGATCACCCGATCGAAGGCCGGGTGCCGCTCGTTCCATAACCACACAGACCCGCGTCGAGTCGGGGCAAACGCGCACCCTCGGGTGCCGATCGCTCCGGCCCACGGACCGCCGCTGCCTCCGGCACGGCGACAGCACAACCCACTACACCCACATATCCCCACAAGGAGCGTTGACATGACCCGCACCCTCACCACCACCACCGACGACGTTCGCAAGTTCGTCCTCGACACCACCTACGCCATGGTCGGCGCCACCGACCTGGCCTTCGACCGGGTGAAGCAGGCTCAGGAGAGCATGCGCGACCTGGCCAGCACCAGCGCCGAGCACCTGCGTGAGCTGCCGACCCAGCTGCGCAAGTTGCCCACCACGGCCCGTGAGTTCACCACCAGCGCCGCCAACGACATGGAATCCGGCTTGGACGACCTGACCGGGCGCGGGCGCACCGTGGTCGACCGGATCACCTCGACGCCACCCGCGTCGGACCTCATCGACCAGGGCCGCGCCACGATCGCCAAGGGCAAGGCCGCCTTCACCACCACCCGCAAGGGCGCCGCCGAGACCGCCGCGGCGGCCGAGGCCACCGTCAAGACCGTGACCGTGCAGGCCACCGAGGTTGCCGAAGAGGTCGAGAAGACGGCCAAGGACTCCGCGGAGCAGACCAAGGACGCGGTCGACGAGGCAGTCGCCACCACCCGCGCGTCGGCCGACAAGACCGCCGAGACCGCCAAGAAGGCTGCCAAGGCGTCCCGTTCGGCCGTCAAGGGCGCGGCAACCAGCGCTCGCAAGACCGCCGGCACCGCCCGCAAGGCGGCCGCCAAGACCGCCAGCCCTGCGAAGTGAGCTGACTCACCCACGCGAGCCGAGACTTCCTCGGCTCTGATCACGGGAGAGCTCCACACCGGACCCCGGTCGACATCCACTGTCGGCCGGGGTTTGTCATGTCCGGTGTGGGCAGGTCGGGTCAGGGCCGAGGGGGACGAATCGGGGCAGGCAGGTCAGGGCCGAGCGGGACGAATCGGGGCAGGCAGGCAGGTCAGGAGTAGCGGACTGCTCGGCCCCACTCTGTGCCTGTGGGTTCGATCCAGCCTGCGCTCGGCTACCCGCCGTGGCGCTCGCGTGGCAGAGTACGCGGGTGCCTCTCGATGAGTACCCCGCTCCCGTGGCGCTGGCCCGGGTGGTGCGCGGCGGCCTGACTGAATCGGTTCATCTCGGGCACGTCGTGGTAGTCGGCCCCGACGGCACCCCGCAACTCAGCCTCGGAGCCCCTGACGAGCAGATGTTCGCCCGGTCGGCGCTCAAGCCGGTTCAGGCGGTGGCCATGGTCCGCTCCGGGCTGAGCCTTTCCGATCCTCTGCTGGCCCTGGTGTGCGCGAGCCACAACGGTGAGCCTCGGCATCTGGAGGGAACCAGGCTGATCCTGGACGGTGCCGGCTTGCAGGTGGCGGATCTGCAGAACACTCCAGACCTGCCGTACGGTGCTGCGGCCCAGCGGGAGTGGCTGGCCGACGGGCATGGTCGCGAGGCGATCGCCCAGAACTGCTCGGGCAAGCACGCGGGAATGCTCGCCACCTGTGTCACCTCGGGCTGGCCTACCGAGACCTACCTGGAGCCGGATCATCCCCTTCAGACGCGCGTGCGAAGCACCGTCGTCGAACTGACCGGCGACGACCCGGCCGTGCAGACCATCGACGGGTGCGGGGCCCCATTGTTCTCCTGCACGCTCACCGGTCTGGCCAGGGCCTTCTCAAGGTTGGCGTCGGCCTCGGACGAGGTCGGGCGGGTCGGGGCGGCGATGGCCGCCCACCCCGAGATGGTGGCCGGTGCGGATCGTGACGTGACCACCCTGATGAGCGGCCTCGACGGGGTCGTGGCCAAGGATGGTGCCGAGGGCGTCTACACGGTGGGCCTGCCGGACGGGCGAGGCATCGCGCTGAAGATCGCCGATGGCTCCCCGCGCGCCTGCCCGGTGGTGATCGCCGCGCTGTTGAGACACCTGGGTCTGGACGCAGCGGTCCTCGACGAGGTGGGCCAGGTCCCGGTTCTGGGGCATGGACGTCCGGTCGGACAGATTGAACTGGCCGTCCCCGGCTGGTCGAGGTGACCGGTGTGGCGCTCGCCCGGCAGGTGGTCTTGGGTAGGCGGCCCGCACGCTTGCGGCCCTGGGCCGCCCGGCCCTGCGCCGGACGAATCACGCCCGGGGCACCGGCGACGGCCGGACCTGCAGGGGTCCGCCCTCGATGAGAGTCGTTCTACAGCGAGTGCTCTCGGCTACCGTCCGGGTCGCTGGCGAAGTGGTCGGGCAGGTCGACGGTGCCCAGAACCCGAGCGGGCAGGCGCTGCTCGCCTTCGTCGGGGTCACTCACGGCGACACTGTGGCATTGGCTGACAAGGCTGCTGCCAAGATCGCCGGCCTGCGCATCCTCGACGCGGAGCGCTCGGCCGCCGAGGTGCGAGCCGCAGTGTTGGTGATCAGCCAGTTCACCCTGTACGCGGACACCGCCAAGGGGCGCCGTCCCTCCTGGAGCGCAGCGGCGCCGGGTGCCCAGGCCGAGCCGCTGGTCGACCGGGTGGTCGAGTCGCTGGCCACCGCCGGACTCGACGTGGCCACCGGCAGGTTCGGAGCCCAGATGGACGTCGAGTTGGTCAATGCCGGGCCGATGACGATCCTGTTGGAGTTCTGAACCACGGGAATGTGGAGTTCTGAACCACGGGGAATGGTCAATCGTGGGTGGAGTGCTGAGCCCGCACAGGTCGTCATATCGAAATGTGTCTATGCATCGGTATGATGGGGAGATGGCTGACACGGTCGACGAACTCGACGTCTGCTGCCCCGACCCGGGCCCGAGTCTGCTCGAGGTGAATGTCGCCACCCGATTGGGTGAGATGTTCAAGGCCCTCGCCGATCCGACCCGGGTACGCCTGCTGGCCTACCTGGCCGCCTCGGAATCGGGAACGGCCTGCGCCTGCCACCTGCCGGCGGCGCTGGGCATCAGCCAGCCCACCATGTCCTTCCACATGCGCAAACTCGTCGATGCGGGCCTGGTCAGCCGGGAGAAGCGTGGCCGATGGATGCACTACGCCGTGCTCCCGGAGGCGCTGGACGACCTGCGCGGCTACCTGCAGGCCCGGTCCGAGGCGCTCGCCGGGCGTAGCGGCTGCTGCTGACGCCGCCACCATGGTCCGGGGCGCCGTGCGTGGTCTGGTGTACGGAAATGGGTGCCAGGGACGCAATAGTGTTCACTGGGTCGGCCTCGGGCGGGCCCCGGCGATGAGGTGCCCGGCTCGGCAGTGGGGTGGCGGTGTCGCTGGTGGCCAAACGTCGCCCTGGTCACGAAACTGCGCTCGTGGCCACGAGACGTCGGCGCTACGGCCACGCCACACCTGACCCCAGTCGCGAAGTGCGGCTTCGTTGCGCACGAACGGCGCCGACCCGGGTCTGGTGTACGGAAATGCGTCCCACGGACGCGACAGTGTTCATTGGGGTGGTCTGGGCCGCTTGGGCGGGGCCTGGTGTACGGAAATGCGTCCCACAGACGCGAAAGTGTTCACCGGGTCGGCCTCAGGCGGCTCCCCGGCGACGCAGTGCCCGGCTCGGCAGTGGTGTGGCGGTGTGGCCGGTGGCCAAACGTCGCCCTGGTCACGAAGTTGCGCCTGCGGCGACGAGATGTCGGCGGCCCGGCCACGCCACACCTGACCCCAGTCGCGAAGTGCGGCTTGGTTGCGCACGAAGGGCGCCGACCCGGGCCTGGTGTACGGAAATGGGTGCCACAGACGCGAAAGTGTTCACTGGAGTGGTCTGGGCCGCTGGGCGTGGTCTGGTGTACGGAAATGGGTCCCACGGACGCGAAAGTGTTCACCGGAGTGGTCTGGGCCGCTGGGGGTGTGGCTGGGCCTGGCCTGGTGTACGGAAATGCGTCTCACGTACGCGAAAGTGTTCACTGGTCGGCCTCAGGCGGCTCCCCGGCGACGAAGTGCCCGGCTCGGCAGTGGGGTGGAGGTGTCGCCGGTGGCCAAACGTCGCCCTGGTCACGAAACTGCGCCCGCGGCCACGAGATGTCGGCGGCCCGGCCACGCCACACCTGCCCCCAGCCGCGAAGTGCGGCTTCGTTGCGCACGAAGGGCGCCGACCTGGGTCTGGTGTACGGAAATGGGTCTCACGGACGCGAAAGTGTTCACTGGAGTGGTCTGGGCCGCTGGGCGGGGTCTGGTGTACGGAAATGGGTGCCACGGACGCGAAAGTGTTCACTGGGGTGGTCTGGTCCGGTGGGCGTGGTCTGGTGTACGGAAATGCGTCTCACGGACGCGAAAGTGTTCACTGGGTGGTCTGGTCCGGTGGGCGTGGTCTGGTGTACGGAAATGGGTCCCACAGGCACGAAAGTGTTCATTGGGGTGGTCTGGGCCGCTGGGCGTGGCCCGGTGTACGGAAATGGGTCCCACGGACGCGAGAGTGTTCACTGGGGTGGTCCGGGCGTCGTGCTGGCCGCTGGGCGTGGCCTGGTGTAGGGAAATGGGTCTCACGGACGCGAAAGTGTTCACCGGGGTTGGTCCGGGCCGTCGTGCTGGCCGCTGGGCGTGGTCCGGTGTACGGAAATGTGCCCCACGGACGCGAGTGATCACTGGGGTGGTCTCGGCGGCTCCTGGCCAGGAAGTGTCAACTTGGCCGCGGTGGTCATTCGTGAAATGGGGCGTGGGAAGTCAGGTGCAGCAAGCTGTTTCGACGGCGACGGGTTCGGTCGAGGAGTCCTGTGCCGGCGCGTAGCCGGGGTTCTGGTCCGGCTCGTCGTCGGTGATGGTGTAGAACTCCCAGCGCGCCCCCGCGGGGTCACTCACCCAGGTCTTGGTCTGGCGCGCATGGCAGCACACCGTGTCGTCCTCGTCGAACGTTGCCAGTCCTGCCGCGACGACTCGTTTCCGGGCCGTCGCCACCTCCGCCGCCGAGTCGAGTTCGACGCCGAGGTGGTTGAGCGCATGATCCGGGCCGGTGCCCCGCTCCTGCGGCGAGACCTCGAACAGCACGAGCTTCAGGGGCGGTTCGCTCACCTCGAAGTTGGCGTACCCCGGACGCCGTTTGTGGGGGCTGACCCCGAACAGGGTGGAGTAGAAGGCGACGGAGGCCTCCAGGTCGCAGACGTTGAGGGCCAGTTGCACACGTGCCATGGCAGTTTCTCCTTCGGGGCGATCGCGGAACGCCGCTCGACCGGTACGGGTCGGGCGGGGTGGTGACCACCCAAGATCTCGACATATTGATGAACGTCGATACAACGTTCGCATGTGCGGTTCAGCGGTGTCAACCAGTCGCTCCACGTGAGCAGGCGCGTGGCCGTCCGTCAGGGGGTGTCTGTTGCTGGCGCCAGAGTCGCTCCACGTGCGCAGGCGTGTGGTCGTCCATCACGGGGGCGCCCGTTGCTGGCACCAGGGTCTCTCCAACGTGCGCAGGCGCGTGGTCTGGTCGACTCGCTTACCATTGCGGGATGGAGATGGTGGCTCAGGCGCAGTCCTTGGTACTGCTCGTGCTCGGCATCGGCGCGCTGGTGCTGCAGATCTACTGCCTGGTCGACGCGGCTCGTCGCAGGCCGGATGCCTTCCCGGCCACCGGTAACCAGACCAAGGTGTTCTGGATGGTGCTGCTCGGGGTGTGCGCCGCCATCGCCTTCGTGTCGATCTTCTCCCCGCTGGGCATCTTCAGCCTGATCGGGCTGGTGGCTGCCGGGGTGTACCTGTTCAAGGTGCGTCCGGGAATCATCCAGATCACCGGAGGCGGGCGTCCCGGCGCCTCCGGCCCCTACGGCGGATGGTGAGACTCTCTCGAGTGGCTGGCGGCGCACGTCGGTCGGCAGATCTGGGCGCGCGGGCACCCTCGGGGCGCGGCCGGTAGCGCTCAGCGCACCGCTGACCAGGGCACGCTCACCTCGCCCAGGCGCCAGCGCGCCGGGGAGTTCAGGATCGGCCACCCGTCCTCGCGGATCGTCTCGACCGCGCGGGAAAAGCGTTGGCGGGCGCCGAACGTCGCCAAGGCTGCGGCATGCGTCCAGGCTGTGTCCAGGGCCGTGAGCAAGGCGTGGACGCGCTCGCCCGGGACGTTGCGGTGGATGAGCACCTTCGGCAACCGCTGGGCCACCGTTCCCGGGGCGTCCAGACCGGCCAGCCGCATCGACAGGGTCAGCGACACGGGCTCCGGCTCTGCGACTGTGCCCGTCGGCGTGCCGCCCCTGATCGCGGTCGGCACCGAGGCCGCCGCCTGCGTCGTCCCGACGGCCGGCAGCGCGAGCCAGGACGCCAGCCGGCCCACCTCGTCACAGGTCGCGTCGACGAGCACTCCCTGGGGATGCAGCGCCCGGCACACCATCGCCCAGCCGGCCGCCACCTCCTCCACCGGGTACTGCCGCCACACGTTCGCCGCCCGCACCAGGATCGGGCGACGACCGGCGACCGGACCCAGCTCGAAACCACCCAGCGCGAAATCGATCCTCTCGTCCCCGCCGAGGCGATCCAGCATGGCCCGCGCGGTCCGCACCCGGTCGGGGTCGATCTCGAGTCCCAGCACGTGCACGTCCGGCCTGATCCGGCGAAGCCGGCGGGACAGTTCCACGGTGGTGACCGCCGAGGCCCCGAAGCCGAGATCCACCACAAGGGGATCGTCGGCCCGGCGCAGGGTGCGAGCCATGTCACCGGAGACCAGCCAACGGTCGATCCGGCGTAATCGGTTGGCGCCTGTGGTGCCGCGAGTCGGCTGCCCGACCGGCCGCGCGCGGCGATCGGGGGACGGCACGACGACGAGGCTATCGGCCTGCGTTAGCGTCAGCACGTGTCCGCCCTCGTGTCCTCGACTCCACTGCCGCGCCGGGTCGCGATGCTCAGCGTGCACACCTCGCCGCTGGAACAACCGGGAACCGGCGACGCCGGCGGCATGAACGTCTACGTGGTCGAACTCTCCAAGGGGTTGGCCAGGCGCGGGGTCGAGGTCGAGATCTTCACCCGGGCCACCTCCACCGAGGCCCCGGACGTCGACTCGCCCGTCGAACTGTGCCCGGGGGTCTGGGTGCGCCATGTGCTGGCCGGGCCCTTGTCCGGCCTTTCCAAGGACGACCTGCCGGGCCAACTCTGCGCCTTCACCGCCGGGGTGATGCGGGCGGAGGCCTTCGGCTCCTTCGGGCCCGGTGCCGGGGTCACCTCGGCCCGACCGTTCTACGACGTGGTCCATTCGCACTACTGGCTGTCCGGGCAGGTGGGCTGGTTGGTGGCCGACCGGTGGAACGTGCCGCTGGTGCACTCCATGCACACGATGGCCAAGGTGAAGAATGCCGCGCTGGCCGAGGGGGACCGTCCCGAGCCGGCGGGCCGTCAGATCGGGGAGGAGCAGGTGGTGGCCGCGGCCGACCGGCTGATCGCCAACACCCGCACCGAGGCGCGGGAACTGATCGACCTGTACGGCGCCTCCCCGGACCGGGTCGAGGTGGTGCATCCCGGGGTCGATCTGCACACCTTCACCCCGTTGCCCGGCGCCGGACTCGCCGATGGGCACGAACAGGCACGGGCCGCGCTGCGTCGCCGGCTGGACCTGCCGCCGCAGGCGCACATCCTGATGTTCGCCGGACGGATGCAGCCGCTGAAGGGTCCCGACGTGCTGATCAGGGCGGCCGCGCAGATGCTGCGCGCCGATCCCGGGCTGCGGGGCAGGCTGGTCGTCGTGCTGATCGGCGGGCCGAGCGGAAGCGGCCTCGCCCACCCCACCGCCGAACTTGATCTGGCCGCCTCCCTCGGGTTGATCGGGGTGCCCGGCGTGGAGGACGTGGTGCGTTTCCGGCCGCCGATGCCGCGCGCGGACCTCGCGGCCCACTTCCGGGCTGCGGACCTGGTCGCGGTGCCCAGCCACAGCGAGTCCTTCGGCCTGGTCGCCCTGGAGGCCCAGGCCTGCGGCACCCCTGTAGTGGCCGCCGCGGTTGGCGGACTCGTGGTCGCGGTCGACGACGAACGCAGCGGCGTGCTCGTGCCCGGGCACGACCCGGTCCGCTGGGCACAGGTGCTGAGCGAGCTGGTGGCCGATCCGGCTCGGCTGCGCAGGCTTGGGCAGGGAGCGCTGGTGCAGGCCGAACGCTTCGGCTGGGACGCCTGCGTCGAGGCGATGCTCGGGGTGTACTCGGGCGCGCGTCGAGAGCGCCTGGCGCGCTTGGAGCTTGCCCAGTGAGCCAGGCCGTCACCGTGGATGAAGCCCGAAAACTGGTCGGGCAGTGGCTCGCTGAGCTCGGCGAGCTGGAGCCGGTACCCGGTGCCCATGGCAAACCCGTTGGCGTGCAGGTGGAACCAGGCACCAGGCCCGGTGAGTTCGTCGTTCAGTTGCCGGGTTCGGTCCGGTTGCTGGTGCCGATATCGGTTCTGGTGGGCGGCAAGTCGGTCGAAGTCTCGGCCTTCGTCTGCCGCAACCCGGAGGAGCACCACGAAGAGGTCTTCCGCTGGCTGCTCTCCCGCAATGCGCGGATGCGGATGGTGGCCTTCGCCCTCGACCGGTTGGGCGACATTTTCGTCCAGGGCCGACTACCGGTGCAGCAGTTGACGGCCGAGTCCTTCGACGAACTGCTCGGCGAGGCCCTGGACGTGGCGGACCGCTCCTTCAACGAGATCATCTCCCGCGGGTTCGCCAGCTCGGTGCGGGCCGAGTACGCCTGGCGAGTCTCGCGTGGGCTCTCCACTCGCAACCTCGACGCCTTCTCCCACCTCATCGACGCCGAGCCGGACGAGACGCCCGACGAGTCCGCACCCTCACGCCCGCCGTCCGAACCCCGGTCCGAAGGTCCACCAACGCCGTCGTGAGCACTAGGGTGGCGCGCATGACCTACACCCTCATCCTGCTGCGCCACGGCGAGAGCGAATGGAATGCCAAGAACCTGTTCACCGGCTGGGTCGACGTGGCCCTGTCGGACAAGGGCAAGGCGGAGGCGAGCCGCGGCGGAGAACTGTTGAAGGACGCCGGGGTGCTGCCTGACATCGTGCACACCTCGCTGCAGCGCCGGGCGATCATGACCGCGAACCTGGCTCTGGACTCCGCCGACCGGCACTGGATCCCGGTCAAGCGCAGTTGGCGCCTCAACGAACGGCACTACGGGGCGCTGCAGGGCAAGGACAAGAAGCAGACCCTGGCCGAGTTCGGTGAAGAGCAGTTCATGTTGTGGCGGCGTTCGTACGACACCCCGCCGCCGCCCATCGAGAAGGGTTCGGAGTTCAGCCAGGACGCCGACCCTCGCTACGCCGACCTCGGCGACGAGATGCCGATGACCGAATGCCTCAAGGACGTGGGCGCGCGGATGCTGCCCTACTGGGAGGCTGAGATCGTGCCTGACCTGCAGGCGGGCAAGACGGTGCTCGTCGCCGCCCACGGCAACTCTCTGCGCGCCCTGGTCAAGCACCTCGACGGCATCTCCGACGAGGACATCGCCGGCCTCAACATCCCCACCGGCATCCCGCTGCGCTACACCCTCGGCGAGGACCTCGCCCCGGTCGGCCCCGGCGAGTACCTCGACCCGGACGCCGCCGCGGCGGCGATCTCCGCGGTCGCCAATCAGGGACGCTGAGGCCGGGCCCGCAAGCGGCTGGGGCGAGACGTACCCGCCCGGTGAACGACGACACACACGAATGTGAACAGTTGAGCGGTCCAGGCTGGTCGTCCGGTGGGGGCCGCCGCCGGGTCCTACAGTGGTGGGGTGCAATGGGAGGTGGCCGTCCTGGCCTTTGGGCTTGCCTGCCTCGTTCTCGGAGTCGCGAGCGTCGCCCACGCGCGTAGCCAGCTGAGCCGGCTGGACTACGACGTCGTGCCCGCCTGGGACGACTCGCTGCCGTCCGGAGCGGCTGAGGTATTGGCGGCCCTGTCCTCGGCGGTCGTCGTCGTCGACACCGCCGAGCGGGTGGTCAAGGCCACCGCCGCCGCCTTCGCCCTCGGCTTGGCCCGGGACGGGCGGTTGCACCCTGACCTGGCGGTGATCGTGCGCCAGGTACAGGTCACCGGGCTGGCGCAGGAACGCGAACTCGAGTTGCCTCGCGGTGGGCTGGCCGGTGGCCCGGGCACCACCCAACTGCTCGACGTGCGGGTGGTACCGCTGGGCTCGTTGCATGTCCTGGTGCTGGCCGAGGACCGTACCGAGGCCCGTCGGGTCGAAGAGGTTCGCCGCGACTTCGCCGCCAACGTCTCGCACGAATTGAAGACCCCGGTCGGCGCTATCTCACTGCTCTCGGAGAGCCTGACGGTGGCAGCGGACGATCCCGAGACCGTGCTGCGCTTCGCGTCCCGGCTGGAGAAGGAGTCGGCCCGGCTCAGCGTGCTCGTCCAGGACATCATCGACCTGTCAAAACTGCAGTCTGCGGCCGGCCTGATCCGCCCCGAACTGGTGAGCCTGGACGAACTCGCTGCCGAGACGGTCGACCGGGTACGAACCGCGGCGGACACCAAGAACATCGTCATCGCCGTCGACGTGAGTTCCGGTCTGGCCGTCTTCGGCGACCACGGGCTGTTGCGTACGGCGATGGGCAATCTGGTGGAGAACGCCGTGCACTACTCCGAGCCGGGAACCCGGATCACCGTGGTGATGCGCCGAGTGGCCAACCTGGTCGAGATCGCGGTGGCGGACGAGGGCATCGGCATCTCGGCAGTCGATACCGAGCGGGTCTTCGAGCGGTTCTTCCGGGTGGACAAGGCGCGCAGCCGGGCCACTGGAGGCACCGGGCTCGGCTTGAGTATCGTCAAGCACATCGCCGCCAACCACGGTGGCGAGGTGACGGTGGAGTCCGAACTCGGGCGCGGCTCCACCTTCACCCTCAGACTTCCGGCGGCACCCTCCGAGCGTGGTGCCAACCGGCCCCAGGCGACCGCGGTCGCCGCCCCCCGCAACCCCCCCAGGGTGGCCGCGCTGCGCGCCGCCCGTCCGGCACGGAAGGCAGGCGCCTGAATGCGAGTGCTCGTGGTCGAGGACGAGGAGTCGATCTCCGACCCGTTGTCATACCTGCTCACCAGGGAGGGCTTCGAGGTGTCGGTGGCGGCCGACGGAAATGCGGCGCTGGCCGAGTTCGATCGTGGTGGAGCGGATCTGGTGCTGCTGGATCTCATGCTCCCCGGTCTGCCGGGTACCGAGGTCTGCCGGATCCTGCGCACCAAATCGAGCGTGCCGGTGATCATGCTCACCGCCAAGGACGCCGAGATCGACAAGGTCGTCGGCTTGGAGATCGGCGCCGACGACTACGTCACCAAGCCCTACGCCAGCCGCGAACTGGTGGCCCGGATCCGCGCGGTGCTGCGCCGTCGGGCAAGCCTGGACGAGGTCGCCGTCTCGCCCGTGGTCGAGGCCGGGCCGGTACGGATCGACACCGAACGTCACGTGGTGACCGTGCGCGGGCAGAACCAGAGCTTCCCGCTCAAGGAGTTCGAGTTGCTGGAGATGCTGGTGCGCAACGCAGGCCGCGTGCTCACCCGCAGCCAGCTCATCGATCGGGTCTGGGGCTCGGACTATGTCGGCGACACGAAAACCCTGGACGTTCACGTCAAGCGGCTACGGGGCAAGATCGAGCGCGAGCCCAAGAGCCCGGTCCACCTGCAGACGGTGCGGGGCCTGGGTTACAAGTTCGAGGAGTGAGCCCCGCGGCCCGTGCCGTTCAGGTAGTCAGGGGGTGGTGGTGGGGCTGGTCGTTGCCGACGTGGTCGAGGTGGCGCCGTCGGACGTGGTGGTCGCCGACTGAGTCCCGGTGGCGGACGAGGACGTGGTCGAGGTGTCGGACGTATCAGACTCAGACCCCGTCGTGGTCGGGATCGACACCGGGTCGGCCGCCTGGGTCGGGGTGAGGGTGGCGTACTCGGCGAGGGTGCCGTCCAGCACCGGCACCTCCAGGTCGAGGCTGTCGGCGCCGGAAGTGACGATCATCGCCACCAGGGTTCCCGCCCCGGACTCGATCGGCACGACCATGGACCGTTCGCCGCCCGGGCCGATCGCCACGCTCGACATGCCCGGAATCTCGATCGGCTCGCCGGGGCCACCAGTGGCGGTGCCCAACTGCACGGACATCGGCTCGCCACCACTGTTGACCAGGGTGCCCACGACGTTGGCCTCCTCGCCGCCGTCGTCGGTGACCAGCAGCAGGTTGCGCACCCCGAGCGCGCCGGCGTCGGCGACCACGCCGTCGCTGGCCGCGTACTTCAGCTGCGTCGTCTGTGGACTCATCTGCGAGCACCCCGCCAGGGCGAGGCCGGCTGCGGCGAACACGGCGCAGACGGCGACGCGGGAGCGGGAAGGGTGCAGGACGCGACGGCTCACGGTGAGCTCCTCGGAAGACGACGGGCGGGCCAGGCCGTATCACCAGCGACGGCCGGGATCACTGTACCGGTCGGCCGGTTCGCGGTGGTTGCAGCGTGTGCCAGCGCGCGCGCGTGACACGCCGCCGCACTGCTGTCAAGCGAATGCTCGTACCGTCGGGTAGCCTCGGCATGCCCCTGACCTGCGCAAACGCGGCCTGCTCGAGTTCGTGTTGATCTAGTTTCGTGATAATCTTGTGTTCCCGCGCGATTGCGCTTGGACTAGCCAAAGGGGCACCTCGCAGATGGCTTTTCAGGTTGGCGAAACCGTTGTTTACCCCCACCACGGGGCGGCTTTGATCGAAGAGATCAAGAAGCGAACCATCAAGGGGGAGGAGAAGCTTTACCTGAAGCTCAAGGTCGCGCAGGGCGATCTGACCATTGAGGTGCCGGCCGAGAACTGTGACCTGGTCGGCGTGCGTGACGTGGTTGGCAAGGAAGGCCTGGATCGGGTCTTCGAAGTTCTGCGCGCTCCCTACACAGAGGAGCCGACCAACTGGTCCCGCCGGTACAAGGCGAACCTGGAGAAGCTCGCCTCCGGTGATGTGATCAAGGTCGCCGAGGTGGTTCGTGACCTCTGGCGTCGCGACCAGGACCGCGGCCTTTCGGCGGGCGAGAAGCGGATGCTCGCCAAGGCCCGTCAGATCCTCGTCTCCGAGCTCGCTCTTGCGGAGAAGACCCCGCAGGAGAAGGCCGAGGAGATCCTCGACGAGGTCCTCGCCTCCTGACGTCCACAGATCGGGTGGCCACGTGAGCACGTCGCCTCCACGTTCGATCCCGCCGCTCGTGACCGAGTTGCTGCGTCTATGCCTGGTCGCGCTGTTCGCCGGGCTCGGGTACCAGGTCGGCGCCTACGCCGATGCGCACACCGACCTTCGAGGCACGCTTGTGGTCGGTGTCGTGCTCGGTGCCGCCATCGGGTATGTCGTCGGGGGTGCTGTCGGGCGCCTGACGGTTCGCAGCGTCGACGTCGCCGAGAGCGTGCTGACCCAGCGCTCGTCCGAGCAACTTCTTGCCGGGGTCCTCGGCGGAACTCTCGGGGTGATTGTCGGGGTCGGAATCAGTTGGCCGCTCCTGCTCATCCGCCCGCAGGTGGTTTCGCTGCCGATCTTCGCGTTCGTCATCATCGCGGTGGCCTTTCTCGGATATCGCATCGGCCAAGCCCGCCGCGACACTCTGCTGAATCTGGTCAGTGGCCGGGCCGGGCTTAATCGTCCGAACCCCAACACGGCGGTCGACCGGGTGCTGGACACCTCGATCGCGATCGACGGCCGGATCCTGGACGTGGTACGGGCCGGCTTCCTGCATGGGCGGATGTTCGTCATCCAACCGGTCCTCGACGAACTCCAGGGGCTGGCCGACTCCGCGGACGACGCCAAACGATCCCGAGGACGCCGCGGGCTGGACCTGCTGGAGGCGCTGCAACGCGAGCGCAGCGTCGACCTGGAGGTCCTCGGCGACGAGTTCCCCGAGGTGCCCGAGGTGGACGCCAAGCTCGTACGGGTGTGCCTGGCACGCGATGCCGCGCTGCTGACCCTCGACACTCCGCTGGCCAAGTCAGCGGGGCTGGCGGGCTGCCGGGTGATGAACCTGCACGCGTTGGCCCTGGCGGTGCGGCCCCCGGTCAGCGCCGGTGACACGGTCACCGTCCTGCTGACCCGGGCCGGGAAGGAAGCCGGCCAAGGCGTCGGCTATCTCGACGACGGGACGATGGTGGTGGCCGAGAAGGCCCGAGCCATGGTCGGCAAGGAGGCTACCGTGCTTGTCACCTCGGTCCTGACCACAGCCAACGGGCGGATGGTCTTCGCCCGGCTGACTTCCTCCGGCTGATGCGCGACTCCTCAGGCGAGCCGGGTCACCGCCCGGCCGCGGACTCGGCGTGCGCGGTGGCCGCGATCGTCGTCGCCGCCGGAACCGGCGAACGTCTCGGTGCCGGACGGCCCAAGGCTCTGGTCGAGGTCGGCGGACGTCCACTGCTCGGCTGGGCGTTGGACGGTCTGCGGGCGGCGGGCATCGATCACATCGTGGTGGTGGCGCATCCGGAGTACCTCGACCAGGTCGCGGCTATCGCCGGCTCCGCGTCCGTGGTCCCCGGCGGTGCCACCCGACAGGAGTCGGTCAGCGCCGGACTCGCGCAGTTGACCGACGAGCCCGGCATCGTCCTGGTGCACGACGCCGCCCGATGCCTGACACCTCCGGACACGATCGAACTGGTGATCCGGACCCTGCAGCAGGGGGCCCGGGTGGTGATCCCGGCGATCCCCATCGTCGACACGCTGCGAGCCCGCACCGGGGGCGTCGTGGACCGGTCCCACCTGGTGTCGGTGCAGACCCCGCAGGGCTTCCACCGTGACGTTCTCGAACAGGCCCATCACCGGGGTGCGCCCGGAGCCACCGACGATGCGCTGCTCGCCGAGGCCAATGGCGAACACGTCACGCTGGTGCCCGGTTCGGACGAGGCCTTCAAGGTGACCACGCCACTGGATCTCGTGCTGGCCGAGGCGCTGGTCCGGCACCGGGCCGATGGCGCCGCGAGGCCGGCAGCCGCGGATGGCCGGGCAACAGGTTCTGACATCGGTTCGGTCCCGGGCGCCAGTACTGAACTGGGTACGGGGTCCCATGCCGCAAAGGCGGCTGAGGCCGCCGACGGCCCGGATGCCCAGGCGGTGGTGGGATCGTGACGGCCGCGCAGCCGACGTCTGGCCTGCCCCGCGTGGGAGTGGGCGTGGACGTGCACGCCTTCAGCGACGATCCGGGCCGACAGCTGTGGTTGGCCGGCTTGCATTGGCCAGGCCAGCCCGGCCTGGCAGGTCACTCCGACGCCGACGTGGCCGCCCACGCCTGCTGCGACGCATTGTTCAGTGCAGCGGGTATCGGTGACCTGGGCACGCACTTCGGCTCCTCCCGTCCCGAATTCGCCGGGGCCGGCGGTGTCCGCCTGCTCGCCGAGGCCGCCCGGCTGGTGCGTGCCGACGGTTTCGAGATCGGCAACCTCAGCGTCCAGGTGATCGGCAACCGGCCCAAGCTCGGTCCTCGCCGGGCCGAGGCTCAGGCTGCCCTCTCGGCCGCCGCCGGGGCTCCGGTGGCCATCTCGGCGACGACCACCGACGGTCTCGGCCTGACCGGTCGGGGCGAGGGGGTGGCCGCCATCGCCACCGCCCTGGTGGTGCTGGTCCCCGGCGCCGGCTGACGCGGGCTGGCGGACCCGCCGGCACCGAACACCCGTGTGAATCGTGCACGTCACCCCTGGACGCACTCGGTCTCGACAGCCCTCGGGCGGCAGGTAACCCCGCCCTCGATGGGCGACACTGGGGGCGTGAACGAGTTGATCGAGGCACTCAGCCGCGCCGTGCAGGCGGCACCGGACGATCTCGCACTGCGTAGGCACCTGGCATCGGTGCTGTTGGGCGCGGGCCAGCGGGATCAGGCCGTCACGCATCTGGCGGCGGTGCTGGCGGCCGCACCGGGCGATGCCGAGGCCGCCGCGCTGATGGGCCAGGCGCTCGGGCTCGGGGCATCCCCGCGCCCGGACCAGACTCCCGCCCCGGGTCACCCGCAGTCCGGGCCACCGTCCGACGACCCGGCTCGCCCCGAGCCGACCTGGCCGCCAGCGACCCACCCGACCCAGCCGACCAAGCCGACCCAGCCTGAACCTGGCGAGGCGTCGCAGGACGCCGGCGCCGAGCAGGTCGGGCCGCACCACCGTCCGTCCGGCGACTTCGACTGGCATGCCGCCGAGTCCCAGGTGGGTGACATCGCAGAGCCGATGTTCGTCGATGACGACGGCCCCGACCCGAGCCAGCCGGCCTGGGACGTGGAGCGGGCGTCCATCCGGCTGGCTGATGTGGGCGGGATGGTGGAGGTCAAGCAGCGGCTGGAGGCCGCCTTCCTCGCGCCGCTGCGCAACCCCGAACTGCGCCGGATGTATGGCAAGAGCCTGCGCGGCGGGCTGCTGCTCTACGGGCCGCCGGGCTGCGGGAAGACCTTCGTCGCGCGCGCGGTGGCCGGGGAGATGGGTGCCAAGTTCATCTCGGTGGGCCTGTCGGACATCCTCGACATGTGGATCGGCAGCAGTGAGAAGAACCTGCACGAACTGTTCGCGCTGGCCCGTCGGGAGGCACCCGTGGTGCTCTTCCTGGACGAACTCGACGCCCTGGGGATCAAGCGCTCGCAGACCCGCAATGCCGGAACCCGCGGCACCGTCAACCAGTTGCTCAGCGAACTCGACGGGGTCGACTCGGCCAACGAGGGCGTCTTCGTGCTGGCCGCCACCAACCAGCCGTGGGACATCGACCCGGCGCTGCGCCGGCCCGGACGGCTCGATCGCACCCTGCTGGTGCTGCCACCGGACGAACCCGCCCGGGCGGCCATCCTGCGTCACCACCTCAGCTCGCGCCCGGTCTCGGGTGTGAATCTGCCCAGGCTGGCCAAGATGACCGACGGCTACTCCGGGGCCGACCTGGCTCACCTGTGCGACACCGCTTCCGAGCGGGCGATGATGGACAGCGTCCGCACCGGGCAGCCACGGATGATCGGGATGGACGACCTGACCGCGGGGTTGCGCGAGGTGCGACCCTCCATCGGTGGCTGGTTCGACGCGGCCCGCAACGTGGTCACCTTCGCCGACCCGGACGGCAGCTACGCGGACCTGCGTGCCTACATGAAGAAGACCAAACGCCTGTGAGCGGCCCCGACCGCC
Source organism: Actinomycetales bacterium (assembly GCA_047974565.1). Taxonomy (GTDB): domain Bacteria; phylum Actinomycetota; class Actinomycetes; order Actinomycetales; family CAWJMD01; genus JBDIAG01. Next base: position 53,798 of record JBKECN010000010.1, read on the forward strand.
TGCGGCTGATGCTCGAAGCAGGTCGCTACCGCGAGGCACTGGCGGGCGCGCACCGGCACCTGGCGACCAGCCCGCAGGACCCTGACCTGTGGGAGGTGGTCGCGCGGGCGCACCTGGGTCTGGAGGAATGGCAGGCCGCCTTGCAGGCCCTGGGCACGCTGGTCGCGGCGACGCCGAACTCCCCGACGCCGCACCTTTTCGCCGCCTTGGCCCTGGCCGGGCTGGGACGCAACGAGGAGGCCGTGGCCGCCTCGTGCGAGGCCGTCCGGCTGGCGCCCGACCTGTGGACGGCGCACGTCTTCGTCGCTCAGTACGCCAGCGCCGTCGGGGGGCAGGGCGCCCTCGCCTGGGATGCGGCCAACCGGGCCGTCCAGCTGGCCCCGAATGAGACCGACACGCACGCCGCGATGGGCCTGGTGGCGTTGCGGGCCAAGCGTCGCGATGTGGCCGAGCAGGCGTTGCTGCGGGCTCTGGCGCTGGATCCCGGCAACCACGCGGCCGAGCACAACCTGGGCCTGCTGCGCCTGCGGGACGGGCAGATCTCCGTGGCCGCGGAGCATCTGGGCGCCTCCGCGCTGGCAGACCCGGGCGCCTCGGAGACGGGCCGGGCCTTCCACGTGCTGATCCTGCGATGGCTGCAACGCACCCACTGGGTGATGTGGGGAACCTGGCTGGGCGCGTCCCTGCTGAGCGGGCAGTTCGTGTCCGGCTCCTACGACGTCGGGGTGCTCTGCGCGGTGCTGGCCGGGCTCGCCGCGCTGGTGTGGTGGACCCGGCGCAGCGTGCTCGCCGTGGGCGGGCATCTGCGCCGGGTGTTGTGGACGGTGCTGCGCGGTTCGTGGACCGCGATGGGGTGGTTCGTGTGTGTCTGCCTCGCGTGGGGCTTTCTCGTGCTGGCCGCGGTCATCCCCGACCAGGACCTGCGCGGACCCTGTCTGAGCTTCGCCGCCTGGTCACTGCTGGTCGGCTGCCTCGTCTCCTGGGTGGAGGCGGGCCGCTTCGCCCGTAGCTGACGGTCCCGGGGCCGGATGGCCCTGCCCCGGGACCGGATCGCTCAGCCGTCGGTGCGGGCCTCGCTGCGGTCCCCGGACCAGTCCGTGTGGTACGAGCCCTCGGCATCGACCCGACGGTAGGTGTGGGCGCCGAAGAAGTCCCGCAGCCCCTGCACCAGGGCCGCCGGTAGCCGGTCCGCGCGCACCGTGTCGTAGTACCCCAAGGCGGCGCTGAACCCCGGTACCGGAACTCCCGCCGTGGTGGCCAAGGCCACCACCCGTCGCCAACCGTCCTGACTCACCCCGAGCTCCTTGGCCACCGACGGCGCCGCCAGGAGCGTGGCCAACTGATTGCCCGCATACTCCGAGCGGATCCGCTCCAGCAGCGCCGCCCGGATGATGCATCCTGCTCGCCAGATCTTGGCCACCTCGGCCACGTCGACGTTCCAGTCGTAGGTCAGCGAGGCGGTGCGGATCTGGTCCAGCCCCTGGGCGTAGGCCACCACCTTGGACGCCCACAGCGCCGCGCGGACGTCGTCCACCAGTTGGGCCTTGTCGAGGTCGGCGGGCAGCGTCCCGTCCGGACCGGACAGGGCCTCGCCGGCGGCGGCGCGCAGGTCGGCGTGCCCGGAGGTGGAGCGGGCGAAGACCGATTCGGCGATCGAGTTGACCGGCACGCCCAGTTCCAGGGCGGACTGCACGGTCCACCGGCCGGTGCCCTTCTGTTCGGCCTGATCGACGATCACCTCGACCAGCGGCTTGCCGGTGCGGGCATCGACCTGGTCGAGCACCTGGGAGGTGATCTCGATCAGGTACGAGTCGAGGTCGCCGGAGTTCCAGGTCTCGAAGACGTCCGCGATCTCGCTCGCGCTCAGGCCGGCCGCCTTGAGCAGGTCGTAACTCTCGGCGATGAACTGCATGTCGGCGTACTCGATGCCGTTGTGCACCATCTTGACGAAGTGGCCGGCGCCGTCCGGGCCCATGTAGGCGCAGCAGGCTTCTCCGTCATACTTGGCGGCGATGGTCTCCAGGATCGGCCCGAGTGCCTCGTAGGACTCCGGGGAGCCGCCCGGCATGATCGAGGGTCCCTCCAGGGCTCCCACCTCGCCGCCGGAGATGCCGGCTCCGACGAAGTGCAGGCCCTCGGCTCGTAGCCGCTTCTCCCGTCGCCGGGTGTCCTCGTAGTGGGCGTTGCCGCCGTCCACGACGATGTCGCCGTCCTCCAGCAGCGGGACCAGCGAGTCGATGACCGCGTCCGTGCCGCGCCCGGCCTGCACCATGATGACGATCCGCCGCGGCCGGGTCAGCGAGGCGACGAAGTCGGCGAGTTCGGCGGACGGGACGAAGTTGCCCTCGTCGCCGTGCTCGGCGATCAGTTCGTCGGTGCGTGAGGTCGTGCGGTTGTACAGCGCGACGGTGTACCCGTTGCGCGCCATGTTGCGGGCCAGGTTGCTGCCCATCACGGCCAGTCCGACGACTCCGACGTCGGCGGTTGCGGTCTTCTCGCTCATGCTGCTCCTCGTCGTGGGGTGGCCCGTGCTCCTGGGTGGACTCGTGCTGGTGGGCGGTCTCGTCCTGGGCATTGTCTTGGGCCGGGCGGGCCCGGTCGTGTCCAACGCTATCCAGTCCCGGCCGGATTGCGCGGTGGCCGTCTCGCCGAGACGCTGCCCGCGTCGTGACTGACTCGTGATCTACGCGGCGGTCCGACTCATTCGTCGCAGTGACAACCTGAGTCACTTGTACGGATTTACGAAGTTTACGGAGATTTGTCAGTCAATGCCGAAGGGGTGTCGTCGGTGATTCGCGCGTCGGAGGCGGTCCAGCCCGCCTACAGCTCAGGGGTGCTGCTGGCCATCGCGGCAGGCGCGGTGGCCGTGCTGTTGCTGCTCATCATGCGGTTCAAGTTGCACGCCTTCGTGGCTCTCATCCTGGTGTCCTTCTGTACCGCCCTGGCCACCAGGATCCCGTTCGCCGAGGTGGTGCCGACCATGCTCGGCGGCTTCGGGTCCACGCTCGCCAGCGTCGCCCTGCTGGTCGGGCTCGGCGCCATGATCGGCAGGTTGCTGGAGGTGACCGGCGGCGCCCAGGTGCTGGCCGACACGCTCATCGGACGGTTCGGGGAGCATCGCGCTCCGCTGGCCCTGGGTGTGGCGTCCCTGCTCTTCGGCTTTCCGATCTTCTTCGACGCCGGCCTGGTGGTGATGCTCCCGATCATCTTCAGCGTCGCCCGGCGCTTCGGCGGCTCCGTGCTCACCTACGCACTGCCGTCCGCGGGGGCGTTCGCGGTGATGCACTCCTTCGTGCCGCCGCACCCTGGGCCGGTCGCCGCCGGCGAACTGCTCGGCGCCGACCTGGGCCTGCTGCTCATCGTCGGCCTGCTGATCGGACTGCCCACCTGGTACCTGGCGGCCTACCTGTTCGCGATGTTCATCGGCAAGCGGGTGCAGGTACCGGTGCCGGTGCTGCTGTCCGGTGGTGACGTCGCCGAACCGGAGAACCCGGGGCCACCGCCGTCCTTCGGCCTGGTGCTCAGCGTGCTGTTGCTGCCGCTGATCCTGATCTTCCTCAACACCGGCCTCAACACCCTGGCCACCGCCGGTGTGCTGGACGGGGAGGCCACCTGGGTCGCGGTGCTGCGGATGTTCGGGCAGACCCCGATCGCGCTGTTGTTCACCGTGCTGTACGCGATGATCGCGCTCGGGCGCGGGCGCCGGTCGCGTTCGGACATCGAACACATCGTCAACGCCGCGCTCGCCCCGGTCTGCGCGATCATCCTGATCACCGGTGCCGGCGGCATGTTCGGTGGGGTGCTGCGGGCCAGCGGCATCGGCGAGGCGCTCGCCGGCAGCCTGGAATCCACCGGCCTGCCGGTCATCGTCGCCGCCTTCGTGGTGTCCACCGTGTTGCGGGTGGCGCAGGGCTCGGCGACGGTCGCGCTCACCACCACCGCGGGCTTGATGGCCCCGACCGTGGCCGCCACCTCGGGCCTGTCGGCGATCGACCTGGCCTGCATCGTGGTGGCGATCGCCTGTGGCGCCACCGTCCTCTCGCACGTCAACGACTCCGGCTTCTGGCTGGTCGGCCGGTTCCTCGGGATGGACGAGAAAACCACCCTGAAGACCTGGACGGTGATGGAGACCCTGATCGGCACGGTCGGCTTCGCGCTGGCCTTCACCGTGAGCCTGGTGCTGTGATGGCCGAGTCGTCGGCCCCTGCTGGGGGCACGCTGCACGTGGTGGTGATGGGAGTCTCCGGCAGCGGCAAGTCGACCGTCGCCGAGGGGATCGCCGCAGAGTGCGACCTGGCCTTCGGCGAGGCCGACCTGTTCCACCCCCAGTCCAATATCGACAAGATGAGCGCCGGCATCGCGTTGACCGACGAGGACCGGTGGCCCTGGCTGCGGGACCTGTCCGCCTGGATGGCGGAGCGGGCCAAGGCCGGCACGTCCACGGTGATGGCCAGTTCGGCGCTGCGCAAGGTGTACCGGGACCTGCTGCGCTCCCAACCCGAGGCTGTCGGCGGGCGGGTGTTCTTCATCCACCTCGCCGGCCCGCTGCAGGTGATTCACGACCGGATGGCTGCCCGCGGTGGGCATTTCATGCCGGTCTCGCTGTTGCGCTCGCAGTTCGACACGTTGGAGCCGCTGGAACCGGGCGAGCCGGGGATCGAACTCGACCTGCAGCATTCGCCGCAGGAGTTGATCGGCCAGTCGGTCGCCGTGGTGCGTGACCTGATGGGCTGAGCCTGCCCGTCGATCACGAACCCAACCCAGTGAACCCGACCCAACCCAGTGAACCGAACCCAACCCAGTGAACACTGTTGCGTCCCTGGCGCACCATTGCGTACACCAGACCCTCGGTGCCGCTGGGTGCCTGGCCTACAACCAGCCGTTCCTGCGGAAGGTCGTGTAGAGGCTCACGCAGGCGATCAGCCCGACGCCGAGCAGGGCGAAGAAGCCGTACCGCCAGTGCACGGCGGGCATCGTGTCGAAGTTCATTCCGAAGACCCCGGCCAGCACGGTGGGCACCAGCCCGATCGCCGCCCAGGCCGAGATCTTGCGCATGTCCTCGTTCTGGCGCATCGCCACCGCGTTCTGGCGCACCCCGACCTGGGCCAGCTGGGCCTGCAGCACGTCGGTGAGCATGGCGTTGAACTGGTCGATCTCCTCCGCGGCTCGCACCGCATGGTCGTGCACGTCCCGGAACAGCAGCCAGATGTCGTCGCCGAAACTGATGTGCCGGTGCGCGGCCAGCCGGTCCAGGGGTTCGACCAGCGGGCTCACCGCACGACGGAACTCCAGCACCTCCCGCTTGAGCTTGTAGATCCGCTCGGAGTGGTCGCCCCCGTCGCCGCCGAAGACCTGCTCTTCGATCTGGTCGATGTCGATGGTGATGGCGCCCACGGTGGCCAGATAGCCGTCCACGGTCAGGTCGGTTATCTCGTGCAACACCGCGCCGGGGCCGGCGCGCAGGCGCTCCGGGTCCGCCTCCAGGTTCCGGCGGGCGACGGCGGGAATGTCGGTGCGGCCGTGCCGCACGGTGATGACGAAGTGCGGACCGACGAAGACGGCGAGCTCGGCGACGTCCACCTCCTCGGGCTCGTCCAGGTAGCAGACCGGCTTGATGATGGCGAAGAGCAGATCCCGTCCGTAGCGTTCCAGCTTGGGCCGCTGGTGCGCCGACACCGCATCCTCCACGGCAAGTTCGGGGAGTTCGAACTGGGCGGCGATGTCGGCGAACTCCTCCTCGGTGGCCTCCCACAGGCCTATCCAGACGAAGCCGTGCTCCCTGCGTGCGGTGGCCAGGGCCTCACGGATGTCCTGGACGTCCTCGCGGCGAACCCCATCGACATAGAGGCCGCTGGAGACGATGAGGTCCTGACCGCCCCGGGGTAGCAGCATCTCGGGATGCTGGCGCCGCCGGTTCGGCTGCTCCTGGGCCACGGCCGGCAGCAGTGGCGCGTGGCCGAAGCTGGGCAGCACGTCAATGCCCTCGGGTGATCCACTCGTCCAGGTTCGGTGCCTCTTCGCCGATCGTCGTGCTGTCTCCGTGTCCGGTGCGCACGACCGTCTCCGGAGGCAGGGTGAGCACCTTGGCCTTGAGCGAGTCGATGATGGTGTCGAAACTCGAGAAGGAACGTCCGGTGGCCCCCGGGCCCCCCTTGAACAGGGTGTCGCCGCTGAACAGCGTCGACAGGGCCGGGACGTAGAAGCAGACCGCACCCGGGGCGTGACCCGGGGTGTGCAGGACGTGCAACTCCACGCCCCCGACGCTGATCACGCCACCGTCGGTGAGGTCGCCGTCCGGCGGGACGTCGTAGACCTGATCCCACAACACCCGGTCGTCCGGGTGCAGCAGGATGGGGGCGCCGGTGGCGTCGGCGAGGTCCTTGGCCGCGTTGATGTGGTCGTTGTGGCCGTGCGTGCACAGGATCGCGGTGAGTGTGCGGCCCTGGAGATGGCCCAGGATCGCGTCCGCGGCGTGCGCGGCGTCGATCACCACGCACTCGGAGTCGTCGCCGACGATCCAGACGTTGTTGTCGACCTCCCAGGTACCGCCATCCAGGCTGAAGGTGCCCGAGGTGACCTGGTTATCGATCCGGGCGCTCACCGGTCCAGCTCCACGACCGAGCGCAGCACGTCACCGTGGTGCATCTTGGTGAAGGCCTCCTCGACATCGCCGAGGCTGATCTTCTCGGTGACGAAGGCGTCCAGGTCGAAGCGGCCCTGGTTGTACAGGTCGATGAGCATCGGGAAATCGCGGCTCGGCAGGCAGTCGCCGTACCAGCTCGACTTCAACGCCCCACCGCGACCGAAGATCTCGATCAGCGGGAGTTCGATCCGCATCGTCGGGTTGGGTACGCCGACCAGCACGACCGTGCCCGCCAGATCGCGCATGTAGAAGGCCTGCTCGTACGTCTCGGGACGGCCGATCGCCTCGATGACGACGTCCGCGCCGTGGCCGCCGGTGAGCTCGCGCACCGCCTCCACCGCGTCCACCTCACCGGAGTTCACGGTATGCGTGGCCCCGAATCCCTTGGCCCACTCCAGCTTTCGGTCGTCGAGGTCGATCGCGATGATCGTCGTCGCGCCAGCCACCTGGGCCCCGGCGATCGCCGCGTCCCCGACCCCGCCGCAGCCGATCACGGCCACCGAGTCGCCGCGGCCGATCCCGCCGGTGTTCACCGCGGCGCCGAACCCGGCCATCACTCCGCAGCCGAGCAGGCCCGCCGCGGCCGGCGAGGTGTTCGGGTCGACCTTGGTGCACTGCCCGGAGTGCACGAGGGTCTTCTCGACGAAAGCGCCGATACCCAGTGCCGGAGACAGTTCGGTGCCGTCGGTCAGCGTCATCTTCTGCGAGGCGTTGTGGGTGGCGAAGCAGTACCAGGGCTTGCCCTTGGCGCAGGCCCGGCAGGTACCGCAGACCGCGCGCCAGTTGAGGATGACGAAGTCGCCCGGCGCCACGTTGGTGACCCCCTCGCCGACGGCTTCGACGATGCCGGCGGCCTCGTGACCCAGCAGGAAGGGGAAGTCGTCGTTGATGCCGCCCTCGCGGTAGTGCAGGTCGGTGTGGCAGACCCCGCAGGCATCCACCTTCACGACGGCCTCACCTGGCCCCGGGTCGGGAATGACGATGTCCGTGACCTCCACGGGAGCACCCTTGCTGCGGGCGATGACTCCCTTAACGGTCTGGGGCATGAGGGGAACCTCCATGGTGCGAGTGCGGTGCTCGGCCGGGCGTGGCGTGGTGTCCGCATCGTAACGGTTACCGCTCACCATCAGATGGGCGCGTTCGCGTGGTGCTGCTGGGCGGGTTCGCGTGGTGCTGCTGGGCGCGTTTGCGGGGTGCGGCTGGGCGCCTTTGTGTGGTGCGGCTGGGCGGGTTCGCGGGGTGTGGATGAGCTGGTTTCGCGCGGTCTGGCTGGTGGCTTTGCGCGTGTGGCTGGGGCTGGTTCGCGCGGTGGGTGGGCCGTGTGGTCGGCGGCCAGGTGAGGTCGGTGGGCGAGGCCACCGGTCGCGACAGCGGCGGGCCGTGTGGTCGGCGGCCAGGTGAGGTTGGTGGGCGAGGTCACCGGTCGCGACAGCGGCGGGCCGGCCGACCCGAGTTCAGTTGTCCGCGGCTTCCAGCGCCGTGTTCAGGGCGTCGTCGAAACTCTGCCCGCTCGCCGTGTCGACCAGTTCGCCGTTGACCAGCAGGCCCGGCGTCCACCGCACCCCAGATGCCAGGGCGCTGCTCGTCTGCGCCGCCACATAGTTGTCCATCTGCCCGTCGCCCATGCAGTCCAGGACGCTCTGGGGCACGCCGAGATCGGTGCCCAAGACCGCGAGTTCCTGCTCGTCCCAGCCGTCACCCTCCAGGGGCGGCTGCCGGGCGAACAACTCGTCGTGAAAGGCCAAGAAGTGCCCGGGGCGTGCGCCAGCACGCAGTAGGCGGCGGCGCCCGCCCGGGAGGAGGACCCGACGTCCGTGGCTTCGTCGTCGAGGATGGCGATCGGCACGTACTCCAGCTGAATCCGGCCGTCGTCGACCAGAGTCTGCAGGTCCCGGCCCGTCTGGTCGTGGAACTGTTTGCAGGCCGGGCACATGTAGTCCACGTACTCGGTGACGACGACCTCGGCCGCCGGGTCTCCGGTGAGGTAGCCGCCGTGATCACTGGGACTCAACGGCGCGGTGGCCTCCGGGTCCGACCCGGAGGCCCACGTGGTCTGCATCACGGTCAGCGTCAGCGTGGCTGCCACGACGGCGATGCTGAATATCGGGACGAAGGCGAGCAGCACGAACACCGCGATGATCGCCGGGCGGCGGCTACGCGCATGCTCGGCAAGCGCCTGGCGCCACGGCTCACCCGGTTGGTACGGCTCGTCGATCCTCATCTCACGAGTGTGCCTTGCAGCCCACCTCGGCGCGCGGAGGTTGGACGCGCCCGGCGGCCAGCCACGGCGGCGCAGGAATCACTTGCCCAGGCACACCGCGACCGACTCCACCAACTGATCGATGTCCGCCTCGCTGGCCACCAGCGGCGGGGCCAGGCGCAACGTCGAGCCGTGGGTGTCCTTGGCCAGGATCCGGTGGTCGAGCAGGCGATGCGCCAGGTCGCGACCGGACATCAGCGAAGGGTCGACGTCCAGGCCGGCCCACAGGCCCCGGCAGCGCAGGGCGGTCAGGCCCTGGCCGACCAGGGTGCCAAGCCCGTCGGCGAGTTGGCGGCCGCGGTCGCGGGCCGCCTGCTGGAACTCGCCCGAGCGCAGCATCGCCACCACCTCGATACCGATCGCCGCCCCCAGCGGGTTGCCGCCGAAGGTCGAGCCGTGCGACCCGGGAGTGATCACCCCCAGCACGTCGATGTCCGCGACCACCGCGGACACCGGCATGATCCCCCCGCCCAGTGCCTTGCCGAGGATGTACATGTCCGGCACCACCTGCTCATGGTCGCAGGCAAAGGTCTCCCCGGTGCGGGCCAGGCCCGACTGGATCTCGTCCGCGATCATCAGAATGCCGCGCTGGGAACAGATCTCGCGCACCTGACGCAGATAGCCGTCCGGTGGGATGATCACTCCGGCCTCGCCCTGGATCGGCTCGAGCAACACCCCGATGGTGTCCTGGTCGATGGCCGCCTCGAGGGCTTCGGCGTCGCCAAAGGGGACCAGCCGGAAGCCCGGGGTGAACGGCCCGTAGCCGGTGCGGGCGTCCTCGTCGGTGGAGAAACTGACGATGGTGGTGGTGCGGCCGTGGAAGTTGTCGGCCATCACGATGATGGTGCCGGCGTCGTCGGCGATGCCCTTGCGTTCGTGGCCCCACCGCCGGGCCACCTTGACCGCGGTCTCGACCGCCTCGGCACCGGAGTTCATCGGCAGAATCATCTGCTTGCCGCACAACTGGGCCAGGTCACGGCTGAACGTCGAGAGCTGGTCGTTGTAGAAGGCGCGGCTGGTGAGGGTGAGCCGGCCCACCTGGTCGCGGGCGGCCTCCACCAGCCGCGGGTGGCAGTGCCCGAAGTTCAACGCCGAGTAGCCGGCCAGGCAGTCGAGATAGTCGAGCCCGTCCACGTCGGTGACGAAGGCGCCCTTACCGCTGTGCAACACCACCGGCAGCGGATGGTAGTTGTGCGCGGCGTAGCTCTCGGTGAGCTCGATGTGCTCGGCCGTCGCCTGACCGATCTCCTGCGTTCTGCTCATGGCGTGCCGACTCTCCCTCGTCTCCGGCGAAGGATCTCAGCGTAGGCGCGCGTGGTGGGTTGTGGTGCTGACCGCCGCAAAGGTGGTCAGCGGATCTGCGGCTCCAGGCTGCGCGAGTACAGGACCGCCCCGGTGCCGTCCCGCAGGGAGACCGTCAGGACGCCGTCAGTGGCGATGTCGACGTGCCCGAAGAACTGCCCGGTGAGCGAGCGGGGGGAGGCGTTCGGGTAGGCGCCGGTCTGGATGAAATCGGCCCGCGGCCCGAAGGTGGGGTCAAGGGTGTTGGGCCCGAAGCTGCCGGCCGCGATCGGCCCGGCGACGAACTCCCAGAACGGGTTGAAGTCGGTGAACGCTGCCCGAGACGGGTCGTAGTGGTGAGCGGCGCAGTAGTGCACGTCCGCGGTCAGCCAGACCACGTTGCGAACCCCGGCCCGGCGGATTGCGGCGAGCACCTGGGCGATCTCCAGCTCGCGACCCAGGGGAGCGCTCGGTGAGCTGTTCGAGATGGCCTCCTGGGCACCTGGACCGTCCGGGACGATGAGGCCGAGGGGAAGGTCGGCGGCGATCACCTTCCACCTCGCCCGGGAACGGGTGACGCCGCGGATCAGCCAGTCCGTCTGCTCGGCGCCCAGGATCGGGGTGCGGTACGGCTCGAGGTTGTCGGTGTTGGGGCTCTTGAAGGTGCGCATGTCCAGGCAGAACAGGTCGAGCTGAGCACCGCGGCGGATGGTGCGGTAGATCCGGCCCGGGCTCTTGCGGGAGGCTCGCCCGATCGGCTGATACTCCCAGAAGGCCTGCCGGGCGCGGGCAGCGAGCACGTCCACCCGGCGTTCGGTGTAGCGCTCGTCGGACAGGATCTCGCCCGGGTACCAGTTGTTCGTCGTCTCGTGGTCGTCCCACTGGGCCACGAGCGGAACGTCGGCGTAGAAGGCGCGCACGTTCTCGTCCATCAGGGTGTACCGGTGCCGTCCGCGGAACTCGCCGAGGGTCTCGGCGACCTTGCTCACCTCGGGGGTGACGAGGTTGCGCCAGACCTGGCCGTCCGGTTCGGTGACCTGTTCGCTGATCGGACTGTCGGCGTAGACAGTGTCCCCGGAGTGCAGGAAGAAGTCGGGCCGGGTCTGGTGCATGGCCCGGTAGGCGCGCAGCCCGCCCAGGTCGGGGTTGATGCCCCAGCCCTGGCCGCAGGTGTCGCCGGTCCACACGAAGGACTGGGCGGCTGGCCGGGTGCTCGCGGTGCGCAGGTGCACGTCGGTGTGTTGCCCGCGGATTCCGCGATCGGTCTCGAAGCCGACGGTGACCGTGTACTCCCGGCCTGGCAGCAGGTCGCGCAGATCGATCGTGGCGGTGTAGTCGGATGCCGGGCCGGCCCAGGGCCCGTCTACCCGTCTGCGGGATCGGCCCGGCCCGTGTACGACCGCCACCAGCCGGGACGGCCGGTCCGCGCGGGCCCACAGGGTGGCCCGGGTGCTGGTGACATCGCCGGTGCTCGCGCCGCTGGTCAGCGCGGGGCGGCCCGAGACGTTCTGGCGGGCCCCGAACCTGGTCTGCGCCGAGGCTGGTGTCGGCGTGGTGGCGAGTGTCGAAGTTGCCAGCAGGGTGGCCGAGCCGAATCCGGTGAGCATCGAGCGCCGGGACATACCCGTCGTCAGGTCTGGCAGGTGGCGTGCTGGCCTGTTCATCATGTCCAGAATGATCGACCCGTCTGGTAGCGAGTGGGTGGCTCGGGGGACACCTTCGGGCAAACACTCGTGGGCCGGCGTGGTGCCCGTCGTCGGGGTGCGGGGCTTCGTGCACTGGGTGGTCGCGAGCACGTGGAAGGCGCTCGCGGGGGCGGGGTGCGGGTGGCTAAGTGGTCTGCCGGTCTGGAGCCCGATGCTTGGGGGCCGACCATCTGGGGCTGTGTCGTCGGCCCTGCGATGTCGAGCGGTCCGGACGGGACTCGGGCGTGCACCGACCGGTGGGTACGTGCTCCGGCGGGGGAGACGCCGGGAATCAGCGGATGGGCGAGACTGGCCGGATGACGACCACAATCCATCAGTGCGGCCAGGTCGCCTGGCTGCGAGTCGCCGCCGGTCGGCCAGCCCTGGGAGGTGTCACCCGCCCAGACCCGTCTGGATGCCCGGGCCCGTCTGGATCTGGGCCGCGCCCCCGGCACCGTCCGCGCAACTCGGGCTCGCTGCCCGGCACTCGACGTGCCGGGCGGCCCAGCGCCCGGCCGGGCTCGACCGGGCGGGCGGGGCGATGACCGCGAACCACGCTCCCGACGAAGTGGACCTGGTCGTCATCGGGGGTGGCCCGGCGGGGGAGAACCTCGCCGATTACGCCACCCGCGACAGCGGACTGAGTGCGGTGCTGGTGGAGGAGGAACTGCTGGGAGGAGAGTGCTCGTACTGGGCGTGCATGCCCAGCAAGGCGCTGCTGCGCCCGATCGAGGTGCGCGAAACCGCCTCTCATCTGCCCGGAATCAGCACTCCGCAGCTCCAGGTGGATGAGCTGCTGCGTCGCCGCGATGACTGGGTGGCGCACTACGACGATGCCGGCCAGGTCGGCTGGGCCGAGTCGGTGGGGATCCCGGTGGTACGTGGTACTGCGAGGCTGGTCGGTGAACGGGTGGTCGAGGTGCATGGCCCGGACGGCGTCCGTCGGATCACCGCCCGCCGAGCCGTCGCGCTGGCCACCGGCAGCGTGCCGGTGGTCCCGGAGTTGTACGCGGGTGTGCACGCCTGGGGTTCGCGGGATGTCACCGGCGTGGTGGAGATCCCCGAGCGGCTGGCGATCGTCGGGGGTGGCGTGGTGGCCTGCGAGGCCGCGGTCTGGATGAATGCGCTGGGTGCGCGGGTCACCATGCTGGTCCGGGGGGAGCGGCTGCTGGCCCCCTTCGAACCCTTCGCCGGTGAGGCGGTCCTCACCTCGCTGCGCGGGCAAGGTGTCGACGTGCGGCTGAACACGCAGGTCACCTCGTGTCGGCGGGATGCGCCCGCACAGACAGGTATCGGTCACGTGCATGGTGGCCCGGTGTACCTGGGCATCGGCGAGGCGGAACTGGTCGCCGACGAGCTCTTGCTGGCCCTGGGACGTCGGCCCCGGCTGTCGGGCCTCGGTCTCGAGCGGGTGGGGGTCACATCCCAGGACGTGATCGGGGGCTCCCTGCCGGACTGGCTGCTCGCGGTCGGCGACGCCAGTGGCGAACCCGCGCTCACCCACTGGGGCAAGTACCGCGGCCGGGTACTCGGTGAGCGGTTGGCGGCCGAGGCCCAGGGACGTCCGCGACCGGTGGTGCCGGACGTGGTGCCCGTCCCCCAAGTGGTGTTCACCATGCCGCAGGTGGCCAGCGTCGGCCTCACCCAGGCACAGGCGCAACGCGAGGGCCGCCAGTTCACGGTCAGCCAGGTGCCCTTCACCTCCGCCGCGGGTGCCGCGCTGCTGCAGGACGATGCGACTGGCGAGGCGATGTTGATGGTGGACTCCTCGGGGGTTCTGCTCGGAGCGACCTTCGTGGGTCCGGAAGTCGCCGAGCTCGTTCACGCCGCCACGGTCGCCATCGTCGGGGCCGTGCCCGTGCCGGCCCTGCGCCACGCGGTCCCCAGTTATCCGACGGCCAGCGAGTTGTGGCTGCGGCTGCTCGAAGCGCTGCCTGGCTGACTCGGGCCGGCTGCGGACGGTGGGTGCGGGGCTCTGTGCGCTGGAGGTGGTGGTGACGCCGGGTGGCCAAACGTCACCCTGGTCACGAAGGTGCGCCCGTGGCTACGAGATGTCCGTGCCACCTGCCGCGCCGAGCGTCACTCCAGGTGCCAGTGTGGCGTTGGTTGCGCATGTGGTTGCCGACGGGGTCTGGTGTACGGAAACGCGTCTCACAGACGCAAAAGTGTTCACTGGGTTGGTCTGGGGCGGTTCCTTTGGCCACGACGTGTCGGCTCGGTCGCGGTGGTGGTGGCGTCGCCGGGTGGCCAAACGTCGCCCTGGTCACGAACGGGCGCCCGTGGCCGTGACATTTCCGTGTCACGGGCCGCGCCGAGCGTCACTCCAGGTGCCAGTGTGGCTTCGGTTGCGCACGTGGTTGCCGACGGGGTCTGGTGTACGGAAACGCGTCTCACAGACGGAGAAGTGTTCACTGGGTTGGTCTGGGTCGCCTCGCTGGTGGGTGGGCGGGGTCTGATGTACGGAAATGGCTCCCACGACGCGAAAGTGTCCACTGGGTCGGCCTCGGGGGTTCCTCGGTCACCAGGTGTCGGCCTGGGAGGCGCGGGCGGCGGCATCGCCGGGTGGCCAAACGTCACCCTGGTCGCGAAGGTGCGCCCGTGGCCGCGAGATGTCAGTGTCACGGGCCGCGCCGAGCGTCACGCCAGGTGCCAGTGTGGCGTTGGTTGCGCACGTGGTTGCCGACGGGGCCCGGTGTACGGAAATGGGTCCCAGGGACGCAGAAGTGTTCACTGGGTTGGCCTGGGTCGCCTCGCCGGTGGGTGGGCGGGGTCTGATGTACGGAAATGGCTCCCACAGACGCGAAAGTGTGCACTGGGTCGGCCTCGGGGGTTCCTCGGTCACCAGGTGCCGGCTGGCTTGGTCGGTGGCGGCGTCGCCGGGTGGCCAAACGTCACCCTGGTCGCGAAGGTGCGCCCGTGGCCGCGAGATGTCAGTGTCACGGGCCGCGCCGAGCGTCACGCCAGGTGCCGGTGTGGCTTCGGTTGCGCCTGTGGTTGCCGACGGGGTCGGGTGTACGGAAAGGGGTCCCTCAGACGCAGACGTGTTCACTGGGTTGGTCTTGGTCGCCTCGACGGTGGGTGGGCGGGGTCTGATGTACGGAAATGGGTCCCACAGACGCAGAAGTGTTCACTGGGTTGGTCTGGGTCGCCCCGCTGATGGTGGGCCGGGTCTGGTGTACGGAAATCGGTCCCACAGACGGGAAAGTGTCCACCGGGTCCGCCTCGGCGGGGTTGCGGGGGGGTTGCGGCAGCAGGGGAGGCCGAGAAACAGTTCGCTGGCGGTGGTCGGGCGACCGGTACGGACTCCAGCCAAGGTCACCCGCGCCCGGCCGCGCCCTTTGCGGGACCTGCCGTCAGCACACCACCGGACAGCCGAATGGCCGCACCCGGCGGGTACGGCCATTCGCACGGACACGCAGATTCAGCTGGATGCTCCCGAACTCATCCCCTTGCTGATCAGGCCCATCACCGACGAGTCGGCCAGGGTGGTCACGTCGCCGACGTCCCGATGCTCGGCCACGTCCTTGAGCAGACGGCGCATGATCTTGCCGGAGCGGGTCTTGGGCAACTCGGGGACGATCATCACCTTCTTGGGCTTGGCGATGGCACCGATCTCCTTGGCCACGTGGTTGCGCAGGTCGAGGATGAGGCTGTCCTCGTCGCTGCCGTCCACTCCCTCACGCAGGATGACGAAGGCGCAGACCGCCTGGCCGGTCATCTCGTCGGCGGCACCCACTACGGCCGCCTCCGCGACGGCGTCGTGGGAGACCAGCGCCGACTCGATCTCGGCTGTGGACAGCCGGTGCCCGGACACGTTCATCACGTCGTCCACCCGGCCCAGCAGCCAGATGTCGCCGTCCTCATCGCGTTTGGCGCCGTCACCGGCGAAGTACATGTTCTCGAAACGCGACCAGTAGGTGTCCTTGTAGCGCTCCGGGTCACCCCAGATGCCACGCAGCATCGACGGCCACGGCTCGGTGAGAACGAGGAAGCCGGTGGTCTCGTTCTCCAGCGGAGCACCCATCTCGTCGAGCACGTCGATCGAGATGCCCGGCAGGGGCTGCTGAGCCGACCCCGGCTTGAGCGAGGTGACCCCGGGCAGCGGGCTGATCATGATCGCCCCGGTCTCGGTCTGCCACCAGGTGTCGACGATCGGAGCCGTGCCGCCACCGATCACCCGGTGGTACCAGCGCCAGGCCTCGGGGTTGATCGACTCGCCGACCGAGCCCATCACCCGGATCTTGCTCAGGTCGTACTCCGCGGGGATCTGCTCGCCCCACTTCATGAACGTCCGGATGGCCGTGGGCGCGGTGTAGAGGATGGTGACGCCGTACTTCTGGGCGACCTCCCACCAGCGGCCCTTGTGTGGGGTGTCCGGGGTGCCCTCGTACATCACCTGGGTGGCGCCATTGGCCGTCGGCCCGTAGACGATGTACGAGTGCCCGGTGACCCAGCCGACATCGGCCGTGCACCAGTACACGTCGGACTCCGGACGCAGGTCGAAGACATTGCGGTGGGTATACGCGGTCTGGGTGAGGAAGCCGCCGGACGTGTGCAGGATGCCCTTGGGCTTGCCGGTGGTACCGGAGGTGTAGAGGATGAACAGCGGGTGCTCGGCGTCCATCGGCTCGGGGGTGTGCTCGGGGGAGGCCTGCTCCAGGGCCTCGTCCCACCACACGTCCCGGCCCTCGGTCCAGGCGACGTCCTGGCCGGTGCGCTTGACCACGAGCACATGGCTCACCGTCTCCGCGCCCTTGTCCAGGGCGGTGTCGACGGTGGCCTTGAGCGCGAAGGGCGACCCGCGGCGGTAGCCGCCGTCGGCGGTGATGATGGCCTTGGCCTCGGCGTCCTCACAGCGCGAGCGCACTGCGTCGGCAGAGAAGCCGCCGAAGACGACCGAGTGCGGGGCTCCGATCCGGGCACAGGCGAGCATGGCGATCGCGGCCTCGGGGATCATCGGCAGGTAGATCGCCACCCGGTCGCCCTTGCCCACACCGAGCGCGAGCAGGGCGTTGGCGGCCCGACTGACCTCGTCCTTGAGCTGGCTGTAGGTGATCGTGCGGGTATCGCCTGGCTCGCCCTCGAAGTGGATCGCCACCCGATCGCCATTGCCGGCCTCGACGTGACGGTCGACGCAGTTGTACGCGACATTCAGTTCGCCACCGACGAACCATTTCGCGAAAGGCGCCTGCGACCAGTCCAAGGTCTCGGTGAAGTCGGTGTTCCAGTCGAGCAGTTCGCGGGCCTGCCTGGCCCAGAACGCAAGGCGGTCCGCCTTGGCCTCGTCGTAGAGGTCGGCTCCGGCCACGGCATTGGCCGCGAACTCGTCACTGGGCGGGTAGCTCTGCTGGGTGCTGTCCTCGGACATCCTTGTCCTTCCTGATGAGGTCATCTCCGGTGCTTGTGAACCCTAGTCGTCCACAGGTTGCGAAGGGGTTGCGAAGCCCGCCTCGTCGGTGGGCGGTGGGCATCACGCGGCGAGCGGTCCGTGCGGTCGGTGCGGCGATCGGGGACGTGTGGTCCATCACACCATGCCGCTGACGAGACTGAGCAGGCAGGTCCGGGAACGGGCAAATAGGAACCCGCGACGCCCGGGCTTCGCGCCGGCGATCATGCCCAGGACCATCGGTTCCTGTCTTGAGGCGCTCGGCCAGCGCGCGGGGGTGGGCCGTGGGCAGGCACGTTCGGATGGCGGAGGGTCAGATGTGGCGGCCATGAGACCTCATCCTCAGTAGCTTCGACTGCGTGACGGTGGGTTGCATCCCCGGCGTCCCCCGTGGGTCGCTGCGCTGGCGCCACCCCGAGTCGCCTCGCGGCCCCACCCCACAAGACTGGCCGATGGTGAGTGGTGGCAGCCCGGGGTGCCGGGCGGGTGGCACCCCGGGCTACCTGTCCTCCTCGACGCCCGCCGACGAGGAACCGGCGTCGCCGTCACATGCTGCGGCGACGATTCGAGCGTCGGCGCAGGCACGCGCGAACGCCCGGATCCGGGCGTCGATCTCCCGGCCCAGCAGCCAGAGTCCGATCGGCTCGCCCACCCGTGCCAGCCACCGGGGCCGCACGGTGAAGGTGTACTTCCACCGGGCCCGAGTGCCTGGCACCGAGTCGCGGGTCTCGCCGTTGAAGCGCCAGCCGCCGCCGAAGGCCTCGAAGAACCAGGGACCGCGGACCATGGTCATCCCGACGCTGGTGGGTGGCCGGTACGACCGGTACTCGCTGATCATCGACGGTCCGAGGCGTGCCCTGGTCCACGTCCGAACTCCCACCGCGGGCCGATCGGCGTCGATGAGGTGTTGGGCTCTGATGAAGGGGTCCCACTGAAGCCGCAGCGCGCCCGTGGTCTGGGAGACCGCGAAGGCCTCGGTCGGTGGGAGCGGCACCCACGCAGTGGACTGCACCTGCGGCATCGACTCACCCAAGCACACCTGCCTCGGCTGATGCCACTGCGACGCTGGGGTGCCGGGGTCATGCCCGGCCGTTGTCATGCCCGGCCGTTGGACTGCCTTGGTGCCTGGCCGTGCCGGACCAGCAGCGCAGGTGCACTCGAGCCCGTCGTGGCAGGCTGCGGGGGTGTCTGAAGGTCAACCACGGCGTGGCCCCGATTTCGTGCCGCCGCCGTCCGACCCGGCGGGCGATGACGGCCCGCGGGCTCCCACGCCCTCGCCGCGGCCCCGTCGGCTGGGCTGGGGGCTGCTTGCCTTGACCGTGTACGTGGCCGTCCTGCTGCCGCAGGCGGTCCTGTGGAGTGTGGAGGCGCGGCGCTTCGGAGCCCCCGGTGAGTCCACGGTGCCGGTGTGGACCCCCGACGCCAACTACTGGTCATACGACTCGCTGCTGTGGTCCACGACAATCCTCGCCGCGGCGATGGCCACCCTGGCGGTTCGTCGCCGGATCGCGCTGGCGGGGATCGGGGGCGGGGTGGTGTTCGGGGTGGCTGGTGACGTGGGCGCGCAGCCTGCGCTGGCATCAGTAGTGGCCGTGGCGACGGCGGCGGTGGTGGCCCTGGGGGTGTGCGCGCTGACCCTCGCGGTGAGCCGCTGGTGGTGGGGTCGATTGATCACCCTGGTGTGCTGCGTGCCACTGGTGGCCGACCAGGTTCGTCTGCTCGACCTGGCGTACGGGGTGACGGGCCTGCCCCGGCCGACGTTGCCGCCCTCGGCCACGGTGCTGGGCGCGCTGGTGGCCGCTTCGGCCGTCGTCGTGGTGGGGGTGTGTTCGGGGCTGGAGTGGTTCGGCGGTGGCCTGGGACGGTGGCCGATCTCGGTGGTGGCCGGTGTGCTGGGCGGCTACGCCGCCTACCTGCTGCTCACCCCGGTCCGGTTCGCGCTGATGGACCTGGCCGCCCTCGCGCTGAGCAGTTGGGCGCCCGATCCCGGCCGGGCCAGCCGCGCCGGCGCGTCGTGGGGATACGTGCCGGCCTATCTGGCCATGTGGTGGTGGGTCTTCCTGCCGGCCACCGCGCTGGCGATCGGCTGCGGGTGCGGGGTGTGGTGGGTCTCGCGGCAGGCTCGGGCGGCTCCCTGATCCGGCACGCCCGGGCCGAGTGGTCACTGCCTGCCGGTGCCGGCGGCCATCGTGGACAACGTGGTGGCCAGGCCGGTGCCCTGCACGAGGACGAAGGACGTGACCACGGCCACCGAGGGCAGCACCGCCAGATCCAGTGGTAGGCCGAACATCATCATCGTCAGCACCATGACCATGAACGGCAGGGGCACCGTGGACGCCGCCACCGCGGCTGCCACCGACGGCATCGCCACCGCCAGCGGGATGCTGGGGAACGCTACGTGCACCATCGCTCCGGCAATGGCACCGAGGAAGACCAACGGGAAGATCGGGCCGCCGAAGAAACCCCAGCGCATGGAGATCGCGAAGGCCGCGAGCTTGGCCAGCAGCAGCGCGCCCAGGAAGCCCAGGCCCAGGCTGTCCAGGTGGTCCAGGACGCCGCTGAGTTGGTCCCGGCCGGAGAACATGGTCATCGGCACGGTGAACCCGATCACCGCCACCGCCACCCCGGCCAGCAGCGCCCTGGCCGCAGGGTGCGGGACCCTCGCGGCAGCCCTGCCGGCCAGCCCGAGCGCCACGATGGCCAGCGCTCCGATCCCCGCCCCCAGCACACCCAGGGCGGCCGCCAGCAGCGTCCACCAGACCTGCAATTCGGGTCGGCCCAACTGGTAGACGCCCAAGAACGGCGCGCCCAGGAAGGGGTACATGACGGCCAAGGCGGCAGTGGCCGAGACGATGCCGGGCAGCATCCGGTGCGGCCCCTGCTGCCACCGCTCGTTGTACGCCTCCCAGGCCATCACCGGCCCAGCGAACGGAAAAGCCCCCAAGCCACCGAAGACGGCTGAGATGCCGGAGAAGGTGAGGTCGGCGGTGGCGTCTTCGGACTTCTCGTACCGTCTGCCAACGGTGGTGCCGATGGCCCCACCGAGCGTGCCCAGGGGTGCCTCCGGACCGACCGAGGCACCCCCGACCAGGCTGGTCAAACCGATGGCGGCGTACCAGAGGCCGCGCCGCGGAGCCACCTCGCCCTCGACCATCTCCCCGATGAAGTTGGGGTCGGGCCCGTGCAGGCCGCTGCGCCAGCGGAGTAGCCCCACCCCGGCGGCGCTGGCCATCACGATGACCACAGCCGCCACCGATCCGGAGAAGAACTCGGCCGGTGCCGCGCTCTCGCCCCATAGCAGAGAGGTCAGGACGTGTTCGGCGACCAGGAAGACCAGGCAGGCCACCCCGGACAGGGCCCCCACCACGGTGGCGCCGGCCATGACTCGCCAGAAGTGCGGCCGGGTCGCGAAGGTAACGGAGGTCATGGGCGAACACGGTAGGGCAGGCGGACGCCGCTGGCGCCGCACCGTGACAGTGGGCGCCGATAGGGGGCGCGCACCGACGCGGCCGGCGCCCGCGACGACGAAGCCCCCACCGGCGGATCTCGCCGGTGGGGGCTCCTGCGCGCTTGTTTCGGCGCGGCGGATCAGTGGGTCGCGATCCGCGGGATCAGTGGTGCACGACCTCCTTCTCGGCGCCGGCACCGGTGAGCGAGCGGACCTCCATCTCCATCATCTTCTCGGTGTGGTTCGGCTCGGGCTTGGAGAGCTTCGAGCCCAGGAAGCCGAGCAGGAAGGCCAGCGGGATCGACACGATGCCCGGGTTCTCCAGCGGGAACCAGTGGAAGTCGATCGCGGTGTTCTGGATGAGGGACAGGCTCGCCCCGGTGGTCGGGTCCACCTTGCCGCTCATCACCGGGGAGAAGATGATCAGGCCCAGGCAGGAGATCAGGCCGCCGTACATGCTCCACAGCGCCCCGCGGGTGGTGAAGCCCGGCCAGAACAGCGAGTACAGAATCGTCGGCAGGTTCGCCGAAGCCGCCACCGAGAACGCCAGGGCGACGAGGAAGGCGATGTTCTGGTTCTGCGCGAAGATCCCGCCGATGATCGCCAGCACGCCGATCACCACGACGGTGGTGCGAGCCACCTTGACCTCGGAGTCCGCGTCCACGGTGCCGCGCTTGATCACCGAGGCGTAGATGTCGTGGGCGAAGGACGTGGCCGCGGTGATCGCCAAGCCGGCCACCACCGCGAGGATGGTGGCGAAGGCGACCGCGGAGATCACCGACAGCAGGACGGTGCCGCCCAGTTCGTAGGCCAGCAGTGGCGCCGCCGAGTTGGCTGCTCCCGGGGCGGCCTTGATCTTGTCCGCGCCCACCAGGGCGGCTGCGCCGAAGCCCAGCACCAGGGTGAACAGGTAGAAGATGCCGATCAGCCAGATGGCCCAGACCACGCTGGTGCGGGCCTCCTTGCCGGTGGGCACGGTGTAGAAGCGCATCAGCACGTGCGGCAGACCCGCGGTGCCCAGCACCAGCGCCATCGACAGTGAGATGAAGTTGATCGACTTGGTCAGCGAGCCGCCGTAGGCGCGTCCGGGTTCGAGCAGCTTCTGCGGGTCCACCACACCGTTGGCCGCGGCCGTGTCGACCGCGCTACCCAGCAGGCCGGAGAAGTTGAAGCCGAAGGTCGCCAGCACCCAGATCGTCATGATGCCCGCACCGATGATGAGCAGCACGGCCTTGATGATCTGCACCCAGGTCGTGCCCTTCATCCCGCCGATGAGCACATAGACGATCATCAGGGAGCCGACCACGACGATGGTGAGGTTCTTCTGCAGTGGTGTGTGGAAGCCCATCAGCAGGGACACCAGACCACCAGCGCCGGCCATCTGGGCCAGCAGGTAGAAGAAGCACACGCTCAGCGTGGCCAGGGCCGCGGCCATCCGCACCGGGCGCTGCTTGAGCCGGAAGCTGAGCACGTCCGCCATCGTGAACTTGCCGGTGTTGCGCAGCAGTTCGGCGACCAGCAGCAGTGCCACCAGCCACGCGACGAGGAAGCCGATGGAGTAGAGGAAGCCGTCGTACCCGTTGATGGCGATGGCCCCGGCGATGCCGAGGAAGCTCGCCGCGGAAAGGTAGTCACCCGCAATGGCGATGCCATTCTGGGTGCCGGAG
The DNA here is from genome assembly GCA_047974565.1 of Actinomycetales bacterium. Taxonomy (GTDB): domain Bacteria; phylum Actinomycetota; class Actinomycetes; order Actinomycetales; family CAWJMD01; genus JBDIAG01. The sequence goes on from JBKECN010000010.1 coordinate 76,168, forward strand.
AAGGACCGGCCACCGGCGTAGAAATCGGCCGCCGACTTGTTGTTGCGGGAGACCCGGATGACGATCGTCATCGTCACCGCGACGAACGTCAGGAAGATGGCGATATTGATTGCCGGGTTGCCGGTCGTGGTGGTGGCAGCAGCCTGGATCATTGCTCTCCCTCAATCAGGGCGCGCATCTTCGCCGCCTCGGGGTCGAAGACGTTGTTGGCCCACCGGCGATACCACATCGTGATGGCGAAGGTCGAAACAAATTGCAGCAGACCAAAAACCATCCCGACGTTGATGTTGCCGAAGACCTTGATCGCCATGAAGGACGGGGCGAAGGCCGCCAACAGGACATAGAGGAAATACCATGCCAGGAATGCGGCGGTCAGCGGAAAGATGAAGGACCGGAATCGGTGGCGGAGTGCTGCGAACTCCGGAGAGGCATAGACCTCGGCGTGGGTTAACAGGGGCCGTTCAGCCTTGTTCGGCCCCGCGGACGTGGACATGGGTGAGACCTCCTTGGCTCGTCCCCGCGGTGTGTATCGACTGTCGCGGTTCGCTGAGTGGATGCCAAGCGGAATGGCGGAACTCGCGGTCAACGGTTGTTCGGCTGCGCCGAGCGGCAGGTTCGGCGGACGGACGGTCGCCGGCGTTCGAGATGCCAATCGGCTCGCGAACGGGCCCGCGGTGGGGTTACTGGGTCGGCCGGTGCGCGCCGGAGATCCGCTCAGGGGTGTGCAGGCGCGCCATCACCGCGCCGGCCTCGACCCGCTGGGAACGGCTCAGGCGCGAGGCCAGCACCATGGTGGCGAAGGTGGTGGGCACCGCCCAGGCGGCCGGCTGGGCGAGCAGCATGGCCGCGGTCGGATTCAGCCCCAAGGGCAGCACCGTGGCGGTCAGGGCGCCGATGGAGATGGCACCGCCCACGCACAGCCCGGCAATCGCCCCGGTGGCGGTCAACCCGCGCCACCAGATCCCCAGCAGCAGCAGCGGACTGAAGGTGGAGGCAGCCACCGCGAAGACCAGGCCGATGGTCCCGGCCAACGATGTGGGGGTGGCCACGAAGGACAGGGCCAGCGGCACCGTCACCGCGAAGAGGGCACTGATCCGGAACCTGGACACCCCGTCCCGGTGCCGCGCCGGGCGCGGCTGCAGCGGCCGGCCCCACGCGGTGCGGCCCGGGGACCACCACAGATCCTGGGCGAGCACGCCTGCCACGGTGACCACCACACCGGAGGAGGTGGCCAGGAAGGCCGCGAAAGCCCCGGCGACCAGCAGTGCCACGCTCAGCTCGGACCAGGGGTGGGGCAACAGGTACCGAGGTAGTTCGAGCACCACCGCATCCACCCGTCCGGTGAGCAGCAGGTGCGGGGTGTACAACCGACCCAGAGCCCCGTACAAGGGCGGGAACAGATAGAACAACCCGAGCAGACCGATCACCGTCGCCGCCGTGCGCCGGGCGGCTCGCCCGTCCGGGTTCGTGTAGAAGCGGACCAGGACGTGTGGCAGCCCCATCGTGCCCAGCAGCAAGGCGAGCAGCAGCGAGTAGGTGCGGTACAGGCTGGTTGCCGTCGAGCCTGAAGGATCCAGCGACCGGGCCCCGCGAAGCTGCTCCGCGGTGGGAATCGGCTGCCCGGGGGGCACTCGCAAGGAGGTGCCGGCCGCCACCGTCACGGTATGTCCAGGACGCAACTCGATCAGGCCGGAGACCTCCCGCCCGTCCAGGACGCCGTCCACCTGGATCCGGGTGACCTCGGCGGTGGTCAGTCGGACCGGGTCCGTCGTCACGGCCTGCACCGGCGCCGTCGCGACCGGGGGCTGGGAGTCGATCGACTCGCGCGGGCTGCTCTGCCACCACAGCGCCGCCATCAGCACGATCGGCACACTGATCGCGAACAGCTTGAGCCAGTACTGGAAGACCTGCACGAGGGTGACCGAGCGCATCCCTCCGGCCAGCACGCTGAGCAGCACCACCCCGGCCACGGCGAGCGACCCCACGTAGGCGGGCGTGCCGCCGACCGAACGCAAGGCCAGGCCGGCGCCCTGCATCTGCGGCAGCAGGTACAGCCAGCCGACACCCACCACGAGCAGCGCGCACACCCTGCGCACCCGGGCCGAGCCGAGCCGCCATTGGGCGAAGTCGGGCAGGGTGTAGGCGCCGGAGCGGCGCAGCGGGGCGGCCACCAGACACAGCAGAGCCAGATATCCGGCCGTGTACCCGATCGGGAACCACAACATGTGGACCCCGCCCACCAGGACCAGCCCGGCGACCCCGAGGAAGCTGGCCGCCGAGAGGTACTCCCCGCTGATCGCCGAGGCGTTGGCGCGCGGGGAGATGGCCCGCGAGGCCACCATGAAGTCGCCGGTGGTGCGTGAGATCCGCAAGCCCATCGCCCCGATGGCCACGGTGAGTATCACCAGGGTGCTCACCGAGACCGCCACCAGGGCCGACTGGCTCATCGTCCGGCCAGATCCGCGTAGTCCCGTTCGGCCCGCTCGGCCGCCCAGACATACCCCCAGCCGATCGCCAGCAGCAGCGGGTAGGGGCACAGCCACAACAACCACCACGGCAGTGCCAGGCCGAAGATGGACAACTCCATCAGGCCGGGCGCCACCAGGAA